>JBDSMH010000093.1:0-125660 GCA_039915945.1 Acidimicrobiales bacterium | reverse complement strand
TGCTCGCCCGCAATGGCTTGACCATCGACGACATCGACGTCTTCGAGATCAACGAAGCGTTCGCGTCGGTCGTGCTCGCGTGGCAACGCGAACTCGGCGCCGACCCCGCGCGGGTCAACCCCAACGGTGGCGCCATCGCGCTCGGTCATCCGCTAGGCGGCACCGGCGCGATCCTGCTCACCAAGGCGCTGCACGAACTCGAACGCACCGGCGGTCGCCGAGCGATCATCACCATGTGTTGCGGCGGCGGGCTGGGCACCGGCACGCTCATCGAGCGCCTCTGACGATCCCGCGAGCGGGTTCAGCCGCCGACGATGCGGATGGGATTGCCGTCGAGCCACGCCGCAATGTCCTCGACGATGTCGTTGAAGAAGATGCGATAGCAACCTTCGGTGACATAGCCGAGATGCGGGGTCACGACGAGATTGTCGAGCGTGCGAAACGGGTGATCGAGCGGTAGCGGCTCGACGCCGAATGTGTCGAGGCCGGCGCCGGCAATGACGCGCTCGCGGAGCACCTGGGCCAACGCGTCTTCGTCGACGATAGGCCCGCGACTGCTGTTGACGAGATAGGCGCTCGGCTTCATCAGCCGCAGCTCGCGGTCGCCGACGAGACCGCGGGTGCGATCCGACAACACGAGGTGGATCGATACGAAGTCGGACTGGGCGAAGAGCTCGTCTTTCGTGACGAGCGTCGCGCCGATCTCGGCGCAGCGTTCCGCGGTGAGATTTTGGCTCCACGCGATGATGTTCATGCCGAACGCCTTGCCGACATCGGCGACGATGCCACCGAGGCGTCCGAGCCCGCAGAGACCGAGCGTGTGCCCGTGGAGATCGGTCCCGACCGTGAGCATCCAGCCACCGTTCTTGACGTTGTGGTCCTCGCGGGGCACCTGCCGCGCGCACGCCAAGATCAACGCCCATGTCAGCTCGGCAGTGTTGTGCAGTGCGCCGCCGGTGCCGCAGTAGACGATGCCGCGCTCACGCAGCGCGTCGCCGTCGATGACCGCGTTGTAGGGCCCGGTGGTCACCACCATTTCGAGATTGGGCAGCTGCGCGATGACTTCGCGCGACAATGCGGTGCGTTCACGCATGGCGACGACCACTGCGAAAGGCTGCAACGCCTCGACCAACGCCTCAGGGTCCGCGATGTGATCGCGGAATTGGTGGGTCTGCACGCGATCGTCGATGGTGGTCCAGTCGGCGTAATCGCGTGCGACCCCTTGATAGTCGTTGAGTATGGCCACACGTCGCATGGGGCGGCAGGCTAATCGGCCGGGACGGTTACCTCCTCGGTCGCTCGATCGTGTACAAATCAACTCGTGCTCGCCCAGGACAACTTTGGTGCTCTCGTGGTCGGGCCCGAGGTGATGCTCGAGGGCCGGCCGGGTGGTCCGCTCGATGGCTGCGACTTCGTGGTCAAAGACGTCTTCGATGTCGCGGGCTACAAGACCAGCGCCGGCAACCCCGAGTATCTCGCGGCGCATCCCGCCGCGACCAGCACGGCGCCCGCAGTGGCCAAGCTGGTCGATGCCGGCGCTCGGCTCGTCGGCAAGGCCATCACGGACGAATTCACCTGGAGCCTCGCCGGGACCAACCCCCATTACGGCACCCCCCGCAACCCGCGCGACCCCGAGCGGATTCCCGGCGGCTCGTCGAGCGGATCTGCCGTCGCGGTGGCTGCCGGGCTCGTGCCCTTCGCGCTCGGCACCGACACCGCCGGCTCGGTCCGCGTGCCTGCGTCGTACTGCGGCGTGTTCGGTATTCGCCCGACGCATGGCCGCGTCGACAACCGCGGCGCCGTGCCGTTGGCGCCGAGCTACGACACCGTCGGATGGTTCGCGCGCGACGGCGGCCTCTTGCGCGACGTGGGCACCGTGTTGTTGCCGAAAGGCGAAGACCGCGCTCGGCCGCAAGAGATCATCGTTCTCTCCGACGCGTTCCTACTCGCGGACGACGATGTCCGTGAGGTCTTGCTCGGCGCGCTCGAACGCGTCGCGGCGGCCGCAAACTTGCGACTCACACGGCATCACTTTTCGGAGGACGGTGTACGCGGCTGGCTGGCGATGGCCGAGGCGTATCCCAAGCTGATGGCCCCCGAGGCGTGGGCAGTGCACGGTCGGTGGCTGACCGAAGCGCAACCAGTACTCGGCCGCGGCGTGGCCGCTCGCTTCGCCATGGCCGCCAAGGCGACGCACGAAGGCGCCGACGCGGTGCGCCCGATCCGCGACGCCGCCATTGCCCGGCACCGCGAACTCTGTCGCCACGGAGCGATCCTCGCAGTGCCCGCGGCGCCATCGGTCGCGCCGCGGCTCGACCTGCCGGTCGACGAGTTGCCCGCTCTGCGCGCCCGCACGCTCGCAGTGAACATCGTGCCCACGTTGGTCGGCGCCCCGTGCGTGTCGCTGCCAGTGGCGAGCATCGCCGACTTGCCGGTCAACCTCGCGCTCATCGGTGCGCACGGCAGCGACGAGACGCTGCTCGAGATCGCGGCCGGGCTTGCATGATCGCCCGCGCGGGCGAGCTCTAGCAGCAAAACCGCAGGCAATGTGTCCATTCGACCCATGGGTCGGCGAAGGGTCGCACCATATCCTTGGCCTCGCGTATGGATCACCCCGAGATCACCGTGACGATGCCGGCGTACAACCGTGCCGACCTCATCGCTCGCGCGATCGAGTCGGTGCAGTCCCAGACCATGTCGTCATGGGAACTGGTGATCGTCGACGACGGGTCCACTGACGCCACGCTCGAGATTGCACGCGGGTACGCCAAGAGCGATCGCCGCATCAAGATCTTCCAGAACGAACAGAATCTCGGTATCGGCAAGACGCGTAATCACGCGTTGATGCGATCGACCGGTCGTTTCATCACGCCGCTCGACAGCGACGATTGGTACCAGCCACCGCGACTTGAACGAATGCTTGCCGCTGCGGACGAGCACGGCGCCGATCTGCTCTCCGATGACCTGCTCGTCATCCGTCATGGCGACGAGATACCGTCGTCGACCCTGAGCGAACTCTGCGGCGAGCCGTTGCTCGAAACACTCGAGATCGACATGGCCGGCTTGCTACGCCGGCTCGGCTTCGAGCGCGACGGCATCGCTCTCGGATTGACCAAGCCGTTGATCCGCCGGCAGTTCCTCATCGACCACGGCATTCAGTACGACACCACCCTGCAAGTGGTCGAGGACTATTGGATGCTGGCCGACTGTCTCGCCGCCGGCGCGAAGTTCGTCATGATCCCCGAGGCGTACTACTACTACCGCCTGCACGCGGCGCACACCACGAGTGCGGCCAACTCGCAGAAGGACATCGTGTCGACCAAACGTCGACTCGAGGCCTTCTTGGCATCGGATCTCGCGGCGACCGATCCCGAGGCGGCGGACTACGCCCGCTATCACATGCGGCGTATGGCGCTGTTGTCGTCGTACGCGACGTTCACCAATTCGATCAAGGCACGCCACTTCCACAAGGCGATGTGGCAGATGGTGCGCGAGCCGAGCGTGCTCGGTGAGTCCATGACCCGGCTGCCGCTCGTGCTCGAACGACGCCGCCGGGCGCGCCAAGGTGACCCGTTCGCGTTCGATCCGCTGTCCGGAGGACACCGATCGCGCAAGGTGCCCGCCTCGTCCAAGCACACCAACTAGCGCGACTCGCGAGACTCGCGGCACGCAAGCGCCGCGTGTCAGCCCACGGTGATGGTGATCTCGTGGAAGCCTTCCGCGCCGTCCGGGCGGGGGTCGACGAAGCTGCTCGACTGCAGGGCACCCGACTTGTCGGTGGCGCGCACGCGCAGCACGTGCTTGCCCGGAGTGGCGTCCCACTCGTAGACCCATTGCAGCCATGTCTCGGCGGTGACCGCGCCGCCGAGCTTTGCCGGCATCCACGCGCCCCCGTCGACTTGCACCTCGACCGCGGCGATGCCTCGCGTCGGTGACCACGCCACGCCGGCGACGGCGGTACGACCCGGTGCGGTGCGCGCGCGGTCACGGGGCACGTCGATGCGCGACATCGTCTTCATCGGACCGAGCTTGGACCATCCGCGCGGTATCCAGTAACCGTCGTAGTCGGCCGACTCGAGGCGGATCTCCTTGATCCACTTGACCGCCGAGACATAGCCATAGAGCCCGGGCACCACGAGCCGCGCAGGGAAGCCGTGGCGCAGCGGCAGCGGCTGACCGTTCATCGCGACCGCGAGCATGGCGTGGCGACCGTCGAGCGCGATCTCGGTGGGAAAGCCGGCGGTGAAGTCGTCGACCGACCGCCCGACCACCTGGACACCGGTCGAGCGCACCTTTGCTCGTTCGAGCAAGGCGCGCAGGGGCACCCCGCCCCACACGGCGTTGCCGACCAACGGGCCGCCGATCTCGTTCGATACGCACGACAAGGTGATGACGTGTTCTTCTTGCGGCATGGCGAGGATCTCGTCATAGGTGATCTCGAACGGGTTGTCGACCAACCCACCGACCTTCAGCTTCCACGTTGTCGGGTCCACCTGGGGGATTTCGAGCGCGGTGTCGATGCGATAGAACCCGTTGTTTGCGATCGGGGTGATGTAGCTCGATAGACCCGCGACGGAGTCGAGGTTGGACAGCTGCGCGACAGCGGCGTCGGCCGGTGAGCCGACGATGTCGACACCGCGCGCCGCTATGAGTTCACGCGCGCCTGATACCGATCGGCTGCTGCGCAACGCTCTACCGACACCGGTGGCCGAGAGCGCGACTACCGCTGCGCCACTGCTGTAGGTCAAGAAGGCTCGACGCGATGCTGCGGGGGACACAGCGCGCCGGCTGCGCTGTGCTCTCGCCGCGGCGTTGTCGAGTGCCCGCAACAACCCGAGGATCACGAGCGCGCCCAGCGCCGCGGAGATCACGGCGCTCGTCCATGACCACAGCGTCGACGCGCCCGGCACCCGTGCTGCGGCCCACCCGCCGATGAGGCCGAAGCCCGCAAGTGAGATCGCGACCTTGTTTCGTTGCCGCCGCGCGACCACACCGACGAGTGCACCGAGTGCCAACGACGCGACGACGATGGTGGTCAAGAGGAATGGCTTGTCGTTGGTGCCGAGGGTGCGGATCGCGGTCTCGGTCGCGTCGCCCGGCGTGTTGTCGACGAATACGTCACCCACCGCCAGCACGAGCGACGGGATCGACCGGGAGAAGCCCGAGAACAGTTCTCCGGTAGCCAGCGCGACGGCGGCACCCAGGACACCCGCGATCGCGGCAAGCGAGGCAGGAATCGCATCGTGTGGTGTCGGTGGGGCGCCCCGCGGCGCCGCGGTAGGGATGGTCTTGGTCATACTCAGTGTGTTCCGTCGGCTCGGTGCAACGTTACGCCTCGCCCGAAGGTTCCCGTCGTCAGTGCTTGCCTGGGCCACCGATAATCCGCCAGCGGTAGTCGGTAACATCCGTAGGCCATGGAACTGCGACAACTGGACCGCGATGTCTACGCCTGCGAGCAAGAGGACCGCGGTCTCGGCTGGAGCAACTCGGGGTTCGTCGCCCGCGGTGGCGGGTTCGTCATCGACACGCTCTACGACGTGACTCTCACTCGTCAGATGGTCGACCTCTACGCGACAGTGCATCCGGCGCCCGCGCAGCGCCTCGTCAACACCCACCACAACGGCGATCACTGCTGGGGCAATCAACTCTTCCGCGGTGCCGAGATCATCGCGCACCGCGGTTGCGCAGACCGTTTCTCCGACTTCTCGCCGGCACAGGCCGAGGCCATCCGCACGATGACCGACCCGCCCGAGCACCTGCGCGATCTGGTGCACGAGTTCTCACCGTTCGACTTCTCCGACGTCGTGCTCACACCGCCGACGACCGTGCTCGATGCTGATCGCCGATACGACCTCGATGGCATGGCGATCGATGTCATCTACGTCGGTCCCGCACACACCGAGGGCGACGTCGTGGTGCACGCGCCCGAACCGGGCATCGTGTTCGCGGGCGACGTGTTCTTTCATCGCTGCACACCGATCGGTTGGGAAGGGTCGACGCAGCACTGGATCGATGCGCTCGCACGTATCGAGTCGCTGGCGCCGCAGTGGGTCGTCCCCGGTCATGGTCCGGTGTGTGGAGTCGAGGGCGTGCGTTCTATGCGCGAGTACCTCGAATACGTCCGTCGTGAGTCGCATGACCATTGGTCGGCTGGCCGTACGCCACTCGAAGCAAGTATGCGCATCGAGCTCGGCCCGTACGCGACGTGGAACGAACCGTTCCGTCTCGCCGCCAACGTGCACCGCTGCTATCGCGAGTTCGCCGGCGCCGACTGGGACGCGAGCTACGACAGCGCGGCGGTCATGGCCGACATGCGCGCGCTGAAGGCAACAACGCGCTGATGGGCAACACCGACGCGCAGGGCCCGAGCGGCCCCGGCGGAGCGGGACTGTTACGCGCACTGGGTTGGGACAATCAGTGGAACGAGGTACTCCACGCGCTGAAGCTGCCGGGGGTGCGGCCGGCCCGCATCGTGCGCGTCGATCGCGGCGAATGCGACGTCGTGTCCGCCCGGGGCCGCGAACGCGTGATCTCTGACTCGACTCGAGCGCAAGGAGCGACTGCGCCGGTCACGGGCGACTGGATTGCCGTCGTCGACGACGCGGCCGACTCCGCAGCGCGGATCGCCGCCGTGCTGTCGCGCCGGCACACACTCACGCGGCGTGATCCGGGGGAGCGCGTCGCCGAACAGGTGATGGTGGCCAACGTCGACAGCGTCGCGATCGTGCACGGGCTCGATCGGCGATTGCCTCCCGGTCGGCTCGAGCGCCTCTTGATCATGGCGTGGGACAGCGGGGCCGAGCCGATCATCGTCTTGACGAAGAGCGATCTCGACGACCTCTACGAAGCGCGAGGCATTGCCCGTGCGCTCGGTGGCGCGACCGCGGTCGTCGATGTCAGCCGCGTCGACGGGCGGGGGGTGTTCGAATTACGGCGGCGTATCCCGATCGGGTCGACGGCGGCGTTGGTCGGCGAATCCGGTGCGGGCAAGTCGAATCTCTTGAATCTGCTCGTCGGCGAAGCCGTACAGGCCACCGGCAGGGTGCGCCAGCGCGATGCCAAAGGCCGGCACACCACGGTGGCCCGAGAAATACACGTGATTCCCCGTGGCGGCGCGGTGATCGATACACCGGGCATACGCGCGGTTGGGCTGATGGCATCCGAAGACACGTTGCACCGGGTGTTCGCCGATATCGACGACCTGGCGCGGGAGTGCCGGTTCGCCAACTGCGGGCACGGCAGCGAACCGCAGTGCGCGGTCCAACAAGCGGTCGCGGACGGCACGCTCGATCCGCGGCGCCTGTTGCGCTACCGCGCGCTCGCGGCAGAGATTGCCGAACAGCCGACCGAGCGACACAAGCGCCCGCGCCGCTAACTGTCGGCGTTGGCCCGTTCGAGCTCGGCCAGTGTGCGCCGGTCGAGTTTGTGCGTGGCGTTGAGCGGCATCTCGTCGATGATGCGAATGCGCTCGGGCAGCTTGTAGCGCGCCAACCCGACGGCGCCGTGCGTGCGCAACTCGTCGAGTGTGGGCGGATCGTTGGGGTCGACCGGGACGACGATGGCCACACCGATTTCGGTCATCACTTCGTCGGCGCGCGGCACGATCGCAACCTCGGCGACCTTGGGGTGCGTCGAGAGCACCTTTTCGACCTCGAGCGGGTACACGTTGTAGCCGCCGCGGATGAACATCTCTTTCTTGCGTCCGGCCAGACGGAAGCAACCCGCTTCGTCCTTGTAGCCGAGATCGCCGGTACGCAGCCATCCGTCGCCGACGAGCGTCCGCGCGGTCTCTTCGGGATTGTGCCAGTACTCGGCCATGTTGCACGGCGAGCGCATGCACATCTCGCCGATCTCACCGACCGGCAACTCGCGCAGATCGTCGTCCGCGATCATCGCTTCGACCCCGGGCCGGGGACGGCCGATGGTGTAGAGCGCTTCTTCGTCCGGTGCATCGAGCGCGGTGAGCGTGCCCACACCCCCCGATTCAGTCGACGAGTAGCGCACCGAATACGGCGCGTGAAAGCGCTCACGCGCTTCGCGAATGAGCCCCGGCGACGACGGGCCGGTGCCCGACACGATCGCCTTGACCGAACTGAAGTCGTAGCTGTCGAAGTCGGGTTGGCGCAGCATGAGCGCGATCTGCGTCGGTCCGCCGTTGAGCGCGGGCATGCGGTATTTCTGGACCAGTTGCATCACGGTCTGTGCCCGCCAGCGTGTCATCAGATGGATGGTGCCCCCACCGGCCAGCATCCACGGGATCTTCGTCATGCCGCCGACGTGTGCGAATTGCGTCGACGCGATGCTGTGCGTGCCTTGGCCCCACGAGCCGCTGCCGCCGGTGTCCGAAACCGCGATCGCGCGGATCTGCGCTTCGCGGAACAGCGCACCCTTGGGCATACCGGTCGATCCGGACGTGAAGCAGATGGTGAACCCGCGCTGCGGATCGGGGGGCAGTACCGGTGGCGCCTCGTTGCGCACTCGCATCGTACGCACCATGTCCTCGGCGTTGTCGCCGCTGACGATTTCGAGCACCGGCACGTTGGCGGGCAAACCATCGGTCAACTCGGGATCGGCGATGACGAGGCTGGGCTGGGCGCACTCGAGCGCGCCGGCGCGCTCTCGCGCCGTGAGTAACGAGTTGACCCCCGCAGTTGTCGCGCCGAGTTTGGCCAGCGCGCCGAAGAGCACGATGTACTCGATCGTCGACGGCATCACGAGCGATACGACATCACCTTCACGCACACCCGCGTGGGCCGCCAACCAGACCGCGCACTCGTCGCTGAATTGATCGAGTTGGCGGAACGTCGCGCCCCAACCTTCTGCCGACGCGTACGCGATGCGGTCGGGGAACTCGACAGCCGCGCGGTTCAATACTTCGGCCAGCACTCGCTACTCCTCGATCATCGTGTTCTCGGCTTCACCAGTCAGTACGTGTTTCATCACTTTGCCGGTGGCATTGCGCGGGAGGGGCTCGTCTCGAATCTCCCAGAATTCGGGAACCTTGTAGTACGCCAGCGTGGCGCCGACCCATTCGGAGAGTTCTCGCTCGTTGACCGGCACGCCGGGGCGCGGCACGACGACCGCTTTGACCTGCTGTCCGAGCGTGCGATGATCGACGCCGACGACCGCGGCTTCGCCGACCGCCGGGTGATCGTCGAGGCGATTCTCGATCTCGATGGGATAGATGTTCTCGCCACCGCGGATGATCATGTCGCGCTTGCGCGTCGCCAAGTAGAGCAGGTTTTCGCCGTCGATCCAGCCGAAGTCGCCCGACTTCAACCAACGGCCGGGAAAGAACGCGTCGGCAGTCGCACGCGGGTTGTCCCAATAGCCGGGCATCACCATCGGACCTTTGATGCAGACGTTGCCGACTTCGCCGACGCCCAGCATGTTGCCGTCGTCGTCGATGATCGCGACCTGCGCCGTCGGGATCGCCTTGCCCATGCACGCATCCGGATGCGCTTCGAGCATTTCGGAGTTGGCCATCGTGCACAGCCCGCCGCACTCGGTGAGGCCGTACCCGATGCTGAAGTTCGCCGCCGCGTTGGGCAACTTCTCGCGCATGGCGCGCTGCAGTTCAGGCGAGAAGATCGATCCGCCGCCACCCATCGCCGTGACGTGCGAGAGGTCGTACTTGTCGAAGTCCGGATGTTCGAGGATGCGCCACACCTGCGTGGTGATGCCGCCCATGCGCGTGATCTTCTCGCGGGCCGTGATCTCGAGAATCTGCTTGGGGTCGAACCGTCCGGTCGTCCATATGTAGCGGATACCGTGCGCGATACCCGAGATCGCCGCGGACTGAAGACCTGACACGTGAAACAGGGGTGCGGAGACCACGTTGGTCGCGGCGGGCGCCGGCGGGGCATCGGGCGGCGCCGGGTACTGCATGGCGCGGGCGGCGCCCGACAGCGTCGAGATCTGTACGAAGCAGACCAGGTTGCGGTGCGTGCTGATCGCACCCTTGGGCCGACCCGTCGTACCCGACGTGAACAAGATGGCGACGGGATCGTCCTCGTCGATCGGGTCGCTCGGTAGCGCGACGTCGACGGTCGGGTCCCAGAGCATGTCGGCGTAGTCGCGCTCGATGACGACCACGGGTGCGTCGATCGGGCGGTCGGCGATGCGTTGGTAGCGCTTCGCGTCGACGATCAAGACCTTGGGCTTGGCCAACTCGAGTCCGTAGACGATCTCGTCGGGCTGCCACCACCCGTTCATGGCGCAGGTGACGGCACCGAGCGACGTGGCCGCCCAGAAACTCAGCACCCATTCGAGGCTGTTGGATCCGAGCACGGCGATGCGATCGCCCTTGCCGATGCCGAAACGGGTACGCAGCCCATCGGCCACGGCGGCCACCGCTCGGATGTGCTCGCGATAGGTCAGCGTCCGTCCATCGTCGAAGACCCAACACTCACGGTCGCCGAACTCGGCCGACCTTTCCAACCAATGACGCAAATGGCGAGGGCGGTTCTTGAAGACCCGCTCCTCTTCGCCGAGCACCTCCTCGACGACGATCTCGAACGGGGCGCCGGGCGCGGTGAGCCGGCCGTACGCCTCCTCGAGTGTCATTGTAGGTGCGGGACGTTGACTCATCGGCTCCCCCAGGTCGTCACGTCGCTTTCTGGGCATCGTAGAGGCGACCCGCCGGGTGAGTGTTCTCCGGCCGTTGGGTTTGGCGGGGACAGGAGCGATAACGTCAGGGACCGTGGATTTTCAACTGACGCCGGCGGAAGTCGCCTTCAAAGACGAAGCTCGCACCTGGCTCGAAGAGCACATGGTGGGCGAGTTCGCTGCGCTGCGTGGACGCGGTGGGATGGGCCAAGAAGACATCCCGTTCGAGACGTTGCTCGACTGGGAGCGCGAGCTCGCCAAAGGTGGCTGGTTGGGCATCGATTACCCCAAGGAAATCGGGGGGCGCGAGTGCTCGCTGTCCGAGCAGGTCATCTTCTTCATGACCTATGTCGAGTCGCGCGCGCCGCATCGCATACCCAACATGGGCGTCACGCTGGCGGGCCCGACGATCATGGCGTACGGCACCCAAGCGCAAAAGCGCCGCTTCATCCCGAAGATCCTCTCGGGTCAAGAGATGTGGTGCCAGGGCTATAGCGAACCCAACGCCGGTTCCGACTTGGCCAACGTGCAGACGAAGGCCGTGCTCGACGGGGACGAATGGGTCATCAACGGCCAAAAGGTGTGGACGTCGCTGGCGCAGTACTCGCAATGGTGTTTCCTCGTGTGTCGCACCGATGCGCAATCGAAACGCCACAACGGGCTGTCCTACATGATGGTGCCGATGGATCAATCCGGCATCGAGATACGACCGATCGTGCAGATCACCGGAGGCGCCGAGTTCAACGAGGTGTTCTTCACCGACGCTCGCACGCGCACCGACATGGTGGTCGGCGAAGTCGGCCGCGGCTGGGAAGTCGCAATGGGCACGCTCGGTTTCGAGCGGGGCGCATCGACCCTCGGTCAACAACTGGCGTTCCGTCGCGAATTCGACGATCTCGTCAACTATGCGAAGAAGACCGGCGCCGCCGACGATCCGATCATCCGCCAGAAGTTGGCCGACATGTACGGCGGGCTCGAGATCATGCGGTATTCCAATCTGCGCATGCTCACCGTGGTCGACGGGGGCGGTGTTCCCGGTCCCGAAATGTCGATCGGCAAGCTCTACTGGTCCAACTGGCACCGTCGCTTCGGCGAAGTGATGCTCGAAGTGATGGGTGCCGCTGCGCTCGCGGCCGGCAGTGACGGCACGGTGTCGCACGAGCCGGGTGCCGTCGAGTATCCGCTGGCGCCCATGCAGCGAACGTTCCTCTACTCGCGGGCGCACACGATCTACGCAGGGTCCAACGAGATCCAGCGCAACGTGATCGGCGAGCGCGTGCTCGGCCTACCAAGGGAGCCCAAATAATGGCGGTGTACGCAATCTTCAACTACGACGTCGCCGACGCCGATGGTTACAAGAGCTACCAATCCTTGGCCGGCGCCAGCTTCGCCGGTCGCACGTTCAAGGTGCTGGCGCTCGATCCGTCGACCACCCGCGTCGAGGGCGAGCGGTCGGGCCACCAAACGGTCATCCTCGAGTTCGAAACCAAAGAGGCGTTCGACGACTGGTACGGCTCGCCGGATTACCAATCGGCCGTCGGCACACGCCTGGCCGCCACGACCAACGGTGTTGGTTTGTTGGTCACCGGCCGCTAGACCTTGCACACGAGAACGAGGAGCCAGTCATGACCGAGGCCTACATCATCGACACCGTCCGCACCCCGGTTGGCCGGCGCAATGGTGGCCTGTCAAAGGTGCATCCCGCGGACCTCGGTGCCCACGCCATCAAGGCGGTGCTGCAACGCACTGGTGTCGACCCGTTGGCGATCGACGACGTGATGTTCGGTTGTGTCGACCAGATCGGCCCGCAGGCGGGCGACATTGCCCGCACGGCCTGGTTGGCGGCGGGGTTGCCACAAGAGATCCCGGGGGTCACCATCGACCGCCAGTGTGGGTCGGCCCAGCAGGCCATCTCGTTCGCGGCGCAGTCGGTGATGGCGGGCGTCAACGACTTGGTCGTTGCGGGCGGCGTGCAAAACATGTCGATGATCCCCATCGGCTTCGCCCTGACGGTCACCGAGCCGATGGGCTTCTCCGATCCGTTCAGCGGATCGGTCGGCTGGGTCGAGCGGTACGGCACCCAAGAGGTGTCGCAGTTCCGTGGGGCCGAGATGATCGCCGAAAAGTGGGATGTCACACGCGACCAGATGGAAGCGTTTGCCTTCGAGTCGCACCAGCGGGCGATCAGGGCACAGGACGAGGGCCGCTTCGACCACGAGATCGTGGCCCTCAACGGCGTCGACCGCGACGAAGGCCCGCGCCGCGACACGACCATCGAAAAGATGCGCACCCTGCGCACGCTCGTCGAAGGCGGGCGGCTCACCGCGGCGGTGTCGTCGCAGATCTCCGACGCCTCTTCGGCGATGCTCGTCGCATCAGAATCCGCGGTCAAGACGCACGGGCTCAAGCCCCGGGCGCGCATCCATCACATGAGCGTGCGCGGCGATGATCCGATCTACATGCTCACCGGTCCGATCGCGGCAACCAAGTACGCGCTGGCCAAGGCCAAGATGACCGTCGACGACATCGACCTGTTCGAATGCAACGAAGCATTCGCACCCGTGGTGCTGGCCTGGATGCGCGAGTGCGACATCCCGCACGCCAAGGTCAACGTCAACGGCGGCGCCATCGCGCTCGGTCATCCGCTCGGCGCAACCGGCTGTCGACTGATGACCACGTTGCTCAACGAACTCGAGCGCACCGGTGGCCGTTTCGGCCTGCAGACGATGTGCGAAGGCGGCGGCCAAGCCAACGTCACCATCATCGAAAGGCTGTAACAGGTAGATGCCGCGATCTACGGACACTGGCGAACTCGCAATCAAGCATTCCCGCGGCGAAGCCGCCGACCCGTTGCGGCGGAGCCGCACAGTACGCGTCGTGTTGTGGACCACGGGGCACGTCGCCAAGTTCGCGGGTCGGGCCATCCTCGACCATCCGGACATGGAGCTCGTGGGCGCGTACGCGTGGAGCGCCGAGAAGGTGGGCCGCGACGTCGGTGAACTGATCGGTCGGCCGGCGCTTGGCATCGCTGCGACCGATGACCTCGACGCGTTGCTGGCGCTGAAGCCCGATGTCGTCGGTTATTACCCCATCCTCGACCCGACCACGATCGCGCAACACGTCGACACGCTCTGCCGGTTCCTCGAAGCGGGCGTCAACGTCGTCAGCACCGCCAATCTCATCACGGGTCACTGGTGGGGCGCGAAGGACCGTTTCGACGAGGCCGGCAGGCGCGGTGGCGCCTCGCTGTTCGGCAGCGGCGTGAACCCCGGGTTCGTCAACCAGTTGGCCTTGACTGCGACGGGCGTGTGCCGCGAGGTGCGGCGCATCTCGATCTGGGAAGAAGCCGAATGCTCGGGGTACAACTCGCCTGAGTTGTGGGAGACCGTGGCCTTCGGTCACGCGCCCGACGAGCCAGATCTGTACGAGCGGTTTCGACGCGGGACCACGGCGTTCGAGGATGCGGTTGTGATGATGGCCGACGCGCTGGAGTTACCGCTCGACGAAGTCGTCTACGCGCCCGATGTCGCGCTGGCGACCGAGGACCTCGATCTCGGCTTCATGAAGATCGCGAAGGGCCACGTTGCCGGATTGCGCAATCGATGGGTCGGTATCGCCAACGGCGTCGAAGTCATCGAGCTCGGCAGCATCTGGAAGATGACCGAGCGCGTCGAGCCCAATTGGCCGATCCGCCACGGGTGGCATTTCGACATCGACGGCGTGCCCAACGTGAAGATGACGATGGTGGGAGCGCCGCCCAAAGGCGAGACCAATTCCGAGGTGCTGATGGGCCTGGCGATGTTGATGACCGCCATGCCGACGGTGCATGCGATCCCGCACGTCGTCGCCGCGCCCCCCGGCGTCGTCACCTACAAAGACCTGCCGCTGATCACCGCGGCCCGCTGCGTCAACCCCTGACCCGCCCGTTTCACCCCTCCCGTTTCACCCCACGTTCTGGCAGTCAAACGTCGCGCTCAGTCCGACGTTTGACTGCCAGAACGGGCCCGTACACTGCGCGCATGTGTCGAAACATCACCGAGTTGCGCGGGCTCGAGCCACCGGCCACCCGTGACGAGATCGAAGCGGCTGCGATGCAGTTCGTGCGCAAGATCACCGGCATCACCAAGCCGAACCCGGCGGTCGCCGAGCAGATGCAGGCCGCCGCGCTCGAGATCGCTGCGATCTCCGAAACGCTGCTCGCGCGCGTGCCCGCGCGGCGTCAACCGCCGTTGACATTGCCGCCACTGCGCCGGCCCGAGGTACGCAAACGACTCGGGCTCGGCCCGGTCGCGTAGCGCCCGCCCGAACGCGCCCGACCGCTCAGCTGATCGAGTCGACCAGGCCCCACTCGCGGGCGGTCGCCGCGTCGACGCGCGCGCCGGTCAATGCCATCCATGCGGCGCGCTGCCGGCCGATGCGCCTCGTGATCGACACGGTGCCGCCGGCACCCGGGACGAGGCCCATCGACACTTCGGGCAATTGGAAGAACGCATCGGGCGCGGCCGTGATGCGGTGGGCGAACGCGGCGAGCTCGATCCCGGCGCCGACGCTGGCACCGTGCGCGGTCACCGAAAGTCGATCAGCGATCGCCAGCAGATAGGGCGCCGCGTTCGCGGTGGATCGAATCAGGTGCGCCGTCGTCGCGTCGCTCGCCGATCCGAACTCGGCAAGGTCACCACCCGCGCAGAACGATCGACCGGCACCCGACATCTCGACGTGCAGTTGCGGGTCCGCGGTTGCGACGATGAGCGCCTCGACCAACGCGTCGCGCATGGCCGCGTTGTAGAGGTTGTGCACGCGCGGTCGGTTGAGCACGACCCTCAACAAGTCACCGTCGCGCGTGACTTCTATCGGCGGTTGCGGTTCGGGCCGGCGCACACGGGCGCCCCGGGCCGCCAGCCAACGAGCGAACTCGGACCCGCCTTGCAACGTCGCGTAGGCGAGAGATTCGGCGACCAGAGCGTCGAGTGGCGCGAGCGTGTCGCCGAGACGCAAGAGTTGCACCAGCGCGACCGAAGCGTTTGGGTTCGCAACGATCGCACTCGTCAGTGAGAGGAGTTCGTCCTCGCCGGCGACGACGACGTCGAACGCGTCGTGAGGCCCGCCGACGCCGATCGCCACGATTGGCAGCGTGCGCAGTATCTCGAGCGTGCGGTCCGCTGGTCGCGCGGCCGAACAGTCGACGGCGATGGTCGCGTCACCGAGCAACACGGAGAGTTCACTGCGCGCAGTTGGTGTCGCGAGGAGTTCGTCGAGCGCGGCGGGCGAAAGGATGCGCTGCACCGCCGCTGCTGTCACATGTCGCCGAGGTGGGCGAGTTCGAGGCGCAGGACC
Source organism: Acidimicrobiales bacterium (assembly GCA_039915945.1). Classification (GTDB taxonomy): domain Bacteria; phylum Actinomycetota; class Acidimicrobiia; order Acidimicrobiales; family WLNW01; genus DATLFA01. Next base: position 109,718 of record JBDSMH010000093.1, on the reverse strand, counting down.
CGGCGCAACAACTTGCCCATGTCGTTGTAGGGCAGTTCGTCGCGGAACTCGATGACTTCGGGCGAACGCGATGACCGCAGATGTTGGGTGACCCAGTCGCGCAGTTCTTCACCGGTGACTGCGGCGCCTTGCTTGGGCACGATGACCGCCACGATCTTTTCGCCCCATTGCCGGTCGGGGATACCGATGGCGGCGGCGTCGGCCACGAGTGGATGCCCGATGAGCACATCTTCGATCTCGCCCGGTGACATGTTTTCGCCGCCGCGGATGATGATGTCGTCGACGCGTCCTTCGAGGAACAGGTAGCCGTCAGGGTCGAGGTAGCCGCCGTCTTTGGTGGGGAACCAGCCTTCGGCATTGCATTGCGACCCACGGCCGAGGTACTCGCCCGACACCTGCTCGCCGCGGACCCACACTTCGCCGCGCGTGCCGGCGCCGACTTCGGCGCCTTCTTCGTCACGGATCGACAACTCGATGGCCGGCAGTGGCCGACCCACCGATGTGAGTCGCTTGCGCTCGATTGGATCAGTTGCCGCGCGCGCACTGCGATGGTCGTCGGGGCCGAGGATGCACACCGTGGAGCTCGTCTCGGTCAACCCGTAGGCGTTGACGAACGCACAGTTGGGCATCATGTCGAGTGCTTTTTCGATGACCGGCAGCGGCATCTTGCCGCCCCCGTAGGACAGCGCCCGCAACGTGGGGATGCCGCCGATGTCGTGGGTCTCGATGTAGTCCACGATGCGCGACAACATTGTCGGCACCACCATCGCGTGGGTCACGCCTTCGCGGCGCGCGGTCTCGACCCAATCGGCCGCGGTGAACGACGGCAGCTGCACGATGCGCCGCCCCGCGTAGACCGACGACAAGATCGCGGCCATACCGGCGACGTGATACGGCGGCACCGAGATCAGTGTTGCTTCGTCTTCGTCGGCTCCCATGAACTCGACCGACATGAAGATGTACGACACGAGATGCTTGTGGCGCAGCACCGCCGCCTTGGGCATACCGGTCGTGCCGCTCGTGTAGAGCAACACCGCGATGCCGTCGGGATCCATGTCCCACTCGGGCTCGGCCAGATCGGTGCCCTCGACGCGGGCGAAGAAGTCGTCACGCGTGATGGCTTCGACGCCGTCGATGTCGAAGAGTTTGGGCAGCGCCGGCGCCTCGCACACGGTGATCGACGGCGCGACCTCGGTCGCCAACCGGCGTAGCTCTTCGGCCGTCAACCGATAGTTCAACGGCACGAAAGGCAAACCGGCCCACGCGCTGCCGAACAGTGCGATGGGCAGCGCGGAACTCGACACGTCGACGAGGCTGACCCGATCGATGCCGGCGTCGCTGAACAGCCGAGCGGAACGCCCGGCGCGATCGAAGAGCTGCTCGTAGGTCAGGCCAGTGCCGTCACGTGACCCGAGGGCCACGCGTTCGCCGAAGCCACTCGCAGCCATCTCGAGCAGCATCATGAGGTTCATCGCAGCGGTGCCTCAGTCGGACGCGGGGAGTGGCTTGGCTTCCTTCAACGACAACAAGGTACTGCCGATGCCCAGTGCGCCGTCGCCTGCTTTGGTGCACAGGATCTCGAGCGTCTCGTCGCTGTTGACATAGCGCTTGCCCAGCGCCGTGCCGCCGGCAGCCTCGGGCTTGGGGGTCCCCCGCTCGACGGTTTCGGTCGCGGTCACCATCGCCACACCGCCGCACGTCACGTCCACGTTGCCGGCCGGCGTCTTGACGACGATGACCTCCGTGGTGCAGACCGCGCTCTTGAGGCGGGCCCCCGCTTTCAACTCTGGCATTCGTATTCCTCTCTTTTCGCGCCCTCATCATGGCAAGAACTGCGACAACAACCGCAAGCAGGGCTGTCCGGTAGCATTTTCGCGATGCAGCTCGGTGGACGTCGATTCGTCGTCGCGGGGACGGGCCCGATCGCCGACGAGAGCGCGGCGTTGCTGCAGGTGCTCGGGGCCGACGTCGTGCGGGTGGCGCGGGTGACCCCGGGGCTCGTGGACGCCGGCGCCGAAGGTGCGCTCGACGCGACGGCCACGTTGGCCGCGACCGAACCGCCGTTCCCGGTCGTCGACGTGGCGGCGCACCTCGACGGGGCCGAGGCGTGGGCGCGGTCGGGGGCCATGGCCTTGACCGGTGAAGCTGCCGGCCCGCCGTTGGGGTGCCCGTCTGCGGTACTGCCGGCCCGGCTGATCGCCGCGGGGTCCGTGGTCCAGCTGCTGGCCGCTACGACGTTCGGTACGACCCTGGCGCTCGATCCGATGGCGCTGCTCGGCGAACGGGCCGCGCTCACCGGCCACACGCGCCGAGGCTCGGTCGCGGTCGGCGGTGCCTGCGAGATGGTGCGAGCCGCCGACGGCTGGATCGCGCTCAACCTGGCGCGGGCCGATGACGTCGCGCTGTTGCCCGCGTGGCTCGACGGCGACATCGATGACGCGGCCGACATCGCCGGTACCCAGCGCGCGGTCGCCCGTCGCTCGATCGCCGCGCTCGTCGCTCGCGGGGCCGAACTCGGTTTGGCGCTCGGCGCTTGGCCGGCCGCAGCCGACGCGGTCGCCAGCCCCTACGTGATCGACGGGACGCGTCGTCGAACCCCGCGGCTACGAGCCACGCCGGCCGAACCAGGCCGACGGTCGGAACCGGCGCGCGGGAGGGACCGCGTGCCGCTGGTGCTCGACTTGAGCTCGCTGTGGGCAGGACCGCTCGCCGGTGGTCTGCTGGCACAAGCCGGCGCGCGCGTCGTGAAGGTCGAAGGCGCGCGCCGTGCGGACGGGGCACGCCGCGGCACCGCGGAGTTCTTCGATCTGTTGAACGCGGACAAGCGCTGCATCGTCATCGACTTCGACGACGAGGATGACATTGCTGTCTTGCGGGCGCTGATCGATCACGCGTCGCTGGTGATCGAAGGGTCGCGTCCGCGGGTGATGGATCGCCTCGGCATCGATCCATCCGCGGTGGTGGCGCGGGGCTCGTCGTGGCTGTCGATCACGGCGTACGGACGCGACGGCGGGTACCGCAATCGCGTCGGCTTCGGCGACGACGTCGCGGTATCCGCCGGGTTGGTGATCGCCGGTGAGCCACCGTTGTTCGTCGCCGACGCCGCAGCCGATCCGATCGCGGGCCTGTTTGCCGCGGTTGCCGGGTTGGCGTGCCTCGGCGCGAGTCGCGGACATCTCGTCGACGCGTCGTTGTACCGCGCGGCTCGCTACGCGCACGGGTCCCAGCCGGTACGGTCGCTCGCGCCGTCGGCCTCGGTTGCGGCGGCACCACAGGCCCGTCCGTCGCGCGGCACCGCCGAGCCCGTGGGCGCGAGCACCGACGAGATCCTGGCCGAGCTCGTGCCCGACCAGTGGCGGACGAGGCGTGCAAAGATGCTCGGGCCACGCTCGGGCTGAACTCTCCGCGGTGCGCGGGGCCGCTCGGGCCCAAGGGGGACCTGTGACGACTGCCGGATCAACGCCATCGATCTGGGACAGCCGCGTGCTCGATCCGGGCGCGGTGCTGCTCACCGATCGCATCGCGGTCGTGACCGGCGCAGCGCAGGGCATCGGCAAAGCGACGGCGCTGACGTTGGCGCGTTTCGGCGCCGAGCTCGCCATCTGCGATCGCAACGCCGCCGGGCTCGACGAGACCGAAGCCGAGATTCGTGCGATCGGACGCCATTGTGTGAGCGAAGTGCTCGACGTCCGTGACGAAGTCGCGGTTGGTGCGTTCATCGACCGTGTGTCGCGCGAATACGGTCGCATCGACATCCTCGTCAACAACGCCGGCGGAGGATTCTGGGCGCCGTTCCTCGAGGTCGCGACAAAAGGCGAACTCGCACTCATCCGCGAGAACTTCGTCAGCGTGACGTTGTTCATCCGCTCGTGTGTACCGCACATGACCAACGGTGGCGCCATCGTCAACATCACGTCCGTCGAAGCGCACCGCGCCGGGCCCGGCTTCGCCATCTACTCGGCGATGAAAGCCGGCGTCGCGAATTTGTCCAAGAGTTTGTCGATGGAACTCGCGTCCAAACGTATTCGCGTCAACTGCGTCGCTCCCGATGTGATCCCGACGCCGGGCGATTCGGTGCTCAGCGAAACATCCAGCGCGCTCAGCCTCGATGCCGTCGAGTCGCAACCCTGGCCCGAAACCGGTTCGAGCTACGACTGCGCGGCCGCAGTGGTGTATCTCGCCAGTGACATGGCGCGATTCGTGACGGGTTCGACGGTGCATCTCGACGGCGGCACATGGGCCGCCGCCGGATGGAAAGCGAAGAAAGACGGCGGCTTCACCCTGTGAGCGAAGCGAAACCAACGAGCACGGTGAGCGAAGCGAAACCAACGAGCACGGTGAGCGAACCGAAACCGACCAGCACGGTGATTCGTCCCGTTCCGATGCGATTCGGCATCCTCCTCGTGCGGTTGCATCCGTCCTTGTGGCGCGAGGCGGTGATGCTGGCGGACGAACTCGGCTACGAGTCGGTGTGGATCGCGGATCATCTCGTGTTGCCGCAACAGATCGCGGGCGAGCTCGTGCCGGGCGAAGAGCATCCGCCGGTTGATCCGCACACGCCGGTGTTCGACGTGCCCGCGTACCTGTCGTATTTCGCGGCCTGCACGCAGCACATCCGTCTCGGTGTGTACGTCTACCTGCTCGGCATTCGCCATCCGTTCATCACGGCGCGCGGATTCGCGACACTCGATGTCGTGTCGAACGGGCGGGCCGAACTCGGCATCGGGGCCGGTTGGCTAGAAAATGAATGGACTGCCGCCGGGCTCGATCCGCAATCGCGGGGACGGCGCCTCGACGAATGCATCGATGTGTGCCGGAGGCTGTGGACCGAACCCGTCGTCGAGCATCACGGCGAGTTCTTCGATTTCGAGCCGGTGGCCTTCGAGCCCAAGCCCATCCAGCATCCGCTGCCGATGGCCGTCGGCGGTGAGACCAAAGCGGCGATGCGCAGGGCCGCCCGCCTCGACGGATGGATGGGCCTGGTCCACACGCCCGAATCGGCGGCACCGATCGTGGCGCAGTTCCGCGCGGTCGAAGCGGGCCTGCGCGAAGGTCACCGCGGCACCGTGTCGGTTTCCGGCGAATGCCGCGACGAGGACGAACTCGATCGTTGGCAACGCGCCGGCGTCGATCGGCTCATCGTGGCGCCGTGGGATCGCAGCAGCAATGCGCTCGAAGGGCTCCGTACGTTCGCCGCGCGATTTATTCGACGGTGATCGGCATTAGGGCGCGTATCGCAACCGTGCCGAGCGACGACCGCTAATCTCGCAGCTACCGTTGTCGAGACCGCTGTGTCGGTCGAGGAGGCGCAACCCCGTGCGCAAGAAGATGCTTATTCTCATGACGCTGGTCGCCGTGCTCACGGCGGGTTGCGTCCAGGCCGATATCAAACTCGACCTCAACGATGACGGATCGGGCACCTACAGCGCGGTGTTCGCCGTCAACGCCGACCTGTTCAAGCAGTTGGGCGGGCTCAACGCACTCGATCCCGACGCCGATCCGGCCGATGCCAACACCGACATCTGCCAGCAGACGCTCGATGAGGCCAAGGACGAAAATCCGGCAGGGGCCAAGATCGAGCCCTACAAGAAGGGTGATTTCTGCGGCTACCGCGTCACGTCGACGTTCAAGACCGTCGACGAGGCCATCGACATTCTCGGCGGCGGTGCCAGCGCCTCGGGTGGTGCATCGCTCGAAGACGTCACACTCAAGAAGCAGGGCAACGGCTGGGTGTTCGACGCGCAGTGGAACCCAGATGATGCCGGTGCCGCGTCGAGTGGTGCCGACGAGGCGATGATGAAGCAGTTCCTGAAGGGCTTCTCCTTCGTCGTGCGCATGAAGTTGCCGGGTGGTGCGGTCGATCAAAACGCCGACCTCATCGAGAACGACGGCACCATGGTGTGGAACCTCGATCCGGCGACCAGTCGCCCCCTCAAGGCCCGCACCGAAGCCGGTGCGCCACAGGTCAAGGCGGGCGCAAAGACCGACGCGGGTAAGAGCATCAACGCGAGCGCGGCCTCGACTTCGGGCTCGGGTTCGTCGGGTGACGACGGCGGCTCCAAGACATGGCTCTATGTAGTGATCGCCCTTGTTGTCCTCGGCATCATTGCGGCCATCGTGTTGATGAAGCGCAACAAGGCCAAGGCCGCGCCGGCGCTGGCCGGCATGCCGGGCGCGCCGATGCCACCAGGCCAGATGATGAGCGCTCCGCCGATGAGCGCGCCGATGGGTGGTCCCCCCGCGGCGCCGGCGATGGCGCCTCCCGTGGTGTCGGCGCCCGTTGCCACCGCAGCGCCACCCGCGGCAGGCGAGCCGCAGTGGGATGCGGCGCGCAACGCCTACCTCCAGTGGGACGGGGTCAACCAGCGGTGGATGCAGTACGACCAGACAGCCTGGGCGTGGAAGCCGATCGAGTAGTTCGTAGCGGCCGCGGCGTTTCTCGTCGCGGCCGCGACACCCGGCAACGGTTGCTCGACGGCACCCGCGATCTGCTCGACGAATCGTCGTACCGTGCGGTGCGCGTAGTCGATATCGCTCGTGCCGCGGGCACGTCGCCGGCCGCGTTCTACCAATATTTCCCCAGCGTCGAAGCGGCGGTGTTGGCACTGGCCGAGTCGCTCGCCGATCAGGGTGCCGCGGAGCTGCGAGCGTTGGTGTCCAACCATCGCTGGGATCCGGCCGCTGTGCAGCAGTCGTCGCGGGCGCTCGCCCACGGATTCTTGGACTTCTGGGAGCGCAACGGCGCGCTCATGACCGTCATCGATCATGCGTCGCTCGAGGGCGATCAGCGGTTCCGCCAAATTCGCACCCGGCTCCTCAACGGCGTGACCCTGGCGCTCGAGGCCGTCGCCACGGCGTCGACGAACGACGATGCCCGAGAGGCCCGCGCCCTCGCGGGCGTGCTCACCTCCATGCTGAGCCACGTCGCCGCCCATCGGCGGGGCCTCGAGGACTGGGGGATCGAGCGCCGGGACCTGCAGGCCACGATGGCCCGCATCATCGCGGATGTGCTCGGCGAGCCGTGAGGCCTCACCCGATCGTGAACCAGCCCCACCTTTGATGCGTATCTGACGATTCCCGTTATCTTTCGGTGCTCTTCAACTGGTAGGGTCTCGTCAGTGAGTTCTCCCCGTCCCGCGCCCCTCGCTCACCTACAGCCCCGGTCGGTTGCCCGGCTCGAAGCGTGGCAAGTGTGCCACTCGCTGTTGGCCTGGCTGATCTTTCTCAACATCGCCGATCTCATCACGACGCGGCTCGTCTTGGGTCGCGGTGGCAGCGAGTCCAATCCGTTGATGCAAGGCGTGATCGACAGCACGATGCAGGCCTCGCTGGTCAAGTTCTCGTGCATCGTGGCCGTCGTGGCGCTGGCGTTGCGCACCCGCGTTCCCCAGCGTGTCGCGTGGTCGCTCGGCGCGGTCAACGTCTGGTACGCCCTCGTCGTCGGGTGGAACCTGGGCGTCCTCGTCCGCAGCTGACCCCGCTCCGGCCCGTATCTCCCGCTCTGAAAAGGGCCGCTCGGGCCCGTGTCCGACCAGCGCGGGCGCGTGCCATTACGATGGGCGGTCCCGTCCCAGGCCCCTTTCGGAGGTGTTCGCGCGCCCATGCCCGTCCAGAAATCGAATCGCCCCACACCCGCCCGGCGTCCGGTAAAGATCCCGCAGTTCCGGCTGCGGTTCCCCGGACGTGTGCTCGTGCTCGGATGCGGATCGGTGTCGCAGTGCCTGCAACCGCTGTTGCTGCGCCATCTCGACATGGATTTCCACAAGCTGACGGTGATGGATTTCGAAGACCTGCGCTCGAAGATCCCCGACACGCTCGCCGCCGGTGCGCGCTATCGCCGGGCCCGCATCACCCCCGAGAACATCGGCGAGTTGTTGGCGAAACACCTGGGCCCCGGCGACCTGCTCATCGATCTCGCCTGGAACATCGACGCGGGCACGATCCTGCAGTGGTGCCACGACAACGGTGTGCTCTACATCAACACCTCTGTCGAAGAATGGGACCCCTACGGCAGCGCGGACTCCACGCCACCGACCGAGCGCACGTTGTACTTCCGCCATCGACTGTTGCGACGACAGATCGCCGAGTGGTCGCACCCCGGGCCGTCCGCCGTCGTCGACCACGGCGCGAATCCCGGTCTCGTTTCGCACTGGACCAAGGCCGCCCTCGACGACATCGCCGACGCCCTGCTCGCCGGAGGGCCCGAGCGGCCCTCTCAGCGGGGAACAGGTACCAAGGCCAAACGCGTCAAACTAACGGCGACGCGGCGCCGCGCCATCGAGCGCGCTCGCGCGGCGCGCGACTACGCCCGCATCGCGATGCACACCGGCGTCAAGGTCATCCACATCAGCGAGCGCGACACGCAGGTGACAAATCGTCCGAAAGAAGTCGACGAGTTCGTCAACACCTGGTCGATCGAGGGTTTCTACGAGGAGGGCATCGCGCCGTCCGAGCTCGGATGGGGCACCCACGAGCGACGCCTGCCCGCGGCCGCGCACACCTACGACTACGGCCCGTGTAGCCAGATCTGCCTCTCGCAGATGGGCATGGACACGTTCGTCTACTCGTGGGTTCCGCTCGGCGGTCAGATCATCGGCATGGTCATCCGCCACGGCGAGGCCCTGTCGATCACCGAACATCTCACCGTGACCGACGGTCAGCGACCGATCTATCGACCGACCGTGCACTACGCGTATCTACCGACCGATGCCGCCATGGATTCGTTGCACGAGTTGCGCATGCGCGGCCTCGAGTTGCAGCCGCGCCTGCGCATCATGCAAGACGAGGTCATCCATGGCCGCGACGAGCTCGGTGTGTTGCTCATGGGCCACGACCTCAACGCGTGGTGGGTCGGATCGCAGCTCGACATCGAAGAAACCCGCGCGCTGGTGCCCGGTCAAAACGCCACGACGTTGCAAGTCGCGGCGTCGGTACTCGGCGCCGTGTTCTGGATGATCAACCATCCCGACCAAGGTTTCAACGTCCCTGACGATCTCCCGCACGACGAAGTCCTCTCCATCGCCAATCCGTACCTCGGGCCCTGCCCGTCGGTGCAGAGCGACTGGACCCCGCTGGCCCAGCGCCGGCAGTTGTTCTCGGCCTGGGGCGGCAAGACCACGCCGACCGCCGACGACCTCTGGCAGTTCGACTCGTTCCTCGCCTATCCCTTGCAGGTCGCCACCAAGTGAACGCAAGCAGGGGCGCTGTCCTCTTCGCGCTCGTACTGCTGATCACAGTGGTGGTCGGGTTTCTGATCACGCGCGGCGGCACTGACACCGATCCCGCGTCCGCGAGCAGTTGCGAGGAGTTGGTCAGCCGCTCGGCCAAAGTCGTCCGCGACATCGTCAGAGATCTCGGTACGAAGACGCGCGAGGACCTCGAGGCCGACGATCCGGAGAATCCGTTCCGCGGTCTCGACGAACCGTTCGCCAGCTTCAAGAAGCGAGCGGAAGAATTGCAGTGCGACCAGAGTGAGTTGCGCCGCCTTGCCTGCGAATCGTACGAAGGCCTCGATCCGCAAGGGCCGGTCGCTCGGGAATTCCTGGCCGAGTTCATGCAGAATTGTCGCTAGGGGGCCACGATGAACGAAACCGAGGATCTACCGAATGACTGGGGTCCGCGCCTCGCCGATCTCGCCGATCGCAAGCAGCGGTCGCGGGCGATGGGTGGCCCCGAAAAGATCGACAAGCACCACGGTCGGGGCAGCCTGACCGCCCGGGAACGTATCGATCTGCTCGTCGATCCCGGCACCTTTCGCGAGATCGGCCCGTTGGTCGGCGGCGAAATCCCGAGCGACGCGTTCGTGTGTGGGTGGGGGCGCATCGAAGGACGGCCGGTCGTCGTTGGCTGCGAAGACTTCACCGTGCTCGGCGGTTCGATCGGCAGTGGTTCGACCGCCAAGCGCTACCGCATCGCCGAGATCGCGCTGCAGGAACGCTGTCCCCACATTCTCATCCTCGATGGTGCCGGCCATCGACCGGCGCTGCCGGGTCAGTCACACATGCGTGCGCCGACCGACCTCGTCATCCAGGCGCATTTGTCGGGTCACGTCCCGTTCATCACTGCGGTACTCGGCGCGTCGGCGGGCCATAGCGCCATGGCCGTGCCCATCGCCGACTGGACCCTGATGGCCGCCAATAGCGCGGTGTTCACGGCGGGCCCACCGTTGGTGAAAGAAGCCTTGGGCGAAGTGATCGACAAGCATTCGCTCGGCGGCGCACAGGTTGCCGTCACCGCGGGCACGGTGCACAACCTTGCCAAAGACGACGAGGTCGCGTTGCAGTTGATCCGCGCCTACCTCAGCTACTTCCCGTCGTCGGCGTGGGGCTACGCGCCGGTGCGGGTCGACGGATCAGATCGCGGCCCGCGGCTCATACCCGAGATACTCGAACTCGTCCCCGTCGACGGTCGTCGTCTCTACGACATGCGCGAGGTCGTGTCGGTCATTGTCGACAACGGTGAGTTCTTTCAAGTGCAGCCTGACTTCGGCCGCACGATCGTGTGCGCGCTTGCTCATCTGGGCGGATATCCCGTCGGGATCGTCGCGAATCAGCCGTCCGAAAAAGGGGGAGCGGTGGATGCCGACGGCGCGATGAAGGGCGCACACTTCATCGAGGTGTGCGACTCGTTCCACGTGCCGTTGATTTTCCTCGGTGACAACCCGGGTGTCATGGCGGGCAGCGAAGCCGAACGCGAGTCGATCTTGCGTTTTGGCGGCCGCATGTTCGCGGCGCAGATGCGCACGACGACGATCAAATTCCACGTGACGTTCCGCAAGGCCTATGGGTTCGGCGGCTGCATCATGGGGTTGCTCGGCTTCACCGGCAACAGCCGCAGCTATGCATTTCCTGGCGCGACGATGGGGGCGATGCCGGCACGCGGGTCGTCGAAGGCGACGCACGCCAGCGAGGACACGACCTCGTTGCTCGCGCAGGCCGAACTCGAGTCGAGCTACAAGGCTGCGCAAAGCCTCACGTTCGACGACCTGATCGATCCGCGCGAGTTGCGCAATCTGTTGCTCGAAGGTGTGCAGGCCGCGACCGGAGGCCGCTCAACCAACCCGCAACCCGTGGCGCGTGTCGGCATCTTGCCCTGAGTTCTCTTCGCCGGCACTGCGCCGGGTCTTGCGAACGAGCCGGCGCACACGCGCCACGTCGATGAGCGTCGTCAGATAGGCGGTGGCCCCGACGCGGCTGTCTGCTTCGTGGTGCCAGCGCACCGGCACTTCGAGGATCTGGAAGCCGAGAGTGCGGGCCACGGCGAGCACCTCGATGTCGAAGCCCCAGCCGTTGATGCGACAGCGCGAGAAGATCGCGTCCGCGGCCTCGGCGGTGAACAGCTTGAACCCGCGCTGTGTGTCGTGGATGCCCGGTAACACGGTGCGTTGCACGAGCGCGCTACCCATGCGCCCGAGCACCGACCGTGTCCAGGGCTGCGGGCCTTCGACGTGGCTGCCCGGCGTGGCGATCGAGGCGATGACCACGTCGGGGATCGTGGCGTGGCTGGCCGCGCTGTCGTTGAGCCGCTCGAACTCGCGGATATCGGTTGAATTGTCGGCGTCCATGAACAGGCGCACCCTGCCCCGCGCCACCATCATGCCGAGGCGCACGGCGCGGCCTTTGCCACCGTTGCGTTCGCAGCGCAACAGCCGCAAGCTGACGAAGTCGTACTGCCGCGCTTCGACGATGGCGCCGGTGTCGTCGGTCGAACCGTCGTCGACGACGATGACTTCGCAGTGCACCGACCGATCCGCGAGGAATGACGCAATCGAGTCGAGCGTTTGTCCGATGCGCGCTTGTTCGTTGTACGCGGGAATGACGATCGACAGTTCGGGTGTCGCGTACTCGAGCAGTTGGTACGTGGTCGACGTCATGCGATCACCCCGCGCGGCAGTGGTTCGTAGCGACGGGCATTGACGAGCGCGATCACGAACGCTGCGATCGTCACGGCGAATACTGGCGTCAATCCGAGTGCGGGCTTCAACACGTCGAGCATTCCCACACACCACAACACGACAGCGGCCTGGCGCACATGCACATGGCGAGCGCCCAACATCGCGCCGATGGGCAGCACCAGCAGGCCGGCGTCGTAGAACATCGCGTGCGGCGAAATCAGCACGATCGCGGGTAGCGCGACGATCATCGGCGCGCAGATGTCCCGCCGTCCGTGGTTGTGCCACAACAGGATCAACGCGGCGACAGTGGCCAATGCCAGGGTGCCGCCCAACACGCGTCCGGTGGTGTCGCCGACGCCGAATACCGTGTCGGCAACGCCGAGAAACGACACCGCGTTGCGCCGGTTGACGTCGGCGTCGAGATCGCTGAAGAAGCGCACCGAGTCGAGCCAATGGCCGAGCCAGCCGACGCCCAGCAGCGCCGCGCCGACGCCCCAACAAGCGACCGCGGTGAGCGCCGCGCTGAGGCCCACCCGCCAGCGACGAGCGAGCAGATGCAGGCCGATGATCGGCAACGCGAACTGTGGCTTGAACAACAGCAGGCCCAGCAGCACGCCGCCGACGACGTCGCGTCGTGCGGCGACCGCGCGCCACGATCCGGCGAGCAACAACAGCGTGAGCGCAGTGTTCTGTCCGCCCGTGATCGCGCGGTACATCGGGTAGAACGCGATTGCACCGATCACTGCCAGTTCGAAATGACGATCGACGATCGGCAACATGGGGCGCACGAGATACAACGCCGCGGCGGTGGCACCGACCATCAGCAGCGTGTGCAGTGCGTACGAGAGGCGGTAGGGCAGATGCGACAGCGGCACGTACGCGAGCGCCGTGTGCGGTGGGTACGCGAAGTACAACAGGCCGTCGTCGTCGTCGCCGGGGAACAAGCCTTGCTGCGTCGCCGCTTGTCGCGCGGGGTCGTACATGGCGGCGCGGTCGGGGCTGGTGATCAATCGGCCCGCGGCGTAGAACGCGGGGTAGTCGCCCCCCAACCGGCCCGTCGCGGTTTTGGCGCCCGACCCTGACGCGAGGGCCACCGCGAACGCGATAGCCAGCGCGACGGCGACCGCTCGGCCCACCCGGGTCAGCCAGGGCGCCGCAAAGGGGTCTGCGCCCAGATGGAGCGCGCCGGCCCGGGGGGAAACCGACGATTCCGATGCCGCGAGCGCCACATGTTTCTCATCGGCCCCCACCGCCCCGGCTTGAGCGTGCGCTGGCTAGGCGTGGCATCGGACGTGTGATTCTCAATCGGATCCGGGCGCCGCCCCGGCGAAAGCACGGCGCCGCCCCGGCGAGAACTACGACAAGGCGGCGACCACGTGGTCGATGCACTGGGTCAGGGCCAGGACATCTTCGGGGTCGATGGCGGGGAAGAGCGCGACGCGCAACTGGTTGCGGCCCAGCTTGCGGTAGGACTCGGTATCGACCACGCCGTTCTTGCGCAGCACTTTGGCCACCGTGTCGGCACTGATCGATGCGTCGAGGTCGATGGTGGCGACGACGTGCGAACGATCGGCCGCCGTGGTGACGAACGGGGTGGCGTAGTCACTGGCTTCGGCCCACGAATAGACGTGCTCGGCCGAGCGATCGCAGCGACCGGCGGCCCAGGACAGGCCCCCGTTGCTGTTGATCCAGTCGATCTGGTGGACCATCAAGAAGAGTGTCGCCAACGCGGGGGTGTTGAGCGTCTGGTCCTTGCGTGAGTTCTGTAGCGCTTGATCGAGATCGAGGATCGCGGGAATCCAGCGGCCCGATTGTGCGATGCGTTCGATGCGCTCGACCGCGGCCGGCGACACTGCAGCCACCCAGAGGCCGCCGTCACTGGCGAAGCACTTTTGCGGGGCGAAGTAGTAGACGTCGACGTTGTGCGGGTAAAAGCGCAAACCGCCCGCCCCCGACGTCGCGTCGACCACGACGAGTGACTTGTTGGCGGCGACACCGGCCGGCCGCTCGAGCGGCATCATGACACCGGTCGACGTCTCATTTTGCGTGAGCGCATAGACGTCGATCTCACCCGAGATCGCGAGGTCAGGGCGCGTGCCCGCCGGAGATTCGATGATCTGCGGGGCCTCGAGGAAGGGGGTGGCCTTGACGGCGGCGGCGAACTTGGACGAGAACTCGCCGAAGGACAGGTGCTGGCTCTTGCGTTCGATCAGCGAGAAGCACGCGGCGTCCCAGAACAGGGTGGATCCGCCGTTGCCGAGCATGACCTCGTACCCGTCGGGTAAGGCGAACATCTCGTGGAGGCCGTTGCGCAACGCGGCGACGGTGAATTGCACGGTCGGCTGGCGATGCGACGTGCCGAGGTAGGTGGGTGCGGCACCGAGCAGGTCGACGATCGCCTCCTGCCGCACCTTGGAGGGGCCGCAGCCGAAGCGTCCGTCGCGGGGGAGAAGGTCGGCCGGGATAGTGATCGCGGGGGTGGTGGTCACTGCACCACTATGGCCGGTCCCCGCCGTCCGACTCGCCCCTTTTTGGTCATTTGCGTCAGTTGTCACCAGCAATGACGGCAATTGCTTCGTGATCGGGCGGAGTCGCGTGCAAACATGCGCGCCATGTCCGAACGAATCTCGCGCCGAATCGGCGCCATCACCGAATCCGCGACGCTCGCCGTCGACGCCAAGGCCAAAGCGCTCCAGGCCGCCGGTGAACCGGTGATCGGCTTCGGGGCGGGCGAGCCCGACTTCCCCACGCCCGCGCACATCGTCGAGGCCGCAGTCGCCGCCTGCCGTGTCCCCAAGTACCACCGCTACACGCCGGCCGCGGGGCTGCCCGAGTTGCGCGAAGCGATCGCATCCAAGACGGCCCGCGACTCGGGCTACGCCACGTCGGCGGCCAACATCCTCGTCACCAACGGCGGCAAGCAGGCCGTCTACAACACGTTCGAGGCACTGCTCAACCCCGGCGACGAGGTGTTGCTGCCGGCACCGTATTGGACGACCTACCCCGAACCCATCGCGCTCGCCGGCGCGACATCAGTGGTGATCCCGACGGACATCGCATCAGGCTTCAAGGTGACCGTCGAACAACTCGAGGCTGCGTACACGCCGCGCACCAAAGCGCTGCTCTTCGTGTCGCCGTCCAACCCCACCGGCGCGGTCTACTCACGAGAGCAGACACTCGAGATCGGCCGATGGGCCGCCGACAAAGGCATCTGGGTCATCACCGACGAGATCTACGAACATCTCGTCTACGACGGTCGCGAGTTCTCGTCGATCGCGACAATCGTGCCCGAGCTCGGCGACCGCGTCGTGATCCTCAACGGCGTGGCCAAGACCTATGCCATGACGGGCTGGCGCGTCGGTTGGATGATCGGGCCCAGTGATCTGATCAAGGCCGCCACCAACCTGCAATCGCACAGCACGTCCAACGTCTGCAACGTCGCGCAGGCGGCGGCGCTTGCCGCGGTCTCCGGTGATCTGACTGCGGTCGCCGAGATGCGCGCCGCGTTCGATCGCCGGCGCAAGAAGATGCACGCGCTGTTGTCGGGTATCGACGGCGTCACCTGCCTAGAACCCGAAGGCGCGTTCTACGCATTCCCTTCGTTCGAAGGCACGCTCGGTCGCACCTTCAACGGCCGCAAGGCCACGTCCACGGGCGAGCTCGCCACCATCATCCTCGACGAGGCCAAGGTCGCCGTCATACCCGGCGAAGCGTTCGGCGCGCCCGGCTACTTCCGCTTCTCGTTCGCGCTCGGCGACGATGCGCTCGGTGAGGGTGTCACCCGCATCGCCGACTTCATCGGCCGGAAGTAGTCGTCGCATGATCGAGTCGGCATATGGTTCGTGGCCATCACCGATCTCGGCCTCGATGTTGGTCGATGGCGCGGCGCGCATCGATGACGTCGCGATCGACACCGACGGCTCGATCTACTGGTGCGAAGCGCGACCGGCCGAGCGCGGTCGCGCCGTGATCGTGCGCCGCGACGCTGGCGGTCAGCTCACCGACGTCACGCCGGCCGACCACAACGTGCGCACCCGCGTGCACGAATACGGCGGTGGCGCGTGGTCGATCCGTGACAGCACGCTGATCTACAGCAACTTCGCCGACCAACGCCTGTGGCAGATCGACGTGTCCGCGCACGCAGGCTCGGCGACCGCGCTGACGGCCGAGCCGACCGACGAGATCGCCGATCGCTTTGCCGACGGACGGACCACACCCGATGGCGCGTGGTACATGTGCGTGCGCGAGCGGCACACTCCCGGCGCAGAGCCGGTGAACGAAATCGTGGCGGTGGCCACTGATGCATCGGGGAGCGCGTCGACGTTGGCGACCGGCGCCGACTTCTACTCGTCGCCGCGACTGTCGGTTGATGGCGCAGAGCTGGCGTGGGTGCAGTGGAATCATCCCGACATGCCATGGGACAGCACCGAGTTGTGGGTGGCCGACTTTGCGGACGGCGCCGTCATCAACGCTCGTTGCGTGGCCGGTGGCGACGACGAGTCGATCGTGCAACCGGAGTGGGCTCCAGATGGCTCGCTGTACTTCTGCTCTGACCGCAACAATTGGTGGAACCTCTACCGCCTGAGTGTCGATGGTTCGACTGATCCCGTTGTCGTCGGTGAATTCGAGATCGCCGCGCCGCCGTGGGCATTCGGTCAGTCGCGGTATCTATTGCTCGGCGACGGCCGCGTCGTCTACGTGCGCGGCGAACCCGCTGGTGACTCGTTGATCGTCGGCGGCGTCGACGTCTCGACGAAGATCGGTCTCACGTCGATCGACGCACTGGCGGGCGATGTCGACGGGCGGGTCGTGTTCATCGGTGCGTCCTATGACAGCGAACCGGCCGTGTATCGGGTCGAAAGCGCCGGCATCATCTGCGTACATCGCGCGCGCGAACTCGGCCTCGATGCTCAGTATCTGGCACCACCCGAGCCGATCAGCTTCGCGTCGGGCGAGGCCACCGCGCACGCATTGTTCTACGCACCGGCGAGCGCGACACACGTCGCACCGGCGGGCGAGAAGCCGCCATTGATCGTGATGGCGCACGGTGGCCCGACCGGTGCCGCCCGCACTCGACTCAGCCTGGGGCTGCGCTACTGGACCAGCCGTGGGTTTGCGGTCGTCGACGTCAACTATCGCGGCAGCACCGGCTATGGGCGCCGGTACCGCGGCGCGCTCGAGGGCGCGTGGGGCATCGCGGATGTCGACGACTGCATCGCAGCGGTGCATCAACTCGTCGACAATGGTGCAGTCGACGGCAGGCGCGTCGCGATAACCGGCGGCAGCGCGGGCGGCTTCACCGTTCTGGCCGCGCTCGCGTTCCATCCGGGCGAGTTCGCGGCCGGAGCCAGTCACTACGGCGTCGCGGACCTCGAGGCCTTGGCGCGCGACACGCACAAGTTCGAGTCCCGGTATCTCGATCGACTGATCGGCCCGTACCCACAAGCGCGCGATGTCTACATCGCACGCAGTCCCATCCATCACCTCGAACACTTGGCCACGCCGCTGATCGTGTTGCAGGGACTCGACGACGAGATCGTGCCGCCGAATCAGGCGCAGATGATCGTCGATGCGTTGTCCGCACGCGGACTCACGCACGCCTATCTCACCTTTGCCGGTGAAGGCCACGGGTTTCGCCAAGGTCCCAACATCATCAGGGCACTCGAAGCCGAGGCGTATTTCTATTCGCAGGTCTTCGGGTTCGTGCTCGGCGACCCGGTTGCCCCCGTCACCATCGAAAACGCTCCTAAATAGGGTTGGTCGAGCGCAGTCGTCGGGCAGACTTGGAGCCTTATGGCTCTCATCCTGGTCACCGAGAAGATCGCCGACACCGGCCTACAACGCCTGCGTGACGCCGGCCACGACGTAGTGGTCCGCGAGGGACTCTCGGCTGACGGGCTCCTGAACGAGATCGGGTCGGCCAACGCACTGATCATCCGCTCCGCCACGCAGGTCACCCCCGACGTGCTCGCCCACGCCAAAGAGTTGGTGGTCGTCGGACGCGCCGGCATCGGTCTCGACAACGTCGATGTCGAGGCCGCCACACGTCACGGTGTGATGGTCGTCAACGCGCCACAGTCCAACGTGATCTCGGCGGCCGAGCACACGATGGCGTTGATCCTCGCCCAAGCGCGCAACGTCCCGCAGGCGCACTCCGCATTGCGCGCCGGTCGGTGGGAGCGCACCAAGTGGGAAGGTGTCGAGCTCTACGAAAAGACGCTCGGCATCATCGGCCTCGGTCGCATCGGCAAGCTCGTGGCGCAACGAGCACTGGCATTCGGCATGCGACTCGTCGCGTTCGATCCGTACGTCTCCGCCGAGCGCGCCCGTCAGCTGTCGGTCGACCTCGTCGACCTCGACACGCTCGTCGAACAGAGCGACTTCATCACCATCCACGTGGCGAAGACGCCGCAGACCGTAGGCCTGCTCAACGCCGACCTTTTGAAGAAGGCCAAGCCGTCGTTGCGTGTCGTCAATGTCGCCCGCGGTGGCATCGTCGACGAAGAGGCACTCGCCGATGCGATTCGCGAAGGGCGCATCGCCGGTGCTGCGCTCGACGTGTTCAACAAAGAGCCCATGACCGAGTCGCCACTGTTCGCGCTCGAATCCGTGGTGGTCACGCCGCACCTCGGTGCCAGCACCGCCGAAGCGCAGGACAAGGCGGGCGACACCATCGCCGAGCAAGTGTTGCTGGCCCTCGCCGGCGACTTCGTCCCGTTCGCGGTCAACGTCGACGCCAGTGCCGTCAGCGAAACCGTGCGACCGTTCCTGCCGTTGGCCGAAAATCTGGGCCGGCTGTTCGCCTCTCTGTGCGACACGTTGCCCGACACGATCGAGATCGAGTTCCAAGGCGACATCGGCGGCTACGACAACAAGCTCACCGCGCTCTCGTTGACCAAAGGCATGCTCGCCTACGTGAGTGACGAGCCCGTCTCCTACGTCAACGCCACCAACATCGCGCGCGATCGTGGCATCACGATCAAGTCGTCCAACAATCCGGTAGCCAAAGATTTCGTCAACTGCATCACGGTGCGCGGCGGTGGGCACACACTCGGGGGCACGCTCGTGGGGGTGCGCGGCGATCACCGCATCGTGTCGATCGACGATCACTCGGTCGACGTGCCGCCCGCCGATCACATGTTGGTCGTGCGCAACTCCGATCAACCGGGCATGGTCGGCTTCGTCGGCACGGTGCTCGGCCAACACCGCATCAACATTGGCGACATGCACCTCGGGCGTTCGGCCGATGGTGTGCCCGCGATGATCGTGATCGGTACCGACGTCCGTGCGTCGGCCGAAGTGCAAGCCGAGATCGCTGGGCACAAGGGCATCTTGTCCGTCAACGCCATCGGTCTGGCGTAGCGGGCCCGGCTTCGCGCTCTGAGGGCCGCTCGGGCCGCGGCTGCCCGCTCTAACGGCCGCTCGGGCCCGGTCAGCGTTTGGACGCCCGCAGGCCGTCGGCCTCGGCCGCCGACTCGTCCCGGTAGCAACGCTCGGGCACGGTGGAGTCGTAGAACCGGCCGCCGGGCACGTGATAGATGCCGCTGTTGACGTTGCCCTTCACCGGATGGCTGAGCGGGCAGGCACCCTCGACCGGTGGGATCCATTCGGCGGCCGCCGCAGTTGCGGGCGCCGTGTCGGACGGGGCTGCGGTGGTCGCGTCGGTCTTTGTAGTCGAGGTCGACGCCGCCTTGAGGGGCGTCCATTCCGGGGCCTTGGGCGCGCTCGACTGCGGCTTGGGACGCCGAGCCATGGCAAAGCGGACGATCGCTCCGGCGGCCGACGCCAGGAACAGGAGACGTCGGATACGGCGGAACAGTGACTTCTTCTTGCCGCGGCGGGCCATGGTGGTACTCCTCTTGCGGTTCCTACGGCGGCAGCGCCCGGACCGGTGAGGAGACACGCTACCCGGCGCCCCGCCGCCCCGAACCGTTCGCAAGGCCGCTCGGGCCACTTGGCTTCGCTTCCGCAAAATTCTGAACATCGTTGCGGGAACGGCGCAGAGTTGGGCTAGAGTCCCAAATTAATGCATCAGGTAACTCGGCTGTCGAGCCTCCTTCTTACGTAACGGCGAGCACATAGTGCTCGCCGGTAACCTCCTGCGCCGTGTCGGCCCAGGGGGTTTTTGCGTTATTGGGGCCAAACACACGAGAGAGCCGTTCGAGAAAAGGGACATGAGATGAGCCAGGCCAGCGAGAAAGTTGTCATCTTCGATACGACGCTGCGAGACGGCGAGCAGTCTCCCGGAATCTCGCTCGACGTTGGTGAAAAGCTCGAGATCGCCGACCAACTCGCTCGTCTCGGTGTCGACTACATCGAAGCCGGCTTTCCCATCGCCAGTCAGGGTGACTTCGAGGCGGTGCTGGCGATCGCCAAGTCGGTGCGGGGTCCGGTCATCTGTGGTTTGTCCCGTACGGCACTTAAAGACATCGACCGTTGCTGGGAAGCAATCGAACCCGCGGAGAAGCGACGCATCCATACGTTCATCGCCACCAGCGAGACGCATATGAAGCACAAGCTGCGCATGACGCCCGAGCAAGTGCTGCACGAGGCCGCGACCGCCGTTGCGCACGCTCGCAACTACACGGCCGATGTCGAGTTCTCGCCCGAAGACGCGTCGCGATCCGACTTCGAGTTCATGTGCACCGTGCTCGATGCGGCCGTTGCTGCAGGCGCAACGACACTCAACATCCCCGACACCGTCGGCTACGCCACGCCCGAAGAGTGGGCAGACTTGATGCGACGCATTCGTCAGCGGGTCGCCGGCGACTACGTCATCTCTACGCATTGCCACAACGACCTTGGCTTGGCCGTCGCCAACAGCTTGGCTGCGGTGAACGCCGGCGCCCGTCAGATCGAATGCACGGTCAACGGCATCGGCGAGCGCGCCGGCAACGCCGCGCTCGAAGAGATCGTGATGGCGCTCAAGACGCGAGCCGACACGTTCGGCGGCATCGATACCGGTATCCGCACCGACGAGTTGGCGCGGTCGTCGCGCATGGTGAGTCGCCTCACCGGCTATCCAGTGCAGTTCAACAAGGCGGTCGTCGGCCGCAACGCGTTCTCGCACGAGGCCGGCATCCACCAACACGGTGTGCTGCGCGAACGCACCACCTACGAGATCATGGATCCCGCGGCCGTCGGCATGGGCGAGTCCAAGTTGGTGCTGGGCAAGCATTCGGGGCGGGCGGCGTTCAAGGACGCGCTGCACAAGATGGGCGTCGAAATCCACGGCGACGCGCTCGAATCGGCATTCACGCGGTTCAAGGAGCTGGCCGATCGCAAGATCCAACTCTCCGAGGCCGATCTCGAAGCCCTCGTCGCCGAGGAGCTCGGTGGTCATCTGACGCAGGCGTTCGAGCTCGTGTCACTCGATCTGCGGGGCGGCACGTCGAGCACGCCGACGGCCACGGTCACCATGAAGATCCACGGTGTCGACTGCACCGAGTCGGCCACCGGCGACGGCATGGTCGAGGCGTCGTGCAAGGCCGTGCGTTCGTGCACCGACATGGAAGGCACGTTGACCGACTACAACGTCCTCTCGGTCACCGGCGGCGTCGATGCGCTCGCCGACGTGTCGTTGTCGTTCGAGTCGAGCGACGGGATCAAGGTGTCGGGTCGAGGCCTGTCGACCGACGTCGTCGAAGCTTCGGCCCGGGCGTTCATCGCCGCGCTCAATCGTGTCAACCGGGTCCGCGAGAGCGGTGAAGATCCGTCCAAGGTGATCCGCCCCGGCTCACTCCGCGTCGAGTAACGCTCGCGAACTGCCGAACTCGCTGTCGAACGTGGAACATATCTCCACGTTCGACAGCGAGAACGGGGCGTCAGAGGTCGATGCGGGTGGTGACGGCGAGGTCGGTGAACGAGTTGGCTTGCAGGCGCTCGTTCGAGACGGTCCAGAGTTGGTCGGCGGCAACGAGTGAGCGCACGATGGGCGAGTCCTGCGTATGGCTGATGCGGCCGACTTCGGCGATGCCCTTTTGCGGATCGATCGACAAGATGACGGCGGTGTTGCTGCCGTTGTTGCCGTAGACGGGCAGCACGGCGATCTTGCGTTCGTCCCAATAGAGGAACGCGTGATGGTCGTACTCGGCCTGCGAGTTGCTGTTGGACTGCTTCCACGTTGCGATCTCGGTCGGGTTCGCGAGATCACTCACGTCGAACAGCGAGACCTTCGTCCCTGACACCCGGCCCTGCGCGTTGGCGTCTTGGCCGATACCGAGCACGTACTTGGTGCCGATCGGATGCAGGTAGCCCGAGTAGCCGGGGATCTTGAGCTCACCGACGACCCGCGGGGCCGTCGGGTTCGACAGGTCGACCGTGTAGAAGGGATCGGTCTGGCGGAACGTGACGACGTAGGCCGTCGCACCGACGTAACGCACGGAGTAGATGCGCTCGCCCTTGCCCATGCCGCTCACCTGGCCGACGCGATCGAGACGGTCGCCGTCGCGCTCGAGCACGGTGATGGTGCTGTCCGTTCCTGCGCCCCACGGTGCACCGTTGGTGGTCGCGGCGCGTAGGTGGCCGTCGTATTCGGACATCGAGAACTGGTTGAGCAGATGTCCCGGCACGGTGCCCGACGCGTTGTAGCTGGCGGGTTTGCTGCCACTGATGTCGAACGAGTGGATCGACGTCGAGTAGTCCGCAGCGAAGTCCCTGGTCTGTTGCTCGTCGGGCGCGATGTAGCTCGTCGTCGCGACGTAGAGGTTCTTGTCCGACGCGTAGACCGTGTCGCCATTGCTGAGGATCGACACCGCGTCACCGTTACCGATGGTCTTCGTGAGGTCGAAGGTGAGCACCGACAGCGTGCCGAAACCGGCGAATTCGGTCGGCATGTCGACGTTGGTGCACTGCGCGAGTTGGCCTTGTTGCAGCTGCTTGCCCGCGCTGTCTTCGAGGCGGTACAGCGGCAGCCAGTCCTCGAGCTTCGACTCGCGAACCGTTTGTTGGTTCAGTTCCTTGGCGCGCGCTTCGCCGGCCTCGTTCTGCGGATACACGAACGGCAGCTCTTGCGGATACGAACGCACGACCACGCGGGCGACCGTGCCGATCTGGCGCGCCGTGAGGTAGTCACCTTCGACTTGCAGGCGCTTGACGACGCGTGGCGTGGTCGGGGTCGACAAGTCGAGTTCGGTGATCGTCGACGATTGGCGTCCCGAATCCGGGGCGATGTCGGCGGCGATGCCACCGGCGACTTTGCCGGTCGCGGGGATCGGCCGGCCGCGGAACCCGAAGCTGGTGCCGAACACGAGAACCCGGTTGCCCGAGACGAGAATCTCTGTCGGCTGGAAGTTGTCGTCGCCGAGATCGATCGTGCCGATGAGGGTTGGTTTCGCACCGGTCAGATCGACGACATGGAACGCACCGTTGGCTACGACCAAGATGCGCGACCCGTCGGTCTTGACCAAGTCGGGCTCGTCGATGCCGATCTCTTGCACGTTCGTGTTCGAAAAGCTTTGATCCGTTGCCGCGTCGCCCGCGGTGCTCTTCGACTCGGGTGCCGCGGAGGGGGCGACCGCGCGGCCGCCGGCGCTCGAGCCCATCGCGTCGAACATCATGACGGGGCCGCCGTTGAGGCCGTAGGCCCCCACGTGGGCCGCGGCTTCGTCGCGCAGATGATCGAGCAACGAGTCGCAGTTGGCGGCGGGCTTCAGCCGGGCCGCGAACTGCAAGCTGCCGAGACCCCCGAGGGGCGCCGCACCCGGGTCGTCCTTGGAACAGGCACCGAGGCCGACGCCGAGAGTGAGAGCGGCGACCGTGGCGATCCGCAGGTGCACGCGCATGGAATGTCCTCCGATGGATTGGTTCGCCTCATCGGACGTACCGACGCGCTCACCGGTTCCCCATCGGCCAAATATCCCGCCCACCCAAGGTTGCAGGGCGGGGTCAGTTGACGGCGGGCATCCACACGGGGCGCTGCTGCTCGAACGAGGTGATGGCGTCGGCGTGGTGCAGGGTGATGCCGATGTCGTCGAGGCCTTGGAGGAAGCGTTCACGCGTGGACGGGTCCATGGGGAACGAGGCGGTCACGCCGATGGCCGGTGCTTCGACGGTGAGCCGTTCGAGATCGATCGTGATCTCGAGCGAGGGGTCGGCCTCGACCGCGGCCAGCAGTTGCTTGCCGACCTCGGGCGTCACCTGCACCGGGACGAGCCCGTTCTTGGTGCAGTTGTTGCGAAAGATGTCGGCGAAGCGCGGTGAGATCACCGCGTCGAATCCGTATTGCTGGATCGCCCACACGGCGTGCTCGCGCGACGACCCGGTGCCGAAGTTGGGCCCGGCGACGAGAATGTTCGCGCCCGCGAAACGCTCGTCGTTGAGGACGAAGTTGCGGTCGTCGCGCCACTCGGAGAACAGACCCTTTTCGAACCCCGTGCGCTCGACCTGCTTGAGCCAATCGGAGGGGATGATCTGGTCGGTGTCGACGTCGGAACGATCGAGCGGCACCGCTCGCCCGCTGACAATTCGTACAGCTCGCATGGTGAAGTTCCCTTCTCTACAGATCTGGTTCTAGAGGTCGGCCGGCGTGGCGAAGTGCCCGGCGATCGCCGTGGCCGCGGCAACGGCGGGGGAGACGAGGTGCGTGCGGCCACCGCGGCCTTGACGCCCTTCGAAGTTGCGATTGGACGTCGACGCGCACCGCTCGCCCGGAGCGAGCTTGTCGGGATTCATGGCGAGACACATCGAGCACCCGGGCTCGCGCCAATCGAAGCCCGCAGCACGGAAGATCTTGTGGAGCCCCTCGGCCTCGGCTTGCGTCTTGACCGCGTGCGAACCGGGCACCACCAGCGTGCGGATGCCCTTGGCGACATGGCGCCCTTCGGCCACCGCGGCCGCGGCGCGCAGGTCTTCGATGCGACTGTTGGTGCACGACCCGATGAACACCGTGTCGACCGCGACGTCACGCACGGGCACGCCCGCGGTGAGGCCCATGTACGTGAGCGCCCGCGCCGCCGACTCGCGTTGCGCCGGTTCGGCGAACGAATCGGGGTCGGGGATCGAGCCGTCGAGTCGCATCACCTGTGAGGGGTTGGTTCCCCATGTCACGTGGGGCACGATGGCTGATCCGTCGATCACGACTTCTTTGTCGAACGTGGCGTCGCTGTCGGTGACGAGGGACCGCCATTCTTCGAGCGCGCGTTCCCACGCTTCGCCCTTGGGGGCGAACTGCCGGCCTTCGAGGTAGGCGAACGTGGTGTCGTCGGGAGCGACGAGCCCCGCGCGTGCGCCGGCTTCGATCGACATGTTGCATACGGTCATGCGCCCTTCCATCGACAGCGCGCGGAAGACCGAGCCGCGGTATTCGAGCACCGACCCGATGCCGCCGCCCGTACCGATGGTGCCGATGATGGCGAGCGTGACGTCTTTGGCCGTGGCGCCGTTGCCCAACACCCCGTCGACGGTGATCGCCATCGTGCCCGGACGCATCTGCGGCAAGGTCTGCGTGGCGAGCACGTGCTCGACCTCACTCGTGCCGATGCCGAACGCCAGCGCGCCGAACGCGCCGTGCGTCGACGTGTGCGAATCACCGCACACGACCGTCATGCCCGGTTGCGTGAGCCCTTGCTCGGGGCCGATCACGTGCACGATGCCCTGCTGCTTGTGGCCCATCGGATACAGCGTGATGCCGAACTCTTCGGCGTTGTGGCGCATGACTTCGATCTGGCGGCGCGAGATCGGATCCGCGATGGGTTGATCGATGTCTGCGGTCGGCACGTTGTGGTCCTCGGTGGCCACCGTCAGATCGGGTCGCCGCACCTTGCGCCCGTTGAGGCGCAGCCCGTCGAAGGCCTGCGGCGACGTGACTTCGTGCACGAGGTGCAGATCGATGTAGAGCACATCGGGCTCGCCTTCGGCGGAATGCACCACATGGCGATCCCACACCTTCTGACTCAACGTCTTACCCATGCCTGCCTCGACTCTCCATCGTGAAGTTCGTTCTTGTGTCTCATTATATGAGACACTAGTCTTGACTTATGGACAGGATAAGCGATGTTGGCGTCCTCGACAAGGCGATGGCCGTGATTGCCGCCGTGGAGCACGAACCGAAGGCTCTGGCCGCGCTGGTCTACGACACCGGGCTGGCCCGGCCGACCGTGCATCGGTTGGCCGTGGCGCTCGAGGCCCACGGCATGTTGCGCCGTGACGACGAAGGCCGGTTCGTGCTCGGCCCGCGCGCCGTCGCCCTCGGCCGCGCCGCAACCGACGCGTTCCCACTCCGCGATGTGGCGCTACCGGCGCTGCGAGATCTGCGCGACAAGACGCAAGAGAGCGTGCAGCTGTACGTGCGTGATGGTGAGCAGCGCGTCTGCGTGGCGTCGTTGCAGTCGCCGCACGGGTTGCGCACCATCGTCAACGAAGGCGCGGCCCTACCGCTGCGCGCCGGGTCGGGCGGTGCAGTGTTGCTCGAGCAGCCCGCGGCGCTCGAGCGCGGTTGGGCCGAGTCGGTGGGCCAACGCGAGGCCGGTGTGGCGTCGGTCAGTGCACCGGTACTCGACCGCGGCCGCGTCGTTGCCGCGGTCAGTGTGTCGGGCCCGATCGAACGGCTGACGCGAACACCGGGCAAGCGCTACGCCCGCGCCGTGATGGCCGCCGCGCGCGCCGTAGAACAAGCGATGCGCTAGCGAGTGACCGTAGTGCTTTCGAAGCCGATGAGGTTCGGGCGATCGGGCTCGTCGTCACCACTGAAGTCGACACTGGTCGCGACGACGATGATGAGCAGGATTGCGGCCACCAAGATGGCGATCCGGCCCCAGCGCGGTAGGCGGACGTCGTCGGGCTCGGTCATCGTCCGACAGGGGCGCGATCGATCACGCTCGTGCACGCATCGATCAGTTGGGGCACGAACACTTCGGGTCGGCTGACGCAGGCGACGTGATCGCCGTCGACGGTGAAGCGCTCGGCGTGCGGAATGGCAGCCGCGAGGGCATCTTGGCGCGACGTCGGCACGAGCGAGTCGTTCGTCATCACGACCACCGATGTCGGCACGTCGATCTGGGAGCGCCAGGGCCGTGAATCGAAGCGTCCGAGTTCGCCACCGGCTTCGAGCACCAACCGGGGATGGCACGAACGGATCTCGTCGATCATCCAGGGTTGATAGTTGCGTTCTTTGGTCTGGGTCCAGACGATGCGTTCGTAGAGCCGTTGCGCGCCGCGCGACGGCATGGCCCGGGTCGCGAGCGAGATGGGGTCGAGTAGGCCGAGGCGCATGCGATCGGCGCGTGTGTCGAAGAACGTCGACGCCGTCGCGCACAACACGAGACCGTCGACGCGCGCCCGATGGCGTTGCCACAACAATGTTGCGACCGCCCCGCCCATCGAATAGCCGACCACCACGAAGCGCTCGATGCCCAGCGCGCTGGCGACTTCGGCGGCATCGTCGGCGCAATCACTCAGCCGGAAACGACGGCGCGTGCGCAGCCCTCGACCGTGACCGCGATGATCGAACGCGACCACTCGGAACCTCGTCCCGAGCGAGCGGAACGACGGGAACCAGTTGAGATCGGACGTCGCCGTCCAGCCGTGCAGCAGAATGATCGTTGCCGCTCCGGGCGGACCACTGATCTCGCGCACGAAGAGCCGGCCCTCTTGGGGAAGCTCGATCCATCGCCCGGGCGGAAGCGATGGCTCCCAGCGCGTGTCGCCGGCGGAACTGTCAGACATCGATGCTGACGACGTGAACCGTCAGCGTGCCCCCCGGCGAGCTATAGCTGACGTTGTCGCCGATCTTGGAGCCGATGAGGGCCGCGCCCAGGGGTGAGCCGGGGGAGACCACGTCGAGACCCTCGCGTCGTTCTTCGATGGAGCCGACGAGGTAGCGCTCGACATCGTCGTCGCCTTCGTAGCGCACGCTGACGACGCAGCCCGGCTGCACCGATTCGGCATCGACGTCCTCGACGATCGTGGCCGTCTCGAGGAGGCGGGTCAGGTGACGGACGCGGCCCTCCATCTTGCCCTGCTCTTCTTTGGCGGCGTGGTAGTCGCCGTTTTCGGAGAGGTCGCCGAGCTCGCGGGCGGTCTCGATCTTGCGGGCAATCTCGATTCGGCCCCGGGTGGTGAGGTCGGTCAGTTCGGCTTTGAGGCGGTCGAATGCGCTCCGCGACAGCCGATGGTGTTGGGCCATATACGGCAGGCTAGCCAGCAACCTCCAGATATCGCCGGGCCGGGTCCAAAGAGATTGGGTTGGGCGGGGGGATGGGCCTACACTGTTCGTGTGCGTTGTTCTCCCGCGTCCGTCCGACCGCTGATCGTGATCATTCGCTAGCGCACGTCGTCTCCGACGTGCGCTCGACCGTCCACTCCGGTGGGCGGTTTTTCCTTTTCGGGCACAGAATCTCCTACCAATCACGAGAACAGGATCACCGTGGCACACAAGGTCGGCATCATCGCCGGAGACGGCATCGGCCCCGAGGTCATCGCCGAGGGTCTCAAGGTGATCCGCGCGGCCGGGGTCGTGCTCGACACGACCGACTACGACCTGGGTGCGTCGCGCTACCTGCGTGACGGCACGATCCTTCCCGACGAGATCGTCGCCGAATGGCGCGGGCTCGATGCGCTCTATCACGGCGCGGTCGGTTGGCCGGGGGTCGCCCCGGGCGTCATCGAGCGGGGCTTCTTGTTGAAGATGCGCTTCGATCTCGATCTGTTCATCAACCTGCGGCCCTTCGTCGACCAGTCGAAGGACCTCGACTTCATCGTGATCCGTGAGAACACCGAGGGCACCTACGCCGGCGAAGGCGGGTTCCTGCGCAAGGGAACGCCGCACGAGATCGCCACCCAGGGCTCGGTCAACACGCGCTTCGGCGTCGAGCGGTGCGTGCGGTACGCGTTCGAGTTGGCGCAGAGCCGATCCAAGAAACACCTCACCCTCGTGCACAAGACCAATGTCCTCACGTTCGCGGGCGATTTGTGGGAGCGCACCTTCAACGAGGTGGCACGCGAGTATCCCGCGGTCGGCACTGCCTACAACCACGTCGATGCGGCGTGCATCTACTTCGTCGACGATCCCCATCGTTATGACGTGATCGTCACCGACAACCTCTTCGGCGACATCCTCACCGACCTCGGCGGCGCCATCTCCGGCGGCATCGGCCACGCGTCGTCCGCCAACCTCAACGCCGCTCGCACCGGCCCGTCGATGTTCGAACCGGTGCACGGCTCGGCGCCCGATATCGCGGGCACGGGCAAGGCCAATCCGATCGCGGCCATCCTGTCGGCCGCGCTCATGCTCGATTGGCTCGGTGAACACGACGCGGCAGCTCGCGTCAAGAAGGCTTGTGCCGCTCCCGTCGAGGGCTACACGTCGGAGATCGGTGATCAGATCGCCTCGCGCGTCTAGCGCGAGCAGTAACGAAAGAGGAAGGGACCAACGATGCCCATTACCCCGACGCACAAGATCTGGATGAACGGCCAGCTCGTCGACTGGGAAGACGCCAAGATTCACATTCTCACGCACACGCTGCACTACGGCACCGGCGTGTTCGAAGGCATCCGCGCCTACGAGACGGCGCGCGGGCCCGCGGTGTTCCGACTCACCGACCACATCGTGCGACTGTTCAACTCGGCCAAGATCATGATGATGGATATGCCGTACACGGTCGACGAACTGATCGCGGCGACCAAGGACACCGTCAAGGCCACCGGCCTGCCGTCGTGCTACGTGCGCCCCATTGCGTACTACGGCTACGGCGAGATGGGTCTCAACACGTTGCCGTGTTCGGTCGACGTGGCGATCGCGTGTTGGCCGTGGGGTGCCTACCTCGGTGACGACGCCGTCGAAAAGGGCGTGCGCATGAAGATCAGCTCGTGGACGCGCCACGATCACAACACGATGCCGCCCGCGTCGAAGACGACGGGCAACTACGTCAACTCGTCGCTGGCCAAGGTCGAGGCGCTCAAGGCCGGTTACGACGAAGCGATCATGCTCAACCCGCAGGGCCTCGTCAGCGAATGCACCGGAGAGAACATCTTCGTGGTGCGCAACGGCCGCATCATCACGCCGCCGTTATCGTCGGGCGCGCTCGAAGGCATCACGCAGGCGAGTGTCAACGCCATCGCCCGCGACCTCGGCTACGAGATCATCGTCGGCGACCTCGCCCGCAGTGATCTTTACATCGCCGAAGAGATCTTCGTGTGCGGCACCGCGGCCGAGATCTCGTCGGTCAACTCGGTCGACGACCGCGACATTCCCTGCCCGGGGCCCATCACCAAGTCGATCGCCGATATTTACACGAAGGCGGTCCGGGGCCAGGTAGATCGATACAAGGATTGGGTCGAACATGTCGACGAGTGAGGTAACAACGAAGCCCAAGAAGATCCAGATCTACGACACGACGCTGCGGGATGGTTCGCAACTCGAGGGCATCTCGCTGACTGTCGAGGACAAGCTGCGCATCGCCGAGCAACTCGACTACCTGGGCGTCGATTACATCGAAGGCGGCTGGCCCGGCGCCAATCCCAAAGATGAAGAGTTCTTCCGGCGCGCAGCCACCGAACTCGAGCTCGAAACGTCGACGTTGGTCGCGTTCGGGTCGACCCGCCGCGTCAAGGGCAAGGTCGACGACGACGCGACCTTGCGCAATCTTGTCGAGGCGGGCACGTCGACGGTCTGCATCGTCGGCAAGGCGTGGGACTACCACGTGACCGAAGCGTTGCGCACCGATCTCGCCGAAGGCGTGGCGATGGTCGCGGACTCGATCGCGTTCTTGAAGAGCAACGGCTTGCGCGTGTTCTTCGACGCCGAGCACTTCTTCGACGGCTATCGGCACAACCCCGAGTTCTCGCTGCGTGTACTCGAAGCCGCGGCCCAGGCCGGCGCCGAATGCCTGGTGCTGTGCGACACCAATGGTGGTTCGCTGCCGTTCGACGTCGAGCGCATCGTCGCCGACGTCGTCGCGTACTTGTCGACGCCGGTGGGTGTGCATCTGCACAACGACACCGACTGCGGCGTCGCCAACGCGTTGGCCGGCGTACGCGCCGGTGCGGTGCAGGTGCAAGGCACCATCAACGGCTACGGCGAACGCGTCGGCAACTGCAACCTGGTGTCGATCATTCCCAATCTCACGCTGAAGATGGGCTACGAGACGCTGCCGCCGGGTCGGCTCGGCCGGCTGACGTCGGTCGCGCATCACGTGGCGGAGCTCGTCAACTTCACCGTCAACCCGCAACAGCCCTACGTCGGTTCGTCGTCGTTCGCGCACAAGGCGGGCCTGCACACGAGCGCCATCTCGCGGCGCAAAGATGCCTACGAACATGTCGATCCCGAGGTCGTCGGCAACGGCACGCGCTTCTTGGTGAGCGAGATGTCGGGTCGTTCGACGCTCGAGCTCAAAGCGCGCGAACTCGGCATCGATGTCGACGGCAAGGTGCTGAACGACGTGGTCGACACGCTCAAACGACTCGAGCACGAGGGCTATCACTTCGAGGCGGCCGACGCGTCGCTCGAGTTGCTCATGCGCAGCGCAACCGGGTGGCAGCACGACTACTTCCGGGTCGAGTCGTTCAAGGTCGTGGTCAGCCACCGCTCGGGTGACGATGCGCGTACGTGGAATGACCTTGCAGTCGAGGCGAGACCGACGCCACCGTCAAAATGTGGGTCGGCGACGAGCGCTTGATCGCCAGTGGCGAGGGCAACGGGCCCGTCAACGCACTCGACGAAGCACTACGCAAGGCGATCGGGCCGCGCTATCCGCAATTGGCCGACGTGCACCTCACCGATTTCAAGGTGCGGGTCCTCGACACCAACAAGGGCACCGGCGCGGTCACGCGCGTGTTGTTGGATTCGACCAACGGTGAGCGCACGTGGACCACCATCGGCGTGTCGTCCAACATCATCGAGGCGAGCTGGCAGGCGCTGCTCGACTCGGTCGTCTTCGGTTTGTTGCACTCACGCCAGCAGTAGCCACAACGCGGTCGCCGTATACGCGACCATCACCACCAGCATCGGTATCTGGCTCTTGACCGCGATCGCGTGATCGTTGTCCTCGATCGCGCGGTCGTGGGCCAAAGTGACTGCGATGATGTGGCCGATGATCACGCCACCGATCTTGGCCCAGCTGATCGTGTTCGGCGACAGCACGGTGAAGTTGATCACGTAGTCGACGGTGCCGAACAGGTCCCATTCGCGGCCGAACGGGTCGGACAGCAGGCGGAAGATGTCCTGGCCTTCGTACAACAAGAACGTGAAGTAGTGCGCGAACTCGTACGCGAACGCGATCGGGACGAGCGTGTGGATATAGCGCGCCGGCGCGTCGTAACGATCGGTGTCGGTGATCCACGCCGCCGCAGTCGTCGCGATGGCGTAGGCGATGGCGACGAGACCGGTCATCCAGATGAGCCCGAATGTGTTGATGAACGTGTAGTTCCAGCCGGTCGACGTGTCGAGCACCTTTTGCCAGAACTGCGTACGACTGATGCCGTCGAAGGTGGTGCCGCCAAGCGAAACCAACACCAACATGGTGATGCCGGGCCGGGTGACGAGCGTCGACAACGCGCTGAACGGAGGCCGCACACGGAGGCGCCGCGTCTCGCGGTCGGTCGTCACCGGCGCCATCTGTGCGATGAGGCTGAAGTACGCGCCGAAGGCCTCGCCGGTGCGCAGCCAGGCGCGCCCGTAGCGTGCCGCGGCCGCAAGTACGACCACCGAATAGGCCGTCACGATGAAGGCGAGACGACGGATGTCGGAGCGGTCGTGGTAGCACAACTCGAGCCACATGAAGGCGAACAGGCCGACGACGGCGGGCCAGTAGGACAAGGCGATGGTGCCGTCATCGTCGAGCGCCTCGGGGGTACGCCGCCAGAAGCGAGTGCGAACGAAGCCGGCGACGGCGGCCAGTGTGTCGAACGGGTTGAGGGCCTGCCAGAGATCGCCGAAGAGCAGGCTGGCGAACGGTACGCCCACCCAGAAGATCACGTAGATCATCGTCGGTGCGATGTTCTCGGCGCTGTTGGCACTGCCGAACCACAGCGCGATCAACGTCGTCGCGAAGAGCACCAGTCCGAAGACCCGCAGCACGACCACGACCACGTCGTGGAGGTAGCGGGTCGACGAGGCGAGCACCTTGCCGACCGATGCGCGGGCCAGCCGCGGCGTCGGCCACAGCAAATAGAGCAACAAGAACGAGATGACGAGGGCGGTGCCGCCGCTCCAAATGGCGGCCCATTTCGGGATCGGCAGGTCATTTCGCCCGCCCACGCCGTGCGCGAAGACGGGTGCGAGCACGAAGGCGATCACTGCACCTCGAGCTCGAAGAGCTTGAGCCCCTTCTTCTCCAGTTCGACTTCGAAGACGCCGGGCTTGTCGGCGACGAAAGTGATCGTGGCGACCGTGCCCGGCGCGGCGTCGGCCTTCTTGTCGTAGCCGTGGAGGTGGACCTCGTCCGCGACATCCGAGGTGACCTTGATGACGACCGTCTGTCCCAACGGTGCCGACCGCCGGCCCCCGCCGGAGATGGAGCCGCCGGTGTAGCCGACCTCGATGGTGGTTGCGCCGGTCGTATCGATCGGCCCGCTCTTGGTCGTCGTCGACGCGGTCGCGCCGTCGTCGCCGCAGCCCGCGGCGAGGACCATCACCACTGCTGCCACTGCCGCGGCAACGAGCTGTCGAGTCCTGGCCATGTTTCTCACTCACCCGTCTGACTACTGGTGTCAGGCTATTGACCTTTGCGTAGGCTCTTCGGTCATGTCCGCTCCCGAATTCGTTCCCCGCAAAGCCGGTCGCAGCGGTAAGGCCTACGAGTCACCGCCGCGGCGGCCCGACTCATGGTTGGCCGTCCGGCCCGGCGATCTCGAGGGTCGCGTGCAACCCGGCGGCCCGGGTCTCGGCGTGCAAGGCCCTGACCAGGGCTATGCGCTGACCCTCGCCCGGCGTTTGCGAGACGAGTTGTTCTTGACCGAGGGCGAGAGCGCCGACGATGCCATTGCCGGTTGCCTCGGCGTGGCGTTGCGCCGGGCCGCCCTGTTCGGCCGGGCCCCGGTTATCGATGACCTGCGGCTGGCCTTCGATCTCTTCGGGTTCCTCGACGGCGACGCGCCCAAGGACCAGATCGACTTCCGCAAACCGCGCTTCGCCGAGGTCTGCAGTACGCACCACTACGCCGAAGCTCGCGAATTGGCGTTGCTCGTGCCCGAAGAGACGCTGCGCATGCCGGCCCGCCAGGTTGCGGCGCGCCGGGCCGAGTGGCGCGTCTTGCTCGGGCTGTCATGACCGAAGGCGCGCCCGCCTCGACACCTGCGCCCGCTGCGACATCTGGATCCACCCGCCCGGTGCGCGTTCGTTTCGCGCCGTCGCCCACTGGCTACTTCCACGTCGGTGGGGCCAAGACGTCGATCTACAACTGGATCTACGCGCGCCAGCACGGCGGCACGTTCGTGTTGCGTATCGAGGACACCGATGCCGAGCGCAACCGTCCCGAGTGGATCGACGGCATCCAGCGCGCCATGGAATGGATCCACACCGGCCTCGATGACTACGGACCCGCGTGGGACGAGGGCCCCTACTTTCAGTCGCACAATCTCGACCGCCATGTCGACGCGGGGCACCGGTTATACGAACGGGGGGACGCGTACTACTGCGACTGCACCCGCGAGCAGATCGACGCCCGCAACACTGCGCATCGCGCCGCGACCGGCGAGATCCGCGCCGGCTACGACGGGTATTGCCGTGATCGGGGCAACCCGCCGACGCCCGGCTCCGCGCTGCGCTTTCGGGTCGATCACGAAGGCGTCACCGTCGTCGACGATCTCATCCGGGGCAATCCCGAGTTCGCCAACGCCACTCTCGAAGACTTCGTGATCTTGCGGGGCAACGGCTCGCCGATGTTCATCCTGGCCAATGTTGTCGACGACATCGATATGCGCATCAGCCACGTGATCCGCGCCGAAGAGCACTTGCCCAACACGCCCAAGGCGCAATTGTTGTGGAAGGCGCTCGACGGTGGCCCGCTGCCGACGTTCGCCCATGTGCCGCTGCTGGTCAACGAAAAGCGCCAAAAGCTGTCCAAGCGACGCGATCCGGTGGCCCTCGAGATGTATCGCGATCAGGGCTACCTGCCCGAGGCGATGCGCAACTTCTTGATGACGCTCGGTTGGGCGCCGCAGGGCGACACCGAGATCGTGCCGTGGGATTTCATCATGCGCGAGTTCCGCCTCGAAGACGTGCACTCCTCGCCGGCGTTCTTCGACGTGA
Organism: Acidimicrobiales bacterium; assembly: GCA_039915945.1. GTDB lineage: Bacteria > Actinomycetota > Acidimicrobiia > Acidimicrobiales > WLNW01 > DATLFA01. Next base: position 74,640 of record JBDSMH010000093.1, on the reverse strand, counting down.
GCAAGCTGCAGGCGTTCAACGGCGAATACATCCGTGCGATCTCGGTCGACGCCTTCGAGGCGCGCGCGCAACCATGGCTGACCGCCCCCCACGCACCGTGGACCGAAGAGCAGTTCGACCCTGTCGTGTTCCGGGCGATGGCGCCGCTCGTACAAACCCGCGTCAAGCGGCTCGATGAGGTGCCCGAGCACGTGGACTTTTTGTTCCTCGACGCCGCGCCGCACGACCGACCAGCGTGGGAGAAGACCATGAAAGGCGATGCGGCGTCGATTCTCGACGGCGTCATCGCCCTCTACGAAACGATCGAGTGGAACGCGGACGCGTTGCAGCACGCGATCGGGGTCGTCGCTGAGCAACACCGGATGAAGCCGGGCAAAGCGCAGGGCCCGATTCGGGTTGCGATAACGGGCCGCACTGTCGGACCGCCGCTGTTCCAGGCGCTCGAGCTCTTCGGGCGCGAACCCACGCTCGAACGGTTGCGCTGCGCGCGGGCAAAGCTCGACTGAGTCGATGGGCGACGACGACCAACGACCGGGACGGCTGCGCGGCGCGTGGCGCTTGGTGCGCAGGGCGTTGGTCATCGGTGCGGCGCTGAGCACGTTCTACGTGGTCGTCACGTTCGTGCAGGTGTGGCACGCCTCGCGCCAGGACCATGAACAACCCGCCGCCGCGATCGTGGTGATGGGGGCCGCGCAATACGACGGTCGCCCGTCGCCGGTGTTGCAGGCCCGCCTCGATCGCGCCCACGAGCTCTACCGCCAAGGGCTGGCACCGCTGCTGGTCACTACCGGCTCCAAGCTCGCAGGCGATCGTTTCACCGAAGGGTTCGCCGGCTTTCAGTACCTGTCGTCGCTCGGCGTCCCCGAAGAGAACATCGCCGTCGTCGACACCGGGACCAACACCTGGGAAGAGCTGTCGGCCGCGGCGGACGAATTGCACCGTCGCTCCGCACGTCCCTCGGCCAATCGCGCCCGCATACGCGTGCTCATCGTCTCGGATTCGTACCATTCGCTGCGCCTCGAACACACCGCCCGCGAAGTAGGTCTCGACCCTCTCGTCGCGCCGACCGGTCCGCGCGCCTCGGCCCGCCGTCTGGTGCGCGAAACCGTGGCCGTGTCGATCGGTCGCGTGCTCGGCTATCACCGGTTGGCCGAACTCACGTCCTGAGCTGTGCCGGTTTGGCTGGCTCCGCCAGCGGTGCTGGTTTGGCTGGCTCCGCCAGCGGTGCTGGTTTGGCTGGCTCCGCCAGCGGTGCTGGTTTGGCTGGCTCCGCCAGCGGTGCTGGTTTCGCCGGGACGGTCGAACCGGTCGCGCAGGGCGCGCTTTTGCACCTTCATGCTGGCGTTGCGGGGGAGCGCGTCGAGGAAGAACACCCGCGTCGGCTTCTTGTAGCTGGCCAGGCGCGACCGTACGTGATCGACGATCGCCCCGTCGCCGAGTCCGCTGTCGGGCGTCACGACGACGGCGGCCGCGACGGTCTCGCCCCAGCGGTCGTCGGACACCGCGAACACTGCACATTCGACGACGCCGGGCAGTGTGGCCAGCGCCATCTCGACCTCGGCCGGATACACGTTCATGCCGCCCGACACGATGACGTCCTTGCTGCGATCCTCGATGTAGACGTAGCCCTCGTCGTCGATGTGGCCGACATCGCCGGTGCGGAACCATCCGTCGACCCACGCCTCGGGGTCGTCGTCGGCGCCCCCGAGATAGCCCGAGAACATCGTGTCGGCGCGTGCCAGCAATTCACCCGCGCCGGCGCGGCGCACCGTGCCGTCGCCACCGAGCAACGCCAGTTGCGCGGTCGGCACCGCCCGTCCGACCGATGCGAACACGTCGCCCGCCGTCGCTGACGCCGCGAAATCAGCCCGCGTAGTTGCCGACAACGGGCCGACCGATTCGGTCAGGCCCCACGTCTCGACCAGTCGCGGCCCGACGACATCGACCAACGACACGAGGAACTCTCGCGGCACCTTGGACCCGGTGTGCACCACCGTGTTGAGGCGCGTGAGGATCTCGGGGCGCCGTGCCATTTCGTCGCGGAAGTAGCGCACCAACGGGCTCGGCACCCATGTATAGGTGCACCCGTCGCGGGCCATGTGCTCGATCCACGAGTCGGGGTCGGCGGGGTCGGCAAGACGCAACGTGGCCCCGGTCCACAGGTGCGGATACAAGATGCCCCACAACGCCGACACGAACGAGAACGAGCCGATGAACGTGCCCGCGCCATTGGTCACCATGCCCTGTACGTACGGCACGAGGCGCGTACACGTGGTGACCGCACGGTGGCTGCAACGCGCGCCTTTGGGGAAACCGGTGGTGCCACTGGTGTAACCGATAACGGCGATGTCCTCGGGTGACACTGCACCGAGACCTACTGCTCGCAGGCCGGTCAGTTCGAGATCGGCGCTGCCGCGCGCCTCGGACAGCAGTGACTCGTACGCATGCGCCCCTGCGACACGATCACCGGTGCCGATGGCGACCACGGCGCGGAGTTGGTCGAGCCCGTCGATCTGTGCTGCGATCGCGCCGAGCGTCGTGGTGTAGACGAGCACCGTGGCTTGTGAATCGTGCACGACGTGGGTGGCCTCGCCGGCGAGGAATCGGGCGTTGACCGGCACCAACGTGACGCCGGCCAGTGCGCAGCCGACGAAGACCTCGACGCTCTCGAGGCCATCGGTCATGAATGCGGCGACCCGCTCGTTGGGGGCCACGCCGAGCGCGTGCAGCGACCGGGCGAAGCGCGTCGAGCGATCGAGCAACGCGCCGTAGGTCAACTCGAGTGCGCCCTGCGCGATCGCGACGCGATGCCGATGGCGTACGCACGCGGCCGCCAGCAATTCGCCGACCGTGTTCATGCGGCCGCCCAACAGCCGTGCGCGGTGAACGGCACCCGATGGGGCAACGCGATCGTCGCAACCGGCTCGTCGTCGAGGCGCTTGGCGTCGAGCAGCACGGCGTCACTGCGATCTTCGTCGGGGTGGAACACGTACACGAACAGGTAGCCGTCGCCTTCCGCGGCATCCGCCGAGCGCGGAATGAACAGCGGCTCGCACAGGCTGTCGTGGCCACCGAATCGATGGACCGCCGTGTTGTCGGCGGCGAGGTCGTAGCGCAGCACGGCGTTGAAGTTGTAGTCGTCGAGCTCGCCGTCGTTGCACAGGTTGTAGCCGTAGCGATAGGGCAGGCCTTGTCGACGAAGATCGCACTGTGGCAACTCGACGTTGCGATCGTCGAGCGCGGTCGAGGTCATGGTGCGCCGGGCCGGGTCGAAGCGATAGCGCACGAGATGCGACTCGAGGCCCTTGAATTGTTGCCACGGGTCGACCCCGTCCATCGGCACGGGAGCGATCGGAAACTCGGGTGCGTCGAGCACGACATGGTCGTCGTCGACGAACGCGTTCTGCGGGTGCAGGTCGTAGAAGTTGCGGTCGGCCTCGATCCACGCGATCGAGCCATCGCCTCGGGACACGATGGCGACGTGCGTGCCTCGGTCAGGTTCCCAGGCCATGAGCCCGCCGCCGCGCAGCACACGATCTTGGCTCATCGTGATGGGCGAAACGACGACGACCGCGTGGTCTCTCGTGATCATGAAGTCGTGGATGTACGACGAGTAGGGAGCGTCGAGCGCGATGCTGCGCAGCGAGTCGTCCTGCGGATCCCAGATGTGCACCGTCACGTACGGCGCGTCGACGTGGATGGTCGTGAAGAGCACCTCGCCGGTCACTGGACATACGCGTGGATGGCCGCCGCCGAAGCCGTAGTCGTCGACCTTGTCGGTCATCGACGCCGGTAACTGCGTCGTCCACTGCGGCGCGCCGATGGTGTCGAGCGTCCGCGCGTCGATGGCCGTGGGCGTGCTCTGCCCTTCACCCCACGCGATGAGGTACTCACCGTGGTTGGTGAGCGACGTGTTGCAAGCACCTTGCGCCGCGCCGGCGGACTCGGGGGTGGGGCGAGTGACTTCCATGCCGATGGCCAACAGCGCCTTGCTCGGCAAGATGTAGTCGAACACGGCGCGTCCGGCCCGGTCTTCGGCGCGCCACTTGGGAGTGCGTACCCAACGGTTGCGATAGTGCGCTTTGCCGCCGGCGAACGTCATGGCGTGCACCATGCCGTCACCCATCCAGCCGTTGTAGCAGCCCGACAACGGTGCATAGCGGGGGTTGGGCCCGATGCGAAACAGCGTGCCTTCGACGTCGTCAGGTATCGCCCCTTGCGATAGCACGAGGTCACGCACCTCGCCTTCCATCGGCCATGGGCGGTGGTGGCGCCGCAGCAACGGTCGGTCGGGCAGTGGTCGGGTGACACCCATCTGTTCTCCTTCGGTCGCGCCGCGTGGGTCAGCGTATGCTGCGCCCCCGCATGCGCGCAGCAGTGTGGGACGGCTCGAAGATCACCGTTGTCGACGATTTGTCCGTGCGCGAACCGGGGCGAGACGAGGTGAGCGTCGATGTGTTGGCATCGGGCATCTGCCACAGCGACCTCAACGTCATCGACGGCACCAGTCCGCGCGACGCGCCGATGGTGCTCGGCCACGAAGCCGCGGGCGTGGTCAGCGCGATCGGCGATGGTGTCGACGGCTTGTCGGTGGGCGACGCGGTGATCGTCGGGTCGATTGCGCCCTGCCGCGCTTGTCGAGCCTGTCTCGACCAGCGCTACACCGACTGCACGACCGCGTTCGGCGGAGGGACGACGCCGTTCGAATGGAAGGGCCGCCCGGTCGGTCAGTACGCGAACATCTCGTCGTTCGCGAGTCGTATCACGGTGCGGGCGGCGCAGGTCGTGCCCGCCGCGGGACTCGTGGCGGCGCAGGCCGCACTCATCGGTTGTGCCGTGAGCACCGGCTACGGCGTGGTGCGCAACGTGGCCAAGGTACGCGCCGGCGACCGCGTGGCGGTGTTCGGTATCGGCGGCATCGGGGTCAACGTGTTGCAGACGTGCCGGCTGCAGCAGGCGACTCGGATCATCGCGCTCGACACCGATGCCCGTCGCGAGGAACTCGCATATCGCTTTGGCGCGACCGATTTCGTGACGGTGCCGCGGGGGTCTGACCGCTCGACAACCGCCGCGTTGGTGCACGCTCTCGAGCCACGCGGCGTCGATGCTGCCATCGAATGCAGTGGTGCACTCTCGGCTATCGAGGCTGCAATCGCGGTGCTCGACCACGGTGGCGTCGCGGCGCTCGTCGGCATCCCGCCCCACGGCGCGCGCTCGTCGTTCGACGTCGGCGCGTTGTTTCGGGGACGGCGCATCGTGGGCAGTCTCAACGGTGCACAAAATCCCGACCGCGATCTTGCCGACATCGTGACACTCGCCCGTGACGGTGTCCTCGACCTCGCAACACAAGTCACCCGGGTGTGGCCGCTCGCCGAGATCGACGATGCGATTGCCGCGGTGCGCCGAGGCGATGTCGTACGTGCAGTGCTCGACCATTCCGTCGGAGGACGACAATGAAGAAATTCGGGTTCGATCTGCTCTTCGAAGTGCAGGTTCCCAGGCCGTGGTCAGAAGGCAAGGAGCGCGACAAGTTCCACGAAGCGATCGAGCAGGCCGTGTTCGCCGAGCAGATGGGTTTTGACACCATCTGGATCGTCGAGCACCACTTCCTGCAACAGTTCGCGCACTCGTCGGCGCCCGAGGTGATGCTGGGGGCGTTGTCACAGCGCACCTCCCGCGTGCGACTCGGCCAGGGCGTGGCGCTGCTGCCGGGCGCCGTCAATCACCCGATACGGGTCGCCGAGCGCGGCGCCGTGATCGACATCTTGAGCAACGGTCGTCTCGAGATGGGTACGGGTCGCTCGAGCAGCCCGTACCAACTCGAAGCCTTCGGCACCGACGTTGCGACGACACGAGAGCAGTGGGAGGAGGGGATCAAGCTGCTGCCGCGTCTCTGGACCGAAGAGGACATCACCTACGAAGGCGAGTTCTACCGGTGGGCCGACAAGATCACGGTTTTGCCGCGGCCGGTGCAACGCCCTCACCCGCCCCTGTGGGTCGCGTCGACGCAACCGGACACGTGCCGTCTCGCCGGTGAGAAGGGCATCGGCTTGTTGATGAACGCGCTCAGCTCCCCCGAGAGCCTCAAGCCACAGATCGATTCGTATCGCAACGCCATCGCATCTCCCATCGATCAGGTCGGTCACTTCATCAACAACCAACTCGCGTTGTTTGCACTGACCTTCTGCGCCGATGATTTCGAAACGGCCCGCCATGTCGGCGGCGCCGCCGCGTGGTGGTACGTCGAGGTCATCAAAGAGATCTACGCCAACGATTGGCGGGGCACGCCGCTCGACAAGGTGCCGGCGTCGTATCGAGCGCATGTCGAAGCCCGCCGGTCGGGTTCGTCGGGTGCAGGGAACTTCAGCGCAGCGTTGCCCCCACCCGATCGCATCCAAGAAGGCATCGACCAATGGATCGAGTCGGGCGCTTTTCTCATCGGCGATGTCGAGCGGGTGCTGGCCAACGTGCGGCGCTACGTCGAGATCGGTGGCGATCGCCTGGTCTCGGTCATGCAGATGGGCGACCTTCCGCACGAGGCGATCATGCGCTCGATCGAATTGTTCGGCACTCGCATCATCCCGGCCATCCGAGCCGAAGCAGCCGCCGAAGCGCGCCCCTGACGGTCGCGCGTTGGCCGTGGGCCGTCGTCAATCGCCGAAGCGAGCGCGCACTGCGGGGTTCGTCACGAAGTCGGGGAGACGGTCGCCGCCGCGTCCACCGAGTGACGAGCCGCCATCGACGGCGATCGTCTGTCCGGTGATGTACGACGCGAGGTCCGAGAGCAAGAACAGCGTGGCGTTGGCGATGTCGCACGGGTCGCCGCGACGCGCGAGTGGGATCGATGCAGCGGCGGTGTCCGCGAGGTCGGCTTGTCCGGCGCGCGGCGTTTTGATGGTGCCCGGCGCGACAAGGTTCACGCGCACACCGCGGGCGCCCCATTCGAGCGCCATGGTGCGGCTGAACGACTCGAGCCCGGCCTTCGCTGCGCCGTAGGCAGCCAACAGCGGTGTACCCCGAGCGGCGATCGACGAGATGTTCACGATGCTGCCGGGCGTACCCGCGGCGAGCAGCGGACGAGCGACCTCACGGCACGACGCGACCGCGTAGCGAAGGTTGCGGGCGATGATGCGGTCGAAGGCACCGAGGTCGTATTCGGCAGTGCGATGCCAATCGTCGACGAGCGCGCCGCCGACGACGTTGACCAGGTAGCGCACCCGGCCGAGCGTGTGCGTGATCTCCTCGATGGCGCGTACCAGCGCGCCTTCGTCGGTAACGTCGGCGACGGCGGCGGCGCTGCGGCCGCCCAGTGCCTCGATGCGAGCTTTGGAATCGTCCGCGTGCTCCGCCACGTACGTGATCACTCCCACGTCGGCTCCGGCGCGAGCCAAGGTCTCGACCATCGCGGTGCCGATACCGCCGCCACCACCGCCTACCACCAGCGCGGTGTTGCCCTGCAGATCGATTGTCGTTGCCACGAAGGCCCTCCTCGAGGGACGTCACTTGCGGATTTTCACCGGATTCTCACAGCAGTTTCCTCCAAATTTCACCTGCACGCGTCAGGCTCTGGCGCAGATGACGATCACCGATCTCCCTCCTTACAGCGGGCCGGCCCGTGGTAGATCGCGGCCGAGCCGAGACCGGACGTCATCGCCACCGCCGTCGGCGACGAATCGCTGGCGCGGTCCCGACCTCGTCATCGTCTTTGTCGTGAACCTTGCCATCGTTCTCGCGATGTGGCTCGGTCACGGCGGCTGGAGCGAGATCACGGGCGGCCGATCGGGCTTCCTCGTCGGCCTCGCGCAACTCACCGGTCTGTATGCGTCGCTGCTGGCGTTGGCCGGCATCACCATTGCCGCCCGCCCCGCAATGCTCGAGCGGCGCGTCGGCCTCGATCGCGCGCTCGGCTGGCACCGCCGTCTCGGCGGCTCGTTCACCATTCTCGCGGTGTTGCACGCGATCTTGAGCGTGGTCGCGTACGCAGACGTCGATCAGATCGGTGTCGTGCGCGAACTCGGCGAACTCCTCACGCACTACCGCTTCATGGTGCCCGCGGCGATCGGTACAGGAATGCTCGTGGTGATCGCGCTGAGCTCGACGAGAGCGTTGCGGCGTCGTCTGTCGTACGAGACGTGGTACTTCATCCACTTGAACGCGTACTTCGCGTTTGCGTTGGCGTTTGGTCACCAACTCACTGCTGGCAGCGACCTCGTTCGCGATCACTTGGCCCGTGCCTACTGGATCGCGCTGCATCTGGCCGTACTCGGCGTCATCGTGTGGTCGCGCATCGGCGGACTCGTTCGTTCGATTGGGCGTCAACGGCTGCGCGTCGAAGCGGTGGTTCCCGAGTCTCCTGACACCGTGTCGATCTACCTCGGCGGCCCGCACCTCGCGAACATCCGTGCCGAAGCCGGACAGTTCTTCATGTTGCGCGTGCTCAAGCACGGGCTGTGGTGGCAGACGCATCCGTTCTCACTTTCGGCCGAGCCGACCAATCGATCCATGCGCTTCACGGTGAAACAACTGGGCGACGCCACCGAAGTGATGACGTCGGCGCTCGCCGTCGGTACCCGGGTAGCAGTCGAGGGACCATACGGGCGTTTCACCGCGTCGAGTCGTGAACCGGGACGCAAGGTGGTGCTCATCGGTGCGGGCATCGGCATTGCGCCATTGCGGGCGATCCTCGAAACACTGGACGCCACCGCGGCGCCCGTGGTCCTCTTCCGAGCGCGCAAGAACGACGATCTCGTCCACCTGACCGAGTTGAAGGATCTCGCCGCCGCGCGCGGTGGTTCGGTGCGCACTCTCGTCGGTTCGCGCGTGCAACTTGCAGTCGACGATCCGTTCAGCGCCGACCAACTGCGCATTGTGTTGCCCGATATCGCGGAACGAGAGGCATTCGTCTGCGGGCCCGAGTCGATGCTGCAATCCACCCGCAAGGGATTGGTCGGCGCGGGTGTACCCGCGGCACGCGTCCATTGCGAAAGGTTCTGGTACTGATGGCCTCGCTGCTGCGTCGTGGGCTGCCCGCACTCGTGCTCGCCGGCACGGGTGGCGCGTTGCTGGCGCGCTTCGACCACACCGAGGCGCTGACCATCGGCACCGAGAGCACTGCACCGACGAGTGCCGCGGCCGCGCCATCGACCGCCGCGCCATCGACTGCCGCCCCCACGGTTCCGTCGACGACGCGACCATCGGACGCCGCGCCCGCGCCATCTACGGCCGCGCCTTCGACCACGCGTCCGTCGACCGCGACTTCGCCCCCCACGACAGCCACACCGGCCGCCTGTGCCGGCGCCGAGACACTCGGGCCCGTCGTGCAGACACGTTGGGGTCCCGTACAAGTGGCCGCGGTGATCTCGCAGGGGAAGATCTGCGATGTGCGGGCGGTCGTCGTGCCGTCGAGTCACACCCGCAGCACGGCCATCAACAGCCGAGCCGTGCCGATCTTGCGCCAACGCGTGCTTGCCGCACAGAGCGCCACGTTCGACACGGTCAGCGGCGCCACGGTCACCTCCGACGGGTACCGGTCGTCGTTGCAAGCAATCCTGAACGCGGCGAAGTAGTCGTCAGGATGGCGCTCACCGCGCACCGCGTGTTCGAGGCGATGGGCACCGTCGCAACCGTCGACGTGTGCGATGACGTTGCGCCTGGGCGTGCCGATCGTGCGATCGACGCGCTGGTCGCCGAACTCGAGCGGCTCGAAGAGATGTTCTCCACGTATCGATGGTCGAGTGAGATCAGCCGCATCAATCGCGGCGACCTCGACTTGGCGCGGTCATCGCGCGAAGTGCGCGACGTGCTCGTCGCGTGCGCATGGCTGGAGAGCGACAGCGGCGGAGTGTTCCGCATCCATCCGCCTGATGCACCGGATGCCATCGATCCGTCTGGCTACGTCAAGGGGTGGGCGACCGAGCGCGCCGCAGCGCATTTGTCCGCGGCCGGGCTGCGCAACTGGTGCGTCAACGTCGGCGGCGATCTCGTGGCGAGCGGCCGTCCCGATGCGACGAGGCCTTGGCGCGCGGCAGTGCGCGACCCGGCTGATCCGTTGGCGGTCGCGATTGTCATCGACGTCGATGATGCTGCGGTCGCCACGTCAGCCACCTACGAGCGGGGAGACCATCTCTGGGGCGCGAAAACACGGCCGTCTAGCGAAGCGATCGCGTCGCTCACCGTCGTCGGTCCGCGACTGGCATGGGTCGACGCGTTCGCGACCGCGGCGTATGTGATGGGACGAGACGGCGTCGAGTGGGTCGCGACACATGACGGCTATGACGCGCTGGCGATCACCCAGAGCGGTGAGTACTGGGCATCGCCCGGGTTCGAGCGGCTGATCGTTACTGACTGATCACAAGATGTAGTCACAGTTGAGGCGCTGGACTCAGACGGCGCCGAGAGAGCGCCTAGTACCATTGCGCAAGCCACCGATCGAGGGAGTGCACGATGGAGCGGTGGGAACACAAGGAGATCTCCGTCACTGCAGCGGATCTGGCGACGCTGCCGGCCATGATCGAAGACCTCGGCTGTTACGGCTGGGAACTGGCGGGGCTCGCGCCCGCGCAGGCGGTTGCCGGTATGGCACTCATCGCCATTCTCAAGCGTCCGATGATCCTTCCGCACGATCCTCATGATCGGTCCGAGGGCTGGAAGTCGGATCCGTGTGGCCGGTGGGACGCCCGATGGTGGGACGGCCAGACGTGGACGTTCTATGTCGAACGGCGCGCCGACGGCACGACCCAATCCGGCCGCGACGCGCCGACGATGCAGCCGGTCTACAAGCGGCCTGAGTTGTAGACGCGAGTTTGTCGGCACCGGCCGCGCCGGCCGCCGAGCGGTGTTCAGTTGTCGATGTCGCGTTGCAGCGTGGCGGCGAAGGCCTCGGCGGTGGCCAGCTGTTCTCGCAATTCCAGTACCTTTTCGGTGGCCGCTACGGAAAAGAGGGCGACGCGCTCGCGGAGGTTGGTGCGTTCGTCGGGATCGAGCGCGGGGTCGTTGAGGCGGTCGCGGGTCTCGATCAGGAGGCGCATTTCTTCGAGCGTGAAGCCGAGCGGCTTCATCTGCTTGATGAGCAGCAGCCGGGTGATCGTGTCGTGGTCGTACAGCCGAAAGCCGCCGACCGTGCGGGCGGTGGGACGCACGAGCCCGGCGTCTTCGTAGTGGCGCACAGTGCGCAGCGAGAGGGTCACCAGTTGGGCGACCGCGCCGATCTGCATCAACGGCTCGCTGTCGACGGCAGTCGGTATGTCGACGGCGGCCTCACAGGTGACATGGCGGCCAGAGGGAGCGAACTCGCCATCGACGCCGCCACACGAGCTGCACGGGGCGTGGGTGAAGTGCCGCTTGGGCATCGGTTCAGTCATTGCCACCTCACAGCGCTGAAAGGTACCGCGCCCAGCGGCCGCCGCGCGCCGTCTGCGAAGAACTGTGTGGTCATTTTTTAGGAGCAAATCAGTCCTCCTAGGCCTATTTCATCCTCCGGGCGTGCGGTAAAGTCGGGTGTTCCGGACGCGGCTCGGGCTCGGCCAATTCGCCTCTGCGATGGTCGGCGGGCAGCTAACCCACCTGAGCTCCGTTGAACCTGGCCATCGAGGAGTCGTACATGAAAGTTGCCATTTTGGCCGGCGGGCTCGGAACCCGCCTCGCAGAGGAAACCGAGGTTCGACCAAAACCCATGGTCGAAATCGGTGGTCGGCCGATCCTGTGGCACATCATGAAGCATTACTCGCACTTCGGTTTCGATGACTTCACGATCGCGCTCGGTTACAAGGGTGAATACATCAAGCGCTACTTCACCGAGTACGCCCATCTCGAAAAGAACCTGACGGTCTCGTTGAGCCAAGGTCGCGTCGAGTGGCTCGAGCCCGCCGGCGACCAAGAGAACTGGACCGTGCATCTCATCGACACCGGCTACTCGACGATGACCGGCGGACGGGTCAAGCGCCTGCGACCGCATCTCGGCGACGAGACGTTCATGCTCACCTACGGGGACGGCATATCAAATGTCAATCTCGACGAGTTGGTGGCGTTTCACCGATCGCATGGCAAGTTGGCGACGATGACCGTGGTCCGCCCGCCGGCCCGGTTCGGCCACATGGTGCTCGACGGCGACATCGTGTTGGAGTTCGACGAAAAACCCCAGTCCGGCGAAGGCTGGATCAACGGTGCCTTCTTCGTGCTCGAACCCGGCATCTTCGACTACATCGCCGACGACGACACATTCTGGGAACGCCAGCCGCTCGAAAATCTGGCCAAAGATGGCGAGCTACGAGCGTTTCACCACTCTGGCTTTTGGCAGTGCATGGACACGTTGCGCGACAAGATCCTGCTCGAGAATCTGTGGGAGAACGACGAAGCCGAATGGAAAGTCTGGGACTGACTGACGGCTGTCGCGCTACCGGCCGCCACCGACCTCGATGATCGTGCCGGTCGTGTACGACGCGTCGTCGGACAAGAGCCACATGATCGCGGCGCCCACTTCGTCTGCCGTGCCCGCCCGCTGCATCGGAGTGGTCGGGCCGATTTGCTGGGCGCGGTCGGGCTGACCGCCGCTGCCGTGTATTTCGGTGTCGATGATCCCGGGCCGCACCACGTTCGCTCGGATTCCTTCTGCTGCGACTTCTCGCGCGAGACCGATCGTGAACGAATCGACTGCACCCTTGCTCGCCGCGTAGTCGACGTAGAGGTTCGGGGACCCGAGTCGGCTGGCGAGCGACGACACGGTCACGATCGAGCCACCACCGCCACCGTGCAGCGTCGACATGCGGCGCACGGCCTCACGCGCGGTCAGCATCACGCCCACCACGTTGACGTCGAGCATGCGCCGGATGCGATCGACCGACATCTCGTCGACGCGAATCGCCGGCCCCACGATGCCCGCGTTTGCCACGGCCGCAGTGACCGCGCCCATTTCATCGGCCGCCTCGAACAAGGCGACCACATCGCGTTCGTCGGTGATCTCGGCCCGGACTGCTCGTCCGCCGATTTCCTTCGCGACGGCGGTTGCGGCTGATTCGTTCGTCGTAAACGACAGGCACACCGCCCACCCGGCGGCCGCCGCCCGTCGCGCGGTGGCGGCGCCGATGCCGCGCCCGCCACCGGTGATGACGCACACGCCACGAGACACGGCCGGAGCCTAGCGATGCATGCTTGCCTTGTGGCCTGCTGGGCCGGTAAAGGCCCTGGTCACAGTGCGTACCCCGTACGGGATTCGAACCCGTGCCGCTACCTTGAGAGGGTAGTGTCCTAGGCCTCTAGACGAACGGGGCCGGTTGCGCTGTGCGAGTCTATGAGCTCGGGGGGGAGGACTCGAACCCCCAAAGGCGGAACCAGAATCCGCAGTGTTGCCAATTACACCACCCCCGAAGGGCGCCGACATCGTAGCCGACGGGCGGCCAACACCCACCGACGATTTCAGATTGGCGATCGGACGGTGGAGTGCCGTTGTCCGAAAAGCAAGAAAAGTCAAGGGTATCCGCCACTTCACACAGCTCGCGTGATTGAGTTTTCCGACCCCAATAGCAGGAGGAAAATGTGAATCGGCGAGAGCTGGTGAACGCAGTCGCTGGGCACACCGCCCAAGGCAGCAAAGAAGTCGATGCCACCATTCGTGGCCTGGTCGACGTCATCATTGCGAACGTAGCGAAGGGCGAGGTCGTCTCGATCCCGGGCTTCGCGAAGTTCAGCAAACGGCAGACCAAGGCCCGTATGGGGCGCAACCCCCAGACCGGTGCACCGGTGAAGATCCCGGCACGAACGAAAGCTCGTATCGCGCCGCTGAAGATCTACAAGGACGTCGTCCTCGGCGTGCAAAAGGCGCCCAAGATCGGCGTCGCCCCGCCGGCCCCGGTCGTCAAGAAGGCCGCTCCGGCCAAGAAGGCGGCCCCCGCCAAGGCGGCCAAGAAGACCGCCAAGAAGGCTGCTCCGGCCAAGAAGACCGCCAAGAAGGCCGCTCCGGCCAAGAAGGCTGCAGCGAAGAAGGCAGTGAAGAAGTCCGCCAAGAAGGCAACCAAGCGCCGTTGAGCGCATGGGGCTGATTCACATTGACGATTGACCGGCTCGGCCACGGGGTTTCTCGTGGCCGAGCCGTCAGCCGATCGCCTCGGCTTCGCGGATCCATGCCTCCACTGAGGCATCCGACGGCATACGCCAGTCTCCGCGGGGTGACAACGAGCCGCCCGACCCGATCTTCGGTGAGTCCGGCACGCAATCTCGTTTGAACTGGTTGGCGAAGAATCGGCGCAGGAACACGAGCAGCCATCGGCGGATGGTGGCGAGGTCGTATTCGCCGGCGAACGCGTGCAGCGCGACGCGCGCGATGCGCTGCGGACCGAAGCCGAAGCGCAAGAAGTGATACAGGAAGAAGTCGTGGAGTTCGTAGGGACCCACCACATCTTCTGACAGTTGCTTCATCGTGCCGTCCGCGTTGGGCCGCAACAGCTCGGGGCTCACGGGCATGCCCTGAATGCGACCGAGCACTTCTTGCACGGCGGGCTCGTCGGCAAAGACCTGCTCGCCGGCCCACGCAATGAGCGTCGTGATCAACGTCTTGGGAATGCCGGCGTTGACCCCGTAGTGCGACATGTGATCGCCGCCGTAGGTGGCAAAGCCCAGCGCGAGCTCAGAGAGATCGCCCGTGCCGATGTCGATGCCCTTTTCTTGCGACGCCACCGAGAACAACATGAACTTGCGCGCCCACGCCTGCACATTTTCGAACGTGAGGTTTTCGATCTGCGGATCGTGGCCGACGGCGTCGAACACCGTGCTCGACACCGAGCGGATCTCGATCTCGCGAAAGGTGCAGTCGAGCGTGCGAATCAAATCGCACGCAGCGGCGTAGGTGGCGTTGGTCGTGCCGAACCCGGGCATGGTCACTGCGATGACGTCGGAACGGGGCAGGCCCAGCAGATCCATCGCGTGCACGGCGACGAGCAACGCGTGCGTCGAATCGCGACCGCCGGAGACGCCGATGATGCAATGGCGGGAGTCGGCCGGCAACGCGGTGATGCGCCGCGCCAGCGACGTGCTCGTCATCTGGAAGATCTCGCGGCATCGCTCGTCGCGGCGTGCGGCGTCGGTGGGCACAAAGGGGAGCGGGGTCACGTAGCGCCGCAGCGTCTCGAACGTGGCGGCCGGTCGGTTGTCGTCGATCGGCGCGACATCGACGACCCTCATGGTCGCGCCGTGCGCGCGAGCGTTTTGTGCGAACGACGTCTGACGCATGCGGTCTTCGTTCAGCGCGAGCAGATCGACGTCGACGACACCGACGCTGCCGTCGAGTGCGTAGCGATCGGTTTGTAGCAATACGTCGCCGCGATCGGCGATGATGCCGTGGCCGTCCCACGCGAGATCACTGGTGGACTCGCCAAAGCCGGCGGCGCTGTAGAGCTGCACCGCGAGGTTCTTTGCCGACGACATCGCGACGAGGTCGTGGCGGTACTCCCATTTGCCGATCGTGACGTTGGATGCCGACAGGTTGGCGAGCACGGTGGCGCCCGACAGCGCGGCGATCGTCGAGGGCGGCACCGGAACCCACAGGTCTTCGCAGACTTCGGTATGCAGAACGAACCCGTCGATACCGCCATGGCGGATCAACACGTCGGTGCCGAACGGAACGATGTCACCGGCGATGACGATGTGTGTCGAACGGGCGTGTGCCGCCGGTTGGAACCAACGCAGTTCGTAGAACTCGCGATAGTTGGGCGGGTACGACTTGGGATGCACGGCGAGCACTCGGCCGCCGTAGATCGTGGCGACGCAGTTGTAGAGCGCGTCGTCGACCACGAGGGGCACACCGACAGACACCATGATGTCGAGCGCGGCCAACTCGCGGGCGATCGTGGCGAGTGCTTCGAGGCACGCGTCGATCAGCGGGCGTTGGAAGAAGAGATCGCCACACGTGTAGCCGGGCAGGCCGAGCTCGGGGAAGACCGCGTAGCGGGCGCCTTCGTCGTGGACGCGGCGGGCGAAGCGGACATGGGCGTCGGCGTTGGCCGACGGGTCGGCGACGCGCACCGGCGGAACGCACACAGCGACCCGCGCGAAGCCGTGCTGACGAACGTCGAGGAAGGTCATTGCGTCAAGAGGGTAGCGGGCGGGGCGAGGGCTGGCGTAGGTCAAAAGAGCGGGTCAACGCTGCGCCGCGCCGCCTCCGTGAACGCTTCGACCGATTCGTGGCGCCAAGAATCGGAGAGGACTTCGAGGGACACGACGCCGTCGAAGCCGCGGTCGCGCAGCGCGGCGGTGAAGCGGGCGAGATCGAGGGTGCCCTCGCCGGGCAGCGCGCGGCGATGCATCGTGTCGTGCTGAAGGTCGGCCGATGGTTCGAGCGCGTCGTCGAGTTGCACGTAGGCCAGCCGTTCGGCCGGAAGCGCGGCGAGCGCGTCCCAATCGGCGCCGGTGGCGAAGAAGTGCCACGAGTCGACGATCACTGCGCCACTACCGATGGCGTCGACCGCCGCTGACGCGTCGCCGATGGTGCGCAACACGGTGAATGGTGACGGCTCGAAGCCGAGCTGGACGGCGGGATCGAAAAGCCCGAGATGCTGGCGCAAGAATTCGAGACCCGGCTCGAGCGAACCCGCGAGTCGCAACAACAACCATCGGGGACTCAGCGCCGCGCACATCTCGGCGAGATCGTTGACCTCGGTCACCGAGCGAGCGTGATCGTCATACACGTTGAGGCCGGCGAGCGCGTAGCACGACAGGCCCTGATCGGCGAGGCGTTGCACGACATCGCGCAGCGTGCCGCCGTTGTCGCGCCACGCCCGCAGGGAGAAGACGTCGAGCTCGATCGTGGCGAAACCGGCCTCGGCCGTCGCGTCGATCTGCCGCACGATGTCGACCCGTTCGTGCGGATCGGCGACGAGCGGCGAATGATTGAGCGTGGCAAAACAGAACTCGACCATGAGCTGACGCTACCCGCGCCAGCGACCCTCGAAGTCAGTCAAGGTGGGCAAGACGTCGGCGCCGACGTACAGGTGCGGCCCGACACGCGTCAGCCCTGCGGCTTCGATGGCCCGGTCGTACGTGCTCGGTCGCCGGCGGTGGAACAGCGACAGGTCGCCCTCGATCGCGTCGTTGGCCGTGTAGATCTCGATGTAGGCGACGCCGCGCAACTGCTCGGCGATGTAGTGGAGACCTCTTCGCAGGTCACGGTCGGTGACATACAAGACGACGTCCGCGCAGACGACGAGGTCGAACGGGCCCGGCAGATCCAGCGCATCGAGCTTGCCGAACGTGCCGAGGTGAATGTCACGCGAGCGTCCGAACCGCTCGACGACATAGTCGCTCGGGTCGACACCGACATAGTCGATACGGGGCCGCAGGCGGCGCAACGCGGCCCGCCAGGGTGCCTCCCCACAGCCGACGTCGAGCACGTTACGGACGGGCCGCTCGAGCAGGTATTCGCACCCGGACACCGCGAAGTGCACCTTGCGCTCGAGCCGTGCCTTCGACCCGAACCCCTCACGCCGGTACCAGCGATCGAAGTACTGCTTGTCGTACGGCTTCATGGTCATCCGCAGCAGATTAAAGTCTCGAACCTTGATGGCCCGTACACCGAGACTGCGATCGCTGGTTTCGGCCGAGACGGTCGTCGCGGCGATGCTCGCCGTCGTCGCCCTTCCGCAGTTGCTGCTCGGGCCGGGCACCGATCTCGATGTGGGCGCGGTGCTCGCTTCGGGCAAGCTCATTACGCACGGCGACTACCGGCCCTCGCGTCCGCCCGGCGCACCGGTCCACGAGGCCATCGTTGGCGTACTCGAACGGGTCGGCGGCACGACGTTGACCAATGTCGCGTCGCTGCTCGCCGCGCTCGCGATCGTCGCTGCCGTCATCGTCCTCGCCCGAGAGGCCGGCCTCGCGCGTCCATTTCTCGTCGCGGCAGTCGTCGTCGCCAACCCGTGGTTCATCGTCGCCGCGACGTCGACGGTCGACTTCCCGGTGGCGCTTGCTTTTCTGCTGTGGGGCGCGATTGCGTTGCGGCGCGATCAGACCGTCGTCGCCAGCGTCTGTTTTGCGCTGGCGGTGGGGTGTCGGGCGACCACCATCTTGTTGGTGATGGTGGCATTGGTGGCCGAGGTGACGGGGGAGAGCGGGCAACGCAATCCGCGACGCGCGTTGATCTGCGGCGCGCTGGCGAGCGTGCTCGGGCTGGCGTTGTACATCCCCGCGTTCGTCTCGGCCGGAGGCTCGTTGGCCTTCGCCCAGAACGACTTCAGCACGGCCAGCCCCGGCGTCATGCTGGGTCGCGCGTTGGCCAAGGACCTCTACTTCTTCGGGCTTGCCGGCGCGGGGGTCGTGCTGTGCGCCGTGCCGGCCCTATGGGCCGCGCTGAAGGCCTGGAAGACACTGTGGATCGTGCGCTTTGGCGTCCTCGGTGTCGTCGCGATCGAGGGCCTCTTCATCCGGTTCCCGTGGAAGATGGGCCATCTATTGCCGCTGCTCGTATGCCTCGCGTTGTGGATGGGCGTCGCCTTGCGTGATCGTCCGCGATGGCTCGTGGCGCTGGTCGTTGCGCAACTCCTGTATTCCGTCGTCAACCTGCAGTTGCTCGAACCCGACAATCCCAACGACGCCCGCGGGGCAAGGGCCGTACTCGACCTGCGCTGGGGCGTGGTGGTCACCGACGTCGCCTGCCGCGCCGACGACACGGATGCCTGGAAGGGTGACTCGGCCCGCCTCGAAGCCGTGTGGAACTGTGCCAAGCCGTTTGGTGACGGCCCGTAGGGCGAAGCGCTGGCTGTTAGCGCGCGATGATGGGGTGGACGCGAGGGGAGTCGCCATGAAGATCGAAACCGCCCGGGGACAAGTCGAATCCGAGGACCTCGGCGTCACGTTGGCCCATGAGCATTTCGCCGTGCTGACCGACGGCTTGTCGTTGGCGTTCCCGCAGACCTTCGACCGCGTCGCGGCGACCGAGCACGCGGTACGCCTGGCCCACGACGCCTACGAACTGGGCATCCGCAGCATGGTCGATCTCACGGTGCTCGGCCTAGGACGCGACATCCATTTCATCCGCGACATCGCGGCGCAGATACGACTCAATGTCATCGTCGCCACTGGGCTGTACACGTTCGTCGATGTGCCCACCTACTTCCGCAGTCGCTCGATCGACGACATGTCGGCGTTGTTCATCGCCGACATCCAAGACGGCATCGGTGGCACCGACACCAAGGCCGGCATCCTCAAGTGCGCAACCGATGAACCGGGCGTGACCCCGGGTGTCGACATGGTGTTGCGGGCCTGTGCGCGGGCGCACAAGGCCACCGGCGCACCCATCAGCACGCACACCCATGCGGACACCGAACGCGGTCTCGATCAAATCGCGATCTTCGAGGACGAAGGAGTCGATCTCTCGTCGGTCGTCATCGGCCACTGCGGTGATTCGCACGACGTCGACTATCTCGTGCGGGTCGCCGAGAAGGGCGTGACGATGGGCATGGATCGATTCAGCATCGACGGTCGATCGCCGCTCGATCAGCGCGTGCGCATGGTCGTCGAGATGTGGAAGCGGGGCTACGGCGATCGCATGGTGTTGTCGCACGACTGTGTGTGCACGATCGACTGGTTCCCCAGTGTTCCTGCGCGCGACTTCGGCTACATCCACCGTGAAGTGTTGCCGCGCCTGTCCGATGCCGGGTTGAGCGACGCCGATATCGAGCAGATGTTGGTCCACACGCCGCGGCGTATTCTCGAAGGCAGCCGGGTGCGCGTCGCGTGATCGACCTCGCGCTGGTCGGTGCGTGGTTGGGCGAGCCGGTATCGCTCGAAGGGACAGCCACAACCGGATCGAGCAGCACGACGCTCTTCGTGCGCGCCGGCGATGTCGCGGCGGTACTGCAACATCCGCCGGCGGGCCCGACGTTGCCGACGGCACACGACCTGGCCCGCCAAGACCGCTTCTTGCGGGCCGTCGGTGGGGCAGGGCGCCGAGTGCCGGTGCCTCGGGTTGTGGCGTTCTGTGACGATGCTGCGATTGCGGGCACGCCGTTCTTGATCACCGAGCGTGTCGAGGGTGTGTGCTTGATGGGTGATCGGACATACGAGGTCGACGCCGCGCTACTCGCCCGCGACGCGGTCGACGTGATGGCCGAGTTGCACGCCGCCGATTGGCGCGCGCTCGGGCTCACCACCGCACCGGGTTCGTATATCGAACGCCAGATCATCCGCTGGACCGATCAGTTGGCCCGCACGCCGACCGCCGCCCGTCTGGGCGACCTGTCGCGGCTGAAGGAATGGTTGCTGGCGCAGCGCCCTTCTTCCGACGAGCGGGTGATCGTGCACGGCGACTTCGGCTTTCACAATCTGCTGGTCACGCGCGACCGCGTCACCGCCGTGCTCGACTGGGAGCTGGCGACGATCGGTGATCCGCTCGTCGATCTCATCGGCTTTGCCAAGAGTTGGGGCGGAGGCGCCTTGTCGCCGAATCCGGCCAACGACGTCGTGGCGCACGGTGCCGGCGCGCTCACGAGAGACGAACTCATCGCACGCTACGAGCAGCGATCGGGTCGCTCCTTCGGCGAGCATCGGCCGTACTACGAGGCGTTCTCGATGTGGAAGAGCATTGGCATCTTCGAAGGCGTGCACGCCCGATCCGGTGCCAATCGATTCGTTGAAGAGGTGCCCGAGTTGGTCGCACGGTTGCGCCAACTCGTGGACCAACAAGGCTGAAAGGGAAGCGATGTTCACTATTCCCGAACATGTGCGGCCGCTGCGCGATCGTGTGCTGCGTTTCGTCGAAGATCGGGTGCAGCCCCGCGAGGCCGAACTCGACCGTCCGTGGGCCGAGTCGGTCGCGACGCTCAAAGAGCTGCACGGCGAAGCGAAGCGCGAAGGGTTGTGGGCGCTCGGCCATCCGAAAGAAATCGGTGGTGGTGGTTTGCCGATGCGCGACTATCTCTACATCAACGAGGTCGTCGGCCGCAGCGAGCCGGCGATGGCGGCGCTCGGGACCAACACGTTGCAGTCGGCATTGCTGTTGCACAAACACGCGGCGCCGTGGATGCGCAGCGCGCTGCTCGAGCCACTCGTGACCAATGGTCACGGTGTCAGCTTCGGCGTCACGGAGCCCGGCGTGGCGTCGAGCGATCCGACGCAACTGCGCACGCGCGCCGAACTGCGAGGCGACGAGTGGGTGATCAGCGGACGCAAGTGGTTCATCAGTTGGGTGGACCGTTCACATCATGTGATGGTTGTCTGCCGCACCGAGCCCGACGACGTGCCGGTGCATCGTGCGTTCTCGATGATCGTGGTCCCGACCGATGCACCGGGGTTCCGTATCGTTCGCGACTTGCCAGTGTTGGGCTTGCACGATGTGTTGTCGGGACACTTCGAGCTCGAATTCGACGAAGTGCGCGTGCCGGCCGATCATCTGCTCGGGCCGCGCGGCGCCGGTTTCACTCTGAGTCAGGATCGGCTCGGGCCCGGGCGCATTTATCACTGCATGCGGTGGTTGGGTATGGCGCAGCGCGCGTTCGATTTGTTGTGCCGGCGGGCCAACGCGCGCCAGACGGGTGGCCGTCCGCTGGCCGACTACCAGCTTGTGCAACAGATGATCTTCGACAGCTATTGCGAGATCCAGAGTGCGCGCTTGATGGTGCTGCACACGGCCGAGCTCATCGATCGCGGCGACCAGGCCCGGGTCGAGATCAGTGCCATCAAAGTGCAGTGTGCGCGCATGGTGCACAACGTCGTCGATCGCGCAATGCAAGTGCACGGGGGCGAAGGGATGACGAGCGATACGCCGCTCGAGGCGATGTACCGCCACGCCCGTTATGGCCGCATCGTGGACGGCCCCGACGAGGTACACGTGCAGCGCGTCGCGCGACGCGTGGCCCGCCACTATGCCGACGGCGGCGAGGGTTGGGATTTCGCGCTGCGCTGACGGCGTGGCGCCCGCTGACTGAACGGCGGTCCCGAAATGGTCCGGTTCGTCGGCTCTTTCCGATTCCCTGCTCATTCTCCGGTGACGTAATGGAAGGCTCGGGTTCGCGCGGACATGGGGAGACGCCTTCGAGACTCTCGTAGTCGAAAAGCACGCCTGCCGTGCTTTTCGACACGGAGAACGTACTGCTGCGACCTTTGCACCGGCGCCAACGGATGGCGAATGGCCGGCTCCATTTCGTCACCGGAGAATGAGCATGCGATTGTCGACGGGTCGGGCCCGGAGCCGGCAGCGAGTTCAGACGTGTGCGAGCACGTCGCGCGTTGCGACCGCGGCCAACAGTGCGGCCTCGGCCGCGGGCATTGCCTGTAGGTCGCCGCTGAAAACCTCGACACCGACGACGGCGTCGGGATGGTCGGCGAGCAGTTGGCTCGTCCACTGGACGAGCGGTAGGTCGCCTTTGCCCGGCAGCAGCCGTCCGGCCATCGGTACGTAGGCCGCGCCCGGCTCGGGTTCGATGCGATCGCAGAGTTGCACGATCGAGATCATCCCCGGCGGGAGGCCGGCGAGTTGGTCGAGGGTGCCACCCGAGCGCACGAAGTGCCACGCGTCGAACATGATGCCGAAGTCGCGGTCGTCGATGGCGTCGTAGATCTGACGAGCAGTCGCGAGATTGTCGATGCCCGTGTCGGGAATGAACTCGACACAGACGGCGAACCCGTGATCACGCGCCCGGGAAACGATCGGGCCGATCGCATCGATCATCGCGGACACCGGCACCGGCGAGCCGAGAAAGTGCGACAGGCTGATCGTCTCGGCACCGACGGCCTCGGCCATTGCGTAGCAATAGTCCTCGGTGAACTCGTAGAGCGTGCGGTGCTCGGGTGGAGCAGTCTCGGGCGTGTGCGCGCCCGGCAGTCCGTTGAGCAAAGGCTCGATCACTGCGACGCGTATGTTCTGCGAGGAGAGAGAAGAGCGCAGTTCGGCGTTGCTCACACCGGCCGCCAGGGTGGCCGCATACAGCCGGGGTGACACGCTGATCGAACCGTAGCCACCCACCGCCGCCGCATCGATCAACTCGAGCATCGTCGACGCATTCACCGTGCCCCAACACAACATGAGATCGTGGTCGCGCTCGGACATAGGAGGGATTCTTATCGCAATCTGTGCAAGCCTGGGGTTCGATACGAGGGGGAGACATGGCGCGGTTGGCACCGTTGGACGAGAGCGATTGGTCCGACAAGGCTCGGCAGGCGATTTCGCCGACGATCCAGTCGGTGGCCGCGATGCTGGGTGACGAGGAGGTCGCCCGGCCCGAGCGCAAGAAGCCGCTCAACATCTTGTTGACGCTCGCCCACAACGACCAGTTGATCGGTCCGTTCCTGCAATGGGCGGGGGCGCTGGCAGTACACGGGGCGCTCGACCGGCGTGACGCCGAGCTGCTGGCGTTGCGTGCCGCGTGGAACTGCCAGTCCGAGTTCGAATGGGGCCACCACGTCGAATATGCGGAGCACTTCGGACTGCACCGCGACGAGATCGACCGGGTGCCCCTCGGCGCCGACGCACCCGGATGGATGCCGCATCAGGCCGCGGTGTTGCGAGCGGCCGACGAGCTCCACTCCGCTGCGTTGATCAGCGACAGCACCTACGCCGAGCTGACCGCCACGTTCAATCCCGCGCAGCTGATCGAGCTCGTGATGACTGTCGGCCAGTACACGATGCTGTCGATGGTGGCGAACACGTTCGAGGTTGCGATGGAACCGGGCCTCGAGTCGTTGCCGTCGCGCGAGCCGCTGTAAGCCGCGTTACCTGAAGGGCTTGTCGCCGGCGATCACGATGCGGTGCATAACGCGGCGGCCCGGGTAGTCGGGCACGCCGTAGTGCTGCGTCGACCGGTTATCCCAGAACGCGACCGAACCCGGCCGCCACTGGAAGCGGCACTGGAAGAGCGGATCGCGCACGTGGTCGAACAGGAACGGCAGCAGCATCTCGTTCTCGCGTTCGGTGAGCCCCACGATGCGGGTGCCGTAGTTGCGGTTGACGTACAGCAGCTTGCGCTTGGTGACGGGATGCGTGCGGACGATGGGGTGGCGCACGATCGGGTAGCGGGCGCGGAGCTTGCGGAGCTCGGCCTCAGGGTCGTCGTAGTCGTCGAAGGTGGTGTACTTGATCTTCATGTAGTCGTGCTCGGCGTCGAGATCTTCGACCATCTCGCGCAGCGCCGGTGACAGCGCGTCGTAGGCCGCGTACATGTTGGCCCAGCAGGTGTCGCCGCCGTAGGCCGGCAATTCGACGGCGCGCAAGACCGTGCCCAGCGGTGGGCTCTCCATGAACGTGCCGTCGGTGTGCCAGCTGTCCACGCGCGAGCCGAGTGCGGCCGCGCCGTTGTCGAAGGCCAGCGCGTGTATCTCGGGCACGTCGGGGTTGGCCGGCGGGGCAAGCACGAACGGCTCGAGCTCGCCGAACTGCGCGGCGAAATCGCGTTGCTGCGCGTCGGTGAGCGGCTGGTCGCGGAAGAACACCACGAGGTGATCGATCAACGCCTGTTCGATCGCCTCTACGTCAGCGGCCGCCAACGGCTCGCGTAGGTCGACGCCCGAAATCTCTGCACCGACGACACTCGTGACAGGTCTGATTGCGACAGCCATACGCGACATCTTTCCATAGACCGTGTCCTTCGGTGCGGGGCGGGCGGTGGCGGGCCGCTGCCCGAGGGGAACAGCGTTCGCAATCGCAATCTGAAGTTCGCGAATACGCGAATATCGGTGAATGCCACTACAGGTCGGAACGAGGGTGAGGGTTCGTCAGGATCCCGAGTTCGGCCCGGGTCCTTGGCCCGCGGAGCCCCTCGGCAGAGTTGTTGGTCTGGCACAGGAGGTGCAAAGGACGAGACAGCATCCTGAAGACCTATTGGGTTACCCGAGTTGCGCGGTGCGCGGGCTGATGACACGGCCGTGTCACTTGTAAGCTCCGCTTCCAAAATCGGTGATGGGAGCGACTACGACCAGCCTCGACAACCTCATCAATTCTTAATCAGCCCGTCGGGCTCTTGACTCCTCGTTCCGGCAGCACAACGTCGAACACAGTCCGACGTTGTGCTGCGAGAACCAGGCAGAAGTTCGACGACTAACCAAACGTCACCAACTTCGTGCTGTTGTGCGGAATCGAGAACCGCACGTAGCGCGGTGCGCGAGCAGTATGCGTGGTGGTGCGTTTCGGTGGGCGATTCAGAAAACGTCCCCGCGGGGACGTCGACGCCCTTCGGGCGGCCGGCTAGCGCAGGCGATACGGCGGACGTTGCCCGGAGGAGAACCGCTCTTGCCCCCGCGTCAGGTTTTCGTTGTTGGTGCCGAGCCAGGAGAACGGTCCGCAATTCGCGATGGCCTGGCTGCGGTGCATCTCGCGACCGTTCCAGATGGCGCGCACTGTGGCCTGTACGGGCAGCGTGTCGTGCGCGGCGATACGCGCCGCCGCCCATTCGGCAGATGCCCGCAACTCGGCGGCCGGCACGACCTCGGTGACCATGCCGATTTCGCAGGCGCGCCGCGCCGACATGCGTTCGGATCCACCGATCAACGACAGTCGCAGGATCTCGCCGAGCGGCATCTTTTGCAGCATGTGCACGCCTTCGTAGGTGATCGGCATGCCGTAGTCGAGGTGCGGGTCGAAGAAGGTTGCATGCTCGGCGGCGATAATGAAGTCGACTTCGCCCAGCATGTAAAACGCGCCCGCGCACGCCATGCCGTTGACCGCAGCGATGACCGGCTTCCACAAGTCGTTGGCTTTCGGGCCGAGATAGCGGCCGGGGTCGTCGTACATGAACGGCGTGGCGATCATCAACTTGTTGGCGGCAGCGGTGTCGGCCCCGCCCTCGGAGGGAGCGTCTTCGGCCCAATCGGTGCGCACCTCGGATCGATCGATGCCGGTGCAGAACGCGTCGTCACCGGTCGCGGTGAGAACCACGACGCGCACTTCGTCGCGGTGGCGCAGCGTGGTCCACACCTCTTGAAGTTCGAGGCACATCGGATAGGTGAACGCATTGCGGCGCTGCGGCCGATTGAGCGTCACCCACGCGATGCCGTCGGCTTCTTCGTACAGGATCGTGTCGAATGTGCGCATCGTCAGTTGTACCTCTTGCGTAGGTCGGCTTTGAGAACTTTGCCGGTGGAGTTGTAGGGCAGTGCGTCGAGCAGTTCGAGTTGCTCGGGAATCTTCTGGCGCATCAGTCCCGACGCGATGCAATGCTCGGCGAGCGCGGCGAGTGTCGGTGGCCGCGTGGTATCGGTGGGCACCACGACAGCACAACACCGCTCGCCCCGGTCGTCGTCGGGCAGGCCGATGATTGCGACATCGCGGACGGCGGGATGCTCGATGAGCACGTCTTCGACTTCCTTGGCGCTGATGTTCTCGCCTTTGCGGATGATGACGTCTTTGAGCCGACCGGTGACGGTGAGCTGCCCGCGTGCGTCCATGCGGCCGAGATCGCCGGTGCGGAGCCAGCCGTCGTCGGTGAGCGCGGCGGCGTCGAGTGATTCGTCGAGGTAGCCGAGGAAGAGCATGTCGCCGCGAACCTGTATCTCGCCGTCTTGGTTCGGGTCGGCGACCAACCCGTCGAGGCGAACGATGCGCATCTCCGCGCCGACCATCGTGCGGCCGTCGGTGGCGAGCACGTCGTCGGGATCGCCCGCGTGGTTGAGCACGAGCGCCGGGCACTCGGTGAGCCCGTACCCCGACACAACGTCGACCCCCAGCACCTGCCGAGCGTCGCGCTGCATGTTGGCGGGTTTGGCTGCGCCGCCACCGATCAGCAGGCGCATTCGGGGGAACAAGCGAGTCTCGCTCTGCTGCTGTTCGTCGATGAACGTGCGCCAGAACGCAGGGCCCGAGCCGGCCAGTGTCACGCCGTAGCGCGTCAGCGCGTCGACAACCACCGCGCGGTCGAATGCCTCGACGATGACGAGCTGATTGCCCGCCATGAGCGCGATGATCAACAACGACACGCCACCGATGTGGGCGTAGGGGAAGATCAACGTCATCACATCGTCGTCGGTCAACCACCAGGGTTCGATCATCCCCCACGACGACGCGGCGATGGTGGCGTCGGAGTGCTTCGCGCCTTTGGGGTCCGACGTGGTTCCCGACGTGTAGAAGATCCATCGCAGATCGGTGGGCGACGGCGGGGTCGGTGTCGGGGGCAACGTCGCCGGGTCGCCGTCTGGCAACGACCGATCGACGGTGATCAACGTCGGCGGTAGGTCCATCTGCGCCGTGGCACTCGTGGCCAAGTCGACATAGTCGGTGCCGCGCCAGACCGCGGGCACGAGCATCACCGGCGCCGCGGTCTGCCGGGCGATGAACCCGATCTCGCGCTCGCGATACACGGGGATCAGCGGCACTTGAATCGCGCCGAGGCGCGACAGTGCTGCGCTGAGCACCAGCGTCTCGATCCAGGTCGGCAACATCCACATGACCTGCGTGCCCTGCCCGACGCCGCGCGCGTGCAGGCCGGCGGCCGCGCGTTCGGCGAGGGACTTGAACTCGCCAAAGGTCACTTGGTGCCCATGCTCGTCGACGACGAGTGTGCGGTCGGGCGACAACGCCGCCCGCCCGACAACCAACGACCAGAGATCGCGATCGTCGAGAACGGTCATGGCTGGATGGTAGTCACGGCGGTCGCCTGGCGACGCAAGATGCGACGACTGAGGGTTGTCCGACGATTGAGCGTGGCGGCCAATGTCATCAACACGACGAGCGTGATGCTCGACCACCGCATGCCGTAGGCGAACGCGCGGTCGGCGGCGGCGGAGAACTGCGCGCCGCTCGCACCGCCGATCTCGTCGCCGACTCGATGCGCCGCGCTGATCGCGCTGCGCGCCTGCTCTCGTTGCTCGTCGGACAATCCCGACACCGCGCGATCGAGGCGGGCTCGGTAGGCGAGCGCGTGGATGGTGCCCATGATGGCGATGCCCAGTGCCACGCCCATCTCGCGCGTGATGTCGTTCATCGCCGAACCCATGCCGGCGTTGGCCGGGGGCACCGATTCCATGATGGCGGTTGTCGACGGTGCGATGACCACGGCGATGCCGGCGCCGAGGACAAAGAGAAACACCGCGATGTAGGCATAGTGGGTGCTCGGTCCGACGAAGATGATGCCGAAGTACGCCACGGCCATAAGCGCCAACCCGCCGGCGACGAGTTGGCGCGGGTCGAACCGGCGGGCGAGTTGCCCAGTGCGCGGTGCGATCAACGCGATGGTCGCGGAGATCGGCAATACGCCGAAACCGCCCTGCAGCGGGCTGTAGCCCTTGACCGACTGCAGGTATTGGATGGCCGTGAACTGGAAACCGAAGATGCTGAGGTACGCGACGGTGATCGTGATCGCGCCGACCGTGAACGCGCGTCGGCGGAACAGGCGCAATTCGAGCATCGGTGACGGGTTGCGCAATTCCCACAGCACGAACGCAACGAGCAACAGTGCGCCGCCGGCGAGCGCGACGATGGTCACGCGGTCGAGCCAACCCCGTTCGGGCGCCTCGATGATGCCGAACATGACACTGGTCAAGCCGGCGCTCGACAACACGAACGCCACCGGATCGAGTGGCCGTGGGTGCGGGTCGCGTGACTTCGGCACGACGAAGAAGCCGACGACGAACGTCAGCACCGCGATGACGACGCCGGCGATGAATACGGAGCCCCACCAGAAATGATCGAGCAGCACACCCGCGAGCACGGGCCCGATGACACCGGCGATGCCCGCCGTACCCGCCCAGATGCCGATCGCCGTCGCGCGCTCGGTGCCGCTGAACACGTTGGCGAGGATCGACAATGTCGACGGCATGATCAGCGCGGCACCGACGCCCATCACCGCACGAACGGCGATGAGTTGTGTGGTGGTGTCGCAGACGACGCTGAGCATCGAGGCCAACGCGAAGATCACCAAGCCGATCTGCAGCGTGACTTTGCGCCCGAAACGATCGCTGAGCGAGCCGCACACCAAGAGCAGGCTGCCGAATACGAGCGCGTACGCGTCGATGATCCACTGGAGGTCGCTCTGCGACGCATTCAGCTGTCGCGACAGCGAGGGCAACGCCAGATAGAGCGAACTGTTCGTGATGACGACCAGGAACATGCTGAGGCACAGCACGGCCAACGTCCACCAACGGCGCGCGTGTTGCACGTCGTGGTGCAATTCATTCACGAGAGGCGCAGATCGATCAGCGCAAAAGGTCGCGGGCGTAGGCCTCGACCGCGGTGCCGTCGAAGAACCGCGGGTTCATGCCGCCGTGCAGGCGGATGGCGTTGTCACAGGCGAAGTCGCGAAAGTCGGCGTCGGTGAGCAGGCCGTGCTCGACGAGTTCGTAGGCCTCGGGCAGCACCTCGCGGGCGTCGGGTACGTCCCAATGGCCGAGGTCGGATCCGAGCACCGCGCGCAGGCGAACGCCGTGCGGGTTGTTCGAGGCAAAGGCCCACGCGTTGGTCGGGTCATCGGCTTCGCAACCGAAGTAGAAGCGAGAAGCGAACAGGTCGACGATCTCTTCGGCCGACTTCGCTTCCATGCGCCAGAACTCGTCGAGGTTCTCGGGGTGAGGGTCGTTGAGCGCACTGGTCGAGCGGCGCACCTCGTCGGTCGCGTAGCGCGGGCCGCCGTGCTTCTCGAGCAGTTCGTAGAAGGTGTCGACGTCGAGACTGGCCGGATCGAGGTTGTGGATGTTGGCGCCGCCGCGCTTTTCGAAGCGAGCGATGACGTCGGCCAGCATGATGATGGCCCACGCCGCGCCGCCCTCGAGGAACGCGAAGTTGAGCGTCGGAAAGCGACGGGTGATGCCGCCCATCAGCATCGCCTTGGCGTTCGCGTGACCGGCCTCCGCGAAATGGCCGACGTGGTTGTACATGTATGAACTGGTCGAGCGGAAACCGATGGCCTGACTACCGCTGTGCACCGTGACGGCGACACCGAGATCGACGCAGCGCTGCCACACCGGGTCGTAGTCGTACGCGCTGTCGACGCCGAACACGTCGTATTCCACACCGTCCTTGGTCGGGCGGGGAACGTAGCTGGCCATGACGGCAGCCTTGAAACCGAGCTCGTCGACTGCGAAGTCGAGATGTGCGATGGCTTCGGCCGGCGTGTCCATCGGGATGGCGGCCGCAATGGTGATGCGGTCGCCCAGGTCGCGCATGTGCTCGGCGTAGTACGAGTTGAACGCCCGCGCTGCCACCTCGCGCATCTCGGGATCGGGCTCGCGTAGGGCCGCCAGGCCGGTCGTGGGATAGACGACCGCGAAATCGATGCCGAGCTCGGGCAAACGCTCGTGGAGCAGCTTGGGCACGAAGGCCGTTGCCCGATCGAGCGCGTGGCGCGGGGTGCCCCACCAGGCAACTGCTTTGCCGCCGATCGCGGTGAGTCCCAAACTGTGCTGGGCCACGAACCGATCGGCCACTGCCGCGCCGCCGATCTCGCGTACGTACTCGGCAACGTGGGGGACCACCTCGAGTAGGTGCCCGTCGGTGTCGATGATCGGATGGTCGAACTTCATCTGCGTCCCGTCCTTCGTCGTGTGCGATCGTAGACCGATGGTGCTCGAACACAAGCCGCTCGACCGCAAGACCGCAATAGTCACCGGTGCCGGCCAGGGGGTGGGGCGCGGCGTTGCGCTCGCACTCGCGTCGGCCGGTGCATCGCTCTGCCTGATGGGACGGACCGAGAGCAAGCTCGTGACCGTGTGCGACGAGGTCACCGCGCGCGGTGCTCGTGCGATTGTCGTTGCCGGCGACGTCAAGCAACTCGCCGACATCGAACGTTGCGTCGCGGCCACGGTCGCCGAGTTCGGGACGGTCGACATCCTCGTGAACAACGCGCAAGAGGTCGCGCTCGGGTCGCTGCTCGAATTGGTCGACGACGATGTGACCGCGGGATGGGAGTCGGGCCCGATGGCGACGTTGCGGTTCATGCGCGTCTGTCATCCCCACCTGATCGGTGACGGCGTCATCGTCAACATGGGCAGTCGCGCCGGGGTGCGGCCCGATCCCGTCAACCGGGGCGCCTATGCCGCAGTCAAAGAAGCGATCCGCGCGTTCACCCGCGCCGCCGCGATGGAGTGGGCGGGTGACGGCATCCGCGTCAATGCCGTGTTGCCGTACGCGATGTCGCCCGCGGTCGAACGCCTCGCCGTCGAACGGCCCGAGGAGTACGAAAAGACTCGCCGCGCCGTACCGCTCGGCCGTATCGGCGACGCCGAACTCGACATCGGTCGTGCGGTCGTGTTCCTCTGCGGGCCCGACTCCGGTTACATCACCGGTGCCACGATTCCCGTCGACGGCGGCAACGCCTTCTTGGGATAGGGCCGGCCGGTACGGGTTCGAGGTCGGGCATGATGGTCGGATGAAGAAATCGATCGACTTCGCGCTCGTCGACTCGCCCCCGTCGGATGACGACGTGCCCCCGATGTCATGGATTGTCGGAGTCGCCGACGTCTTCGACGACGCAGTGCCCCGAGTATTCGTCGTGACCGAAGAGCAAGGGCGCAACGGTTACGGCCAGACGCTCTACCTCGACGAAACCGAAGCCCGTCGACTGCGTACGGCGCTCGCGACCGCACTTCGCGAATTCGGCGCCGACCCCGGCCCCTAACCGCGACGCGTTCTCACCGCAGGATCGGGCACCGCCACGCACTACGCTCGGGCGGTCGGTAGTACGCGCGCCGGGGGCCAATGTCGCCGGTGGGCACCAAGGGGGCTCGCCATGAGCGCAGATCTGGTCATCAAGGGCGGCACGGTTGTCGACGGCACCGGGGAACCGGGCCGCCGCGCCGAGGTCGCCATCACCAACGGTCGCATCACCGAGATCGGGACCAATCTCGGCGGCGACAAGGTGATCGACGCGTCCGGGCAGATCGTGGCGCCCGGCTTCATCGACATCCACACGCACTATGACGCGCAGGTCTTCTGGGATCCGGCCCTCTCGCCGTCGTGTTACCACGGGGTCACCACGGTCGTGGCCGGCAACTGCGGGTTCTCCATCGCGCCGACGCGCCCCGAGCACCGCGAACTGATCGCGCGCACATTGGAGAACGTCGAGGACATGGATGTCGCGGCACTCGCCGCCGGCATCCCGTGGGACTTCGCGACCTTCCCCGAATACCTCGCGTCCGTCGAGCGACGCGGCACCGGTCTCAACTTCGCCGCATACATCGGACACACCGCGCTGCGCCTCTTCGTGCTCGGCGACGATGCCTACGAGCGCGCGTCGACACCCGATGAGGTCAAGCAGATCCAAGCCACGTTGCGCGAGGCGATGCTCGCCGGGGCGGCCGGGTTCGCCACCAGCTTCGCGATCACGCATCGCGGCGTCGATGGCAAGCCGGTGCCGAGCCGCTTTTCCGACCGCACCGAATTCGAAGCGATCCTGGACGTGATGCGCGAGGTGGGGCGGGGTGTTGTCTCGATCGCCCCGGGTCAGCAGTGCGGCATCGCCGACATGTACGAACTGCAACCCAAGACCGGCGTGCCGTTCACCTATGGCGCGCTGCTGACGTCGCCCACGGGCCAACATCGTCAACAAGTCGAGCTGAACCACGCAGGGTGGCGCAACGGTGCACAGGTGTGGCCGCAGATCACGCCGCGTCCGCTGGTCTTCGCGTTGACGCTCGCGGCGCCGTTCACGTTCAACATGAATTCCAACTTCGCCGAGCTGATGGGCAAGGACATCCCCGAACGGCGCGAGGCCTACGCCAACGCCAGCTGGCGGGCCAAGGTGATGGCCGAATGGGATGCCAATCCCGGCTTCACCGTGCCGCGGTGGGAGACCTTCGACATCGCGCAATGTCCCGCGCACCCCGAACTCGAAGGCCGCATGGTGAGCGAGCTCGCACAACAGCGCGGTGTGACACCGTTCGATGTGTTGCTCGACCTGGCGCTCGACGAGCCCGACCTCGCGTTGCGGGCGCGCTGCATCCTCGCCAATGACGATGTCGCCGAGGTCGCGGCGCTGTTGAGCGAACCTCATTGCGCGGTCGGCCTGTCCGACGCGGGCGCTCACGTTTCGCAGCTCTGCGATGCTCCCCAGGCCACCGACCTGTTGGGCAACTGGGTGCGCATCCGCAAGGCGATCACGCTCGAGATGGCGATCCGCAAGCTGTCCGGTGCGCAAGCCGACATGCTCGGCCTGCCCGACCGCGGCTACCTGCGCAGCGGCATGTGTGCCGACGTCGTTGTCTTCGACGCCGACACCGTGGCACCGGGCGCAATCCGGCGAGTGCGTGACTTCCCGGCCGACAGCGAGCGGCTCACTGCCGACAACCCGACCGGCGTACAGCACGTGTTGGTCAACGGCACGCCCATCCGCGCCGACGGGCAGCAGGTCAATACCACATTGCGTCCGGGTCATCTCGTACGTCCGGCGGCGCGCCAGCTCGCCCGCGGCGCGTAGTGACGTAACGACCTAGCGAGTAGCGACGTAGCAGCTGCATGTTCATCGAGCGTTACAACCCGGTGTTGGAAGAGTTCGTCGAAGAAGCGCGCGCGTTCAACGAGAAATTCAACGCACAGTTGCCGGCCGGCCCGTTCGATCTGAGCACGCCCGAAGGCCTGGCGCGGGCGCGCAACATCTCGGCCTTCGACTCGCTGAAACCGGCCGATAGCGCGGGCGCGGCCGAGGACCGGGTCGTGCGCGTCGACAAGCGATCGGTACCGGTACGCATCATCGTCCCGTCGACCACGCCGCGTGCGGTGTATCTGGATATTCACGGCGGCGGGTTCTTCCTGGGTGCCGCGGCCATGGGCGACACCGCGAACACCCAACTGGCCGACGAACTCGATGTGGCGGTCGTATCGGTCGACTACCGATTGGCGCCCGCGCACCCGTGGCCCGCTGCGCCCGATGACTGCGAGACCGCGGCGTTGTGGGTACTCGAGCGGGCGATGTCCGAGTTCGGTGCCGATCGCGTGTTCATCGGCGGAGGCTCGGCCGGCGCGCACCTGGCCGCCGTCACCTTGTTGCGCATGCGCGACCGCCACGATGCTGCGAGCCGGTTCATCGCGGCGGACTTGGTGTTCGGCTTGTACGACTTGAGCGGTACGTCGCCTAGCGGCCGCATCCTGGCGCCGACTTCCAAGTTCTACATCGACGCCTACCTGCGGCGCGTGCCCAAGACCAAGCGCCTCGGTCCCGACGTGTCGCCGTTGTTCGCCGATCTCCACGGCATGCCGCCGGCGTTGTTCACTGTCGGCACGCTCGACGCGTTCTACGAAGATAATCTCGCCATGGCGATGCGGTGGCTCGCCGCCGGCAACTTGGCCGAGCTGGCGGTGTATCCCGAATCGCCTCACGCGTTCACCGTGTTTCCGACGGCCATGGCCCACGCCGCCAACCGGCGCCAACTCGAGTGGCTCGCAGATCAGCTGGCGCTATGAAATGGGGGAGCGATGACACAGTTCGTCTATGACCCGACCACCGTCGAGTTCCAAGAAGATCCGCTGCCGTTGTTCAAAGAGTTGCGCGACCGGCATCCGGTGTACCACAACCCCGACCTTCGCTTTTGGACGCTGACGCGCTTCGCCGACGTGTGGGACGCGGTGCACGACCACGAGACCTACGCCAGCGACCCCGGCCACTATCCCAACGAACCAGCAGAGCCCACCGAGCTGATGCCGAAGGAGTTCATGGACTTCGGCATCTTCTACATGGACCCGCCCCGCCACAATCGCCTGCGCGCGATCATGTCGCGTGCGTTCACGGTGCGGCGGGTGTCCGACCTCGAGCCGAGCGTGCGCCGTCTCGCCAACGAGCTGATCGATCGGTTCATCGACACGGGGCACTGCGAGTTCGTGCACGACTTCGCGGCGCCGCTTTCGACGACCGTGATCGGCGAGTTGTTGGGCGTGCCACGGGACGAGCGATGGCAGTTCCGGCTGTGGGCCGAAAAGCTCGAGCAGCGCGATCCTTCGATCACGGTCGAGGTTGCGCAAAAAGAGCAACAAGATGCCCACGCCCAGATCTTCGAGTACCTCTCCGCGCTCGTCGCCGCGAGACGCAAGTCGCCCAAGGATGACTTGATCGACGCCATCATCGGTGCCGACGTCGACGGGGAGCGCCTCGACGAGCACGAGATCTTGAGCATGTGCTACCAGATCATGATCGCGGGCAACGAAACCACCGCCATCTTGATGTCGAACGGCGTGATCCGATTGGCCGAGCAACCCGATGTTCGCGCGGAGTTGATCGCGGCGCCGCGCCTAACTGCCGGCGCAGTCGAGGAGATGGCTCGTTTCGATTCGCCGACGGTGCAGTCGCCACCGCGCGTCACCACGCGCGACGTCACGTTGCACGGTCGCACCATCCCCAAGGGCCAACCGGTCGTTTTCGTGTGGATGGCCGCGGATCACGACGAGCGTGAGTTCGCGTCACCCGAACGATTCGACATCCATCGGCGCATGGATCGTCATCTCGGCTTCGGTCACGGCTTGCACTACTGCATGGGGGCGCCGTTGGCGCGACTCGAAGCAACGAGTGCCTTCGAAGAGTTCCATGCGCGCATTCCCGACTACCACCTCGACGGCCCGCCGGTGCGATGGGCATCAACTTGGTTGCGTGTGGTCGGTGAGGTTCCCCTTGGCTTCTGAAGAGAGGTCGAGCGAGGTCGCGCGCGATCGGTTGGCGGGCAGAGTCGCGCTCATTTCCGGCGCGGCCCGGGGCCAAGGGGCGGCCGAAGCCCGGCTCTTCGCCGCGGAGGGAGCCGAGGTCGTCGTGGCGGACGTACTCGAGAACGAAGGACGAGCGCTCGCCGCAGAGCTCGGTGCGGGCGCCGCGTTCTTTGCACTCGACGTGCGCGAACAGTCGGCGTGGCACGCCGCGGTCGCATTCGGAGAAGCGCGCTTCGGCCCGATCGACATTCTCGTGAACAACGCTGCGGTGACCGGCGCGGGCGGCGTGCGTGATGTCACGCTCGAGTCGTATCTCGACACCATCGCGGTCAATCAGCTCGGCTGTTTGCTGGGCATGCAGAGTGTGGTGCCGTCGATGGAGCGCGCCGGCGGCGGTTCGATCGTCAATGTGTCGTCGACGAGTGGATTGATCGCCTACACGGGAACCATCGCGTACGTCGCGTCGAAGTGGGCCGTGCGGGGCATGACCAAAGCCGCCGCGCTCGATCTCGCGCCGTTCGGCATCCGGGTCAACTCGATCCATCCGGGCCCCGTCGATACACCGATGATCCATCCCGACGGTATGGACGACGACGAGTTCCAATCCCGCTGGCGCCAGATCGTGCCCTTGGGGCGCGCCGCGCAACCGATCGAGATCGCCAAGGTGGCGTTGTTCCTGGCATCGAGCGATTCGTCGTACATGACCGGCGCCGAACTTGCGGTCGATGGTGGTCGTACCGCCGGTGTCACGTCTCCCCGCATCCAACGAGAGGAAGTCGAATGAAGTTGGCAGGCAAGGTCGCGATCGTCACGGGTGCCGGCGGTGCCGGCGTCGGAGGCCTCGGGGTCACCTACGTCCAAGCGCTCGCGGCGAACGGCGCGTCGGTCGTCGTATCCGACCTCGATGGTGAAGCGGCCGAGCGCACTGCCGCCGCACTGGTGGCCGACGGCGGAACCGCTATCGGAGTGCGTTGTGACGTTTCATCGGACGACGACATCGACGCAATGGTCAGCGCGGCGGTCGCCGCCTTCGGCGGTATCGACATCCTCGTCAACAACGCCGGCCTCGCACGCGGCAAGTGGAACGAGATGTCGACGCTCAGCCGCGAAGACTGGCGTTACATCATGGACGTCAACACGATTGCGCCTGTCCGCTGTTCCGCAGCGGTGCGGCCTGTCATGGCCGCCCGCGGTGGCGGATCGATCGTCAATCAGTCGTCCAACGGCTCGCAGATGGAAGCGGGTTCGTACACGGTGTCGAAGTATGCGATCGATGCGGTCACCCGCGTCCTCGCGGCGGAGTTCTCCCAGGACAACATCCGCGTCAACGGCATCGCCCCGGGCATGATGACGGCCAAGATGCCGCCGGCACAGGTGCAGTCATTGCTGGCGCGCCAGACGGTTCGGCGCCAGGGCCGGCCCGAAGATCTCGTCGGTGCACTGCTGTACCTGTGCTCCGACGACTCGGCTTTCGTGAACGGCCAGACCATCACCGTCGACGGTGGAATGGCCCGCATCCCGAATCAGTAAGCCACTTGTCGCGCCGCGACTCGAGTCGCCAACTACGCCTTCTGCGGTCCCGAGAGGCCGAGTTTGGGACGCAACCACGCCGCGATGCGCTCGATGGCGTCGTCGGCCTCGGGCATGTTGCCGGCGGAGAGTTGGAACACGTGCTGCATCTCGGGGAACACATCGAGGCGCACGTCGACGCCAGCCGCCTCGGCGTTCGCCGCGAGACGAGTGGAGTCGTCGAGCAAGGTTTCTTCGCCGCCGACTTGGACATAGATCGGGGCGATTCCCGCCAGATCCGCGTGCAGCGGCGCAGCCAGAGGATCACGAGCGATCTGGCCATTCAGGAAGAGCGCGGCCATCATCTTCAGCCCGGCTTCAGCGATCATGAGATCGACGTCCGCATTGGTTTGCATCGACGCGCCGGTACCTTCCAAATCGATCCACGGCGACAACGGCACACCCGCTGCCGGGTTTGGCAGACCGCGATCGCGAATCGCGACGAGCGTCGCCATGGTGAGCCCTCCGCCGGCGGAGTCGCCCGACACCGCGATGTGTCGCGCGTCGATCCCTTGGCCGAGCAGCCATTCGTACACGATCATGCTGTCGTTCACCGCCGCTGGGTGTGGGTGTTCGGGTGCAAGTCGATAGTCGACCGACAGAGCACGACAGCCGGTTGCTTTGGCGATGTGCCCGACCAGGTTCTGATGTGTCGACGCAGTGCCGAGGACGTAACCACCACCGTGGAGGTACTGGATGACGCGGTCGGTGGCCGCACCGTCGGGCACGACCCAGATTGCCGGGACCCCGCCGGCATCGACGGCCTCGAAGCGCACGTGCTCCGGAACCGTCGCCATGGCGCCCAACATGAGGTTCGCCATCTCGCGCATTTGCTGGAGGCTCGCTGGGGCTGTGTCCGCCGCATTCGCGCGCGTCGCTCGCATCGTCGCTTTCATCTGTTCGGCTTGCGGGCTAGCCATAGTCTCCACCTCGGTCGTAGTCGACTCGCATTCCTGACAGCGGCGCATACTAGATGAGGGCCGTGCCCGCGGCTCGCTGGCAGAATGGTGCCACCTCAACGAACGGGGGCTTGACGATGGACGCCATCGCATCGGACGTCGAACGCAACAAGCAGGTCGTGCGCGACCAGATCGCGGCGATGGAGCGGCAAGACGCCGCCGCGCAAGGTGCGCTCATGACCGACGACGTCCAATGGTGGGTGCCACAGTCGGCGGTCGAAGCCAGCGGGCTCGCTCGTCCCCTTTCGGGCAAGAAGGCGGTTGTCGAACTGCTCGGCGGCGTCGACGCCTTCTTCAGCGAAATGCGGTGGACGATCGACCTCGTCGTCGCCGAAGGTGACCACGTCGCCGTGCACGCGCACATGCAGGGGCGTACCGCGAGCGGCAAGGACTACCTGAACCACTACCACTTCTTGTACCGACTCGACGGCGGCCGCATCGCAGAGGTGTGGGAACACGTCGACACCGCGTACGCCTTCGCCCGCATGGCCCCCTGAGTAGGCCGGCGCACATGGCCGGCTCGCCGCATCCGAACCCTCTAACTCGGGGCGTCGCCGGCCATCGTCGCTTTGTGCAACAGCCGCGGCCCGGTCGCGTCACCGACCACGCAATGCAACAGGCTGCGGTTGTCCCACAGCACCACGTCGCCCATGGTCCAGCGATGGCGGCAGGTGAACTCGGGCCGCACCGAATGCGCGTAGAGGAACTCCAACAACGCGTCGCTCTCGGGCGCCGTGAACCCTTCGATCGTGACGGTGTAGTCGCGGTTGACGAACAGGGCGCGGCGTCCGGTGACGGGGTGGTGAGGCGCCAGCGGATGGGTCGCCTCGTCGTGCTCGGTCACTCGGCCGTCACTGTCGCGCGCGACGCGGCGATGCACGGCCCGTAACTCGGCCACGATCGCTTGCAGGGCGGGAGACAGCGCGTCGAATGCCGCATGTTGGTTGGCGAACATCGTGTCGCCGCCCGACGGCGGCAGCACCCGGGCCACGAGCATCGTCGAGCTCGGCGGGCACACCAGAAAGGTCTGGTCCTGATGCCAGGTCGTCGCGATCGGGTTCTTGGGGTCGTAGACCTCGATCAACTCGGGGGCCTCGTCGATGGCTCGCAGCCGAGGGTGCACGCTGAGGGGCCCGAATCGCCCGGCGAAATCCGCGTGCTCGCGCGGCGCGAGTTCTTGGTTGCGAAAGAGCAGCAGGTGATGTTGATCGAGCAGGTCGCGCAGCCGCCCGATCATGGCGTCATCGACCGCGCGGACGTCGAGGCCGCCCACCTCGGCACCCAGCGTGCCTGAGAGTGGCAGGAGGGTTACGGTGCTCATCGACGAAATTGTACGCATGGCACCCGGGAGGCCCGAACGGCTCGAGCGGGAAGCTAGGAGACGGCTGTGGCCGAGACCCATCCCGACGACGAGTTCCATCCGCCGACCAACGACGACCCCTATTGGACCGAGACGTGTTGGTTCACGTTCACGGTGCCCGAGCGACGGCTGTCGGGTCAGCTCTATCCGTTCTTCCGCACGAACCAGGGAGTGGCGGCGGGTGGCGCGTATTTCTGGGACGACAAGGGCAACCAACCGTGGAATTGCCTCTACGCCAAGAACTTCTGGCACCTTCCCATTCCCGACCAACCGCTGTCGGACATCACCTTGCCCAACGGCATTCACTACCTCTGCCTCGAACCGTTGGCGCGCTATGAGCTGCGCTACGACGATCCCGACGCCGACGAAATCCACGTCGATCTCACGTTCACCGCGGTGACCCCGCCGCACTACCTCGGGTCGTCGCACCTCGATCAACCCGGTCGGTACCAGGGCACGATCTGGTTGCGGGGCGAGACGATCCCCGTCGACTCGTTCGGGTTCCGTGATCGTTCGTGGGGACCGCGCACTCAGTTCGGTGCCGGGCTCACCGGGTCGCCCGTGCCCAACGGCGGCTACAGCTATGCCACGGCGTCGGCGGCCGATGCGTTCCACACGATCACCATGAATCGCGGTCAGGGTTGTCAATCGATCCACGGCTATCTGATCCGTGACGGCGAGTGGGCCAAGTTGCGATCGGCGACACGCGAGGTCACCGAGCGCGATCCGTTGACCGGCTATCCGCGACGCGTGCGCATCGACGGGGTCGACGAACTCGATCGCGAGCTGCGGGCCGAGGGTCGCTGCCTCAACCAGATCGGTGTACATCTCAACCCCAATCTGTTCACCGTCAACTGCCTCACCGAATGGACCTTCGGTGGTGTCACCGCGTTCGGCGAAGATCACGACAACTGGAGTGCGCCGGCAATCCGCAAATTCGTGCGTGACTTCCTCGGCTACGAGAAAATCCCAAAGAAAGCAGCAGCTTCGTGAACGCAGAGGACTTCGTCGAATTGCAGCAGCTGCTGTCGCGCTATTGCCACATCGTCGACACCACGGCATGGGATCAACTCGATCAGATCTTCACCGACGACGCGTCGGTCACGGTGGCCGGCGTGTATCCGAAGACGACTGGTATCGAGGAGTTGCGGGCGCTGTACGCGCGGATGAATCATCCGGTCGCACACACGAGTTCCTCGTTGTTCGTTGTCGAGAGCAGTGACCGCACCGCGCGACTGGCGTCCAAGTGGGTGACCGTTCGCGCCGAGGGACTCGCTGGCACCGGTGTGTACGAGGACGTCGTCGTGCGCACACCGGCGGGGTGGCGCATCAGTGAGCGCGTGGCCCAGCCCGCAGTC
The DNA here is from genome assembly GCA_039915945.1 of Acidimicrobiales bacterium. GTDB lineage: Bacteria > Actinomycetota > Acidimicrobiia > Acidimicrobiales > WLNW01 > DATLFA01. The sequence goes on along the minus strand of JBDSMH010000093.1, from coordinate 33,870 downwards.
GCACCTAGGCCGGTGCAGGCATGAGTACATGCCCCCGGTTGACGATCGGTTTGCCGATCGCCGGACAGATCACCGGTGACGACCACCGCGCACTCGTCGAGATCGCCCGCCTGGCCGATGGGCTCGGCGTCGACGCGCTCACGACGTCTGACCACGTGGTCATGGGCGAGCAGTTGGACCAATACCGGTGGGGTCCGTTCATGTTCGAAAAGGGCGTGCCTTGGATCGAGCCGTTGACGTTGTTGTCGGCCATCGCCGGCGCCACCAATGACATCCGCCTCGTCACCGGCGTGTTGATCGCACCGCTGCGGCCGCCCGCGTTGCTGGCGAAGATCGTCGCCACCCTTGACCAACTGTCGCGCGGTCGTCTCGACCTCGGTGTCGGCACCGGGTGGCAAGAAGCAGAGTACGACGCGCTGGGTCTCGATTTCGCCAAGCGGGCGCAGATGCTCGACGACACGGTTGCGGCGTGCCGGGCACTGTGGGGCCCGAGCCCCACGACGTTCACGTCCGAGACGATCTCGTTCGAATCGATCTGGTGCGATCCCAAGCCGTTTCACCCCGGTGGCCCGCCGGTTTTTTTCTCGGGGCCGCTCACGCCGCGCAATGTGCGCCGCATCGTCACGCTCGGCGACGGATGGGTGCCGATCATGGGTGCTTCACTCGACGAGGCGCGCGATGGCATCGCCGTGCTGCGCACCGCGTTGAGCGCCGCAGGGCGCGATCCCGACGCGCTGTTGGTGCGCATGCCGGTGCCGCTCGTGCGCGACGATCAGCGTGCGCTCGATCTGGCGGCGATGGTCGAGATTGCACCGACGATGGCTGCGATGGGTATCACCGACGCCACGGTGTCGTTTGCGTTGTTGGGCGCCGATCGATCGAGCGCCGAACGCCGGCTGGCCGATCTCGTCGATCTGTGGAAAGGCTAGGGGACATGAGTCGAGCACATGAATTGTTGCCGATACCGCCGCGGGGTGCGCCCGACGTCTTCGAGGGGATGGAGTTGACCGACGAGCACCGGTCGCGTCTCGATATCGAAGAGCGATTCGTGCCGGGTCCGGCCGGCGCGCCGGATGTACGCGTGCTGGTGTACCGGCCCAAAGCCCTCGCCGGCCGCCTGCCCGTGATCGTCAGCATCCACGGCGGCGCGTTCGTGCGCATGCGCGCCGACACGTTCGCGGCGATGGACGCCGGCTGGTCGATCAATCACGAATGCGTCGTGGTGAGCGTGGACTATCGGTTGGCGCCCGAAGACCCGTTCCCCGCCGGCCCCGAAGACTGCTACGCGGTGCTGTGTTGGGTGGCGGCGCATGGCGATGATCTCTCGATCGACATCGATCGCCTCGTCGTCGCGGGCGGCAGCGCCGGTGGTGCGTTGACAGCGGCGGTGACGCTCATGGCGCGTGACCGCAACGGCCCCAAGATCGCGTTCCAAGGCTTGATGATCCCGGTACTCGACGACCGTTGCGAGACGCCGTCGATGCGCCAGGCCATCGAGGCGCCCGGCTTCAACTCGGGGGGAGCGGAGGGCATGTGGTTGCACTACCTCGGCGAGAACCATGACAAGTCGACCACGTCGCCCTATGCCGCGCCGGCCCGCGCCGACGATCTGAGCGGACTTCCGCCCGCATTCATTCAGACCAACGGGCTCGACCCGCTCCGCGACGAAGGCATCCACTACGCGCTGCGATTGTTGGCCGCCGGTATTTCGGTCGAACTGTGCAACGTGCCCGGTGCATATCACGGCGCGCCGCCGCGCAACCCGGCTGCTGCCGCGCGCGCCAACCGCGCGTACAACGCGGCGCTGCACGAAGCACTGCACCCGGCCGGATAACCCATCGACGCGATGCCTCCTGCGCCGCCCCTGCCGCATCTCACGCCCTGGAACCGGTACTTCTGGACGAGCGGCGCCGACGGCGTTCTTCGCATCCAGCAGTGCCGCGGGTGCGCGCGGTTGCTGCACCCGCCGTTGCCCCGCTGCCCTGACTGTCGCAGCGACGACTTGACCGAGACGGTCGTGTCGGGCCGCGGCACCATCGAGGCGGTCACCGTCAACCATCAGCCGTGGCATCCGGCGTTCGTCCCGCCCTACGTGATCGCCATCGTCGCGCTGGCCGAAGATCCGGCAGTGCGGTTGACCACCAACATCGTCAACTGCGCGCCCGATGCTGCGTTCATCGGGATGCGGGTGCGGGTGCTGTTCGAACAACGTGACGACGTGTGGTTGCCGCTGTTCGAAACCGATCCGGATACACCGCCCCGCGAGCCGCCGGTCGATCGGCCGATGGTCGACTCACGCGACCTCGCCACCACACCGCGGCAGTTGCCACGGGTCGCACCGCTCGACAAGTTCGAGAGTAAGGTCGTCATCAGTGGCATTGGTATGTCGTCGGTCGGGCGCGGGCTCGGTCGCAACCCACTGGGGTTGATGGTCGACGCCTGCCTCGCGGCCATCGCCGACGCGGGGTTGCAGGTCGCCGACATCGACGGAATGTCGTCGTACCCGGGGCCGGGGTTCACGCTCGCCGGCACGACCGGCGGCGGCGTCAACAGCATCGAAGACGTGTTGCGGGTGCGCCCCATCTGGTTTGCCAGTGGCATGGAGGGCGCGGGCCAGACCGGTGCCGTGGTGAACGCCATGCTCGCGGTCGCTGCAGGGGCGTGTCGTCATGTGCTGTGCGTGCGCGGGGTCTGGGAATCGTCATTTCGGGACTTCCAACGCCGCGGCGAAATACAGCCGAATCCCGCGGGTCGCATCTCGGGGGAGATGGAAGGACGGCTGCCCTACGGCGCGTTCAGCGCGGCCAACTGGATCGCCATGATGGCCACGCGCCACATGCAGGTGTTCGGCACGACGCGAGAGCAGCTCGGCGCGATCGCGGTCAACGCGCGCCGTAACGCGTCACTCAATCCGAATGCGGTCTATCGCGAACCGATCACCATGGATGACTACCTCGGCGCGCGCATGGTGTCGACACCGTTTGGTCTGTTCGACTGTGACGCGCCATGCGACGGCGCGGTCGCAGTGGTGATCTCGTCGGTCGATACCGTCGCGGATCTCCGTGCGCCATTGGTCGGTGTCGAAGCCGTCGGCACACACCTTGCCGAACGCGTGTCGTGGGATCAAGGAACGTTGCTGCACGAGCCGGTGCTCGCCGGCCCGGCACGCCACGTATGGACGCGCACCGATCTCACCCATCGCGATGTCGACGTGGCCGAGATCTACGACGGCTTCACGTTCAATTGCCTCTCGTGGATCGAGTTGCTCGGGTTCTGCGGCATCGGTGAGGGCGGCGCGTTCGTCGAAGGAGGCACCCGCATCGCCCTCGACGGCGAATTTCCGTTGAACACGCACGGCGGTCAGTTGTCGGCCGGACGTTTACACGGGTGGGGCTTTCTCCACGAGGCCTGCGTGCAGTTGCGGGGCGAGGGTGGTGACCGCCAAGTTGCCGGTGGACCCGAAGTCGCGATCCTGTCGAGTGGCGGCGGCCATCCCGGCGGCGTGATGTTGTTGACGCGGTGGCGCTGACGACGTGACGCCCACATTGGTCTTGATCCACGGCACCGGTGACACTTCGCGCGGTTGGCGACGAGTGCAACAGGCGCTCGCCCATCCGTCCGTGGCCGTCGACCTACTCGGGCGGCGCGACCGCCCGTTCGATCTCAGCCGAGTGCACCCGGAGATCGCCGCGGCGACCGCGGCCGACGACATTGCGGCGCGCTGTGAGGGGCCGGCGGTCTTGGTCGCGCACTCGGGCGGCGGCATGCTCATGCCGCGCATCGCAGGCGCACTGGGCGATCGAGTGCGTCACATGGTGTTCGTTGCAGCATTGATCGCGCCCGACGGCCGTTTGGCAGTCGATGTGTTGTTTCCCGACCGCCGCGATGCGATGGCTAGTGCCCGACCGGGGATCCTCCGCAAGTACGAGAACCACACCTTCGTGCAAAGGGATGAAGATCTCGCGTTCGTCGATGGCCTCTTGCCGTTGCGCGATGCCGTGCAGGCGCAGTCGGTCGAAGCGATGAACCTGTTGTTCCATCCCGTGTCGTGGGCCGGTGTGCCCGCGAGCATGCCGCGCACCTTCGTACGTCCGCTGCGCGACACGCACCAGCCCCGCGACGTGCAGCAACGGTTGATCGAGGCGTGCGCCGCAACCGAAGTAATCGACATCGACTCGGGTCATACGCCGGCTCGCAACGCGCCGGTCGAATTCGCCCGCATCCTCGACGAGATCGCCGGCCGCTACGCGTAGCTGTCGGCTCTTCGCGCAAGCGCTCATCGCGCGGCCGAGAAGTTGGCCCGCTCGGGCTCTAGCGTGTCGCCCGGAGCAAAGGAGATCGTTGTGATTCGAAGGAGAAAGCTGTGACTGCAGAACAGGTCCTCGACGTGCTCGAGGGGATCATCGGCAACGTCATCGAGCCGCGCGCCGCCGAAGTAGATACCACTGGTACGTTCCCCCGGGCGTCGATCGACGCACTGGGCAAGGCCGGTCTGCTGGGCCTCATCAGCAGCCCCGATGTCGGCGGCATGGGTCTGGGCCCGTCGACCGCATCGGCGGTGATCGAACGCATTGCCAAGGCGTGCGGGTCGACAGCGATGGTCGTGACGATGCACTTCAGTGCGACGGCCGCCATCGAAGCACATGGCGACAATGATGACGTCGTCGACGTTGTTGCTCGGTGCGGTTGCCTACGACCCGAAGGTCGTGACGATCTGGGAAGGATTCCGCGCCCGGTTCGCCGATCGTGGTTTCGACTTCGATTACGTGCTGTTCTCGAACTACGAACGTCAAGTCGACGCGCATCTGGCGGGCGAGATCGACGTTGCCTGGAATTCGCCGCTGGCGTGGGTGCGCACGCGTCGTGCCGCGGCTGGCGCGCGGGCAAGAGGCGCACGCGGTCGCCATGCGTGACAGCGACTGCGACCTCACGTCGGTCGTCGTAGTGCGCACGGACGCTGGCATCGACACACCGGCCGATCTCAAAGGCACCACGGTCGGGGTCGGCGCCGTCGATTCGCCCCAAGCGACCTTGCTGCCGCGGTCGTACCTGCGGTCGCTCGGGCTCTCGCCCGGTACCGACGTGACGATCCGGCGCTTCGATGCGCTCGGCGGCAAGCACGGCGACCCATCGGCGGTGAGCGCGATGCCGCTCGCGCGCTGATGGCCGGCGACGTCGATGCCGCGTGCATGATCGACGGCAACCACCTGTTGTTCGGACGCGAGGGCACGTTTGCTCCGGGCGCGACCAAGGTCATCGGGCAGACGGGCGCGTACGACCACTGCAACTTCACGGTGATCGGCGACCCGCATGCCCCGAAGGTCGAGCAGTTCGTGTCGCTGCTCATGGGGATGTCGTACGACGATGCCGAAGTTCGTCCATTGCTCGATCTCGAAGGCTTGAAGGAGTGGCGGGTCGGTCGCATCGAGCTCTACGCGCCGCTCGAGCGCGCCGTCGACGAGGCCGCCTTCTATGACGCCGAGGGCAACGTCGTCGCGGCCGACTACCGCCCTTGAGCGTCTCGTCGGTGCCGGTGCGCGCGAGCAGGGGACATCGTTGCTAGTCGATCTCGGCCATCTCGGTCTCGACGAAGGCGCGCACATCATCGTCAAGTACGCCATCGACCAACTCGAGTCGGGCGCCACGGTCGATATCTGTGGCACGCATCCCGAGTTGCGGGTGCACCTGCGCGTGTGGGCCCGGGCGCGGGGCCACCGCTACGAAGATCGAGACGCCGACGGCGCGATCGCGCGGCTCACGCGGGGGACTGCCGCCGGTGCGGCGCGGCGCAACAGCGAGCCCGCCGGGCACGCGTCGCTCGCAGTCGCGGGGGCGGTTGTCGATCGTTCGCCGAGGCACTGGGGAGTAGCGCCCCGCGGTGCGCACGTCGAGCTCGGTGGGCCCGACCCGTTTTTCGCGCTCGACGACAAAGCACATGTCTGGGCCGACGAGGCGCCCCGTCTCTACGCGCAAGCCGCCGCGAGTCAGTGGGATCCGGCCACCGCCATCGACTGGGCCGCACCAGTCGAGAACGACGAGCTCATCGAAGCCGCCGTCATCCAGGTGATGACCTACCTCATCGAGAACGAGGTCGCGGCGTTGGTCGTTCCCGCTCGATTCATCGCGCAGGTGCACCCGCACTTTCGCGAAGTGATGCAACTGCTCGCGATCCAGGTTGCCGACGAGGCCCGTCACATCGAAGCCTTCACCCGCCGCGCGCTGCTCGCCGGCCGACCGCTCGGATTGTCGACGGTCGGCGGGCGGCAGTCGCTGCAGACACTGATCGACGAACCAGATTTCGCCGTCTCGGCCTTCTTGTTGTCGGTGTGTATGGCGAAGGGACATTCCTGTCGCTGCTGTCGTTCCTCGAGGCGCACGCGCCCGACCCGACAACCCGACGCGTCGCGCAGCTCGCGCTACAGGATGAAGCGCGCCACGTCGCGTTCGGCATCGCGCACCTGTGCGGGCAACTCGATGCCGAACCAGATCTGCGAGCCCGTTTGGTGGCCGCGGTCGAGCGTCGCCACGACGCACTCGCGCAGACGAGTGGCCTCAACGACGAGGTCTACGACGCGTTGGTCTTGCTGGCCGCCGGTTCACTCGATCCGACCGCCATCGCGACGGGTTGGCATCGCGTGCAAGCGCTCCAAGACGACATGGACATCGGTCGGCGCCGCCGGCTCGCGCGCCTCGGCTTCGCCCCCGCCGAAGCCGAAGCACTGTCGGCGCTGCACACGCGCAACTTCATGTAACCCGCGTCCCAACCGTTCTCGTGTTATTCGATACGTATATACACGTATCGAACACCAATAGAACGGGTGGGGCGGGTGGGGCGGGGGGCCGTCCTAAACCTGGACGGAGTCATGCCGATGTAAGGCAGGGGTCTCCATCCGTGCGCGGTGCCCGGCGAGACGCCGAGGAGGAAGCATGGCGCTGGATTCGTTGGAGGACGATGACGCCCGCGGATCGTTGATTCGTCGCGTACTCGAACTCGCGCGGAACCAACTCCTGCTCGACGTGGCGTGGCTCGCCGAACTCGTGGATGACCGATTGGTCGTGCGCGTGTTCACGGGTAACGCAACGCCGTTCGGCCTGTACGACGGATGGTCGTGCCCGAGTGGCGCGGCGTCGGTCACTGCGATCGCGAGCGGTGCGGTCGGTAGCGACAAGCTCTTCCCCACGCTGACCAATGTCGGCGCGCAGGTGAGCGCCGCGGTGTTGCTGGCGGACGGCACGCCCTACGGCGTGTTGGGATGCGCCGGTCGTGAGGAGGATCCGGGGCTCGGTCGCAGAGATGCCGGATTCCTGGCGATGCTCGCCGAGTTGGTCGGGCAGGAGCTCGACCGCCAACACGACGAGCGCCGCCGTTGGAACAGCACCGAAAAGCGGATTCGCTCCGCGTTGCGACCAGGGTCGCCAGCCATCGTGTTCCAACCGATCGTCAACGTGCGCACCAGTGCGGTGATCGGGGCCGAGGCGCTCGCCCGGTTCCCCGATGCGAGCGGGCCGGAACGATGGTTCGCCGATGCGGCTTCGGTCGGTCTCGGCCTCGACCTCGAGCTGGCGGCAATCACTTCCGCCCTCGCGCAGCTGCACCGAATCCCCGAGAACGTGTATCTCTCGTTGAATGCGTCGCCGAGCGCGATCCAGTCGACGAAGCTGGCCGAACTGTTCGACGACGTCGACGCAAAGCGAATCGTCATCGAGATCACCGAGCACGCGCACGTCGACGACTACGACGCGTTGGTCGATGCCGTGCGGCACTTGCGCAGCATCGGTGTGCGCTTTGCCATCGACGACGCCGGCGCCGGGTATTCGAGCCTGCGCCATGTCGTGCGCATCCGCCCCGACCTCATCAAGCTCGACACATCGCTCACTCGTGACATCGACACCGACCCAGCTCGCCGCGCGTTGGCGCGATCGTTGTTGTTGTTCGCCGACGAGATCGGCGCAACATTGATCGCCGAGGGCGTCGAAACGCTGACCGAGCTCGACGCCCTCGTGACGCTCGGTGTGGATTGCGTGCAGGGCTACCTCACGGGCCGACCCGGGCCGCTGCCGTTGACACCTACGCTGCCAAACCGCCCGCCGATACGTCAGCGTCACCTCGATGCCGCCAGCTTGGCCCGTGTCGTCGCATCCGCGACCGACATGGAGACTCTCGCTCGTCCGTTGCTCGAATCGATCGCGTCGTTGACCGGTCTCGAGATCAGCTACCTCACGCTGTACGACGCCGAGGCGAACGAACTCGATCATCGCTTCATCCACAACACGAGCGGTCTCGACCTGCCGCCCGAGGGCACGCGCCTTCCGTGGACCGACACGCTGTGCCAGCGCTGCCAGAGCGAGGGCATCTCGTGGACGGCGGATGTGCTGCGAGATCTGCCCGGCAACGCGTTTGCCGAGCGCTACGGGATCAACACCTACTTGTCGCTGCCGGTGCACTCGGCCGAGGGTCGCCTGCTCGGCACGCTGTGCGCCGCGAGTCAGGAACGGCGCTACCTACCGACGTGGACGGTGCGCGAGATCGAACTGCTCTGCTATCTGGTCGCCGATCGCTTCGCTCGTGATCGGGCGCTCGAACACGCGATGCTCGGGCCGACGCGCAGCTGACGAGCGCTAGTCGTAGGCTGGCGACGGCTCGACCCGCGGCCGAGCGAGCAGGTCGCGGGCATAGGCCTCGACCCGGGTGCCGTCGAAGAAGTGCGGGTTCATGCCACCGTGCAGACGGATGGCGTTGTCGCACGAGAAGGCTCGGAACTGCGCAAGCGTCAGCTGCTGATGCTCGACGAGCTCGTAGGCCTCGGGCATCACGTCGCGCATGTCGGGGACGTCCCAGTGGCCGATGTCAGAGCCGAGCATCGGTTGCAGTGTCGCTCCGAGCGGGTTGACCCGATCGGCGAAGGCCCACGAAATCGTCGCATCGTCGGCTTCGCAACCGAAGAAGAAGCGATCGAACTGCGCGACGATGTCGGATGGTGTCGCCACGCCGCTGTCGCGGAAGTCGTCGATGGCGTCAGGTGGGTTGTCGCTCTGGCCGAGGGTTGCCTGACGCACGGCGGGGTCAGCGAAACGCTCGCCGCCGTATTGCGTCAACAGGCGGTCCCATTCGTCGCGATCGAGCCGGCTCGGGTCGAGCTGCTCGATGTTGGTGCCGCCGCGTTTGTGCCAGCGGTCGATGAGATCGCACAACAGCTGTACGCCCCACGACACGCCGCATTCGAGAAACGCGAAGTTCAACGTGGGGAATCGATGCCCGACCCCTCCGAAGAAGACTGCTTTGGCGAATGCGTCGCTGCTGGCGGCGAAGTTGCCGATGTGGTTGAACATGTAGCGCGAGGACGACGCGCGCAGCCCCAACCCCTGCGATGGCGAGTGCACTGTGACCGCGACACCGAGCTCGACGCAGCGCGCCCACACGGGGTTGTAGTCGTAGATGCTGTCGAGGGCGAGCACGTCGAGCCACTGCGCGCCGGCGCCGCGCTCGGGTAGGGGACGGGCGATGAAGCTGTTGAGCATCACTGCCTTGAAGCCGAGCGTGTTGACCGCGTGGTCGAGCTCGGCGATCGCTTCGTCGGGCGTGTGGGTCGGGATCACCGCGGCGGCAGTCATGCGGTCGCCGAAGCCGTCGAGCATCTCGGCGAGATAGGTATTGAGCCCGCGGCACGAGCCGCGCCTGATGGCATCGTCGGCGTGCCCGAGACACGCCAGCCCGACGCTCGAGTACAACACGGTGAAGTCGAGGCCGATCTCGTCGAGCCGTTCATAGAGCAGCTGTGGCAACAAGCCTGTTGCGCGGTCGAGTGCGTTTGCCGGCAGCGCCCACCATGGGGTGATCGGGTTGCCCGGCGCCGGCCGGTGATGGTGTTCGGTCAGAAGTGGCGCACGACGCGACGCGTACGCCGGAGACGAACCGACGAAGCGATCCGCGACATCGTCGCCGGCAACGCGGCGGATGTAGTCGATGACGATCGGCAACGACTCGACGATGTGTCCGTCGCCATCGACGACGGGATGGTCGAGCCGGATGCCGCTCAACGAATGTTCGGCGATCAAGCGACGATCTCCTCGATGCGGGCGAGCGTTTTCTCCATCGCCTCGCGTGTTCTCTTGCGCGCCGGGCGTACGAAGAACTTGACCTTCTCGTGGGTGATGTCCCAACTCTCGCGCACGCGTGTGCCGCCGTCGACGGGATCGAGCTCGTAGCGCCAGATGCGGCCGCCGCCGAACTTGGCCCCGAACTTGCTCGGCGGGCGCGACTGCCATGCGATGCGCCGATCGTTCTCGAACTCGACCACTTCGCTGACCATCGAGTACTTGACTCCGAACTTCATCGACATGCCGAACTTGGAGCCGAGCGACAACCGTTCGATGGTGTCGGGCTTGGTGCTGCGGACCGTGCCCGAACCGTCGATCTCGGGGTGCCGTCCCGGATCGGTCAGCAGATCGAAGATGGCGCTCGCCGGAGCAGGGATGACTCGCTCGACCGTCTCGACATTGTTCGCAGTTGGCATCGGCGCAGCTTAACCTTGGAGCCTTCGACCAGCCGTCTCCTCGCGACGGGCCAGATGGCCCATGCGGGGTGCCTCCCGAACCGTCGATGGAGTCAGTGTGCCGACATCTGCGACAGTGACTTGTCCCGACTGTCGCGGGGCCGTTCTGTTTGCACGGTCGACTCGTCTCGGCCGTTGCGTCGGCTGCGAAGGCGGCCCATGGTGTCGCCATCCGACGCGCGGTCTGTTCGAGACCGCCTGCGAGAACTGCGGCACCGAACTGCGCCTTGCGCCGACCGGTGTGCGTCGCCTCTACGACCCTCGCTGATCGCGGCGACGGTCGATCAGGGGATGATCTTGTTCATCCGGCCGCCGCGTTCGATATAGGCGCTCATCTTGCCCATGAACTCCGGGCCGCCCATCGGATCGAGCCCTTGCATACGCATCGAGCCGCGCCAGATCGTCCATTGATCTGGCGCGAGTCGCTCGCCCGCGGCGAAGTGCGCGACCGCGGCATCGGCCATGCCCTGTTCCCATAGCCAGCGACCGAGACTGAACTCGGCGCGCGCTTGTTGGTCGGCCGCCGTGGGGAGGTCTTGATACGCGCGCATGGCCTCGCGTTCGGGTGGCGGCGTATCGCCGTGTACCCACGCGCGCAGCACCGCGTGATGCACCGTCGCGTCGACACCGGTGAATTCTTGGAACTTGTTGGAGCCGAACGCTGTTTCACCGGGTCGCACGAGGGTGCCGGTCTCGTCGATCCAAAATACGGTCGGCACGTTGACGACGTGGTACAGGTCGGCGACCATCCACGTCGTGTCGATGAGACTCGGGTGGGTGGGGTGCGCGGCTTCGATCCACTCGCGGGCGTCTTCGGCGTTGCGCTCGAAGCCGACCGTGATCATCACGAAACCGTAGGGAGCGAGTTCCTCGTGCAGTTCCTGCCAGACCGGCAGGTCATATCGGCACCCTCACCAAGAGGCCCAGGTGGCGAGGAATACCTTCTTGCCGCGATGCTGCGCCAGCGAATGCAAACGCCCGTCGATGTCGGGCAACGTGAAGTCGGGCGCCTCGAAGCGGGCAAGGGTCGCCGCTCGGTCCGCGGCACCGACGCCGACGAATGCGGCGTCGGCCTCCAGGTCGACCGCCAGCGGGCGTCCGAGCAATTCGGCCAGTCGCGTCAGGTCGAATCGGCCGTCGTCGTCCTCGATGCCGGCCAACGAGCGCGTGGGAATGCACACATCGTCGCGACACAGACCTTGGTCTTTGCGTTCCCATCCGAGGGATTGCTGCACCGCCTCGGCGCCCAACCGCACGGTGCCGTGCTGCGCATCGACCTCGGCATCGACCGGCACGGCCCCGTCGGCTTGGATCACGGTGAATTGGTGCGTCCCCATCGGCCAAGGGTAGCGGCACTTGACTCTCACGTGGGGCGAGAGTGGAGAGTGGTCGCAATGGCGACTGTGCGGGTCTTTCCCTGTCTTTGCGTCGATGACCTCGTGCGCTCGATCGTCTTCTATCGAGCGCTTCTCGATCTCGACGTCAGCGTCGACATCGGGTGGTACGCGGAGCTATCCGGCGGCGATGATCGCGCCGTGATTGCCTTCGTCGTCCGCGGTGATGCAAGCGTGCCGGCCGGCTTCGACATCCACCGCGGAGGACTGTTGGTGAGCGTGATCGTCGACGACGCAGCCGCGGCCTATGCACGCGCGAAGGCGCTGGCCGTCGCCGTGGCGCAAGAGTTGCGAGACCAAGAGTTCGGCCAGCGCCACTTCATGGCCGTCGACCCCGACGGCTTCTTGGTCGATGTGATCGAGACGATCACGCCCAGCGTGGCGTTTCGCCGACAACTGGTCGAAGGCCGGCGGCGCTGGCGATGAGCGCGTCACGGTTGACGATCGGCGAGTTCTCGAAGCTGTGCCGCCTCACCATCGTCGCGCTGCGGCACTACGACCGCATTGGTCTGCTCGCTCCCGCGGAGATCGACCCGGCCACCGGCTATCGCTACTACCACCCCGATCAGATCGACAGCGCACTGCAGATCGGACTGCTGCGCTCGCTCGATGTGTCGATTGCGGAACTGCGTCCCTTCGTCGCAGGAGTGGCGAACCTCGATGAGTTGCTCACTGCGCAGCGCTCGCGGCTGACGACGCAACTGCGCGACCGGCAGCGGATGATCGACGTGATCGACGCGCTCACCGCGGGTGAGGGTGATGCGCCCTACGAAATATCGCGCAGCATCGAACCCAACGGCAGCGCGGTGGGCTTGACCGTCGAGACCTCGTGGGAGCGGCTCGAGCGCGCCACACAGCACGGCTTGGCTCGTCTGGCCGTGTTGCTGCGCCAACGCGCGGTCGAGCCCGGCGCGAACGGCGCACTGTTCCCGATCACCCCGAGTGAACAGATGACGGTCACGGTCTTCGCCGCGGTCGGTATCGCCAACGCGTGGGCCGTGCCGGCGTCGCTGGTGCCGGTCGCGTTACCCCGCGTCGACGCGGTCAGCACGATCCATCGTGGCGATCATCGCCTGCTCGGGTTCGCCTATCGCGCAGTGCTCGCTCGCGTGGCGGTCGACGGCCTCGAGGCAGTCGGGCCGGCGCGTGAGTATTACTTGCCCGAGGATGCCGACAAGGTTGTCTGCACTCGCCTCGTCATCCCCATCCGGGCACATCGACCCGAGTGACCCAGACCTCGCCACTGGCCTTGCTGGTGACGTCGAGATTGCGGTCGCTCCCCATGGCCATGATGTTTGCGACGCTGTTGTGTCCGGTGACGGCGAACAGCGTGTGACCGTCGTGACCGCCGAGCGCGCACGCTACGGCCCAACGGTCGGGCGTGGTGGCGACCGTCTGCGACACGCGACCACCTTCGTGCACGCGGACGAACTCCGCGTTCATCGGAGAACCGAACCAGATCGCGCCTTCGGCATCGAGGCAGATGCCATCGGGGTGGCGACCGGGCACCTCGGCGAAGACGCGGCGATCGTGCAACGATCCGTCGTCATCGATGGTGAACGCCAGTAGTCGGGCCTGACTGGTTTCGGCGACGATCAGCGTGGAGCCATCGGGCGTGACGACGCTGCCGTTGGGCGACTGCATCGCGTCGGCCGCGACGCGTACCTCGCCTTCGGGCGTCGCGAGGATGACGGCGTCGAGTGGGCCTTGATCCCCGCCACCGGGGTTGCGGGCACCGACGTACGCGAACCCGCGGGCGTCGACGACCATGTCGTTGAGAAAGCCCTGGCAATACGGTGACAGGTCGGCGTGCACCGTCGGCCCGTGGCTGCCGAAGCGCAGCAGGCAGCGATCGAGCATCGACACAACCAGCGCGTCGTCGTTGGGCAGGTGGCCCAAACCGGACACACGATCGCCGAACGGATGCCGGGCGATCAACGCCCCCGCTTCGTCGAAGCGCACGACGCTGTGGGCGTGAATGTCGGATACCCACAAGCTGTCGTCGTACCAGCGCGGTGCTTCGGGAAACACCAGCCCGTCGACCAGCAATTCGAGATGCGATGCACGTTCGTTCACTCGGGCACTCTACGCGAATGCGCCTCGGCGTGCGGGGTACGTCAGAATCCCGGCGGGGCCTACCGGTCTCGAGATCGGGGCGAGAATCATGTCCTACGAGACGATCACCTATGACGTGAGCGATCACGTCGCGACGATCAGGCTCAATCGTCCCGAGCGCATGAACAGCATCGGCGTCGACATGATCCACGATCTCGTCGATGCGATCGGGCGCGTCGACAGTGACGACGACGTTCGTTGCGCGGTCGTGACCGGGGCCGGCCGTGTCTTTTGCGCCGGTGCCGATCTTTCCAAACGTGAGGACACTTTCGTGGTCGACAAATACGACGACGAGTTCGTGGCGTCGCGCGACGGTGCTCGCGCAGTAGCGCTGGCGCTCTACGACAGCCCGAAACCGTTCGTGGCGGCAATCAACGGCTCCGCCGTCGGCTTCGGCCTCACGCTCACGTTGCCGATGGACGTCCGCATCTGCGCCGACAACGCCAAGCTCGGGTTCGTTTTCTCGCGACGCGGCATGATCATCGACGCCGCCGCGAGTTGGTTCCTCCCGCGCATCGTGTCGCTGTCGTGGGCCGCGGATTGGGCGTATTCGGGGCGTATGTTCTCGGCCGACGAGGCACTGCGCGCGGGACTCGTGCGTGAGTTGCAGCCCGCCGACGCGGTGCTACCCGCGGCGCATGCGATCGCGGCAGAGATTGCCGCCGCCAGCCCTGTCTCGGTGTCGTTCACCAAAGCGTTGCTGTGGCGAGCGTCGACGGCACAATCGCCGCACCTCGCACTCGATCTCGATTCGGCGGCATTGCGTGAGCTCGGCACCCGGCCCGACTGCGCCGAAGGCGTGCAGGCGTTCCTCGAACGCCGTCCGCCCCAGTTCACGAGCAAGGTCAGCACCGACATGCCCGCCGGCTATGGGTGGTGGCAGCGCAACGGGGGCGGTGACTGATTCACCAACGCGCGTCGAGCGCACCCGAATGTCCGGTCGCGTCATAGGAGTGCGGATGACCGTCGGCGCCGCCCCAGTACCACGGTTGATTGGCGGTGGCGCCGCCTTCGATGAGATACGTCTGGCCGGTGATGTAGCGGGCTTCGTCAGAGGCCAGGAATGCGGCGAGCGCGGCGATGTCCTGCGGTGTGCCCGGTTCGTCGATGAGGCGACTGCGCTCGAGGATGTCGAGCTTGGTCGGGCCCACGTTGCGCCGCGCCGCGTCGGTCATCACGAAGCCGGTGGCGATGGTGTTACAGCGGATGCCGCGTTCGGCGTGGCTGACCGCGATCGACCGGGTCAAGGCGTGGAGTGCGGCTTTGGACGAACTGTACGCCGTGTAGTTGACATCGCCCCGCAGCGCAGACGTCGACGACACGTTGAGGATGACACCGCGTTGTGCGGTGCGGATCATGATCGGGATGGCGTGCTTGCAGGTCATCATGGGACCACGGACATTGACGTCGTAGGTGCGGTCCCACACCGCCATCGGTGTCGATACGACATCGCCGTCGTCGGGCGACGCGGCGTTGAAGGCGACCGCGTTGTTGACGACGATGTCGAGGCGGCCACAGTGTGCAACCCACGCGTCGAGTGCCGCGGCCGTCGCGTCGCCGTCGGCGATGTCGACCGGGGAGAACTGCACGCTCGCGTTGTCATCGACCCGTGCCGCGGTCAACGCCTCGGCGGCCGCCGTGCCGGCATCGGCATCGACGTCGAGGATGAGCACCGACGCACCCTCCGCAACGAATCTGTCGGCGATCGCCCGACCGATGCCGTTGGCGGCGCCGGTGATCATTGCTACTCGCCCGTCGAGGCGTCTCATTTGAGGTGACACTGTTTGTACTTTCTTCCGGAACCGCAGGGGCAGGGATCGTTGCGCCCGACCGGCTTTGCCCGCCCGTAGGTGTCGCTGATCGCCGTGCGCACACTCGCGGCCGGCAGCCGGCCCTGAAGTGCGGCGTCGTCGATGGCACCCTCGGGCGTCGTTTCGGAGAACTCGTGGCCGAGCAGGTAGATGGCGGTGCTCGCCGTCGTTCGCACTTCGCTCAGCCATGCCTCGCTCAATGGCGGCAGCGGCGCGCGGAACAAGCCTTCGCCCAGCGGATTCAGCAACACGATGTGGTCGGCCCGAACCTCGCAGACCCATCCGACGGCGTGGCTCAGCTGCGCGTCGGCGGCGCTGATGCCGGTCGTGGTGGGCCAATCGTCGGGCTGCGAAACATCCGCGCTGAAGACGAGGGCGGCCCGGGGCGAAGTAGTCGCGCGCAGGAACGGCGCGCAACTGGCCTGACCGCCGCTGCCCGCGGGTCGGATTCTCAACGCGTCCCCGTTCGTGAGGTACGGCCGTGATGCACGAGACGAGGTTAGGGGAATCAGGGCTCGAGCGGTCCGTACGAGAGCGGAAAATAGGGCCCGAGCGGCCCTTTACGTGAGCGGGAAATTAGCGTGCAGCACCATGCGTGGAGCAGAGAGTGGCATCTCAACCCGCATGACCGATGTGCTGGGTATCCGCCATCCTGTGATGAGCGCAGGCATGGGACACCTGGCCGTGCCGTCACTCGTGGCGGCCGTGTCGGCGGCCGGCGGCCTCGGAGTGCTGGCGACGTCGACGTTGACGCCCGACGAAGCGCGCGAGTCGATCCGCGAGGTTCGCCGGCTCACCAGTGCGCCATTCGGAGCGAACATCCTGTTGCGATCCGACTATGCGGCGGACATCGCGGCGGTCGTGGTGGACGAACGCGTACCGGTGGTCAACCTCGCGCTCGGCATCGACGCCGACCTCGTGGCCGGGGTGCACGGCTATGGCGGCACGGTCTTCAGCACGGTGACGACGGTACGCCATGCCGCGAGCGCCGCTGCGTGTGGTGTCGATGCGCTGATCGCGACGGGGCACGAAGCGGGGGGTCACGGTGGTGATGTCTCGACGATGGTTCTCGTCCCGCTGCTCGTCGGCCGTGTCGCGCTACCGGTCATTGCTGCCGGCGGCTTCAGCGATGGCGCCGGCCTCGCCGCGGCGTTGATGCTCGGGGCGGAGGGCATATCGATGGGTTCCCGCTTCGCACTGAGTGCCGAGAGCCCGATCCATTCGAGTGTGCGTGATCGCTTGTTGCAGGCCGCGGCATCGGACACGATCGTCACCGATCAGATCGACGGCCTGCCGTCGCGCGTGCTGCGCGCCGAGTCGCTCGGCCGCGACACCTTTGCGGCGCTGCGGCGCGGCGACCTCGACCGAGGGGTCGTCGCCATCGGGCAAGTCGTCGGGATGATCGACGACACGCCGACGTGCGCGGAGATCATTCAGCGGGTCGTCTCCGAAGCGCGGCAACTCATCGCTGGTCGCGCGAGCGAGTTCAACCCACCGACTTGAGCAGCGCCTCGTTGGGGTGTTCGGGCAGCTCGGTGAGCGGCTGCGCCAACTCGGCGACCGTTGGCCCGACCCTGTTCGCGTGCGGCTTCAGCGCGCCGAGATCGAAGTCGTAGAGGCGTGCCGCGTTGCCGGCGAGGATCTGTTGCAACTCGCCGGTTGGCGTGTCATGGAACAGTTGCCGCAGGTGTTCACGTGTGAATGGGTAGGTGCCCTCGTCGTGCGGGTAGTCGCTGCCCCACATGAAGCGGTCGACACCCAACACATCGCGCGCCGCCGCGTCATCGGGACCGGGTTGGCTCACGCCGACCCAACAATTCTGCTGGAAGTATTCGGTCGCCGACTTCGGCAACACGTGATCATCGCTGAAGCGCAACTCGCCCGAGCGGCCGGCACGCGCCCGCGCGAACAGGTTGTCCATGGTGGCGATGAGGCCCGGCAACCACGCGCAACCCATCTCGGTCATGACGAACTTGAGCCGGGGGAATCGCTCGAACACGCCCGACAGCAACAGGTGCACGAACGGGCGCTGCCCGTAGAAGCTGACCTCTGACGCGTACAACAGGTCGGCGACCGCATCTTTGCCGTAGTTGGGCGAGCCGGTGCCACCGTGGGCGTTGAGGGGAATGTCGAGCTCTTGCATCTCGGCCCACACGCGGTCGTAGGCCTTGCTGTAGAGCGGCTCGAGCCACGTGACATCGGGAGGGATGGTGGGCATCAACGCGCCGCCGCGCAACCCGTTGTCCTTGATGAAGCGCAGATCTTCGAGCGCATCGTCGATGTCGTTCACGAAGATCTGACCGATGCCGGCGCGCCGCTCGGGGCATTCGTTGACGAAGTCGACCAGCCAACGGTTGTGCGCGCGGATACCGGCGAGCCGATGTTCGTATTCCTCCGGCTTGGGCGGGCGGGCGAAGAGAACGAAGCTCGGAAAGAACGGGGGCACGGTGTTGGGGAACAACACCTCGGCGACGATCCCGTCGGCCTCTTGTTGTTGCCAACGAACCTCACTGTCCCAGTTGCGCATGCGGCGGTTGTCGCGCAGATCTTTGAACGGGTTCTTGTACTTGCCGCGCCATGCGTCGAAGTCGTCGCGGTACTTGGGATCGAGGTACTCGCGGTATTGGGCGTGCGAGCCACCGCAGTGACTGTCCGCCGTGATGATCGTGTACCGGTCGGCCTGTGCGACGGTCATGGCGCCTCCCCCGTGAACTGCTGCCCGTTCTCTTGGTGTTCTACACCCATATACACCTATAGAACACCAACAGAACGGGGGAGTCAGCGGTGGACGTCGACGAGCGGGGTGGCGCAGCCGCTACAGACACCGGCGGATGCCGCGGTGATGCCGTCGCACTGGTCGCAGAAGATGAGGCGACCGTGGTTGGAGGTCATCTCCCATAGTGCGGAGAAGTGGCTGTACTGCCAGCGATGGCGGTAGAGCTCGCGGACCGCCGCGGTGTGCGGCGCGCTGGCGGCGAACGCTTTGGCCGCGTCGCCACTGCGCCACAGCGCGATGAGCGTGATGCTCGGGCCGTCGGGGAAGCTGAAGCGGCGGATGAAGCCGGGTGCCGTCGCCAACAACTCCATCAGCGGCACGGCCGCTGCCCAGAACTTCTGTGCGCCCTCGGGGTCGGCAAACGTCGCCTGCAGCATGAGGATGGCGCCGGCGGCCTCGGGCCCGAGGTGGCCGTCGGGGCCCTGTTGGGTGGCGAGGATCGTGGGCGTGATCTGCGTGCGGGGGATCTGAACCATGGCGCCGATGGCCTCGGGGGGTGGCGGCAGGGTCAAGAGCTCGGTCATGACGTGCTCCTTTTCGCTATCATCCGATAGCGGCTAGATTGATACTATTCATACTAGGATGAAATATAGGACCAATCGTGGCGCCCGTCAAGAAGCGTTCGTATTCGTCGGCGGTTCGTCAGGAACAAGCGGCCCAGACCCGCGCCCGCATCCTCGGCTCGGCCGGCGCGCTCTTCGAATCCAACGGCTACGCCCGCACGACCATCGCCGCGATCGCGGAGCGCGCCGGTGTCGCCGCCGACACCGTCTACGCGACCTTTGGCAACAAGGCGCGCGTGCTGACCGCGTTGATCGACGTGCGCTTGGCGCCCACGCCCGGCGTCGACAACGTGCTCGATCGTCCGCAGGCGCACGCGGTGCGAGACGAACTCGACCAACGCCAACAGCTCCACGCATTCGCGCGCGATATCGCCGCCATCTCCGAACGGGTACGGCCCGTCTACGAGATCATGCGCACGGCCTCGGCAGTCGAGCCGGAGATGGCCGCCATCCACGCGGAGATGGACGCCTACCGTCTGCGCAACATGCGCCAGGTCGCGACCTGGCTCGCGGCGCGCGGACCGCTCCGCGTCGATGTCGATCGTGCGGGCGAGGTCATCTGGGCGGTCGCGAGTCCCGATGTCGCGCGCCTGCTCTGTGACGTACAAGGATGGACGAGCGACCAATACGCCGAGTGGCTCGAAGACACACTCGTGCACATTCTCCTAGTGTCACAGAGTACCTGACCGCACGGAAGGAAGCGCGTGGACGCGAGCAAGTTCCAATCGCTGTTCGATCTGAGCGGTCGCGTCGCGATCGTCACCGGCGGCACGCGCGGCATCGGTCGGGCGATCGCCGAAGGCCTCGTCCTCGCGGGAGCACATGTCGTGGTCGCCAGCCGCAAGGCCGACGCCTGTGCCGAAACGGAAAGGGCGTTGACCGACCTCGGCGGGCAAGCGCTGGCGCTACCCCTGCACATGGGCGATGTCGACGAGCTCGACGGGCTCGTCGCGCGCACGATCGAGAGGTTCGGTCAGCTCGACATCGTGGTCAACAACGCCGCCAACGGGATGACGCAGCCGATCGCCGACATCACGTTCGATGCGTGGGAAAAGTCGTACGCGGTCAACTTGCGCGGGCCGGTGTTCCTGACGAAGGCGGCGTATCCACATCTGTCGAAAAGCCCTCACGCGGCGGTGCTCAATGTGCTCTCCGTGGGTGCCATCACCTATTCGCCGAGCATGGCCATGTACTCGGGTGCGAAGGCGGCGCTGTTGGCGTTCACCCGCAATATGGCCGCCGAATGGGCATCCGATGGCATCCGCGTCAACGCGCTCGCCCCCGGCACCGTCGATACCGACATGACGCGCAGCGGTGGCCCGGGGACGGTCGAGCGCATGGCCAATCTCAGCTATCTCAAGCGAGTCGCGCATCCCGACGAGATGGTCGGCCCCGCGCTGTTGCTCGTCTCGGATGCGAGCAGCTATGTCACCGGTCAGATGATCGTCGCCGACGGCGGCTACGCGGTGGCGCGCTGAACCTATCCGCCCGACAGCGCCTGCATCAGTGTGACTTCGTCCTCGGCCGAGACCGCAGTGCTCAGATCACGCACGAGGTCTTTGTTGACGAACACCTTCATGTGTGTGCGGAGGCGCCCTTGTTCGTCGACCACCCGGAATCGCAGCCCCGGGAATTGCCGGTTGAGGTCGACGAGCACTTCGTCGACCGTGGCACCGGCAGCCGAGACCACCGCCGCTTGCGCGGTGTACGAGCGCAACGGCGTCGGGATGCGCACGTTCATGACAACGACGCGTACTCGAGCGAATAGATCTCTGGTAGATGCGACGCGATGCACTGCCAGCTCGTGCCTTCGTCGGTGCTCGACCAGATCTCTCCGCTCGTCGTACCGAAATAGACACCGATCGTCGGCTCGTGATCGACGGTCATCGCCTGGCGCTTGACGGTGAACCATGCGGTCGCCGGCAGGCCGTTGTCGCAGCGCGTCCACGACTCGCCGGCATCGCGGGTGCGATACACCGCGGGATGGCCGTCGGGGCTCGTACGCGGCCACACGTCGGTGCCGTCCATCGGGAACACCCATGCAGTGTCGGGATCGCGCGGGTGCAACTCGATGGGAAAGCCGATGTCGCCGACGGCCGACGGCATGTTGTTGCCGATGCGCACCCAGCGCGCATCGCCGCGGTCCATGCGATAGATGCCGCAGTGGTTCTGCTGGTAGAGGCGATCGGGCTGCAACGGATGGAGCCGCACACAATGCGGATCGTGGCCGAACTCGGGCTCGGTCTCCGGAAGAAACGCAATCTCGCAACCAGCGTTGAGTGGACGCCAGTCATTACCCCGATCGGTGGTCTCGAAGACGCCACCCGATGACAATGCGATGTACATGTGCGCGGCGTCGCGCGGGTCGATGATGATCGAGTGCAGCATCGACCCATCGGGGGTGTTCTGTTCGGGCCACTCGGCCCACGTCGCCCACATCGGATTGTCGTTCCACCCGTCGACCGGGTCCCACGTCGCCCCGCCGTCGTGGCTGACGAACAACCCTTGCGGCGTGCCGCCGGCGTACCAGACACCGGGCTCGTCGGCGTGGCCCGGCGTCAGCCAGAACACCGACTGCACGCTGCGTTGGAATTGGTCGCCGGCCCGGAACGCGGGTGGGCGAGTCGCCTCTGTCCAGGTCGCGCCGAGGTCATCCGAATGGAAGACGGTCGGGCCGAGATGTCCGGTGCGCGTCGCCAGCACCATGCGTTGCGCGTTTCTGGGATCGAGCATGACGTGTTGCGCAATGTGCCCGAGGAACGTCGGATCGCTGACCGTCCACGTGTCGCGGGGCGCGTCGCCTCTCACGGTGAAGACACCTTTGCGCGTGCCGACGAGGAGCATGCCGGCAGTGGTCGAGCTCATGTTGGTTTTCCTCTCAATCGATCTGGGCGAGTTACGGCTGGACGATCTTGAACACGGCGCCCGTGGGGTCGGCGGCTTGCGCCAAGCGTCCGAAGGGCGTGTCCTCGGCCTCCAGGATGATCGCGCCACCGAGCGCAACGATCTGGGCCAAGGCGGCGTCGGCATCGGTGACACCGAAGTAGATCTGCCAATTGGCCGGAACGCCGTCGGGTAGAAATGCCTTGGCGTCCATGATGCCGGCCATGGCCGCGTCGCCTTCGCCGAGAGTGGTGTAGCGAAAGTCGGCGGTGTCGCTCATCGCGTGCGCGTCCCATTTGAACACGTCGCGATAGAACTCGACCGACGCGTCGTAGTCGCGTGTGTGCAACTCGAACCAATTGGCCGTGCCCGGCTCGGCGAGGATCGTGAAGCCCTTGTGCAAGCCGGGTTGCCACAGGCCGATCGCGGCTTGCCCGACGTCGCTCACTACGGCCATTGTGCCGAGCGCCGAAACGTCCATCGCGGGCACGATGACCTGCGCGCCGTGCGCCGACGCGGCGGCCACCGTCGCCGCGGCGTTGTCGGTCGCGAGGTAGACCGACCACACATCGGGCATGCAGGCGCTGCCGTCGTTCTTCATGCAGCCGGCGACGTGCTGGCCGTCCTTGAAAAAGTTGATGTAGCCGCCGAACTCTTCGCCCGAACTCTCGGCCGTCCACCCGAAGAGGTGGCCGTAGAACTCTTGGGCCTTGTCGGTATCGGTGGTGAAGAGGTCGATCCAGCAAGGGGCGCCAATTGGGGCGGATTCACGAAGGGGCACGGGATTCTCCTGGGGTAACTGGCGATCGACAGGTTGGACCGCCCGCGTCCGCAGAACTCATCGCGGCGAGGCAAGATATCTCTCGAACCATTTCTCTCGAGGCCGCTGTGCCCGACAAGTCGATCAGCAGTGGCACGGGTAGCGCGGCGGATCCGTGACAGCTCAAGACGCCGCCGCTCAGCTCTGACTACACCATGCACCGCGACACTCGCGACGGGGTCGACGTGATCGTGTGCACCGTCGGCAAGACCGTGTTGCTCTACGACGCGCGTTGTCTCGACGATCTCCACAAGATGCTCGTCGCGCACGGCGATTGGATGGAACTCGGCTCGGCCGACGAACAAAAGCCGGCGAAGGAGGGCACCGTCGAAGCGTGGGGCCGGTCGCCCGACAATCCGATCGGTGGGTGGAAGGGCTCAAGAGGGGTCTGCGCGGACGCTTCGGCATGTATGTGCCGCCGTTGATGGAACATCTCGGGCGCGCGGAGGTCGAACACAACCCGCGCAACAACCGCATGCGTGCCGTCTGAGGCCACTACTAGTGTGCTGTTAGGTTGAAGCGCTGATGTTTTGGTTGATGGTGGTGCAGTAGCCGGCGAGGCGTTCGAGGATCTGGTCGGCGGTCTTGTGCCAGACGAACGGGGTCGGGTTGTCGTTCCAGTTGGCGGCCCATTTGTTGATGTCGGCGGCGAGCTCTTTGACGTTGCGATGCGCGGAGCGTTTCAGTTTCTTGGTCGTCAACGCGGAGAACCACCGTTCGACGAGATTCATCCACGATCCGTAGGTTGGCGTGAAGTGGAAATGGAATCGGCGATGGCGCAGCAGCCACTTGTGGACCTTGGGGGTCTTGTGGGTGGCGAGGTTGTCCAAGATGACGTGCACGTCGAGACCGGCGGGGACCTCTCCGTTGACCTTGTTCAAGAAGGCGACGAAGTCGGCCGAGGTGTGCGATTTGCGGATGTCGGTGATCACGGTTCCGGTCGCGATGTTCAGCGCGGCGAACAGGTCGCAGGTCCCGTTGCGCTGGTAGTCATGAGTGGCCCGCGCCGGTGTGGTGGGCAGCATCGGCAGTGTCGGAGCGGTGCGGTTGAGCGCTTGTATTTGGGGTTTTTCGTCGACGGCGAACACCGCCGCCGCGACCGGCGGGTTCATGTACAGCCCAACGAGGTCGCGGACCTTTTCGATCAGCTGCGGGTCCGGCGACACTTTGAAGGAGTCCTCCCGCCACGGCTTGAGCCCGAACGCCCGCCAGATCTCGGCGACGGTCTGATGGCTGATCCCGTGCTTCGCGCCAAGACCCCGCGTCGACCAGTGCGTCGCGTCCGCGGGCGCGCTCTCCAACGTGTCGATGATGACCGCCTCGATCACATCGTCACCGATCGAGCGCACCGCACCCGGACGGGGCGCGTCGACCAGGCCGTCGAGGCGATCCGCGGCGAAGCGGTTCCGCCACTTCGACACCGTCACCGGGTTACAACCCAGCGCCGCGGCGATCTCGGCGTGAGTGCGGTCGCCCTGCGCGCACGCCAGCACGATCTTGCAGCGCAACGCCAACGACTGCGCGGAGGACTGCCGCTGCGCCCACCGCACCAGCGTCTTGCGCTCATCGGCATTCAGTTTGATCTCGACCGTCGGTCGACCACGACGCACCATTGCAGACTCCTTCTATCAGGGGTTACACCTGCGACAACGAACGCACCGCCATGATCCGCTCACCGCGCACCCCGAGCCCTTCACGACTCGTCGCCAACACGCGCAGCTGGGGACACACGCGCAACAACCGATCGACCAGCTGCGCCACGGCGCCGATGAGGTGCTCACAGTTGTCGAGCACGACCAGCGCCTGGCGAGACTGCAGGGAATCGATCACGGACTGCTCGAGAGACTTGCCTTGGTGCTGACGCAGAGCCAACGCCATCAACACCGCCGCTGCCACCCCGTCTCCGTCGCCGACCGGTGCCAGCTCGACCAACCACGCACCATCGCCATAGCGGGGCACCAGCTCCGCGGCCGCCTGCAACGCCAACCGGGTCTTCCCGACCCCGCCGACGCCGGTCAGGGTCACCAGACGGTGCCCCGACACCTCATCGAGCACCTCGGCGAGGTCCTCCCCGCGCCCGATGAACGACGACAACTGCAACGGCAGATTGCCCGGCGACGCGTCGAGGGACCGCAACGGCGCGAACACACCAGCGCCGATCTGGAACACCTGCTCGGGCTCGGAGAGGTCACGCAGCCGATGCACGCCCAGATCACGCAGATCGTCACGATCGCGCACCAACGCCGCTGTCGCGGCGCCACACACCACCTGGCCGCCGTGCGCGACACCCATCAGGCGCGCGCAACGTTTAAACGTCGACCCGAAATAGTCACCGTCGCGCAGCTCCGCCTCGCCGGTGTGCAACCCCATCCGCACCGGAAGAACATCCTGCAGGCGGGCTTGCGCGTCGACCGCGGCGGCCACCGCGTCGGCCGCCGATGCGAACACCGCCGCCACACCGTCACCGGTGTGCTTGAACAAGAACCCGCGGTGCTTGTCGATCACGTCGCGCAGGATCGCGTCATGCTCCACCAACAGCGCCCGCATCGCCTCGGGCTCGTCCTGCCACCGGCGCGTCGAACCCTCAATATCCGTGAACAAGAACGTGACGGTGCCGGTCGGCGGGCTCTCCACCCCGCAAGCCTCCCACGACCACCCCGCAGCCTGCTCAGGGCCGCCCCGAACGACAGTGACCGCACGGCGAGCCAAGGGGACCTATCGGCAGTTCGGGCCTGGACATCTGGTGCGGTCCTGCGCTGCGGTGAGTCCAAGCGGCGGACGCGCAGAAGGCCCCCGCGAATCGGGGGCCGTCTGTTGCTGATTAGGGCTAGCGAGCACCGCCGCTGGCGTAGCCGCGGCAGGAAGCGCCAGGGCCGAACGCTTGGATCGCATCGACCAGCGCCGACTTCCCCTTCGTGCCAGGAGGCTGAAGTATCGCGGCGGCTACGTTAAGGGACTGACCCCACGACTGAACGCGTCCCACCGAGAACGGGTCGATCTCGCCCGTAAGGGGGTCGATGTCGCCCGTTGGAACGTCGTTCTGTCCGCTGAACGAGCAGATCGAGCCAGCTGTGTATGTGTCGATTGGCGTCGGTTTGGGATTCGGGCCGCCTGTCACTTCTCCCGCGTAGGCGGGCCCCGCTGCCCCTACCGCGGCCAGGGCGAGTGCTGCCCCTGCGATGAACTTTCGCATGTGGTCTCCTTATTTGTCCGCCCATTTTGATGCGGGTTGAGTGATCGTACACCCGCAGAAACGCTCCTGTACCTGGCCCCGCTGGGTGGAACCCCACGGAGTCGAGAGGGTGCGCAGTACTGCTCGTCGTTGCGTAGAAATTCACCAAAGCATCTCGGGGCTCGGGGATCGCAGATCGCCGATCTGCGTCCGGTCTCGGGTGATCTCTCCGCATCGCCAGGCTGCTCGCGCCGCGAGACCATGCGGGGGCAACGATCTGCCTGGAAACGCCGTTCGGATCCCGGCTGGCGATCGGACCGTGCTTCCATGACGCGCAGCGTCAGCTCTGGACCGCCGCCCAAAACGTCGCTGCCTTCGCTCGATCGCGATCCAGCGTCGTTACTTCCACGATCTTGTCGTCACGTAACCGATAGAGGTACACGGCTCGGTTCTCGAACTCCTGACCGCGGACCGTGGCACGCTCGGTCATGATCTCGACGACGTACTCGTCGGATGCCAGCGTCTCATGGATCTCCTGGGTAAGCGTTCCCTCGAACGCCTCCATTCCACTACCAAGCATGGTCAGCACTGCATCGATGCCCCGGTGTGTTCCACTCATCGGCCCTGCCGCCTCGTCGTTGGTCCAGACGATGTCCGCGTCGTACAGAGCGAGCGCTGGCTCGATGTCACCGCGAAAGAACGCCTCTCGCATATCGTGCCAGCGCCCGACGTTGCGGTGCTGCCCCATGGCGGTTCCCCTTTCGGCCTGCTCACATTAATGATGCCTCACCCGAGTCCTGGGGCGCACGAGTTGAGACGACGCCTCGTCGGCGGAGCGGCGCTCGCGCTGAGCGCATATTTGCCCGTTCTGCGCTAGCCCTACCGACGCAGGGCGCAGCCGCAAGGAAACTTGGTGATCGCTTGATCCAATCCCGGGTGGGGTTACGAACAATCGGAACAACGCCATCCAATCCACCCCACAGGAGTGCTCACACAATGAAAAAGCGATTCCGCATTGCCATCGCCGCCGCCACGATGGTCGGCGGTTTTACCATGACCCAAGCAGGCTCCGCCTCCGCCGCCCACTGCTTCGATGGCGACACGCCAGGCTTCTCTTACTTCGGTACGGACCACGTCAAGGAAGCGACACACACGAACGAGGGCAGCACGCGGCCGCACGCCGGGACCCCTGGTGCATCGAACTGCCGAAACGGGGCACCGACCAGCACCGACCCGTCCACGCGGGCCCCCGGCCAGCAGCCCTGAGGTTCGTGCAGTCACGCATAGCCTTCATGAACGACGCCCGTCCCCATTCGGGGCGGGCGTCGTTCGCGTATCTGGTCCTGATTGCCGGTGAGGGCTGCCGTCACTGAGATCGTCGAGATCGAGCAGACGCATTGAACCGATGTTGTCTCCACCCTCCGGATCCAGAACGACGCCATGTCATCAGCGCAACCTGAACCGTTGCGGCTGCGTCGGGTGACAGCCTCCGTGTGCCACAGAACGGCCACTCATGAGCGTCAGGAAAGAAACGACGCGGTGCGCGTCTACGGATCATGCCAGTGGCGTGAACTCAATCTCCACGAGCGCCGGTTCCATTACGGGCTCAGATTGCCTGATCACGAGCCGGGTGCCCCCTGCCTGAGGACGCTGCGCATATTGCCCGTTCTGCGCTAGCCCTACCAGGCGTGGTCATGGCGTCCCCGGCGACCTACCTCATTGATTGAGCGACAGGCCACTAGTCGGCGATCGACAGCGCGGCCGCGTAGGCGTCGTGTAGCGCCGGCCATCCGTGGTCCATTGCCGCCGCGCCGACGATGGGCCCGACGGGGCGGCCGTCGAGTAACCGTTCGGCGACATCGAGGCAGAGATGCCAACCCGCGGCCACCTTCGGCACCATCGTTGGGTCGTCGGTCGTGTGCAGCAGCGTCAGCAGGGTGCCGCCCTCGTTGGCCTCGAGTTGCCAGCGCAACACATCATCGCCCCACGTGTACTCGAGCAGCGTCGGTGGTTCGCAGTGTGTCACTTGCGCGGGCAGCGCGGCGGTGGCGGGGTCTTGCCCGTCGGTCTTCGTGAGTGTGGTCGTGCCGAGTTGACCGAGGTCGCGGTCGGCGGTGAACGGTGCCCATTGCGGTAGTTGGGCCGGGTCGGTTAGCGCAGCCCACACCTTTGCGGGGGAGTGGCGTAGTTGCCGTACGAACACCAACGTGGCGCGTGTGCCGGTCGTGCGAAATTCGACATCGGCGAGTGGGCTCGGTTCGAACTGGTCGTCGTTCATGTTCACTCCTGACCGTCGGGCTGGCGATCGAGGTGACGTTCGAGCGCATCGAGACGTGCGGTCCACAACTGCCGATACGGCGTGAGCCAATCGTCGAGCGCTTCGAACGGGCGAGTGTCGACCGAATAGATGCGTTGTTGCGCCGCGGCGCGAACAGAGACGAAACCGGCGTCGCGCAACACCTTGAGATGCTTGGAGACGGCCGGTTGGCTGACCGCGAGGGTGCGAACCAACTCGTTGACGCTGCATTCGTCTCGACGCAACTCGTCGAGGATGCGCCGACGCGTCGGTTCCACGAGCACGGTGAAGACGTCGACGGACATCCCGCTATATAACTAGATCAGCATATACGTGTCAAGCAATATTAGCTGTTGTCGTTGCGCAGTCGCCCTTGCCGGGTGTAATCCACGCGATGGAGCACGGGCGAGCGAGGGGAGGGCGCGATGGCGAATGTGATCGCGAACGTCGATATGGCCGCGGCCTGGGATGGCGACGAAGGTGACGACTGGGCGACCGATTGGCAGCGGTATGACCGCGCGGTCGCTGGCTACCACCGAGCACTTCTCGACCATGCCGCGATCACTCGGGCGGCCGCTGTGCTCGATATCGGATGCGGCAACGGCGAGACGACCCGTGCGGCCGCCCGGATAGCGGTCGAGGGGTCCGCACTCGGTGTCGATCTGTCGTCACGGATGCTCGAGCGGGCCCGTGAATTGACGATGGCCGAGGGCCTGCCCAACGCACGGTTCGCACAGGCCGACGCGCAAGTGCACGACTTCGGGTCCGACCGGTTCGACATCGTCGTCAGCCGCTTCGGCGCGATGTTCTTCGCGGATCGCCAAGCGGCGTTCACCAACATCGCCGGTGCCATGCGCCAGGGCTGTCGACTGGTGATGGTCGCGTGGCAAGACGTCGACAACAACGAATGGATCTCGGCCTTGCGCGGCGCCCTCGCCGTTGGTCGCACGCTGCCATCGCCGCCGATGGGTGGGCCGGGGCCGCTCGGGCTGGCCGACCCCGACGGAGTTCGCGTGGTCCTCACGAACACGGGTTTCGGCAACGTACAGATAGAGCCCTTCGACGGACCGTTCTGGGTCGGTGCCGATGCGGACGACGCGTTCGCGTTCACGCGTCGTACCGGCATCGTCCGCGGTCTGCTGCAGGGTCTCGACGACGCCGATCGGGCCCGCGCCCTCGCGGCGCTACAGCAGGTGATCATCGAGCACGACACCACCGAGGGCGTCGTATTCCGTTCCTCAGTGTGGTTGATCTCCGCCGACAAGCGTTGACGTCATAAGCTCGCCCCGTGAGCAACGACGCCGAGCTGGTAGCTCGGCTCCGGGCCGGAGACGAAGCGGCCTTCGTCGCGCTCGTCGACCAATTTCACGCGCCGATGCTGCGCTTTGCGTCGACCTTCGTACCCAGCCGAGCCGTTGCCGAGGAAGTCGTCCAAGAGTCGTGGCTCGGGGTGGTGCGCGGCATCGGTGGCTTCGAAGGAAGATCGACGCTGCGCACGTGGCTCTTCAGCATCGTCGCCAACTGTGCCCGTCGCGCCGGTGCGCGCGAACGACGGCAGGTGCCGGTCGACTTCGACGACGAGCGGGGGGTGCCCGAAGAACGATTCGGGCGCGGGGGTGAGTGGACATCGCCGCCGGTGCCGTGGCCCGATGACGCCGTCGAACGGATCGCGGCGGTGCAAGTGGTTGCGAGCATCCGAGGCTGCTTCGATGCGTTGCCTGCCGCACAGCGGCAAGCAGTTTTGTTGCGCGACTTCGAAGGCCTACCCTCCTCGGAAGTGTGTGGATTGTTGGGGATCAGCGAAGGCAACTTGCGCGTGCTGTTGCATCGCGGTCGCGCGCGTATTCGCAATCAGGTCGAACTCGACGTGGGGAGGAACTAGCCCGTGCTCTGGCGCCGAAGAGCGATCGTCTGCCGGCAGGCAGTCGACCTCGTCACCGCATATCTCGAGGACGCCCTCTCGGCGCGCGACCGGGCGCGGTTCGAGGCACACCTCGAAGGCTGTCCTCATTGCACGGAATATCTCGAACAGATGCGGCGCACACTCGCGGCGATGGGTCGCATCGAGCCCGAAGCGATCGATGTCGAGACGAGAGCCGACCTCGTCGCGCTCTACCGCCGATGGCAAAGCGACTGATGCGGCGGCCCTGATGTAACGCACCTGCCGCGGCGAGACACCTACTGCGTAACAGTCGATCTACGGGAGGAACCATGTTCATCCAAGTCATTCGCGGCAACGTCACCGACGCCGACGAGTTCCGGCGCACCTCCGACAAATGGGACGCCGAGCTTCGACCGGGCGCCAAGGGATTTCTGGGCGGTACCGGCGGGGTGACCGGCGACGGGCGTTTCATGGTGCTCGCGCGATTCGAATCCGAAGCGGCCGCGCGCACCAACAGCGAGCGACCCGAACAGGGAGCGTGGTGGGCCGAGATGGAGCGCTGCGTCAACTCGGTGTCGTTCAGCGAGAGTACTGACATCGTGACGATGCTCGGGGGCGCCAACAACGACGCCAGTTTCCTGCAGGTGATGGTCGGGCATGTGACCGATCCGCCCCGGCTCGCAGCTATCAACAAGCGCATCGGCGAGTTCGAATCGGTGATGTCCAAAATGCGTCCCGATGTGATCGGCGAAGAAATCATCATGCACGCCGACGGCACCTATACCGACGTCGTCTATTTCACGTCCGAAGCCGCGGCGCGCGCCGGCGAGGTGGCCATGCAGGAACCGTCGCCCGAGGCCAAGGCGATGCTCGACGAACTGATGACGGCCACGCAGGTCGACGAATACCTCGACTTCAGCGATCCGTGGATGTACTGAGCGCGTCGGCACACGCGCCCGTCGTTCACTCCGCAGATTGCAGGCGGGCCTTTGCCGCGTACCAACCGGTGAGTACCGCTTCCATTTCGGTCGGGTCGAGCTTGTCCTCTTCGTAGGACCACTGCCCATCGCCGGCGTACTTCAGCAGGCTGAAACAAGAGAACTCGTGCACGCTGCCGTCACCGGGATCCATCATGCGGTTCTTGAATTCGCAACTCAACCAGCCGCGGTACTCGTCGATCATGTACCACTCGACGGGGTAGTAGGCGAGTGAACGCATGGGTTCTGTCGCGAACGCCTCGCGGTACCAACGGCGCATGGCTTCGCGGCCACCGATCTTGCCCGCGCCGGA
Source organism: Acidimicrobiales bacterium (assembly GCA_039915945.1). Taxonomy (GTDB): domain Bacteria; phylum Actinomycetota; class Acidimicrobiia; order Acidimicrobiales; family WLNW01; genus DATLFA01. Next base: position 2,315 of record JBDSMH010000093.1, on the reverse strand, counting down.
CACGATCATCACGGCATCTTCGGTGTAGAGATCGACGAACTCGTCCCAATTGCCGGCCGGGCCACAGCGCCGCGCCACCTTTTGATAGTGCGCCCACTGTTCTTCGATCTCGTCGCGCGTCCAACGCGGCATGGCGAACCCCCCAACACCCACGCGGTCGCTCCGAGCGGGAACGGCGCAACCTTAGGGTGCGATCAGGCGTACTCCCAACCGACGTCGTCGTTCGCGACGCCGATCGATGCGTGTGTCTGCACGAACTTCCAGACATCGCCCTCGCGATGGAAGACCGACGTCCAGCGGGGGGAGACGTGCTTGCCGTCAGGCAACGTGATCGTCAGCTTGGTGGCGGCCCAGCCGACGGTGCCCTCCTCGTACGCCTCGGTTTCGCTCGGAGTGAAGCGGACGTTTCCTGCCGCACCTTCGACTTCGCCGGCGAGGAACGCAGCGACGTCGTGTCCGCCCTGCAACCACTCTGCCGGATCGCTGCCCACGAGCCACACCTCTGCCCGCGGCGAGACATGCCGCTCGACGATCGCGCGCTCGCCGGACGAAGCCGCCGCGAACCAGTCGTTGACCAGTTGTTCGAGCGCTGCCGATCGTTGCATGGCTGTTCTCCGTCCCGGCGAACCCGTCGCCTCATGCTCCGTTCGTCACGGCTGCGCTGTCGGATCACTCAACTCCGTTCGTAGCGCACCGCGAAGACGCGGCAGGTGATCGCGCCGGTCACCTTGCGCGAACTCGACGCGATCCAGTTGGCACTCTGCCCTGGATCGAGGAGGGGGGTTCGACTCGACGCGCTGCTTACGCGACGCGCCGGCCGGTGATCTCGTTCGGCACGATGCGCACCCAGATATCACGTTCGACGGCGCGGGCCCACGGTTGCAGAGCCGCGGCCTCCGCGGCGGCCGCGTCGTCGGCGTCCACTTCGTGCGCGGTGCCCTTGACGAGAACGCTCCAGCCCTTTTGTTGCGTCGCATCCCAATCGTCGATCTCGAATGCAACGGGCTTGTCCATCATCGCGGCGTCGGACTTTTCGCCGAGCGCAGTGCGAAACACGATCGACCCGAGCGCATAGCGATAGTTGACCGGAAGGATGACGGGTTCGCCGTTGACGAACAGGCCGATGCGTCCCACGACACCCGCAGTGAGCAGGTCGCGGCATTGGTCGAACGAGAGGATCTCGATCCCGACACGGTCTACGGGCAACGACGGTGAGTTGGGCGACAAAGGATCCATGGCTGCAGCGTGCGCTCATTGCGGCCCGATGAACAGGGACCTTCGTCCTCTGGCACTTGCGGTGCGCCGCGGCGACGCCTAACCTACAACCATATGGTTGTACGACAGCTCGAACGTCAGGCCGGTGCCCGGGCAGAACAGCAAGCGGACCTGCTGTTTCATGCGCTGGCCGACGCCACCCGACGCGACATCGTCAAGCGGACGATGCAGGCCGAACACTCGGTGTCGTCGCTCGCCCGCGGCTATCTGATGAGCTTCGCGGCGGTGCAAAAGCATGTGGCGGTACTCGAGCGCGCGGGCCTCGTGGTCAAGCAGCGCCGGGGACGGGAGCAAGTGGTGCGGGGCAACGTGGACACCGTCCACACCGCGTACCGACTGCTCGAGCAACTCGAAGCAATGTGGCGAAGCCGCATGGACCGTTTCGGCGACGTTCTCGCCGAGTCGACTGAAGGAGCAAACCCGTGACCGTGACCAGTGTGCACAAGGACACCGATGCGTTGGCGATGACCATCACCGCAGAGTTCGACGCGCCCATCGAGCGCGTGTGGCAGTTGTGGGACAACCCGCGTCAACTCGAGCAGTGGTGGGGCCCGCCCACCTATCCGGCAACCGTCGTCGATCATGACCTGACGCCGGGCGGTTCGGTCAAGTACTTCATGACCGGCCCAGAGGGTGACCAGCACGGTGGATGGTGGCGCGTGCTCGCGCGCGACGCGCCGCGCCGGCTCGAGTTCGAAGACGGCTTCGCGGACGCGGACGGTGTACCCAATCCCGACATGCCGACGACCACGATCCGCGTCGATCTCGTCGAACAACCGACGGGTGGCACGCGGATGGTCATCGCAACCACGTTCAGTTCGCTCGAGTCCATGCAGCAGTTGGTCAACATGGGCATGGCAGAAGGAATGGCGGCCGCGCTCGGGCAGATCGACGACATTCTGCAAGCCGAAAACGCGCCGCGCTGACGGCACGAGCGTGCGTCGCATTCGTCAGGGTGCGAACTGGTGCCCCGCGTTGACGTCGATCACCGCGCCGGTGATACCCGACGCAAGGTCCGATGCGAGGAACAAGATGGCGTT
>JBDSMH010000050.1:0-13227 GCA_039915945.1 Acidimicrobiales bacterium | reverse complement strand
GCCGAACAACTTGGTGACGAAATCGTGGCGCACTTGGATGTAGATGCCCACATCGTCAGCGACGGTGGACTGCACGACATCTCGGGTCAACGGGCAGAAGTAGCGATCGACGGCAGCAGCCGGACATGCGCCCGTCGCGGACGACGAGAACGAAGTCGACGCGAGAGCGAGCGAGGCCGACGTGTACACATTGCACGCGCGCGTACCCGTCTGACCGCCTGGTGCAGTCATCGAGAGGCACAGTAGGTCGGGCGCGGTGAAGCTCGAGGCGTTGTAGACGACGATGCGGCCGATCGCCGCGGTCGGGATACCCGACAAGCCTGCCTTGAGCGCCTGTAGCGCGTAGTAGTCGGCCGTTCCATCGTTACCGTGGCTCGCCACCGTCCGCGCACTGGTCCGCAGCGCAGTCGCCACCGTGGTCGAGTCGCGCCACGCCATGCCGAACTCGAGGCTGCCCATCATCACGACGATGAGCACCGGAAAGACGATGACCACCTCGACCATGATCGCGGCGCTCTCGCGCCGGCTCGCGGTGCCGCGATCCGACGGGGGTTGCCCCAGCGAGTGGTAGCGACGTTTCATCAGCCAGCGCCCGCGGCTCGAGGGGATACACGACGGTGCTCGAGACCGTGTAGCTCTTTCCGAAGAAGCCGGTGATCGCCGGATGCGTGACCTTCAGATAGACGCCGATGTAGTCAGGGGTCACGCCGGTACTCACGGCGACCTTGCGGGTCTTCGGATCCCAGCCGCAGTCGTGGTACGTCGGGTACGCGGTGGTGCAGCCGAATTAATCCGGCCCCCTGTGGGGAACGAAGTGCGTTCGGCCTACTTCGACCGCTGTCAGGGCCAACGCCGCTTGGGCGCGGGGCGCGGCTTGTCGATCTTGCCGAGACGACCCCACTGGTCCACGGAAATCGGCTCGATCGTGCGGGCGTCGACGCCGTGGAGGCCGTCGTCGCTCACGTGCACTGTCCAGCCCTCACCGTCGTACCAGCGAGGCTCGTGGCGACGCGCTGGATCGGGGTGCCAACCTGGCTCCATCGCGCTGCTTCTCCTTCGGTTGTCGCCGTGGCGTACCGCCGGCCTGCGGCACCGGTCACTACGTGGCTGATACTTCACGCCGCCGAAAAACCTACGACCGTCGACCCCCGTGGTCACGGTGGTGACGAGCGAGGATCAGCGCGCCGAGCGTGCCCGCCACGATCGACGCAACGAGGATGGCGATCTTGGCCTCGGCCAGGCGATCGGTACCGCCAAAGGTCAGGTCGGCGACGAACAGCGCCACGGTGAACCCGATGCCGGCGAGCGCCGCGCCACCGACGAGATGGCGGGTGTCGACGCCGTCGGGCAAGGTACCGACGCGCCACCGGCGGGCCAGCAATGCCGCACCGGTGATGCCCACCGTCTTGCCGACGACAAGGCCGAGCACTACACCCCACGCGATCGTACTAGTCGCGGCGTCGCGCAACGCGTCGGAACTCAACGTCACACCCGCGTTTGCCAACGCGAAGAGCGGCACGATGGCCAACGCGGAAACGGGATGCAAGCGATCTTCGAGGTCGTCGAGCACGGCCCTGCCCCCGACGGGACGCGCCGGCGTGAGCAACCCGAGCGCGACGCCGGCGATCGTTGCGTGCACTCCTGACTCGTGCAGCAACAACCAGAGCGCCAACGCGGGCAGGACGTATGCGATCGGCTGCGTGACATTGAGACGACGCATTGCCACCACCACGACAACCATGCCCGCGGCGCCCGCCAGCGCGGCGAAATCGATGCCGTCGGAATAGAACAGGGCAATCACGATGATTGCGCCGATGTCGTCGATGATGGCGACCGCGAGCAAGAACAACCGCAACCCGGTCGGAGCGCGCGACCCGAGCAGGCTGAGCGCGCCGAGTACGAACGCGATGTCGGTGGCGATCGGAATACCCCAACCGGCGCGTCCACCACCGCTCATGTTGAAGGCGAAGTAGATCAGCGCGGGCAGCGCCATGCCCCCCAGCGCAGCAATCACCGGCATCGCCGCGTCCCTCGCCCGGTTGAGTTCACCGACGACGAGTTCGCGTTTGATCTCGAGGCCCACCACGAAGAAGAAGATCGCCATCAACGCATCGTTCACCCACGCGTGAAGGTCCAGATGCAGATGCACAGGTGAGCTGGGCCCGATCGTGGACGACCACAGGTCGTCGTACGAGCCCGGCGCGATATTGGCCCACAGCAGTGCCACGACGGTAGCCCCGGCGAGAACGACGCCGCCGGTGGTCTCGTCGCGGATGAACTCCGCGAGCGGACGGCGCTCGCGCCCGCGGCTGGTGCTGGTCATGTCGACTCCCTGAGAGTGGATGAGTGCCGACCAGACTTCCCGGCGCGCCACGGGCGATTGTAGTGAGCGCGGCGTCGATGCCCGCGCGTTTGTGATCGGTATCAGCTCTGCTCGCTGCGATTTCGCGCTGGTCCATCGGCGGAGCCGAGATTGTGCGCGGTGTTGACCAGCGCAACGTGGGTGAATGCCTGGGGAAAATTGCCGACGAGCCGCTTGCGGATCGGGTCGTACTCTTCTGCCAGCAAACCGACGTCGTTGGCCAGGCCTGCGAGACGATCGAACAGCGCCCGCCCTTCGGCGAGACGCCCTTGCAGCACGTAGTTATCGGCAAGCCAAAATGTGCACGGCAGGAACGCACCTTCGTCGCCGGGCAGTCCGTCGACTTCGCCCAGGCTCTTTCCCGAGTAGCGCAGCACGAATCCGTCGACAACGAGATCACGCTCGATAGCGGCCACCGTGCCCATCACGCGAGCGTCCGAGGCCGGGAGGAAACCGACGAGCGGGATCATCAACAAACTCGCGTCGAGTTCGCTACGCCCGAAGGACTGTACGAACGTCTGACGCGACGCGTCGTAGCCCTTGCCGCAGACCTCGGCGTGTATGTCCGCGCGAAGTCGGCGCCACGAATCGACCGGCCCGTCGAGGCCGAACTGTTCGACCGCTTTGACGGCACGATCGGCCGCAACCCACGCCATCACTTTCGAATGCGTGAAGTGCCGGCGCGGCCCGCGCACTTCCCAGATGCCTTCGTCGGGATCGCGCCAGTGTCCCTCGAGGAAGTCCATCAGCGCGCGTTGCAGTGCCCACGCCGACGGGCTGTCTTCGATACCGCAGCGGCGAGCTTGGTGAAGGCAGTCCATTACCTCGCCGTAGACGTCGAGTTGGAACTGGTCACTGGCGGCGTTGCCGATACGCACCGGCACCGACCCCTCATAGCCCGGCAGCCAGTCGAGCACGCGCTCGTAGAGTTGCCGTTCGCCTGCGACGCCGTACATGGTCTGCATTTGTTCGGGGCTGCCGGCTACCGCGCGCAGCAGCCAGTCGCGCCATGCGATGGCCTCGGCCTCGTGGCCGGCGATCATCAACGAGTACAGGCTGAACGTCGCGTCGCGTAGCCAGCAGTAGCGATAGTCCCAATTGCGCACGCCGCCGATGTCCTCGGGCAGCGAGGTCGTCGGAGCGGCGACGAGCCCACCGGTCGGTGCGTAGGTCAGCGCTTTGAGCGTGATGAGCGAGCGTAGGACGAGGTCACGCTGCGGGACGTCCACCGTGCACTCCTGCGACCACGCCTGCCACCACGCTTCGGTATCGGCGAGCGCGTGTTCGGCGTTGATGACTTCGGGGGCCGGTTGGTGCGAGGGATGCCACGTGAGCACGAATGGCACTCGATCTCCCGCGCTGACCGAGAACTCCGCCACCGTAGAGAGCCCCTCGCCCCGCGTCCGCACGGGGGTGCGCAGGTAGAGGGCATCGGGCCCGGCGATCGCCAACAGCGCGTCGTCAGTCTGGCGCACCCACGGCACCGAGCGGCCGTAGTCGAAGCGGATCATCAGATCCATGCGCATCTGTACGCGACCGGACACACCTTCGACGATGCGTACGACATCAGGGGCTTCGCCGCGAATCGGCATGCAGTCGATCACCCGCACGGTTCCGTCGGCCGTTTCGAACAGCGTCTCGAGCACGAGGGTGGCCGGGCGGTATGCCCGCGACGTCATCGTGCGATTGGCACCGGCTGGCGCGATCTGCCACGACCCGTGGTTGCGATCGCCCAGCAACGCCGCGAAACATGCACCCGAGTCGAACCGGGGAAGGCACAACCAATCGATCGAGCCCTCGGTCGATACGAGGGCAGCCGTCTGAGTGTCGCCGATGAGCGCGTAGTCCTCGATGTTCACAGGTCCCGCAGTCTTCCTCATCTCGGCCCGGGGGAAGATTCGCGAGAAGGTCGGGGGAAGGCGTCCTTCGTACCTTGCGAACACGGGCAAGTGCCCGTGCCGGCACGGACCGGCCTCAACGAAGGACAGTTATGACCACCACCGAATCCCCCGTCCGCAACGGCGTCGACACGGCAACGCTCTTCGCCACGATCAATGCAGTGAGCGAGCAACGTGAACTTGCCCGTTTCCAATTCCGCGCCCCGGCGATCGACACCTCGGACAGCACATGACAACGCCGGTGTTGCTGGCGCGGCAAACCGATCAGATCGCCGATCATCGTGCTGGGAATCGGCGTGGCGAATTGCTCGACGATGTCGAACGGTTCGCCATCGCGTGGCGCCGCCAGCAACCCGCGAGCGAGGGCGCGGACATCGGGCTCGAGCGTGGCGATGCGCCGGGGACGAAAGCGCGCCGCTAGCAAGCCCCGCCACAGATCGTGCTCGGGGGGATCCATACGCGTGATGCGGTCGAACACCTCGGACCGCGTCGCCGCGGAGGAAAAGCGCAGGTGGTCGCGCGCCGCTTCTCGGACATCCGCGAAGCGGCTCAACACATAGGCGCCTCGTGCCGAGTCGAAGAACACCGGATGCTCATCGCGCAGTACCTGGTAGGTCGGGTACGGATCGCGGTGGAACTCCTCCGTTCTCACCGTCGCCACGAGGCGACTATGCCACTCGGCCGCTACGCCACGCGCTGCCGCCATGCGACGCGGCGGTGCTCGGCGGGCGCGTGGTCGCGGCCCGAGCGGTGCAACCGGGCGCGAATCGACCGAACGTACGCCAGCGACTCGGCTTTGCTCGCCGGTCGTTGTGGGCGCTCGACCACGATCGGCGCGAACAACTGCGGGGCCTCGCCTTCGGGCTCATTACGTGAAGGTATTATTTCCACGAGCACGCTCCTACTCCACGGCCGTTCTACCCCGCCCGGGGCGCTGCCCAAACCTCCCAGGGTTGACCCGAGCCGAGATGGGTATGGACGGGATATGCCACGAACCGCCAATCCCAGTGCGCCCATCCCCGACAGTGCACTTCCCGAGCCCCGGCGCCCGATCCCGGTGCCCCACAAAGAGCCGACCGATGAGACCGATGATAAGGCGGCCTCGGACCTCGACCCATTGGCCCCGGGCACGTCGCTGTTCGACGAAGACGAAGACGCGGTCGAACCCAACGAACCCGCCTGAGCCGCGGCATGGATCGACTTCGAGACTTATTGAGATTGGAACGCGCCGGCTGGCACGCGCTGGCGACCGATGGCGACACGGCAGCCGCCTTTTACGACGACGTGCTTGTATCAGACCTCAGCAGACGCACGTCTGAGCGCGTCCGCCTTTTCCCGGTCGCTCATGCTCGCATGAGCGAGCGCGGCGAGGTCGGCATCGGAAGCTTCCTCGATGGCGATGACCGAGTTGTCGGCGTGTCGAGACGATCGAAGGACCTCGTCGAGCTTGCGCTGCATCGCGATCGTCTGACGGGATTGGGTGTGTTGAATCACGAACACCATCACAAACGTCGTCAACCCCGTGGCGCTATAGAGAACGGTTGCCCACCACTCGGGAAATCCGGCGGCGACGCCGACCGCAACCCAGGCCAAGGCCAGCACGGCTGCGGCAGCCCCGGCGCCCGAGTGAGCAACGGTGTCGCCGACGCGATGCAGCAGCCGGCTGCTCAATTGACGCTCTTGCCATCCCGCGGAGTGTGTTGACACTGCTCCCGAGTACCCGGGCCTGCTCTTGTCGAACCATGTGCTCGGCGCGCCCCCACATTTAGCCCGAACGGGCTAGGTCCATAGGCACTGATCCCTGTCAGCGCTAAGCGCGAACGATCGTCGACCGACGCATGGGTGAACAAAAGTAGAACAAGGCAGGTTGACGTGGCAGCGAATTTCGTTTTCCTCTCGGCATGGGTGAAGACTCACATCAAGTCGGAACGCGGGGCATCACTCGTCGAATATGCGCTACTCGTTGCGCTGATCGCGGTCGTGTGCATCGCAGCAGTGACAACGCTCGGCAAGAGCGCCTCGAGCAAGTTCTCGACCGTCGGGCGCTCCATCAGCGCGTAGCACAAGGTCTCGCACACACGGGCATGTAAGGCGCTGTGAGTGCCATGTGAGCAACCCTTCGGATGATGACGCCGCAACCCCGCATCATCGAAGGGAACCTTTACCATGACCATGCTCGAGAACCGGCCGGTTACTGCGCTGGCCGACAGCGTCCTCGACAGCTTCCGCACCCGGGCGGCAGAAGCCGACCGCACCAACACCTACTTCTACGAGGACCTGGCCATCCTGCGCGATGCCGGCTACCTGGCGGCCGCGGTGCCCGTGCACCTCGGCGGCGGTGGGTACGACCTCGCCGACCTCGCCGCTGAGCAACGGCGTATCGCCCGCTACGCGCCGGCCACCGCGCTCGCGCTCTCCATGCATCACTACTGGGTCGGCATCGCGGCCGAATTCGAACGCGCCGGCGATCGATCCCTGCGCTGGATCCTCGAGGCCGCCGTCGCGGGCACGATCTTCGCGGCCGGCCATGCCGAACGCGGCAACGACGCGCCGGTCGTGATGTCGACGTCGGCTGCCGTCCCCGTCGACGGTGGCTACCGCTTCACCGGACGTAAGATGTTCGGGTCGAACGGGCCGGTGTGGTCGTACCTGGGCGTGCACGCGCTCGACATGTCCGACCCGACCAACCCGATGATCGTGCACGGCTTCGTCGACCGAACCGCTGCCGGCGTCACCGTCGTCGAGACTTGGGACACGCTGGGCATGCGCGCGTCGCAGAGCCACGACACCATTCTCGAGGACGTATTCGTGCCAACCGAGCGCATCGGTCGCGTTACTCCCGCCGGCAGCGACAACGACCTCTTCCTCGTCGCGATGAATGTCTGGGCGCTGGCGCTGATCTCGCACGTGTATCTGGGCATCGCGGATCGTGCCCTCGAGCTATCGGTCGAAGGCGCTCGCACCAAGACGTCTGTTGCGATCCCTCGCGGTGCGTACGCGTACAACCCGATGGTCCAACACCAGATCGCCGAAATGGTGCTGGAACTCGATGCCGCAAGTGCGACCGCGCAACAGTTTCTGAGTGATTGGCTCGCCGGAGCCGACCTCGGTCAATGGTGGGCGGTCCGCATTCTCTCGTCGAAGTGGCGGTCGGTCACGGCGGCCAAGCGCGTCGTCGACATCGCGCTCGAGGTATCCGGTGGCGCGGGCATGTTCCGCGGCAACGAACTCGAACGTCGCTACCGTGACGTTCGCTGTGGTGGTTTCCATCCGGGCAACGACGCACTGACGCACGAAATGGTCGCCAAGGTCGCGCTCGGGATCGGCGCCGACGAACCCCGCTGGTAGCCGAAGGATCAATACTCGTCGAAGCAGCGGAGGGCGACCTCCGCGGCATCGGCGACGTCGAGGCCGCTCCCTTCGAGGGTGGCGGCCTCGAAAGCGTTTTCACCGAGGCGCGTGCGCAACTCGATCGCCAATTGATCGAGACGAGCGAGATCGTCACCGAACAACGCGTGGCCGTCGGGCGTCGTGCGCACCGCGCTCAACAGCACGGCCGCCGTGCGGCCATCGCCGAGACGCGCCAGGAGCTCGGTCGTCGAGCGCAGCACGGTCCACAGCACCGTTGCCTCGGCGCGCGTCCACAGCGGCAGCAGCCAGCGGTAGTGCTCGATGGCACGCTCCACTTCACCTTTGCGGACATCGAGCGACGCCAGTGAAGCCCCGGCGACGCCGGCGATGAACCACGCTTCACCGGCGCGTGCCATTTCCAATGCTCGGCGCAGCCGAACCTCCGCCTGTGCCGGATCGATGGCGATCAGCGCCTCCCCCGCGGCGTACCACGCCCACGCCGCAGCAAATCCGTCACCATCCTGACAGAACTGCTCGAGCAGCCGATCGGCCTCGAGCACTGTGCGCGGATCTCGGTCGTACGCGAGGCACAACACGGCGGTTGCCGCGGCCTCGCTGCGAAAGAGCGAGTCGTCCGGGTCGGCGAGCGTCAACGCGTGCCGGTACCAGTCGCCTCCTTCGACCAAATTTCCTTCGGCCAGCCCGAACAAGCCGAGATTGCTCGCGACGAGCGCTGAGACCGCGCCGGTTCGCTCGATGGAGGCGTCGTGCGCCTCTCGTGACAGCTGCACGAACCGTCGACGGTCACCGCGATTCCACGCGCCGAGCGCGGCGACTGCGAGCGCGTCTGCGACTCGGCCGTCGTGCGGATCGTCGGACACCTTCGCCGCATCTTCGCCCCACGTCAACACCTCGCGCCGCATGTGGTACATGCCGTAGTCGTTGAGGTTGAGCACCAGGCGCAGCAGGCCGTCGGCATCACCGACCGCGATGAAGTGATCGCGAACCGCGCGGAGCTCTACGAACGCATCGTCGAGTTGGCGCGTCACCTTGGCAGGATCAGACCCACGCAACTCGGTGCGAAGCCGTTCGACGAGTTCGAGGTGAAACCGGGCGTGTCGATCCACCGCTTCAGCGCGACCCGGCGTTTCGGACGACTGCTCGTTGGCGAACTGACGCACCGGTTCGAGCATCGAATGCGTGCCCGCGCTGCGCTGCAACAACGACCGTTCGCTCAATGCAGCAAGGAGACGCCGGGCCTCGGATACCGGTTGGTCGATCACCGCGGCCGCGCCGTCGACGGTGAACGAACTACGAAATACCGACAGCCGTGTCAGCGCATCCTGTTCATCTCGCTCCAGGAGATCGAATGACCATTGCATCGACGCCATCAGCGAGCGATGACGGGGGGCGCTGCGCCGACCCGTCGACAAGATGCCGATGCCGCGGGCGATTTCGGAGTTGATCTCACCGACATCCATCGTGTGCAAGCGGGCCGCGGCCAACTCGATCGCCAACGGCAGGCCGTCCAACCGGCGGCAGAGTTGCACCACCGCGTCGAGCGCTGGGCCCTCGGCAACGAAGCCCGGTTGCATCGCCTTTGCCCGATCGACGAACAATCGCGTCGCTGCCGCAGCCCCCTCGTCGTCGTCGGTCGTCGAGAGTGGCGCGACCGGGAAGAGTTGCTCGCCGTCGACCGCGAGGCGTTCACGACTGGTCGCCAACACTCGGACGTGATCGGTCATCGCCACTACTTGCTCGACCAACGGCGCCACGGCGTCGAGGACATGTTCACAGTTGTCGAGGATCAACAACATGCGTCGATGGCGAAGCACCTCGGCGACGCGACGCTCGATACCGACTCCGGCGCGCGACTCGATGCCGAGTTGCGTCGCCACTGGTTCGAGCGCATTGCCGTGCGAGCTTCCGGCCAACTCGCACAGCCAGACACCGTCGCCGAACTGAGCCGCGAGCCGACGACCCGTCTCGATGGCGAGGCGGGTCTTGCCCACACCACCGGTACCGAGCAACGTGACGAGGCGACTTTGCGTCAACAACTCTGCGAGGACATCCAGCTCGCGCTCGCGGGCCACGAAGAGTGACGACAAGCGAGGCAAATGGGGCGCACCGATCGCCGGTTCGAGGCCGGCCTCGGGGCCGTGCCCCACGGCGCGCGATTCGGTGGCCTCGCCGGTCAAGATGGCGTCGTGTAGTTCCCGCAGTTCCGGCGACGGATCGACGCCGAGTTCGTCGCCGAGTGCCCGCCGGAACCGGTCGAACACCCGCAGCGCGTCGACCGAGCGCCCCGACCCGACCAGCGCTCGCATGAGCTGCGCGTGGGGCCGCTCACGCGTCGGGTGCGACACCGTGAGCGCTTCGAGTTCGGCGACGACCTCGACATGGCGCCCGAGATCGATCAGGGCTTCGAAACGCTCGTCGTACCCGCGAAGGCGCAGCCCGACGAGGCGGGCGCGGTCGGCCTGTGCTCGGTTGCTGTCGGCGAGCTCGAGGTACGGTTCGCCGCGCCACCAACCCAGCGCCTGATCGACCATTTGCACGGCGCGCCACGCGTCGGTGGCCCGCACTGCGGCCGCTTCGGTGATGACCGCGGCGAACTCGTCGGCATCGCATCGGTGATCGTCGAGCTCGAGGAGATAGCCGTCGGAGTGTCGCTCGATCGACAGCGTGGGGAGCGCTTTGCGCAAGCGGAATACGTGCGTGTGCAAGGCCGCGGCATAGTTGGCCGGTAGCGCGTCGGGCCATAGCGCATCGGCGAGTCGATCGGTCGACACGACCCCGCCCGCGTCGACGAGCAGCGACAACAACAGTCGTCGCTGCAGACCCCCGGGAGGCGTCGCATCACCGCCGTCGTCGCCGGCGACGCGCAGCGGACCGAGTACCTGGAACGTCAACACGTCATGCTTTCGTCGGGTTCCCGCACACCACTGGCCACGGTCCTTCAATACTACGAGCTACTAGCGCTATCGTCGGGGTCTTGCAGACGTGGCGGGGTCCAGCAAACCGACTCGTCGAAGGGCCCGATCGCAATCTGCGACGGGATCGACTCGTCGCGTTGCTGCTCGTGGCTTGCCTACTCATCGCCACCTTGATGTCCTGGACGGTGTTTCGCCATCGGGAGAATCGCGACGCGCAGCGCGCCCACCAGGCCGAAGCAACGGCCCTGATCGGCGGTCTTTCGGCCGGATATTCACAGACCGAAGCGGTACTGGCGTCGGCGAACGCTCTTGTGGATTACAACGGCGTCGTCGACGCCCAGCGCCTCGAAACCTTCGCCCAAGTGTTGCTGGCGCCCGGCGTCGCCGGCGCGTTGGCCTACGAACCGATCGTGGCCGACGCACAGCGGTCGCAGTTCGAGGCGACCTCCGGCCTGCGCATCATCGATCGAGCAACAGACGGCACATTCGCCGCCGCACCCCGTCGGCCCGTGTATTTCCCGGTCGCATTCGCACACCCGCTCGACGAAGCGCAGCGGCGAGTCCTCGGTTTCGACATCGCGCAGGATCCGGGCCGGGGCGACACCGCGCGTCGCGCGCTCGAACAAGGCAAGGCCCTCGTCACGCCCGTCGTCGCGCTCGCGCCGTCGACACGCCCGGGCTTCTTGATCTTCCAGCCATTGAAGCGCCCTGACAACCAGGTCGTGGGCTTCCTGTCGATCACCTACCTCGGCGAGGCCGTCGGCAAGTCGATCGGCGCGGGGCTGCCCCCTGGTACGCGTTTTCGCATCGTCGACGAGGGCACGGAACTCTTCCGCACCGCGCAACTCCCGCGCCGCAACTCCGTCCAGCAACTTGCGATCGGTGGCCGCACGTGGCTGATCGATCTCGACGTCCCCGTCGCGACTTCGCGCACTCTGTCCACTGCGGTTCTCTTGAGCGGCTTGGGCCTCACCGCGTTGGCCGCGCTGGCGATGTGGCTCTCGTTGCGCCATCACCGCGCACTGGTGCACAGCCGCCACCAGATTGCCAGTGAACGCGACTTGGCGGCCGCACTCGCGGTGGCCGTTACTGCCGCGGAGGTGATCACCACCGCGGCGGAGGCGATCCCGTCGATCGCCCCCGCAAAGGCCGTCAGCATCGGTTTGCTCGAGGGCAGCGATCTGCACATCCAGCACAGTTCCACTGTCGATCCGGCGCTCACACAACGCTGGGCGGTCATTCCCGTCGCCTCGGGCACGCCGTTCGGCGACGCTGTCCGCAGCGGGAGATCCATCGTGTTTCGCGATGCCGCGCAGATCGAGGAGAAGTATCCGGAGGTGCATCTCGATTCGCTGCAAGCGTCGAGGGCACTGGTGTGCAATCCGCTAGCGGTCGGTCACAAGGTCATCGGCGCCATCGCTTTCGGCTTCTCGGACGTGCAGGCCTTCGACGACGCGCAACTGCACTGGCTGCAACAGATCACGGCAATGGTCGCAGGCGCACTCGAACGGGCCCGCCTGTACGACACGCAGGAGCAGGTCGCCCTGACACTGCAACGCGACCTACTGCCGGCCGCACTGCCGTCGTCGACGGCCTACGAACTGTCGGCGGCGTATCGCCCCGGTGTCGCCCTGTCGCTCATCGGTGGCGATTGGTACGACGCCTTCGAACTGGCCGACGGCCGGTTGGCCATCACCGTCGGCGACGTCGCCGGCAAGGGCGTGCGCGCCGCCGCGTCGATGGGCAAGATCCGCCACGTCCTCCGCGCCTGCGCGGGTGCCTACCGAGAGCCGGCGCTCGTTCTGGGCCACGCAAACCGGTTGATCTGCGAAGGCAGCCGCGACGTCTTCGCGACGGCGTGCTACATGACGCTCGATGCATCGGGACATTGTCGATTCGCATTGGCAGGACACCCGCCGCCGGTGCTCGTCGGTGCCACCGGCGCCGCACTCATGCACGCCAAGGCCGGGGCACCATTGGGTGTCGATACGACGGCGCTGTACACGGAATGTGAGTTCCAGATAGACGACAACGACAGCGTCGTGGTCTATACCGACGGGTTGGTAGAGCGGCGCGACGAAGACATCGATCGTTCGCTCGCCCGCCTCGTCGAGATCGCCGATCGCCTCGGGACCAACGTCGATGCCGAGACACTCGCGGCGACGATCGGCGACAGGGCGCAAGACGATGTCGTCGTGCTCGTCGCACGATCGATTCGGGCGCGCACGGCACCGCCTGGCGTGTAGCGCCCTGACACAAAGTCAGCGCTGCGGCGAGACCACGAGCACGCGCAATTTCCTTGATTTTGTTGGTATTTCGTTTGCTGTATGGACCGAACAGGTGTACGATCACTGCATGTTGAGTCCGACGGTTTGCGAGTTGCTCGACGCGGTCAAACGCCTCGAACTAGCCGTCGACGGCGATGACCTCGCGGCGGTGCTCCAGGCCCGGGAAATGCTGCTGGCCATGACGATGGAACCGTTGCGGGCGTTCGACGAGTTGATGTTGTATCGGTTGTCGAAGGCGTCGTCGACGGCGCAGTTCCTGGAACGCTGCGCCGGGTTGGCGCCCGCTGACGCGCAGCGGTCGGTGACGCTGGCTCGCAAGCTCAAAGCGATGCCGTTGACCGAAGCGGCGTGGCTCGACGGGACCCTCACCAGCGGTCAGGTCCATGCCATCG
>JBDSMH010000028.1:0-17280 GCA_039915945.1 Acidimicrobiales bacterium | reverse complement strand
ACGACAACGATCGGTGACGACGTCGACGACTGGCCCGCCATTCATTCACGGATCATGGACGCCGACATCCTCGTGATCGGCACACCGATCTGGCTCGGCGTGAAGTCGAGCGTCGCCACCTTGGTCGTCGAACGTCTCTATGCGTACAGCAGCGAGACGAACGAGCACGGGCAGTACCTGTACTACGGCAAGACGGGCGGTTGCGTCGTCACCGGCAACGAGGATGGCGTCAAGGCGTGCGCGATGGAAACGCTCTACGCGTTGGCCCACATCGGTTACACGATCCCGCCACAGCCCGACTGCGGCTGGATCGGCGAGATCGGTCCCGGTCCGAGCTATGGCGACGCGGTAGACGGTTCCGAGACGCCGATGGGCTACGACAGCGAGTTCACCAATAAGAACGCCACCATCATGGCGTGGAACCTGATGCACACTGCGCAGATGCTGCGCGAGCGCGGAGGGTTTCCCGTCGGTGGTAACGTCGCCGCGACGTGGCGCGAGCAGACCAACGCCGCCGATCAGGATCCCGACCGATACTGATCGCCCGGCCCGGCGGCGTGTCTCATCCGATGGATGAGGCCACGATGTTGCCATCGGGCTTCGCAAGACATCTCACACGGCAGCGTCGACGAAGAGCCACTCCTCCGCCACGTGGAGGTGTGAACCCTGCGACTCGACGCGGAACCATGCGACTGCGTGGACGTTGTAGGCGCCTTCGGGCACCGTGCCGTATGGCTGTTCAGCATGGCCGTGGATGTGTAGGCGCGCGATGACTCGGGTTTCGTCGCCGACCATGTCGATGATCTCGAACTGCACGTCGGGAATCGCCGCGCGGAACCGGATCATCGACTGCTTCTCGCCCTCGCCGGCCGGCGCAACGTCGTGGATAACCTTGCTGTGGTGAACGAAATTGGGCGCGTAGCACTCGTCGAACACCGCCTCGACTCCCTGGTTGAAGCCGAGCTCGTAGATTCCGCGAACAAGCGCCTGCGCATCGTCGATGATGGTCATGCACCCATTGTCGCGCCGTCGAGGTCGCGTTGGTACAACTCGCGTCGGCTCGTCTATCACTGAAGAGCTGCTCGGCGCTTTGGGACGGAGGCGTGGAGAGTCGTGTGGTCCGCTCTTCGTCGTAGGCGGGTCAAAGGGCCGTGGTTTCAACTTCCCTTGGCCCTGCCACTATGGACCTGCGGGAGCCCGCAAAAGGCGACCACAACATCCACCTCTACGGCCTCGGTCAACGAATGCTGACACGGCGCGCGTCGGGCCGTCATGGTGCACGGTGCCACCGATGGGCCCCACGGGCGACCCGTCAGCTCGCTGCATTGGCAATCACGCGGTGGCCTTGACGCCCGCGGCGATGGTGTCGTCGAGTATCTCGGGGTATTGCTTGCGATACGAATCGAGATCGGGCAGAAACACCGCGTTGCCGGAGCGACCCCACTTTGCACCGAGCGCGTCATGTCCGGCGGCGGCCAAGGCCAGAGGTCGCGTGTGGGTGGCCAGACGACTAGTTGGTCTTGGTCGCTAGCGATGCCTCTCGTTGGCGCGGACGTGCATGCGGATGATCGTTCCTGTCGCGCTAGTGCGGAGTTCAACGAGCTCGCAAAGTTGGTTGATGAGCCAGAGGCCCCGGCCGACGATTGTGTTAGCCGTCGGATCGCGTCATGGCCGGCGCTGGGCCGGTACTCGCCGTCTTTCAACACGGGAGTGTGTCCTTTCGGCGTAACGGATGGTCGAGTGGTCGAGTCGGGCGTCGTAGGGACACAGCACGGTGGCCGCGACATCGGCGAAGAGTACGTTGACACGGGCCTCGTGTCGGATGCCCTCGCGGATCTCCGCGTTGGAGCGTCCGGGCCAGATCGGTTCGCCTACGATGCGAATGCGGCGACCGGGGTGTGATTCGGCGAACTGTTTTGCGGCGGGGATGATCCGGGCGGGATTGCTGGCGAGGTCCTCCGCGTGAAGGAAGGTGGCCTCGGTCGCGGGGTCGAGTGCGCTGCGCAGCAGATCGATGTTGGAGCCGGGCGCGACGACGAGTGTGGGTTCGCTTGCGGAGAGTCCGCCCTCGACGAAGGGGAGGACTTGGCGTAGATGTCGTCGGCGTCGTTGTAGAACACCGCCCAGTGAATGAGGGGAGCGCTCTCGGCTCGGCTATTCATTGTCCTCAGGTCGGGTTTGGTCCCTCGACGACGCGAGCCATCCACTGCGTGACGCGTTCGAGAAGCCGCAGCTCTACAGCCTCCGGGCGTCGGGGGCGCTCGTGGAGCGTCGACAATAGACCGTGGAATTGGCCAGACGGTCCGATCACCGGAGTCGCCTGAATCGAGCGAGCGCCCGCGTTGAGCACGATTGCGCGGGATCCGGAGTGGAAGATACGGCTTTGTCGAACGTCGTGGACGATGACGCGGCAGCCACGGGCGAATGGATACTCACGCGTTGCCGCGCCGTGTTGGACCGAGGCGAAGTAGTCGACGAACGGCTGATCGAGGCCGCGATGCGCTTCCATGCGAAGCAGATGGGTTGACTCGTCACGCAGTTGCACCTTGCCCATCCGCGTGTCCGTTACTGCCAGCACGGCGTCGAGGGCGGCAGTCAGGATCTCGGTGCGATCGCTCGACGCGACGAAGTCGAGATCCATGAAGCTGCAGCGGGAATCGCGCCGCCCCGTCGGCGTGCGATGCCGCGTCGGCATCGCCGCAAACAACTCCCGCAACCCGGCGTCGTCGCGTGATTCGCCGGCGGCAAAGCGGGCCTCGGACAGCTCGACATCGCTTGGCGTCGGGTCGTACGCCGACCGACTACCGCCGAGCGTGGCTCGAAGGCGCAGTTGTGCGGTTCTCAACCGTGACTTCGCGGTTCCTTCGGGTATGCCGAGATGCGATGCCACTTGCCGGTAGGTCATGCCGCCCCAAAATGCGAGATGTATGGGTTCTCTGAGCTCGATCGGCAGCGCCATCACGGCTTCGAACACGTCCTCGCCGTCCAGATTCATAAGGGGTTCGCCAGCGGCGCCGGGCGTTGCCGAAAACGCGATCTCGCGCCGGCCGCGCGCCGACTCCGATCGCTGCCAATCCAACGCCCGATTGCGAGCCATCGCCGCGATGAGCGATCGATAGGACCCTCGAGCGGGATCGTATCGATCGGGATTGCGCCAGACCCACGTGCACACGTCTTGCGCGATCTCCTCAGCCGCGCACCGGCGGCCAGTTACCCGCAATGCAACGGCGACTGCGGCGGACCAACACGACGAGTACAACGCCGACATCTCCGACGACGCGTCAACAGGCAAGGCAGAACGCCCCACATCGATCATGGCTCTTCCTTGTTGGTTTCGGAATTGCCACCGGGGACTGGGGAGGCGTGATAATCCACCGCCACACATCCTCGCTCCGACAACAGATCGTCGAGAATCGAGCGCAGACGGTCGATATTCGAGCGACCGTGTACCCATCGAAGGAGAAACACAAACACTGTTTCATACACTAGACCGACACGTTTTTGGCAGCCTTGCGCGCTTGCCTTTCAGCGAGACAATGCACATCACAACACCGACGCAGCGCTGAACCTCCACGTGCACCCGGTTCTCGATGACATCATCGAGCCAATCGCCAATCGCCAATCGCCACGCGATTCCGTCGACCACGCCGAGGCGCGACGTGGTCGTACGATCCTCGATCTGCTGGGTGTTCGTCGGATCTGCGGCGCTTTGTTGAGTAGTTGCCCGCCACTTTTTCAGATTGTGTAGGCGAGGTTTTGGACGATGCGACGGCCGAGGTCTTCGTCCCCTTCATAGCGAACGCCGTCGCCTGCGTCTGCCGATGTGAAGCGACCACCGCAGATCCGGGTGAACAGGCCGGCGCGCATGTGAATCGTTACCGTTGCCGGAGCTTCGAGTTGCTCGACGACGATTGCTCGATGTTCTACGGCCACGTTAATGTCTCGCGTGGTCGCTCCGGATAGCTTGAACGTGACCGTCTGCCCCGTCGTTACGCCGGCTTGTTTGCCGACGACGAATCCGAGCGCGGTGGTTATCTCGTCCAAGACGAGATCGACAATCGGCCCGCCCTCGTGCCCGGATTGGTGCACGCCGTCGCGGATGTCTTGCTCGTGCATCCAGCAGTCAAATACGCGGATGCGCATGAAGCGCCCGTAGGTATCCTTCCCGGCCGGTGTGACGATCTCGCCGTTCCAGTCGTCATCGGACATGCGCCGCAGATCCGCAATGCGACGATTGGTGATGTGGCGAAAGCGTTCCAACATCTCTTCGGGCGCGAGCCCAGAAAGGAAGACGACCCACTTCTCGTTGGAGCGGCCCGCCTCGTTGCGCACGAACGAGCGGTCTCCGATCTCGACGTCAGGAACCGTCAGACCCGCGAGGGATGATTCGGTGCCGATCATGTGTGCCACGTTCGCGTGGACATCCCAGCCTGGGCACGGCGTCTGCGCCGCCCACTCGTAATCGCGCAGTGTCAGCAGCAAATCGTCGATCTCGTGAAACTCCCGTTCGAGCGCTCCCACGATCGAGTCCTTGTCCAAACCCATAGTCATCTCCTGTCCTCGCTACTCAAAAGGCCAAAAGGGTTCGGGCGCATTGGCCGTTGTCTGCGCCTCATGGCCGGGCCTCGCGTTTCGCGGGTGCGTCGGCGAGACTTTCGGAGCGGTGTCCGCCTTTCCAGTCTTCGGGTCGAGGTGCGGCGGTGCGGTTGCCGAGGATGTTGAGTTGTGGACTCTCTCGCAGGCTCCGCTTCATCTCGGCGAATCCGGGAAACGCCGCAAGTGTGGTCACCGCGTTCCAAAGCGGCAGTGCTTTGGCATCGTCGGGGATTCGTGAAAGTACCGGACCGAAGAACGACAGGCCGTCGGGCGGCTGGTAAGTGATGATGGGGGTGCCTACGTCGCGTCCGGTGCGCGAAAGCGCGAGTTCGGTCTCGTCTTCGAGTGAGTCGTCCCACGAGCTGTCATCCAACGAGTCGGCATAACGGGTGGGTAGACCCGCGGCGTCGAGTACTTCGACGGCGTGTTCGGTGGTGCTGAGATGAGCGCGCATGCCGGAACCCTTTGGTTTGTCCCAGTAGCTCTCGCCGAAGGCGGTGACGAACGCGCCGAGTGGCTCTCGACCAAGCTCCGCGCGGACTGCAGCGGCGACACGCAACATCCTCAGACCCGCGCGGTGCCCCGCCTCGTACCCTGGAGGGAAGTCGATTGGGTAGTCCTTGTTTTTGTTGAGCAGGCGCAACGAGATAAAGCGCCAATCGACGGTGTAGTCCGATTGGGCGGCGACTTGAACGATCCAACGCGAGGTGATCCATGCGAACGGACAGACGGGGTCCCAGAAAAACTCGATGTCGTAAGGCCGCGCCGTAGGGGTTGCTGCCTCAGTTGATGTCATCAGGAATCCTTTCGAGGGACTCGACCGTCGTGTCGCGCCCACATTTTCGCGTGCGTGACCAGCGAAGCACGACGACGCCTTCGTCGTGCGTGTGTCGAAGGTGCTCGAACGGCATCATCCATTCTCATTTCGATCGACGGGGCGTTGTTGGAGTCGCTGGAGGTCTCGCCACGCGACGTCGCGGCCGTCGCTTCGCTCTCGCGGAAGACCCAGAATTCGTTCTGCAACAGCCTGCATTTGTATGTTGTCGGTGCCTCCGCCGATGCGCATTCCCGGGCTGGCGAGAAACTCGGTTCGTATGGTGAACGCGTCGATGTCGATAGTGTCCGCGCCGAGGGCAGCGGGCGCGGTAAGTGACATAGCGTCTTCCGCGGTGATCACGACGTGGCGGGCTTGCGCGAGCTTCAGGACTGAGCCAATCGCACCGACAGGCTGCTGTCGGCCGATCGACGTCTGGACGCGGAAACCGAGGTAGCGCAGGATCTGCTCTCGTGTGTAGCACGCGGCGAGGCGTTGGCGGACGATCGGATCGTGCGTCGTGCGCGATCGTTGCGCGGCGGCGTGCAGCGTCGGATATTTCCTTTCGGTGAACACCATGGCACCTAG
Organism: Acidimicrobiales bacterium; assembly: GCA_039915945.1. Classification (GTDB taxonomy): domain Bacteria; phylum Actinomycetota; class Acidimicrobiia; order Acidimicrobiales; family WLNW01; genus DATLFA01. Next base: position 11,282 of record JBDSMH010000028.1, on the reverse strand, counting down.
ATATTGCCGCTCGCTTGCGAGCGTGGCGTGCGCGACGGTCCAACCGTTGTCCTGTTCGCCGATGAGACACGACGCGGGCACCACGACGTCGTCGAAGAAGACTTCGTTGAACTCGGTGGCGCCGCTCATCTGGCGCAGTGGACGAACGGTGATTCCAGGTGTCTTCATGTCGATGACGAAATAGGAGATCCCCTTGTGTTTGGAGACATCAGGGTTGGTCCTCGCGAGCAGCAGTCCGTAGTCGGCGTAGTGCGCGTAGGACGTCCACACTTTCTGGCCGGTCACGACGAACTGATTGCCGTCTCGAACGGCTCTGGTACTGAGCGCCGCCAGGTCGGAACCGGCTCCCGGTTCGCTGAATAGCTGGCACCAGAACTCATCGCCGCGCAAGATCGCCGGAAGGTGGGCGTTGCGTTGATCGGCAGTTCCGAACTCCATCAGCGCCGGCGCGGCAAGGTTGAGTGCGACATTGAACGGCCGCTTGAGCGTGTGCCAGTCGAGTACCTTTGTCTCTTCCTGCTGGAAGATGGCGACCTCGACCGAGGTCCAGGCTCGACCGCCGAGTTCGCGCGGCCACGACAGGCCGGCCCAGCCGTTGTCATGCAGGACTCGTTGCCAGGTCCGGGCGGCCGCCAACCGGGCGACTTGTCCCGCCGCGGGATCCACCTCCGGCGGCGGGTTCGACTGAAGCCACGCCCGAGCTTCAGCCCGCACTTGGCTCTGCGCCGGGCTGTCGCCGACGTACATGACTACGACGCTCCAGCCGCGTTGGCGACCGGCAATGCAATCGCGGCCGCCGGATCCGCCCGGAGTTTGCGTCGCTGCAGCTTTCCCATTTCGGATCGACCCACCGACGCGACGAAAGTGACCGTTCTGGGGCATTTGTAGGCGGCGAGGCGCTCGCGTGCGAAGTCCACCAACGCTGCGGCGAGCGCGTCGTCGCCATCCGACGTTCGTGGAACTACAAAGGCGTGGACGGTCTGGCCCCACTCGTCGTTCGGAATACCGATCACTGCGACGTCATCGACGGCGCCGTGTTGAAGAAGCACCCGCTCGACCTCCGCGGGGTACACGTTGGCACCCCCCGAGACGATCAGGTCCGCTCGCCGGTCGAGCAGGAACAACCATCCCTGCGCGTCGAGGTAGCCGACGTCGCCCAAAGTGAAGAACTCACCGACATAGCTGCCATCGGTCTTGTCGGGCGAGTTGAGGTACGCGGGTCGGTGCGCCGCGTCGGACGCGAGTCTCGCGTAGACCGTCCCAATCTCGTTGGGGCCACAAGCATTGCCGTCGTCGTCGAGCACCTGGAGTGTGACGCCGCGCCATCCGCGACCAACACTGCCGGGATGCGCGATGGCGTCTTCGGATGTGATCCGGGAAAACGTTCCCTCACTGCCGCCGTAGGACTCCATGATCACCGGACCCCACCAATCGATCATCGCTCTCTTGGTCTCCGGCGGACAGATCGATCCGCCGAGCATCACACCGTTGCGGCGCAGCGAACTCAAATCGAACTGCTCGCGTGTGTCCGACGGCAGCGACGCAAGGCGATGCAGCATGGTGGGGACCATCATCGACGCCGTGACGCGGTAGCGGTCTATGTGTTCGAGACAGCTGATCGGCGTCCATTTGTCCATGATCACGACGAGACCACCCTGATGCAGCATCGTTAGCGCCGACACGAAAGGTCCCGCGTGATAGAGCGGCCCCTGCACCAGCGACACATCGTTTGCGTCCCACTCGTACGCGGCGGCGTGATCGGCGGCCGACTGAGTGAGCTCGGCCATCGCGATTGGTGGCCGCCGTTGCATCACGCCCTTCGGCCGACCGGTTGTCCCTGACGTGTACCAAAGTGCCAGACCCGGCCGCCGATCCGGGGGCAACGACGGCGCGAACTCCGACGCTGAGCGGCGCAGGTCGACCCAGCCGTCGCAGTGATCGAAGGCCAGACGACAGTCCGGCGATAGTGATGCTGCCGTGGCCGCGGGGGCAGCGGCCACGGCAGACGTCGAATCGACGACGAGAGCCTTCGCACTCGAATCGACGAGCAGGTAGGTGAGCTCATCGGTGGAGAGTCGTGCGCTCGCGGGCGTGTACCAGACGCCGAGTTGGCTGCACGCCAAGACGATTTCGAAAATTTCGGGCCGTTGACCCAGCGCGAAGGTGAGGTGGTCTCCCTCGACGAGTCCGAGTGACGCGAGCAAGCGCGTCGTGCGATTCACACGGGCATACAGCGTGCCGTAGGTGATCGTCTCTCCTCCGGGCCCGATGAGCGCGGGGCGCTGCGGTGATTCGATCGCCCGCCGCCAAAAGCCACACGGCTCAATCGCGCTGTTGCTCATCGTTCGGCCTGCGCGGCGGATATAACGAAGTTCCAAACCGTTGCTGCTTCGCCTTGCGTGCGCATCGCTTCTCGCGCGGCGCTGAGTGTGGCGCCGGCAAGTGTGTGCTCGGCGAACCATGATTCGGCCGCCCGTGCCCCGCCGGCGGCGCCGGTCAAGCCTATGGCGGCTTGTTCGTAGAAGCCTCGAACGGCGAGCGCGCAGCGCTGCGGACTGTTCGGGAACCCCGCATCGCGCCAGGGCACGCCGCCCGCAACGCGCTCGAACGCCTCGAGCGATGCCTCGGCGAACTGGGGATCGATCGCACTGGAAATACCTTGTCCACCGCCACGTTCGAACGCCGCGCGAAGGCCACGCGCCTCACCGACCGACGGCGCCAGCCCAGCTTCGGCGAGGGGTGGGATCATGCACGACATCGGTGAGTCGATCTCGTCATCGATGGTCTCGGGGAAGTCACGAAGTACCGGACCCTCAGCCGAGAGCAGGTCGAGCGCGGCCAGGAGCACCGCCCGCTGGAAGTCCGGGTCGCGCGGCCGACCGAGCGGCCGTCCCAGCGGAAAATCGCAAAAGAGGGCACGCGGTGGGCGCATCTGTTCCGGGAAGAAGCGGGCCTTGGTTACGAGGGTGACCGTCGCGATGCCTTCTCTCTCCAGGACATGGGCGAGCGCACACACGGTGCGCTGGCACAGCGGTCAAACCGGGGTGAGAACGGCGACGTCGGTGCCCTGTTGACGAAGGTGGGCGGCGGCAGCGCGGCCGCTGTCGTGGATGAGCGTCTCGAGTTCGCGTTGCGCGCCCATGAAAGAAATGTGGGTGGGAGCGACCGACCCGATATGGCCGGCCTCGGCGAGCTCGGCCAGCCGATCGATGGGGTAAACAACATTGAGATCGGCGATCGCACCCGATCGGTCGAAGTTCTGGCTGTGATGCGACATCGCCAGATCGCGGCGCTCACCGGGCAGCACGCGGTACGAGGTATCGAACCAGCCGAATGCCTCTTGCCCCGCGACTTGCAAACCGGCCGTTGTGACAATCGCGACCTGCGCGTCGCGTAGCCGCGGCGGACGCACGAACGGTGTAGAACCCATGTCAGGGAGCGCAACCGTTCGCAGATATTCGAGCATGCCGTCGTCGGCGGTCATCGGGCGAGACGATCGCGTGTGCGCGCGACATGGATCCGCGCCGGGCGTTCATGAGTCTGCCCCGAGTATGTGACGACCGCGACGCCGGGCCGAACTGTCCGAGTATGGGCACGCAACGCCTGGCCGGCCCGGATCGCATCGCCCGCTTCGATGAACTCTTGGATCTCGGCATGTTCCGCATAGGTCTGGCGCATCACCGCGTCGGGCATGTCGAGACCCTTCGCTGTCTCTTCGACGGCGATCGAGTGAATGTGCGATGACCAGATGGCTTGCATGGCGCCGACGGTGATCGCGGTGGCGTTATTGCCGCATTGGTTGACAAGCACTTCATGCCAGCGGCGTGCAGCGCGTCGGGCGCCGTCCTTGTCGCCGCTGGTGATCGCGTCGGACAGTTGTGATTGGGCGGCGGAGAGCAGCGGCAATACCGTCGACGCGCGATTGGGACGTTCGGCGCACATTTCGGCGCAGACCGGCTCGAGACGCTCTATCGAGCCGGCGACTTCATCGACGGTGACCTCGCGGCCTTCGAAGACGAGGCTGAGCGTGTAGGCGACATTTCCTGAGGTGGGCAAGTGCGCGATCGCGCCACCGACGTTTCCTCGCTGCACGCTCACGAGGCCTTCGGTTTCGAGGATGCGCAGGGCGTCGCGAATTGTCAGTTTGCTCGCACTGAACCGCGCGGTCAGCTCGTCGAGCTTGGGGAGGAGATCGCCCTCCGGCGCGTCGCCGCGCAGGATGTCGGCGCGCAACTCGTCTGCGATGGTCTCGGCGGTGCCGTATCGGCGACGCAGCCGATGTAGTTGGCGATCCACTGTCACCATGTGGGAGCTCGCATGAGATCCAACGCGTTGTCGCGTGCGATTCGCGTCAGCTCTCGATCCGATAGCGACCCGGTCGCCGCGAAGAAGTCGCTCGGTCGAGCGACGCCCTCTGGATGAGGCCAATCAGAGCCGAAGACAACACGATCAGGTGTCATGATGCGGGCGACTTCCTCGAGGCTCTCTTCCGGGTAGGGCGATACGTACACGTGCTGCCGGAACGTCTCGACCGGATCTCCACCCGACAAGCCGAATTCGCGGCGTTTGCGCACTTTGCTCAGACTGTCGAGCAGCGGAGCGCACCACGACGAGCCCATCTCGACGCTCACCACACGCAACCGAGGGAAACGTGCGAACAAACCGTGCAGAATCATGTCGGCGACCGCTTCGAAGACCTCACGGCCGTCACGAAACACCAACTGGAAACGCGTGGTCAGATGAGTTGGTGGATCTTTCAGGTCGCCCCACTCGGCCGCACGCTCGAACATCCCCGTGTCACCGGAATGGACGGTGATCGTGAGTCCACCCTCGTTTGCCAATGCCCAGAACTCGTCGAACTCGGGATCCGCGAGCGATCGGCCGCGCGGCCCGCCGGGCACTGGGCATGCACGCACGTGGATGAGGCGCGTCCCTCGGTCCATCGCCCATCTGAGTTCATCCACCGCGACTTGCGGGTCACACAGCGAAAACAGCGGGACCGCGTGAATGCGGCCTTGGTAGTCGAAACCCCACTCCTCCTCCAACCACCGGTTGAACGATCGCAACGCGGCGGCCGTCATCGCCACGTCGTGACGCAGGATCTGCTCGACGTTCATCGCCAGCGTCGGAAACAGCCAGATCTGCTCGACATCATCGCGGTCCATGATCTCCAGTCGACGAACGCGATCCCGATACTCCGGACGAATAGGTTCGTTCGATTCCCCGGTGCGGCTGTAGTCGAGTACGCCTTCTTGCTCGTAGAGCGCGAGGAGATAGCCGGGGCGAGCCACGGGATCGAACGTCGGATTCACGATGCGTCGGTAGAGCTGACCGGCGACGAGGAGGCGGCGCTGTCCGCCGTCGTCGGTGATCCATCGGAACGGTTTCTGTCTCGCCATATCGGCGGCGAGGTGGCGGGTGAACGCGTCCTCGGTCTCGTAGTAATGGTTGTCCGCATCGACCAGCGGCGCACCGATACGACGGGACACGGACGATGCTGAGCGTGTGCCGGTCGACGGTGTCACAGGAGCCCCAATCAGCCCGACGTGCGCCTGGCTATTTCCTTTATCTTAGCTATGATAGCCGATCTATGATGACACCTCGTGCGGACGTTCCGGAGGAATCCGTCGGGTTCTGGGCGACCGCAACGCGAAGGCCGCACAAGGTTGCCGTCCACGACGCCGCTGGTCGGTCTACGACCTACGGCGAACTCCTGCAGCGAGTCAATCGACTCTCCAACCTGTTCGCGTCGATAGGTGTCGCTCCCGGCGACCGGGTGGCCTTCCTTCTCGCAAACCAGATCGAGATCCACGACGTCACGCTCGCGTGCGCGCAGTCGGGCATTCTGTTCGTTCCGCTGAACCATCATCTGGGCAGCGATGAATTGTCGTATGTGCTGGCCGACTCGGGGGCGTGCGCGCTTATTGCTGATGAACGTTTCGCGTCGATCGCTTCCGCAGCAACGACGAATGGAAAGCCGGCGCATCTGCTCGCTGTTGGCAACATCCCGGGCTTCCACAGCCTCGCGGAACAGGTCGAACAGCAACCCGACTCGCTCCCCCCGCGACGAAGCGCGGGGGCCCCACTGTTCTATACCTCGGGAACCACCGGGCGACCCAAAGGTGTACTGCGGCGCTCGATGCTCGGCGAACTAGGCGCCGGCCTCGAGTTCAGCCTTCGTCCCGAACATGTCCACGGCTGGACCGACGAAACCGTCTACCTCGCGCAAGGGCCTCTCTATCACGTAGGACCACTCAGCAACGCGACCACCGTCTTGCACCTCGGCGGCACCGTCGTACATATGGACAAATGGGACGCAGAGACATGCCTCACGCTGATCGAACGACACCGCGTCACTGCCAGCAACATGGTGCCAACGATGTTCTACCGCCTCCTGGCGCTACCCCACGATGTCCGACAGCGCTACGACGTCAGCTCACTACATCCCGATCACGTCGTGCACGGCGCGGCCATATGCCCCGCGCACATCAAGCAGGCGATGATCGACTGGTGGGGCCCAGTCTTTTGGGAAACCTACGGCGCCACCGAAGCCGCGTTCACCAACGTCACCTCCGCAAATTGGTTGCAGCGGCCGGGCACTGTCGGCCGAGCGCGACCGGGAGTCGAATTGCTGATCCTCGACGACGACGGCAACCAATGCGCGCCGGGCGTGGTCGGAACGATCTACGGCAAAGACAACGCTCGTCCGCACTTCGGTGTCGAATACTTCAACGCACCCGACAAGACCGAAGCGAGCCGTCGTGGCGAGTACTTCACCGTCGGCGACATGGGATACCTCGACGACGACGGCTGGCTATTCATGTCCGACCGCCGAATCGACTTGATCATCTCGGGCGGGGTCAACATCTACCCCGCCGACATCGAAGCCGTCCTCATTGAGCACCCCTCGATCGTCGACGCCGTCGTGTTCGGCACACCAAACGACGAGTGGGGCCAAGAGATCACGGCAGTGATCGAACCCGCCCCCTCCGTCACTCGCGCCGAACTCATCGACGACGTTCGTCAGTTTCTCAGCACCCGGCTACCCAAGTTCAAACAACCGCGCAACATCATCGTCGAGAACTCCATGCCCCGCTTCTCCTTTGGCAAGATCGACCGCCGACGCCTCAGAGATCGATACCAACCTCAACTATCGCCCGAGCCGCAGAGCAGCGAAGCGATTTGACGAGTCCAGATCTTCCTCCGACGCCTGAGGAGGGAATTCTCGCGTTGCGCTTCTGGGTCACTTCGTACTGCACTTTCGTGCGGCATCGGCTATTTCGGGGCATGCGTCCTCGGCATGCCAGCATCATCAATCGGAACCATCGTTTGTACCTCTAGCGACGATCGCACCCGCGCCGCGGAGGCGGCCGGCACAGGACACCGATGCGGCTGCACGGTGGACCGCTGGTGCAAGAAACCGGGCTTCACTCAGCGAATGACCACTGCCTGCTTACAAGTCGCGAAACACCGGTCCAGATGCCAACCGACTCAAGGTGGCAGGTGAAATACTCGGACGAGAAACGCTGTCCACCCGAGCCGTCACCGGCATGACTGAAGGCAACGATGAGCACCACGCGCGAGCACGCCGCGGCGAGTCCGGGAATTGTTCGTCGCGCCCGACACGCCATACGGACACACCCGGTCGTGAGCGCTGGCTCCGCGCTCGTCATGGGCGCGGTCATCGTGTGGCTCGTGTTCTTCGTGTTCGCATTCCATCTGCTGTTCATCGACGACAAGGTCAACGAGGCGGACCCCTTCGTCGGGGCTTCGCCCTCGGCGACATCGCTCGGCGCCACTACGCCGGAGGCCGCGTCTGGCGCCGCGCAAGAAACGCATCGCGGCTCGTTTGTCGATCGCAGTCACCCCTCGTCGGGAGTGGCGACAATCACGACCGATGACACAAGGACTTTCCTGCGCTTCGAAGACCTGCGCACCGACAACGGTCCCGACCTGTTCGTCTATCTCAGCGCGGGGGTCACCGCAACCGCACCGTCCGGCGAGCTCGACGACGACTTCGTCGACCTCGGCAAGCTGAAAGGCAACATCGGCTCGCAGAACTACGAGGTTCCGTCCGGTACCGACCTCGCCAAGTACAAGACCGTCGTGATCTGGTGTCGACGGTTTGCAACCGCGTTCGGAGCAAGCGACCTGACCGCGACTGCCGTTCGCAGCTGACAGTGTCACAGAGCAGTCAGCGCGGGTAGCGCGTCGGCGCAAACTCAGCCGTCGAACCCGGAATCATTCTCGGCGAATCCACGGGCGACGTTGTCCAGCGCCGGTCTGCCGCCGCCGATATCGCGCAGCACTCGCACGGCGACGACGTCGGGATCCCATTGGCTGCCAGCATGGTCCCGCAAGACGGCCTCAGCGCGTTGCGCGCCCATGCCCCGGCGATACTGCCGCGTATCGGCCATCGCGTCGTAGGCATCGCACACACTGATCTCGGTATGGCACGAAGGGCAAGATCGTCCACGAAGCGCCCCGAGACCCGTCCGACCGCGGCCGGCTTGCACTGAAACGGTTGTACCCACGGCCCTTGACAAACACGCCTGCGTGGACGCCCGAGTCGCGACGTCGGCCTAACTGACACCCGGCCAATCGCAGGTCGGCAGGGGCGTCGCTGGTCTCGACAAGCGACGACGGTTACGGCCGGTCCCCATTGTTATGGGTCGCGACCGCCCACGGGACGCGCCCACGCGGTTCCTTGAGGCGTATTCGTGGCCGAGCCGAAGCGAGACGCTGCGCCTGCCCGACGATCACTTGTGTAAACGCCTACTGTCAGTTCGAGTGCACACAGAAATGGGACTACCCAACCTTGACGAGCGGGTCTTGCATTCCGTATCGGTTGTGAGCGCGGTTGTGACGCGACGGACGTGGATCCGGACGATCGAGCGATGAACGAATCGAAGCCGCAAACCGCAGCACATCATCGGGACAGGTCCGTCGTCCCAGAATTCTCGAATGCCGCGGACATGCTCGACGCGGAGTCGGGTGTGGCCGCGGGTGTCGAGCCGGAGGTTCGGTTTGACGCCGTCCGGCGTGCGGTTGATATGAGGCTCGATGGGTTGCTGCGACTCGAATGCGAGCGTTGGTGCGAGGTCGACGCGGACCTCCGTCGCGGGTTCGACCTGCTGCGTGCATTTATCAGCGGCGGTGGAAAGCGACTGCGTCCTGCGTTCGCGTTCTGGGGTTTCGTCGGATCGGGAGGTGACCCGGCCGATGAGCGCATTGTCGAACTGGGTGCAGCATTGGAGATGCTGCACACTTTCGCTCTCGTCCATGATGATGTGATGGACGGTTCGCTGTTGCGCCGCCACGCGCCGACGATACACAGCGCCTTTCAGGGCGACCACGACCTGCATCGTTGGCGAGGAGAGCCTCGACGCTTTGGCGAGGGCATGGCGGTGCTGTTGGGAGACCTCGCGTTCGTCTACTCAGACCTATTGGCCTCGGACCTTCCTAAAGCAGTCCGCAGTGGGTTTCACGACCTGAAGGTCGAGTTGCACGTTGGCCAATATCTCGATCTGTGGGGAGCCGCGCAACACGAGCCCAACCTCGACAGAGCACGCCAAGTCATCCGCTACAAGACGGCCCGATACTCCGCGGAGCGTCCGCTGCTGCTCGGCGCGACGCTGGCGGCAGACACACCTATTGCAGCAGACATGTCGCGTCTGCACGCCTTGAGGGAATTCGGCTTGGCGGTCGGCGAGGCGTTTCAGCTTCGAGACGACATTCTGGGTGCGTTCGGAGATCCCGCGGTCACGGGCAAGCCGATCGGCGACGATTTTCGTGAGGGGAAGCAGACGATACTCGCAGTCTTCACGTCTTCGTGGGCGTCCGGGGACGGTGAACGTCTCGCGAGCAGGGCTGCGTTGGCGGCGCTCGATCGGCTCGGCGCGCCGGATTTGTCCGAGCACGAAATCGGCCTACTGCAAGGTCTCGTCGAGAGCAGTGGTGCGCGGTCGCACGTCGAGGGGCGCATCGCGGAACTGATGCACATCGCCGAGCAAGCGCTGCCGGCGGCTTGCCTTGGCAAGACAGCCGAAGTCGCGTTGAGGTCGTTGGCGCATCAGGCGGCCTGGCGGACCGCGTGATCCGGCCGGATGAGGAAGTCGTGCTCGTCGATCGCGACGACAACGCCATAGGGCGGTGCGAGAAGTTGACCGCGCATCGATCTCCGGGCGTGTTACATCGTGGGTTCTCGGTGCTGCTCTACGACGACCGCGCACGCCTTCTGCTCCAGCGACGAGCGGCGACCAAATACCACTTCGGTGCCCAGTGGTCGAATAGCTGCTGCGGCCACCCCAGGCCCGGTGAAAAGGTGTCGTATGCCGCCGCGCGCCGCGTGCAGGAAGAACTAGGCATATCCGTCGACGTCGTCCCGGCGAGTCGATTCGAGTATCGAGCTGAAGATCCACACTCGGGGCTCGTCGAGCACGAAATCGATCACGTTCTCCGCGGCACGATCACCGACGCTCTCCTACAACCCGACCCGACCGAGATCGACGACTGGTGTTGGGTAGACCAGTCCGTACTTGATTCGTGGATGACGAGCCAACCAACGGACTTCACGCCTTGGTTCGCTCTCGTGGTCCGCGCTGGTACCTGGCCGACATCGGTGCACAAGTAGAACGTCATGACGAACGGGTCTCGTCAGGACCGGGGGAATGCTCACGCGAGCGACTTGCCGTTGGCAATCAACAACGCGACAGCGATGAGTGCGGTGCTCAACGTGAGCGGCCACGCGATCCGCACATACTTGGACCGGGCGCTGACGACGACACCCAGCACAAGGAGCATCGCGACAGCGAACAGCACGATGACCGCCGCGCCCGGGCGCCCTCGGGGACCGAATACCAGTACCGCAACAGCGGCCGCGAGAAGCGAGGCGCCAACCGCCAAAGAGGTGCTTCTGCCCAGACGTTGCGGCAGCCCCAATACGCCCATACGTATGTCGTCGTCCAGATCACCGAGCGTGTTGATGAAGTGCGCTCCGCACCCCAACATGGCGGCCGCAACGACCGCCCAAGACGGCGGTAGCGGATGACCAGGAAGCCCGAGCGTCGCGAAGCCAGGAAGAATCGCAAAAGCCACTGCGTAGGGCACCGGACTCGCCAGGGTCGATTTGAGCCACGCGTTGTAGGTGAGTGCAGCGGCGACGGCCGCTACGTGAAGCAGCCCCGCGCGCCAACCAGAGAGCAAGGACAATGGCATGCATGCGACGAGTGCCACGATCGCCGCACGACGGACGGTGCTCGCGGGCACCTGCCCGGCGACGA
>JBDSMH010000020.1:0-61582 GCA_039915945.1 Acidimicrobiales bacterium | reverse complement strand
CGACCTCGAACGTGACGTCTCGATCGTCGAGACGGCCATGGAAGACGTCGAGCAGGACAACTACGACTCGGTCGACGCGGCCCTCGTCGCGCTCGCCGGTCGCCCCGCCGCACCGAGCCCGTGAGACGTCGTCACGCCGCGGCAATCGGTGCCTCCACCGTCGGCGGCTTGGGCTATGTCGCGGCTCGTCTGACGCTGCGCGATGCAGGACGCCGCGATCGCATCGTTCGCACCGCGCGCATCTGGCGGCTCACCGTGCGCCGCGCCGTGCACTTCGGTTTCACAAAAGCGCGCGGCGCCGCGGCTACCGCCGAACGACGCCGCGAGCTCGACGAGCACTTCAAGATCAAGACCGCCGAAGACGTCGCCCGCGAGCTCGGCAACATGAAGGGCGTCATCATGAAGGCGTGCCAGATGATGTCGTTCATCCTCGACGGCCTGCCGCTACAAGCACAGGCCGCGTTGGCGTCGCTGCAGGCCGATGTGCCACCGATTTCGCCATCGGCCGCCGCGCAGGTCGTGCGCGACGAGCTCGGCCGCGATCCCCACGACATCTTCCTCGAGTGGAACGACCTACCAGCCGCCGCCGCCTCGATCGGACAGGTGCACCGCGCGGTCACGCGCGACGGCCGCATCGTCGCGGTCAAAGTGCAATACCCCGGCATCGATATGGCGATCGGCAGCGATCTCGCCAACGCAGAGCTGCTCTACGCCATGTTGAGCTCGTTCACGTTGAAGAGCCTCGACACCAAGGCGCTCGTCGAAGAGTTACGGGCGCGCATGTTCGACGAGCTCGACTACCGCCTCGAAGCGTCGTGCCAAACCGAGTTCGCGGATCGCTATCGCGGCCACCCGTTCGTCCACGTGCCCGACGTGTTGCCCGAATACTCGACACGGCGGGTGCTCACGAGTGAGTGGGTCGACGGTCTCAGCTTCCAGGACTTCATCGCCAGCTCGACCGACGCGGAGCGCCAGCACGTAGCCGAAGTGATCTTCCGTTTCGTGCAAGGTTCGATCTATCGCAACGGCGTGTTCAACGGCGATCCTCATCCGGGCAACTACCGATTTCACGACGACGGAACGGTGACGTTCCTCGACTTCGGTCTCGTCAAGCGGTGGGCCGAAGGCGAGTTCGAGGCGCTCATGCCGCTCATCGATCCGCTCCTCGACCGTGAGTACGACGTCATGGTCGACCGCATGGTGAAAGTGGGCTTTCTGCCCGCAGATCACGGCCTCGATCCGATGCACGTGTGGGAATACGTCAGCGCGCCGTACAAGCCCTATCTCGAAGACGAGTTCGCGTTCACGCGTGACTTCACCGGCACGACGATGATGAGCCTGCTCGACGTCACGGGACCGTTCGCCGATGTCATTGCCAAGCTCATGATGCCGGCATCGTTCGTGATACTCGATCGCGTGGTGTGGAGCATGTGCGCGCTGTTGGGTCAGTTCGGTGCGCGCAACCGGTGGCGCGACCTATTCGAGGAATACCGCTTCGACACGCCACCGAAAACCGCTCTTGGTCGCGCCGAACGAGCGTGGCGTGAGTCGTTGGATCAGAACAGCGTGGGCTTGTAGTCGACGACAGTATTGTCGACCACGACGTCCGGCGCGCTTGCCACAGCCGGCTCGTCGGTCACGTCATCAACCGCCTCGTCATCGAGATCGCCGTCGTTGTCGCCGTCGGGCGAATAGTGCACGCCGGTCAAAAAGCCGCGGGCGCGCTCGGCCTTGGGATATTGATCGACAAGTGCCAGGAATTTGGCGTTGTGGTGGAACTCGACCAGATGCGCGAGCTCGTGCACGATGACGTAGTCGAGTACCCACGACGGGAACTGCGTGAGCCGCGACGACAACCGGATCTCACCGGTGGCGGGTGTACACGAACCCCATTGCGACTTTTGGTTGTCGACGAAGCGGATCGACTTGGGCAACGGCAACTTGTAGCGCCGCGCCAGCACCGTGGAGCGCGCCACCAGATCGATGCGATCACTGGCCTCGGCCCGCTGCAAACGGGCGACGAGCTCAGCGGTGTAGCGGTCGACCTCTGATTGCTTCATGCGTGCGGGTACGTGCACGCGGATGGTGCCGTTGATGATCTGAGCCTCGACGGTGCGTTTGCGCCGTGTGCTGCGAACGATTTCGACGGGGAGCGTAGGACCCATGGCTACAACAGATCCGGAATGGTGGCCGACTCGGCATCGAGCAGTGACACCGTAGTGCTGAGATGCAGCGCGCCGTTGCGCACGAGGAACCACCGCGCGCCGAGATTGGGCTTGCGTTGGAACGGCGCGCCCAGATGCGACTCGAGGGTGTAGATCACGCCGCCGTGCGTAACGACCACCACGGTCGCCGGCGCGTCGACCGTCGAGAACCGATCGATGATGCGATCGACCGCGCCCAGCGTGCGCGCCAACATGCGGTCGTCGGGCTCGTAGCCCTGCGGCCGCCGGCCGTCGTCGAGGTAGCCGGGAAAGCGTTCGTCGATCTCGTGGCGCGTCAGCCCCGACCACTCGCCCGCGTCTCGTTCGACCAGGTCGGCTTCGAGATGCAGGGGTGCCACGGCGATGGCGTCGCTGATGATCGTGGCGGTCTCGAGGGCGCGTGCCAACGTCGAGCTCACGATGCCGGTGACGGGGGAGGCCGCCCTTGTCGCGGCAGCGGTGATTGCGCCGGCGGCGAGACGCGCCTGGGCGCGCCCGAGATCGGACAGAGGCGGGTCGGCTTGACCCTGCCAACGACCGAGCGCGTTCCACTCGGATTGACCGTGTCGCACGAAGAGCAGTCGCAGCACCCCGGCACCATAACGGAGCGCGACGACACCCTCGGGCAGATCGCGCCCCCATCTCTACACTGTCCCCGTGGCACGACTACGGCTGTTCGCTTCGATACGGGTTGTGGCCGGCACGGGTCGCACCGAGGTCGACGGCGACACCGTCGGTGCGGTCGTGGCCAAGGCCTGCGCCCTTTATGGCCCCGAGTTCGCGGCCCTCGTGCAGACCTGTCGGGTTTGGCGCAACGGGGAACCGGCCCTCGACGGTGACGCGGTCGGCGCGGACGACGAGGTCGCCATCCTCCCGCCTGTCTCGGGCGGCTGAGCCAAGCGTCACCGTACGACACGGATCGTGTCGTGCAATTGAGCGTCCGCGCTCGCGGTGTCTACGATGCGACCGCTCTCCATAGAGGCGAACCGATTGGGGTGGACTAGTGAAGATCTTCGAAGACTTCTTCGATGCAGGTGGCGGCGGCGACTTCCTCGGGCGGTGGTCGCACATCCTGTTCGGCATCACGTGGATCGGGTTGTTGTACTTCTTCAATGTCGTGCAGGTGCCGGCATACGCGCAGATGGAAGCCGGTGCTCGCGGCGAAGCGCTGCGCAAGGTGACCTTCCGCGCGCTGTGGTGGTTCCGCTGGGCTGCGCTCGCAACGTTCCTCACCGGCATCTGGTTGATGTCGATCAACGACCTGTGGGACTTCAAAGGACCGCGTGGTACGTCGATCGGTATCGCCGCGCTGCTCGCGGTCACGATGTTCGTCAACGTGTGGGGCATCATCTGGCGCAACCAGAAGATCAACATCGCGTCGTCCGAGGCGGTGGCCGCGGGCGGCCAGGCCGATCCTCGTGCGGCCAAGGCGGCCAACGCGGCGGGCCGAGCGTCGCGCATCAACACGCTCTTCTCGATCCCGATGCTGTTCTTCATGGTCTTCTCGGCGCACTACAGCGGGCGGTATTCGGATGATGGCGGCGCGCTCGCCGCAGTGTTCATCATCGCCGTCGTGATCTGGGCGGTCATGGAAGCCTCGGCCCTCGGCTACATCGGCGGGCTCGACAACGCCATCAACAAAGCGATCCTCGCCGATCATCGCAAGACGATCGGTGCCGGCTTCGTCTACCTGTTGATCCTGCTGTTCATCGGCTTCGAAGCCATCGTCGGCTAGCGATCGCGCACTATCGAGCGGGCGGGGATCCTGGTCGTCTCTGAGCGGATTTGCCCCGGGGCCCGAGCGGCCTCGAGCGGATACTCAGCTGACGACCAGCTTCGCTTCCATACCGGCAGCGCGGTGGCCCGCGATGTCGCAATAGACCGTGTAGGTCCGCGCGGCCAGTGTGACAGCGCCGGACGTGGTCGCACCGGGCGTGACCGAGATCTTGAACTTGGCCTTGTCGACGCCCTCGATCAAGAGGTTGTGGTTCTCTTTGCCTTCGTTGACGAGGGCCACGTTCACCGTGCCGGCCTTGGCCGTGTAGCTCTTGGCGTCGAAGCTGTACTTGCCGCCGGGATCGAGCGACTTGACCGTGAGATCGATGGGGCCGGTGGTCGGCTGCGAGGCGTCGCCCCCACCGCTGCCGCTGCTGCAGGCGCCGACTAGCAGGCTCAAGGCGGCGACCGCCGCGACGGCTGCCCGCTTCGATTGAGGCATCTCTGTATTCCTTCTCTCGTCGACGAGCCGCGGAACTCCGGCCCTGACCGGGCACGATAGCTGGGTGCGACCGCGCCTCACCGGTGCTGGCGGTCACAACGAGTGCGATGCCGGTTCCGTAAGCTGCCTTCATGATTCCGGATCTCGATCGCGTCACCAGTCCCGCTTACCTCGCGAACCTTCTCACGCGACCGATCGACGAGATCCGCTCGATGCGCGCCGAGGGCCAGTCGATCGAAAACGGCATGTCCTACGTACGCCGCGTCGCACAGGGCCGCATCGACATCGTTGCCGCCGAGTTGCAGCGCCGCCGCAACGGTGGTGACCCGGCCGACATCTCCGAGCTCGTCGCACGGCTGCCGGACATCCTGGCCGATCGTCAAGGCTCGGGCCGGCCGATCCGGGCCCCGCACGAGATCACCGTCGATCGGGTGGCCGACGAGTTGCTCGATGATCTCGACGCCATCCTCGGTCCGGGTGCGATCAGCGATCTCACCCACCGCGACGAGGCCGAACTGACGGCGACGCGTGACGCGCTCACCGAGTTCGAACGCAAGTTGTCGGCCACGCGCCGCGCGATCCACGACACCCTCGACACCCTGCAAGCCGAGCTCACGCGCCGGTACCGCACCGGTGAGGCCACCGTCGATTCGCTGTTGCAGTAGCAACTGAACTAGAGACAGGAGGGCCCGAGCGGCCCTCGGCAGAGCGGAGAGTTCGTGGTTGGCCAGTCCGTTCGAGGTGAGCTCGAAGATCGAGTGGTCGAGCTGGGCAAGTTCATCCAGGACCAGCGGCGGCGCACCCATTTGTCCGTCCGTCGGCTGGCGGATCTTTCGGGCATCTCGAATTCGTACCTGGGGCAGATCGAACGCGGCCTGCGCAAGCCATCGGCGGAGATCCTCCACCAGCTGTCCAAGGCGTTGTCGATCTCGGCCGAGACGCTCTACGTACGCGCCGGCATCCTCGACGCCAAGACGCTGCCGCCGTCGGGGGTCACCGAAGCCATCCGCGCCGACATCGATCTGAGCGAAGACCAAAAATCGTCGCTGGTGCAGATCTACGAAAGTTTCCGCGCCACCGGCCCGACGATGCCGGCCACCGAGAGCGCGCTCCCGCCGCCCGCACCAAAACCCACCGTCACGCGGAATCGTCGGACGGCGAGCAAGGTTGACTGATCTGTGCGCCGCCTCGCTGTATTGAGCCTGCACTCGTCACCGTTGCTCCAACCAGGGTCCGGCGACGCCGGTGGCATGAATGTCTACGTGCGCGAGCTCGTGGCGTCGCTCGCGCAGGCCGGTGTCGAATCGACCGTGTACGTGCGCCGCTGGCGTGACGATCTCCCGCCGGTCGTCACGGTCGAGCCGGGATTCCGTGTCGTGCACGTGCCGGCGGGGCCGTCGTCGCTCGCCAAAGAGCAATTGCCCTCGACGGTCGACGATTTCACCGACTTCGTGATCGACGACCTGCGCACCGAGGGCGACGTCGACGCCCTGCACGCGAACTACTGGCTGTCGGGCATTGCCGCCCACCGCATCAAGCACACACTCGACCTGCCGCTCGTGTCGGTGTTCCATACCCTCGCTCGGGTCAAAGCCGACACCGGCGATGCCGAGCCGCAACGGCGCATCGACGCCGAGGCCGAAGTCATCCGGTGCAGCGACGTCATCATCGCCAACTCTCGCGCCGAGGCCGACCAACTCGAGCACTACTACCACGCCGAGCCGTCCCGGGTAGAGGTCGTGCCACCGGGCGTCGACCATGCGTTCTTCTCGCCCGGCAACCAGCTCGGAGCACGGAAAGCGCTGGGTCTCGGTCGCGAGCCGGTGCTGCTGTTCGTCGGTCGCATCCAACCCCTCAAGGGCGCCGCGGTGGCGGTCGAAGCCGTGGCTCACTCCCGCCATCGCGACGCCAAGCTGCTCATCGTCGGCGGAGCCAGCGGCGCCGAAGGCGACGACGAAGTGCAGCGGGTACACGCACTGGTCGACGAACTGGGCGTGCGAGATCGCGTGGTGTTCGTCCCGCCGCAACCGCATCACGTCTTGTCGACCTACTACCGCGCCGCCGACGCGGTGCTCGTGCCCAGTCGGTCCGAGTCATTTGGTCTCGTCGCGCTCGAAGCGGCCGCCTGCGGTACGCCGGTGGTCGCCGCGGCGGTCGGCGGATTGCTCACACTCGTCGACGACGGACGCACCGGTTATCTCATCGACAGCCGCGAACCCCGGCACTACACCGCGGCGATCGATCGCATCCTCGACGACCCCGCGCTCGGCCAGGTCCTCTCGGCCGGTGCGGTGCGATCGGCCGCGAGCTATACGTGGGCGACCACCGCGGCGCGACTGCGGCGCATCTATGCCGACCTCGTCACGCGCGCTCCGTTGCGGTGCGACTGATGGATCATCCGCTCGCCTCCGACGAAGAACTCAACCGCGCCGAAGACGTCGTCACCGATTGGCTCGAGCGTCAGCAACGGGACAACCCGGTGATCGCGGCGGTCGATCGCGGTGCGCCCGACGAGCGCCGGTGGTACGTGCGGCTCAAGGGCGAAGAGAAGGACTTCATCACCGTGTGGTTCGTCCTCGGGCAACGCACGCTCCAGTACGAGACCTACCTGGCGCCGGCGCCAGAGGAGAACCACGCGGCGTTCTACGAGCATCTGCTGCGGCGCAACGCCAAGCTCAATGGGATGGCGCTGTCGATCGGCGTCGAAGACGCCGTGTACCTGCGGGGCCAGATCGGGGTGCGCCACATCGACGAGCCCGAGCTCGACCGCATCCTCGGATCGCTCTACGAATACAGCGAGCGCTTCTTCCGTCCTGCCATGCGAATTGGGTACGCGTCGAGGTTCATGGGCTGATCGGAGTGATTTCTCGATCTCTCATTGAATTTCAGTACCTTGTACTGCTACCTTCTCGGTGGGCTCGAGGAGTGGCCGGAAGCCACCGATCGGGGAAGTGCGGCGGAGTTCAGTTTTCTCCTCGAGCCCCTCTCCAATGGGCTTTGCGGGGCGGCACGCGAGTGTCGCCCCTAGCTCTTTTTCTCGGGCAGTAACGTCACGCCAATGGCACGGCTCCAGATCATCGGCGGCGGAAAAATGGGCGAGGCACTCCTGGGAGGCCTCCTCGCACGGGGCTGGGCGAGCCCGGCGGAGCTCACCGTCGTCGAAAAGCTGAGCGATCGCCGCGACCTCTTGACCGCCGCGCTTCCTGGCATCGACGTGCGCGATCGACCCGCCGACGGCGTCGATGCGATCGTCGCGGTCAAACCCGACGCCGTCGACAGCGTGTGCACCGAACTCGCGCGCCACAACGTGCGGCGAGTGCTGTCGATCGCGGCGGGCATTCGTATCGCACGCCTCGAGGCAAATCTCGGCAATCGCGCGGCAGTCGTGCGCGCGATGCCCAACACACCGGCGCTCGTCGGCCTCGGCGCCGCCGCGATCGCGCGCGGCACACACGCCGGCGACGCCGACATGGAGTGGGCAGAGAGCATTCTGTCGTCCGTGGGTGAGGTGCTCGAGGTCGAGGAATCGTTGCTCGACGCTGTCACCGGCCTGTCGGGCTCGGGGCCGGCCTACGTCTTCTTATTGGCCGAAGCGATGATCGACGCGGGCGTGGCGGTCGGCTTGCCGCGCGACGTGAGCGTCGCGCTGACCGAGCAGACACTGTTGGGCGCGGCGACGTTGCTGCGCCAATCGACGGACGGTCCTGACGTGTTGCGGCAGAACGTGACTTCGCCCGGCGGCACGACCGCCGCGGGACTCGCCGTGTTCGAGAACGCGCGTTTTCGACAGATTGTCGTCGACGTCGTGACGGCGGCAACCACCCGATCCGTCGAGCTCAGCACCACGTGATCGCGAGCTGTTCTTTCTGTCGAAACACGCTCCACTTTTCTTCCAGGGGTGATGTGTCGTAGATTGCGCCGCCAGCGGAGAGGGGTTGACCAGTGGCGCAGCTCGAACCGAAGGCCAAGTTTCTGACAGTGGCCGAGGTTGCATCGATGATGCGAGTGAGCACGATGACCGTATACCGACTCATCAAGGCCGGTGAGCTCGGATCAGTCCGCGTGGGCAAGTCGTATCGCATCAAAGAAGACGATGTCGATCGGTATCTTGCATCGCGTTACATCGAAGCTGGCTGAGTCACGCGCACATCCTCGAGGAGAGAACCGGCGGTGTCATATCCGCCGGTTCTTTCTGTGTAGGGTCCCGACGCAATGACCCAGTTGTCACCATCGTTGCGGTTCGAGACGATCTCGTTCTTGTCCGACTACGGACTCGAAGACGAGTTCGTCGGCGTCGTCAAGTCGGTGGTGCGTTCGATCGCACCCGATGTGATGGTGATCGATATCACGCACAACATCGCACCGCACGACGTACGCGCTGGTGGTCTCGCACTCGCGCGCGCATCGCAGTATCTCGCGCCCGGTGTCGTGATCGCGGTGGTCGATCCCGGTGTGGGCAGCGCGCGTCGTGCCGTTGCGCTCGAAGTCGGTGACGGTCAGTCGATACTCGTCGGTCCCGACAACGGATTGCTCGCGCCCGCAGTCGCGATGTGTGGCGGCGCAACCGCCGCCGTTGCCCTTGATAATCCGGAGTTTCACCTGGTCAGCGCCGATGACAGCGTGGGGGTCACATTTGCCGGGCGCGACATCTTCGCTCCTGTCGCGGCGCATCTTTGCCTCGGTGTCGCGTTGCGCGACCTCGGCACCGAGATACACGTCGAGTCGTTGACACCAGGGCTCATTCCGGTCGCGCGCAACGAAGAGGCCGCGATCATCGCGGAAGTGTTGTGGGTCGATCGGTATGGCAATGCGCAACTCAACGTCGATCTCAGCGACATCGAGTCTCTGGGTTCGATGTTGCGCGTTCGCGCGCACGACTCCGTTCGCCGCGCCGTGCTTGCGCCGACCTATGCCGCACTGTCGGCCGGCGTCGTCGGTCTCGTCGTCGACTCATATGGTTTGCTTTCGTTGTGCGTCGATCGCGGTTCCGCCGCGATCGACTTGCGCATCACTGCCGGCGACGAAGTACGCATCGAACGCGTCGACGACGAACAAGACACTGCGCTCGCAAGTGTCGACGTGCCGATCGCGCTACGCAAAAGAGGGAACGCATCATGAGAAAAGGAACCACGATCGCGTTGGCGGTCCTGCTGTTTGCCATCCTGCTCGCCGGTGTGATCCAGCTCGTGATCCTTTCCTAGCTACACGGTCTCGGCTACACGGTCTCGGCTACACGGTCTCGGCTACACGGTCATGGCGAGGCGATCGCGGGAGAACCGGGCCGCGCCCCGCTTGTTCAGCCACAGCGCCAAGATCCACATGACCGCTCCGGCGGCGAGCGCCGCGGGGAGCCCGACGAGCAAGAGGCTCGTCGCCTGACCCAGGGTCAACACGATGAGCGGCAAGATCACCGTGCCACCGAGTTGGTTCGCTTCTTGCGTGGTGCGGGCGCGGGCCGAAACTCGCACCATGATCCCCAAGCCGAGCGCCGCAACCGCGGGGGTCATCCACACGATCATCACGATCCATGTGCCCGTGGGGATGAAAACGCGGTGCATGACCGGCCACGCGGCCGCATTCGACACGATGGCGAAGACGACGAAGCCGATCCACGAGATCATCACCGCCGGAACGAACGACACGAGCATCTTGGCGACGTACATCTCGCGATCGGTCACGGGGAGATGCAGCAGGCCTTCCATCGTGCGGCGTTCCTTCTCGCCGGCGAACGCGTCCGCCGCGAGCACCGCCGACACCATGAGCGGAACGATCAGGAACAGCGGTGCGAGCAGGTAGCCGTTGACCAACACGACCATCTGCTGGCGTTGCGGCAGTTTGGCGATCGGCTCGGACAGCTTGCCCGGCATGTTGTCGAGGAAGCGTTGGATGCCGTCACTACCCGCCCGTGACGCGATGAGCGCGAGGACCAAGGGCAAAACGACCAGCATCACGGTCGGCACGAGCATCATCGGCAACATCACGGCCTTGGACCGGCGCACGGCCGTGAGGTCCTTGCGGACGATGGCGGAGATCACGGCCCAGTTCACGAGAACGTCACGCAGCGCGGCCGTCGAGCTCGCCGAGCGTGGCGGCCGTGGTGATGATGCGATGATCCGTCGGTTGTCCGGCACCCGACAACACCCTCGCCTCGATGGCGAAGTACACGTCCTCGAGCGTCATCACCTGAGGCGTGGCGCCGTAGATCGTCCAATGCTGACCGACCAGATGGCTCACGAGCTGGGGGACGTCGTCGCGACTGTCGACGCGTACGGTCGCGCCCGTCGGCGTGGCGCACGCTTCGTGCACGTTGCGCAACGCGCACAACGACAACAGCTCGGTGTCGGAGGCGGGGCGACCGAGGTCGAGCGCGACGCCGAGGCCGGGGAACAACTCACGGGCGAGGTCACTCGGGCGCCCGCTCGCGCACAGTTGCCCTCGGTGCAACACGGCCACGCGGTCGGCAACTTGGCCGGCCTCCGCGAGGAAGTGAGTGCACAAGACCACGGTGCGCCCACGTTCGCGGGCGAGGGTCTGCACCAACTCGATGACCGCCTTGGTGGCGGCGGGGTCGAGGCCCGACGTCGGTTCGTCGAGGAACAGCAATTCAGGATCGTGGATCATCGCTCGCGCCAGCGCCACGCGCTTGCGTTCGCCCGTCGACATGCCCTGCACGGGATGATCGGCGCGATCAGAGAGACCGAATTGCGTGAGCAGCGTTTCTGTTCGCCCCGCGGACTCCTGGCGACTCAGCCCTCGCATCTGCGCCGTGAACGAGACGTTTTCGCGAGCCGTGAGGCGATCGTCGAGACCGGCGTTCTCCGTGAGGACGCCCGTGCGATGGCGCAGTTCGTCGCCCTGTGTCGCCGGGTCGAGACCCAACACGAGACTTGCTCCCGCATCCGGGCGCAGCACCCCGTTCAAAAGACGCACCGTCGTGGTCTTGCCCGCGCCGTTCGGCCCGAGCAGCGCCAGCACTTCGCCGCGTGGGACTTCGAGGTTCAGATCGTCCACGGCGACACCGGTAGGAAACGAACGACGTAGATGTGTCGTTCGGATTGCCGGCGAGTTCACCGGCCAACCGCACGCAGCGCCAGCAACACGATGGCTACTCGTTCACGAGTCGCGGAAGTCGGCGTCAACGCGGGTGCGGTGACGGGCGGTGCGGTCACCGGCGCGACGGGTGCCACCGGCACGGCGCGGGTCGTGGCCGGAGGCGACGTCACCGGGGGTGCCGTGACGGGTGGCGCGGTCACGGGTGGTGGCGGCGGTGCAGGCTGGCCTTCCAGTTGCATGAAGCGGTGCGTCGTGTACATCTGGTTGCCCACCCACACGACCCCGACCCCGATGTAGGCGAACGCCGGGTCGACGATGTTCTGGTAGTGCTTCGGGCTGTTGATGAACGCGTTCATGATGGGCGGGGCGCTGGGACCGGTGCCGACGTTCTCACCCAGTTTGATCCATCGTGCAGTAACGCCGGCCGAGATCGGGTTGGCGTGGAAGATGGTGCCGGCGTCGGCCATGGTCTGCGCGTGCTGACGCGCGAGTGCCGTGAGCTGTCCGTCGACGGCCAGCGGGGCCACACCGACATTGGCTCGAGCCTGGTTGACCAGGGCCACGAATTGGGCTTCGTCGGCGGCGGGGTTGTCGGCTCCGGCGTCGGCCCGGCCCGTGACAGCGACGAGCATTGACGTCACGATGGCGAGGAGCAGCAGCATCCGTGCGCTTCGTCGTGGGGGCGTCAACCTGATCTCCTTCGTCTGCGGGGTGCATGTGAATGATCGACGCGCGGTCACCACCACCTTGAGTGGTCATTCGGATGAAATTGGCCTCTTTACGTGGCCAGAACGGCGTGGGGGCTCGGCCTGCGTCACCCGACCGGTGGCCGGTCAGGGCCCATCCGGCGATCATCCGCGGCCGAAAGCTGCGCGCGGGTGAAGTGTTCCAACTCGGCGGCATTGGCGGGCACAGCTTTGTAGAGTCCCCGGGGCGACCGTACCCTGCACCTTGGTATGTCGAGTCGACGGATCCCAGAGGCCACAGTTGCCCGGCTCCCCGTGTACCGGCGCAGTCTCATCGAGTTGGCCCAGGAGCACATCCCGACCGTGTCGTCGGAGCGTTTGGCCGACATGGCTGGCGTCAACGCAGCCAAGGTGCGCAAAGACCTCTCCTATCTCGGCACGTACGGCACCCGGGGCGTCGGCTACGAGGTGCAGCAGCTGCTCTATGAGATCGAGTCCAAGCTCGGATTGACCTGCGATTCGCCCGTCGTCGTGGTGGGCATCGGCAACCTCGGGCAGGCGCTCGCGAACTACACCGGCTTTCGTCAGCGCGGTTTCCCGGTCGTGGCGTTGGTCGACACCGATCCCACCAAGATCGGCGACTCGGTGGCCGGTCTGATGGTGCGTTCGATCGACGAGCTCGACACCATCGTCGCCGAGCACGGCGTCTCCATCGGCATCATCGCGACGCCGGCCGCGAGCGCCCAGCACGTCGCCGACCGGCTCGTCGCGGCCGGGGTGCGCTCGATCCTCAACTTCGCGCCCTCGGTGCTGTCGGTGCCGGCGCATGTCCCCGTGCGCAAGGTCGACCTCGCGACCGAGCTGCAGATCCTCTCCTTCTACCAGGAGCACCCGGCCGAGTCGGGCCGACCCCAGCCCGCGGCATGAGCCACCGTTTGGCGCGAGCGCGACGAGTCGAGAAAGCTGGGGGCGCTCGCCAGTCGGCGCTTTTCGGTCCTAGTCTTTCTTCATCGGGCCGTGTGCCACCGGATCGAGCGCAAGTTCGCACATCGCGCCGCCCAACTTGGGTCGAGGAGTAAAAAGTGTCGTTGGTTGTGATCGGGCTGAACCACCGGACAGCACCGCTCGATCTACTCGAACGCATGAGCATCGACGACTCGCGTCTGACCAAGGCGTTGGCCGATCTGGTCGAGCGTCCTCACGTCACCGAGGCCGTCATCTTGTCGACGTGTAACCGCACCGAGGTGTACGCGTACGTCGAAAAGTTCCACGGCGCGTACCAAGACGTCCGTGAGTTCCTGTCCGCCATCACGTACCAGCCGCCCGAGTTCTTCGCCGACCATCTCTACGCGCACTACGACCAAGAAACGGTCCGTCACCTGTTCCGCGTCGCGTCGGGGCTCGACTCGGCCGTCGTTGGTGAAAACGAAGTGCTCGGCCAAGTGCGGCGGGCATGGGAGACGAGCCAGCACGAGCACGTTGCGGGCCCGGTACTCGCGCCGTTGTTCCGTCATGCCGTCGAGACCGGCAAGCGGGCTCGCACCGAAACAACCATCAGCCGCAACATCGCGTCGGCATCGCAGGCGGCGGTAGCGATGGCGCGCCAGCGCTTGGGCTCGCTCGAGGGCATCTCCGTCTTGGTGCTCGGCGCGGGCGAGATGGGTGAAGGACTCGTTCGTTCGCTGCACGACGCCGGCGCGGCGTCGATTTCCATCGCCAACCGCACGTGGCAAAACGCCGTCGAGCTCGCGGAGCGAGTCGGCGGCACACCGGTGCGGCTCACCGAGTTGCACGCCACCCTCGCCGGGGTCGACTTGTTGGTCACCTCGACCGGCGCCTCCTCGCTCATGGTCGAGGCCAACGACCTGTCCGAGCTGATGACCCGCCGCGAAGGACGTCCTCTGCTCATCGTCGACATTGCCGTACCGCGCGATGTCGATCCGCAGGCGGCTTCGATCGACGGCATCACCTTGCTCGACATGAACGATCTGCGGGCATTCGCTGATTCGGGCATTCGCGAACGCCAGCGCGAAGTCGCGGCGGTCGAAGTCATCGTCGAACAAGAAGTCGAGCGCTACCTGGCCTACGCGACGGCCCGCGAAGTAGCGCCACTCATCGCCGCGCTGCACGGCCGCGCCGACGAGATCCGCGACAGCGAACTCGATCGGTTCGCCAGCCGTCTGAGCGATCTCTCACCGAAAGAGCGCGAAGCGGTCGAAGCTCTCGTGCAAGGCGTCATCGGCAAGATGCTGTACCGCCCGACCGTGCGCCTCAAAGATGCCGCAGGCACCGCGCGTGGCGAACGCCTCGCCGACGCGTTGCGCGATCTGTTCGATCTGTGACCACCACGCGCCTGCGTATCGCGACGCGAGGCAGCGCACTGGCGCGGTGGCAAGCAGAGCATGTCGCACAACTGTTGACCCGCCGCGCCGGCCGCCGAACGGTCGAGATCGAGTTCGTCGTCGTCGAGACCATGGCCGATCGACGGCTCGACATTTCGATCGAGAGCATGGGCGGCAAAGGGGTGTTCGTCAAGGAGGTGCAAGAAGCCGTCCTCGACGGCCGCGCCGATCTTGCGGTGCACTCGGCCAAAGACCTGCCGGCAGTCGGTGTCGACGGCTTGATGCTGGCATCGATCACCGAACGCGCCGATCCACGCGACGTGCTCGTCGGTGCGCGCTACGAGACCTTGCCGCTCGGGGCTTACGTCGCGACCGGCGCCCAACGCCGTCGCGCGCAGCTGGCCTTTCACCGCCCTGATCTCCGTTTCAGCGAACTGCGGGGCAACATCGCGACGCGTCTCGCAAAGGCTCCTGCGTTCGATGCGATCGTCATGGCCAAGGCGGCGCTCGATCGGCTCGAACCCGCGTTGCGGGCCAACGCCACGATGCCCGCAATCGTCGACGTGCTCGATCCCGCGGTGATGACCCCGCAAGTCGGGCAAGGCGCGCTGGCCATCGAATGTCGCGCCGGTGACGACGTGATGCACCAACTCGTCGCGATCGAGCACGGCCCATCGCGACGCGCCGTCGACGCAGAGCGCGCGTTTCTGGCCGAGCTGGGCGGCGACTGCAGTTTGCCCGCGGGCGCGTACGCCACATTGGTGGGCGACGACATTCAGATCACCGGTGTCCTCTGCGCGCCGCATCAGCCGATGCTCGTCAAAGAGACGCGCCGCGGCAAGGACCCGATACTCGTGGGGCGGTTGGTCGCCCGCAATCTCGTCGAAGCGCTGGGCGACGCATGGGTGCGCTGAACCCGACGGTCGCCGTCATCCGCGTCGCCGTCACGCGCGCGGCTGCGCAAGCCGACCAACTCGCGCAGCGATTGCGCGACGAGGGATTCCTGCCGGTTGCGGTGCCGGTCATCGACATCGTCGATCCCGCCGACGGAGGGGCCGCGCTGCGCGCTGCCGCGACCCGGTTGACGCAACCGGGCCGTTACGACTGGGTGGTGCTCACGTCGGTGAACGGCGCGGAGCGATTGCTCGCCGTCGCACCGCGGCCATGGCACAGCAAGGTCGCCGCGATCGGGTCGGCCACCGCGTCGTGTCTGACAGAGAGCGGCGTGACGGTTGCGTTGGTGCCGCCGCGCTTCGTGGCCGAGTCGCTCGTCGAATCGTTCGCGCGCGGTTCGGGCACGGTGCTGTTGACCCGTGCCGCGGTCGCGCGCGATGTGTTGCCCGACGGCCTGCGGGCCAAAGGCTGGACCGTCGACGTGGTCGAGGCCTACCGCACCGTCGCCCCTGAGGTCGACGATCGGCAACGGCGCGAGATCGCGGGCTGCGACATCATCACGTTCACCTCGCCGTCGACCGTCCACAACTTCGTCGAGTTGCTCGGCATCGATGCAGTGTCACCCACGGTTGCCTGCATCGGCCCCGTCACAGCCGCCGCTTGCCGAGAACACGGCATCGTGGTGCATGTCGAAGCCCCGGTGCACACCGTGGTCGGGCTCGTCGACGCACTCGTCGCTCGGCAAAACGCCTTGCCTGCGCCTCCTGCGTCCGCCACGATCGACCAATGATCGACGCGTTCGTCTTCGACTTCGACGGCCTCATCGTCGACACCGAGTGGTGTGAGTACGTCTCGATTTCCGAGCAGTTCCAGCGCTACGGCCACGCCTATGCCGTCGAGCACTTCCAGAAATTCGTCGGTACGGCATGGCCGACCGGCTGGACCGACGAGCTGAGCGACGCGGTGGGCGAGCCGCTCGACCCTGTCGTGCTCCATGCCGCGCGCCGGCTTCGGCGCGACGAGATGCTGCACGCGATGGGCGTGTTGCCCGGGGTCGTCGAGTTGCTCGATCTCGCGCGCGACCACGGCTTGGCGCTCGCCGTGGCGTCGAGCTCGACGCGCGATTGGGTCGAGCCGCATCTCGAGCGGTTGGGGCTGCGCGATCGCTTTGCCGCGGTGCTCACCCGTGACGACGTGGAGCACGCCAAGCCGGCGCCCGATCTCTTTTCGGCGGCCGCCCGGGCGCTCGATGCGGCCCCCGGTAAGACGATCGTGTTCGAAGACTCATTCAATGGTTGCACCGCGGCCAAAGCCGCGGGCATGGTCTGTGTGGTCGCTCCGAATCGCATCACGGCGATCCAGGACTTCGGTCACGCCGACCTCGTGGTGCCGACGCTGGCGCAGCTCGAGCTCGAGACCTTGCGTCAGCTCATCGCCGTTAACATGTCGTCGTGAGCTTTCCGCAGCGACGACCCCGACGGCTGCGACGCAGCGCGGCGCTTCGGCGCATGGTCTCCGAGACCCGCATCAGCACCGACGATCTCGTCGCACCGCTGTTCGTGCGGGAGGGTATCGACGAGGCGCAGGCGATCTTGTCGCTCCCCGGCGTGATGCAACACACCCGCGACTCGCTGCGCAAAGAAGTGGCGCAACTGGTGGGCCTCGGCATTCCCGCGGTGATCCTGTTCGGCGTACCCGCTCGCAAAGACGCGCTCGGTTCGGGTGCGTGGGATCCCGATGGCATCGTGCAGATTGCGCTCCGCGATCTGCGCGACGACTTCGGTGATTCGATCGTGCTGTGCGCCGATCTGTGCATCGACGAGTACACCGACCATGGCCACTGCGGCGTGCTCGACGGCAAGGGCAGTGTCGACAACGACGCCACGCTCGGTCTCTACCGGCGCATCGCGGTCGCGCAAGCGACCGCCGGCGCAGACGTCATCGCACCGTCGGGCATGATGGACGGTCAGGTCGCCGCGATCCGGTCCGCACTCGATGGCGACGGTTTCGACGACCGGGTCATTCTCGCCTACAGCGCCAAATACGCGTCTGCGTTGTACGGCCCGTTTCGCGATGCCGTCGACGTGACCATCGCGGACGGTGGCGATCGCAAGGGCTACCAGCAGGACATCCGCAATGTCCGTGAGTCGATCGAAGAAGTGCGCCTCGACATTGCCGAGGGTGCCGACATCGTGATGATCAAACCGGCGCTGTCGTATCTCGACGTGATCGCCCGGGTACGGGCCGAGTTCAACGTACCGATCGCGGCCTATCACGTGTCCGGCGAATACGCGATGGTCAAAGCGGCGGCCGCCAACGGATGGCTCGACGGCACCGCGGTCGCGCTCGAGCATCTCCATGCCATCAAGCGCGCCGGCGCCGACTTCATCCTCACGTACTTCGCCCGAGAGATTGCCGAGCTGGTCCAGTGACCGCTCCGGGGCCCGAGCGGCCCTTCAGAGCGGAGAGCCAGTCAGAGGAGACTGACCATTCGGTGTCACGCAACGAAGAGTTGTTCGACCGCGCCCAACGCGTGATCCCCGGTGGGGTCAACTCGCCCGTACGCGCCTTTCGCTCGGTGGGCGGCGCGCCGTATTTCGTCGCTCGCGGACAGGGTCCGTTCGTGTGGGACGCGGACGGCGCGAAGTACATCGACTACGTGCAGAGCTACGGCGCGTCGATCGTGGGTCACGCGCATCCAAAGGTCATCGAAGCCATCCGGGCGGCGGCGGCCGACGGCACCACCTTCGGCGCGCCCACTGCGCGCGAAGTCGAGCTCGCCGAAACGCTTTGCGCCGCAGTGAGTGGCCTCGAGATGGTGCGTCTGGTGTCGTCGGGTACCGAAGCCGCGATGAGCGCCATCCGACTTGCGCGCGGTGCGACGGGACGCGATGCGATCGTCAAGTTCAGCGGTTGCTACCACGGCCACTCCGACAACTTGTTGGCCGCCGGTGGCAGTGGTGTGGCCAATCAAGGGCTGTCGGGTTGTGACGGGGTCACTGCGGGTGCAGTGGCCGACACGATCGTGGCGCCGTACAACATCGTGCCCGCGCTCGACGACCGCGTCGCCGCGGTCATCGTCGAGCCGGTGGCGGCCAACATGGGCCTCGTCGCTCCGGCGGCCGGGTTTCTCGAAGGGCTGCGGCGTGAATGCGATCGCGTCGGTGCGTTGCTCATCTACGACGAAGTGATCACCGGGTTCCGGTTGTGCCGTGGTGGTGCGGCGCAGTGGTTCGGCGTGCGGCCCGACCTGTGGTGTTTCGGCAAGGTGATCGGTGGGGGTCTACCCATCGGCGCGTTCGGTGGCCGCCGCGACGTCATGCAACATCTGGCTCCGCTCGGCGGCGTGTACCAAGCGGGCACGTTGTCGGGCAACCCCTTGGCGACGGCGGCCGGCCTGGCGGTGCTCGACCTGCTCGACGACGATGCGTTCGCGCAACTCGACTCCATCGCGGCTCGCCTCGGCAAGGGCCTGCATGATGCGTTCGACGCCTCGGGCAACCCCGCGGTACTGCCTCGGGTCGGGCCACTCGTGGGGCTGTTCTTCACCGAGTACGAACCGGTCAACTTCGACGAAGCCGACGTCGCTGCGCGCAATGGCCGCTATGCCGGCGTGTTCCACGAGCTACTGCAGCGCGGCGTGGCCTTGGCGCCCGGGCCCTACGAGATCATGTTCCCGAGCCTCGCCCACGACGACGACGTGCTCGAAGCGACGTTTGCTGCCGCTGCCGCGACACCGCGACGCGGTTGATCAACCTGTGGCGCGGGGATCCACCCGTTCGGCGATGTCGGCCTGCTCCTTGCGAGCGCGCAGCTTCGCCGCCAGCTCAGGATCGTGGATGCGTACGCGCCCCTTGCCGGCAGCCTTCGCGCTGTAGGCCGCGATGTCGGCCCGGCGCAGCAGGTCGGGCGCGTTGAGATCCTTCGCGACGCGTACGACACCGATGCTCGTCGAGATGCGCACGTTGTGCGGGCCGAGTTGGAACGGGCGCTCGATGGCCTCGATCAATCGCTGGCCGAAGCGGATCGAGGCTGCGTTGTCCTCGAGCCCGAACACGATCGCCACGAACTCGTCACCGCCATAGCGCGCGCCGAGATCGTTGGTCCGCAACGCGGCCACGAGACGCTTGCTCACGGCGATCAACAACTCGTCACCAACTGCGTGACCCCACGTGTCGTTGACCGCCTTGAACCCATCGAGATCGAGGAAGAAGACAGTCGCGAGTTCTGCGTTCGCGGCGACGCGTTGGAGGTCGTCCATGAACGCGGCTCGGTTGGCCAGACCCGTCAGCGCGTCGTGGCGCGCCGCGTACGAGAGTGCGCTCTCGCGTTGCTTGTCGAGCGTGATGTCGCGCGCGACGACAGTGAGCATCGTCGTGCCTTCGACAGGGCTCACGGTCAACGCGACCGCGATGTCCTCGCCGTGCATCTGATACACCTTGTTCTCACCGGTGACGAGATCGCCCCGCAGATAGCGCCGGATCGGCGTGCCGACGAGCTTTGCCGCGTCGTAGCCGAGCATGCGGGCGCCCACCGCGTTGACTTGCCGCAGTGTGCCCGTCGCGTCGACGGTGAAGATGGCGTCGCCGGCGTGCTCGACGATGGCCTTCGCCCGCATCTCGTTTTCGCGGAGACCGTGCGTCATTGACCGCAACCGTTCGATCGTGGCGTGCAACGACCGGCCGAGCGCACCCGGCAACGGCTCATTGAGGTGGGGAGCGTCGAGGTGACCCGCCGCCAATGCAGTTGTCTGCGCGACGAGTCGGTTGAGGTTCACGGTGAGATCGTTGATCGCCTCGGTCACCACGACGATCTCGACCGGGCCGCGCGGCTCCAAGGGCGAGCCGTCGAGCCAACCTTCGGACACTGCACGGGCCCGCTTTTCGACTTGTTGCAGCGGCCGCACCACCGAGCGGACGGTGGCGATCGTGATCGCGACGGTGACCAAGATCAGCGCGAGGGATTGCAGGCTGGCGAGGAGCAGCCGCTGGTGGGAGTGGCGGGCGGCGGCGCGGGCAGTCGCGGCGAGGTCGTGTGCTTCGGCGGCGGCGAACGCGGAGACGTCGTTCATCGCGACGGTGGACGCGTTGAGGAAATTGGGTGCGACTGCCGCCTGGTCAGCGGGCGTACCGTCGCGCAAGCCCATCGCCACGAAGATGCTCTGCTCGGTCTGGACAACGGTGGCGAAGGCCGGTGATGCGGCGATCTTGTTCCAGGCCGCGCGCTGGTCGTCGTCGAGGCGCAGTTCGAGTTCTGCGATGAGCGCTTGCTTCTCGGCCGTCGCGGCGGCGAAGGCCAAGCGATCGCCGTCGCGGCGCAGGGCCGGCAGCACGTAGTTGCCGTAGGAGAACATTTCGCGCGCCTGCAGCGCAACGAGATCGAAGAGCAACTGGGTCGAGTGATATTGCGTCATCAGCGTCGACGCGGCGGACAGTCCGGCGAAGCCGGTCGTGGCAATGTCGAAGTCGGATCGTGCGACTTGGCCGAGGGCAGCGCTTGCCGCTCCGTAGTCACGCGTGACCTGATCGATCGGCGCCGTCATGCGGTCGATGGCGGGCCGAAGGTTGATGACGCGTGCTACCAATCCCAGTGGTTCGCTCGGCAACGCAAGGTCGCTCTTCGCGATCTCGTCGAGGCGCTGATCGACTTGCGTCCTCGTTTCGGCGAGCATCGCCTTGATGTCGAACCCCAGTTGCGCCCGCGCTGCTTCGGGTGACACGTTCGCCAATCCGAGCTGCAGGTCGGCCGCCGAGAGCATCTGTTCGAGTTCGAGGTGGAACATCAACTGGCCGAGGGGAACGACCCGCTCGATGTGAGTTGCCGCGTCGTGTGCCGCGCTGGAATCGTCACGCAATCGGCGCAGGTCGCCGTAGGAAAGCGCCACCACGGCGATCAATGGCAGCAAGATCATGCCGGTGAGCCGAGTGCGCAAGCGCGCGCGGCGAACGCGCGACGTGAAGGGGTCGCGCCAGGACGTGGACGGGCGTGCGGGGTTCAGTGACGAACTCACTGAGCGGGTTATCGGCGATCCGGACGGCCCGATCCATAGGCACCTCGGCCCCGTTCGCCCTAGTGCCCGAGCGGCCTTCTGAGCGGGAAGCTAGTGCGCAGTGGCGACTACGCCACGTGCAGCTTGGCCTGTATCTCAGTGCGGGCGGTGACGAACGTGTCGATCGATTCGAACCAGAGGTATTTGGCCGTGATCGTGTCCGAGTCCGCTTTGTCGGCGTACACCCACGACATGAACGTCTCGGCCAGGTCCTCGTGGACGCTGTCGGCCGCGTACTGGGTGACGAACTGGGCCGACGAATATCGAGCCGGCTCGGCGACGCCGGGCCAGAACCGCTTCGCGTAGTCAGCGAGGGGTGAGGCGGCGCGGGCGCAGCCGATCTCGATCAACACGCCGGCGCAATTGGTGCGCTGTGAGGTGAGGTCGGCTTCGCCGAGCGTGTAGAGGTGGGCGAGTTCGTGCACCAACGTGTGCTGCAACACGTCGCGCGACTCGGATGGGTCGATGCTCAAGATCCACGCATCGCGCTCGGTCGTCGATCGGTGCACCATGGCCAAGGTCCGTGCCGGCCCGTCGGTGACGACGTTCATCTGATGGATGTGGCTCAGCGCGTCGGCCGGCAACGTGGCTTCGGCGAGGGTCCAGATGCGTTGGTACTCCGGCAGCGCCGTCGGGTCGAGTTGTCCGTCGATCACGCGGTAGACGGCGATGAGCTCGAGGTTGGTGTCCTGGTAGCGAATCGTCTCCGCCGTGCGGGCGGCGGTACCGGCCTGGGGATTGACCACGGCGACGGCCGTGCCGATCTCGACCTTCGTCGTCCGCATCGATCCGAAGAGCGTTGCGACCGCACAGATCGCCACGATTCGAAAGAGAATCCGTGTGACC
Source organism: Acidimicrobiales bacterium (assembly GCA_039915945.1). GTDB lineage: Bacteria > Actinomycetota > Acidimicrobiia > Acidimicrobiales > WLNW01 > DATLFA01. Next base: position 39,290 of record JBDSMH010000020.1, on the reverse strand, counting down.
CTCGGGTTGAGTTTGGCTTGCATCGTCGCTCCCGAACAGGAAGGTACGGTGCGAGCTGCGGCAGCGCCTGAGGCCAGCGATGACGCGCGGAGTAGCCCGTTTTAGTTCGAGAAGTAGGTCTTGACGGGCCCGCAAAAATAAGTATGGGCCCCGAACGGGCAACGCTCGTCCGCGGCGAAGCCGCCCATCCGTTGCGGCGGAGCCGCACTAGGTAGCTACGCAGCCGCCAACGAGTCGGGTACGAGGCGCGCGAGTTGCTCGATCACTTTGTACGCGCGCTCGGCGGTGCCGCGTTCACTTTCATCTAGCAGGTTGGCCATGATCTTGAGCGCCCATTCCATGAGCGACTGCGAGCGCATGCCGACACGCGTCAGTTCGCGGATCAACGTCGGTTGGCCGATGACTTTGGCGAACAGGCGGGCGACCTTGAAGTAGAGCTGGAACTCGTCGTCGAGGATCTGCGGGTAGCGATGGATCACGAGGCCGTCGTTCGTCGCCAGCGCCTCGGCCACCAACGTGGACGCCAGCCGGCCGGTCTCGTACGCGTAGTCGATGCCCTCGCCGTTGAACGGGTTGATCGACCCGGCGGCGTCGCCGACCACGAGCCAATTCGGCCCGACTTTGGGTCCGACCGAGCCGGCCATGGGCAAACGCCCGCCGGTCGGTGCCTCGGTGGGGGAGTCGGGGTCGATCGCCCAGTGCGCGGGCAAGGTGCTCGCCCACTCGCGCATGAGGTGGCTCGTGTTGACGCTCTTGTAGTCGCGAAACGTCGAGAGCAAACCGATGCCGACGTTGATGAGCCCGTTGCCCATCGGAAAGACCCATCCGTAGCCCGGGAGCGAACGGCCGTTGCGGTCGCGCACGTCGAGGGCGCTCTCGATGTAGGGATCGTCGCTGCGTTCGCTCTCGAAATAGGTGCGAATGGCGATGCCCTGAGGGAACGAGCGGTCTCGCCACGTGCCCAGCGCCCGACCGAAACGCGAGTTGGAACCGTCGGCGACGATCACGTACCGGGCGTAGATCTCTTCGGTGGTGTCGCTGTCGTGGTCGTGCACGCTCGCGCCCAGCAGCAGACCATTGCGCAGGATCGGGCCGATGGCCTCGGTGGCCTGACGCAGGATCGCACCGTGATGCACGGCGTTCTCGGCCACGAAGGTGTCGAGTTCGGCCCGCCGGATCACGTAGCCGAAGCTCGGATGGCGAGGATGTTCGGGCCACGGCATCTCGAGGGTGCGCCCGTGAGCGACGACCCGCAGGCCGCGCATGCGGTGGGCGTCGTGCAGGCGGTCGGCCAGCCCCATGTCGTAGAGCTGGGTGACCGCTCGCGGCGTCAGCCCGTCCCCGCAGGTTTTTTCGCGGGGGAACCGCTTCTTTTCGACGAAGACGACGTCGAGGCCATGCTCGGCGGCCCAATACGCGGCCGCGGCACCCGCGGGGCCCCCGCCGATCACCAATACGTCGTGGCGGTGCGGGGACATCAGCCGCGCTCGGGGATCAACTGGCCGGCGCGGTCTCGACGGCGGCGAGCATCGCTTCGATATCGGCGATGGTCATACCAACGGTGAAGTTCGCGGGCAGATCGGCCGACTCGGAGAGGGCCAGCAGGGCGGCTTCGGCTTCTTCGGTCGACCCGCCGTGACGGATGCGCTCGTAGTAGACGGTCGCCAGCAGTTGTTGGGCCGACAGGGTCTCGGCCCATGACGCCATGCCGCCACCGGCGATGCGCTGGCCACCGGGACGGTCGGGGTTGCCGTAGGGGTTGCCGTTGCCGACGGCGTTGGACCCGTTGACCACCCACCACACGTGTTCGGCGGCAGTGGGGAAGGTGAGCAGGACCTCGCCGCTGTTGAGCTGGCGACCGACGCCGCCGCCGCCGCCCGCGCCGTGGCAGCTGGCGCAGTTGCCGGCGTATTCGGTGGATCCTTCGGCGAGGAGGCCGGCAAGGGCCGCCGGTGGGCGCTCGAGGGTGCCCACGTAGAGGATCATCCAGATGGGGAGGAACAACAGCACCGGCGCGACCCAGAACGGGATCTTCTTGCGGGCCAGTGCGGCGGCCACGAAGGGCGACACGGGTTCGGGGGCCTTGATGGCGACCGGGGCCGGGGCGGCGGCCGCCCGGGCAGCGGGTGCGGCGGCTGCCGCCGGTGCGGCAGCGGCGTCGCTCGCCTTGACGGGGGTCGTAGAACTGGCGGTCTCGCCGTCCTTCAAGAGCCCGAGCGCGGCACGGCGGGCTTTCGACCGCTCGAGGAGGTGCTCAGGTATCTCGGTCAAGGTGACCTCCGCGTCGCGGGGGATTCGGGGGATTCTGCTGTCGGGGAAGCAAAGCGGGCGGCCGGCGTCGCAGACGCGGGCCCTCCAGAAACAACTTCGTACCTTATTCAGATCATCGCGCGACACGCCACGCGGAGCACGCATTGACGCCGCCGGAGCAGCGCAAGCCGTGTTCGAGAAGCCGGGCTGGTGGGTTCAATTGCGGCCGAAGCAGGGCAAGCCATGTTTGCGCTACGCACAAGCTCACAATGCGACTTGCCGCGAGGGGCCGTGCTAAACAACCGGGCGTCGGCCGCACCCCCGCCGCGTGTGTATTCGTCCGGCGAGAGCCCGCTATTTCGGACTCCGTGTCGGACGGGGGCCCGGCGGCCGCCGTACAATTGTGATTGCATTCACGAGCGAAAATCGGCAGAAGCGAGGAGGTGCGCAAGCGGTGGTCGCATTCACTACGTCATGTGTCGTACTCGTCATTCTGACGGTCATCGGCCTCTCGTTCATGGGCCGGCGCCCCGTCGGCACTCCCCTCACGTGGGGCGAGGCCATGGTGGCGGCGACCTACGTCTTCTTCGTCATGTTCTGGGCCTACGGCGTCGTGCCCCATTTCTGGTTGGCCTGGGCCGACGGCGATCTGCACATGGCCCCCAACCGTCTCTTCGCGGTTCCGCGCACGAAGGCGGTCGACGCAACGCTCAAGTGGCCCCTACCGATCACCGTGTCGTACCAGGCACTGCGCGATTTCGTGGCGGTGGGCATCTACGGTGTCGTGTTCGGCGCCAACATCGCGTTCTGGCCGCTCTGGCAAAACCGGGGCAAGAAGAAGCCGGTCGAAGTGGTCAAGTCCGATTTCGGTCGTCCCCTCGTGCGCGAGGGAGCCAACTGACGTGGCGAGCGATGCCAATCCCCCAATGCCCGAGTTCCGGGACGACTACGTCCTGCAGGAAGTCGATGCCGATTGGTTGTCGCGCGCCGTCAAACCCAAGCAGTTCATCCACATCGACCAGTCCGAGTGCATCATGTGTGAGGGCTGCGTCGACATCTGTCCCTGGAAATGCATCTTCATGGTGTCGCCGAGCGCCATCGCCGAGGCGATCGGTACCGAGCGGCCAGGGTCCGATCCGAGCGACCACGTCATCTTCACCATCGACGACGACGTCTGCACACGGTGCGCGTTGTGCGTCGACCGCTGTCCGACCGGTGTCATCATTCTCGGCAAAGTCGGGGCGGCCCCGGCATCCGGTGATCCACACCAGCGCACCAATACGTATGGCTATGGCTACGGCATGCGGCTCGGCTGACGGCTCGCGCATGACCGACAACGAACGAGACGGGAGAGCAACAACGTGGCGATGACGAGACAGCCCATCGGCGAGCGCGTGGCAGCTCAGCTGACCAAGGTCGTCGACACCGTGCAGGGCTCACAGGCCTGGGCCTCGATCTTCCGACCGGGTTCGATTTTCCGCAAGGGCTACAGCGACAGCCCCCGTAACCGCTCCTACGTGATCATGAACAGCGTGCTCTACCACCTTCACCCGGTGAAGGTGAAGCGCCACGCGGTCAAGGTCAGCTACACGCTCTGCCTCGGCGGGCTCAGCTTCTTCTTGTTCATCCTGCTCACTGTCACGGGCATCTTCTTGATGTTCTTCTATCGACCTACGGCCGCGCAGGCATGGAACGACATCTCGACGCTGCAGACGTCGGTGACGTTCGGTCTCCTCGTCCGCAATATGCACAGATGGGGCGCGCACCTCATGGTGTTGTCCGTGTTCTTGCACATGGCGCGCGTCTTCTATCACGGCGCCTACAAGTCGCCGCGCGAGTTCAACTGGGTCATCGGCGTCATGTTGCTGCAGCTCACGCTGCTGTTGTCGTTCACCGGCTACCTGCTGCCGTGGGATCAGCTCTCGCTGTGGGCTGTGACCGTCGGTACCAACATGATGGGATACACGCCCGTCTTCGGAAGCGAAGTGCGGTTCGTGTTGCTCGGAGGCAAGGAGATTGGCACCGACACGTTGTTGCGGTGGTATGTGCTGCACGTGTTGATGCTTCCGTTCGTGATCGTCATCTTCATGGCGATCCATTTCTGGCGAGTCCGCAAAGACGGCGGCATCTCGGGCCCCCTCTAGGGCACGAGTTGACGAGGCGAGGTCCCCTTTCATGACCGAAGTTCCCGAACATCTGCGTAAGCGGGCCGAGGAGGCCAAGGCAAAGGCCGCGGCCAAAGCCGCGGGCGCCGCCGCGCCGGCTGCCGCACCCGAACCCGCAGCACCCGTGGCGGCCGCCGCCGACCCCGGTGCCAGCAAGATCCCGGCGCACCTGCTCGAGCGCAGCAAGGCCGCCCGCGAAAAGTCCGGTGGCGCCGAGCCGGCGGGCGGCGGCGGAACGGCCACCGCGGTCGCGACGGCACCCGCGGCCGGCGGAGCAGTGCCGGCGATTGCGGGTCCCGCGCCCACACTCACCGGCCCGGGCGGGCACACTCAGCGCCTGCTGACGGTGGTCAAGTCGGGTTCGATCCAAGACGTCAAGGCGACCCCGCAAGACAAGGTTCACACCTGGCCGCACCTGCTGGTGATCGAGTTCGCCGCCGCATTGGCGTGCACCTCCTTCACCTTGTTCTTCTCGATCTTCGTCAACGCGCCGTTCCAAGAACTGGCCAACGTCAACCAGACGCCCAACCCGTCCAAGGCACCGTGGTACTTCCTCGGTCTGCAAGAGCTTTTGACGATGTTCCACCCGATGGTCGCCGGCGTGACCATCCCGGGCATGGGCCTCTTCTTGTTGACCATCGCGCCCTATATCGACAAGAACCCGAGCAACAAGCCCGAAAATCGCAAGTTCGCGATCTCGATCATGACGGTCCACCTGATGTTCTGGGCCACGCTGGTCATCATCGGGTCGTTCTTCCGGGGTCCGGGCTTCAACTTCGTGTTCCCATGGCAACGTGGCATCTTCTTCGAGCTGTGAGGATCGATTCGTGACTTGGGCGTATTTCGAGATGAGGAGCTGACATGGGATACATAGTCCTGGCAATTGTCGTGCTCGTCGTTCTGGCGGGTGTGGTCTTCCTGACCGCCATGCGGCGCAACGATGCGAACCGCGCTATCGGTGAGTTGTCGCGCGAGACAAAGAAGCGTGACCGCGAATTGGCGACGACCGGTGCGTCGGTCAGCGGGCGCGAAGTCGAGCGCGCCGCGGTGCTCGAGCGGCGTGGTGGGTCGACCGAGTTGGTCGCCGTCACCAGCGCGCCGCCGGTTGTATTCGTGCCGCCCGACGAAGAGACCATCGGTGTCACGCGGCGCCAGTTCTTCAATCGCTCGATCGTGTTGATGATGGTGGCGTCGCTCAGTGCGTTCGGCGGCGCGTGCTTGGCCTTCCTGTGGCCACCGAGCTCGGCGGCGGGCTTCGGCGGCAAGATCAAGGTCGGTCGTATTACCGACATCCTCGCCGACGTCAAGGCTTCGGGCGGGTTCCTCTACAAGCCCGAAGGTCGCATGTGGATCACCGAGTACCCCGCGGGATCACTCGAAAAAGCGCGCAAGATCTACAGCACGTCCGAGTTGGCCGGCATGGAGCACGGCGTCGTGGCGCTCTACCAGAAGTGCCCCCACCTCGGTTGCCGTGTGCCGCAATGCCTCACGTCTCAGTGGTTCGAATGCCCGTGTCACGGCTCGCAGTACAGCCGGGTCGGCGAAAAGCGCGGCGGTCCGGCCCCGCGTGGCATGGACCGATTCGTGATGTCCGTCACCGAAGACGTCCTCACCGTCGATACGGGCACTGTCATCCAGGGCCCGGCGATCGGCACGAACACCACTGGTCAAGAACCCGAAGGTCCGCACTGTGTCGGCGGCGCTGCCGCCGAGCATGGCTGATCCAGCCACGAATCGAGAAGAGTTTCTTATGATCGGCGCGGAGTTCGCATGATTCTCGCGGCAAGCACGCAACGAAATATCGGCTTCGTCATCGCGACGATCGTCATCGTCGGGTTCGTGCTCTTCGTTTTCTTCAACCTAAAAGAAGCACGCGCCGAGCTGGGCGCGGAGGTCGAGCTCGCTCCCAACCGCAAGCCGTACCTGTCGGACGAAGAGCTCGAGAGCACCAAGCTCAATCGTTCGCTGTTCTTCAGCTTGATCATGCTGGCGACCATCGCGGTCGGCTTGCCGATGTATTGGCTCGCCGAGCCGGGGCGCCAAGAGAACGCGACGTCGGGCGTCTTGCGCAAGTCGGCCACCCGCGGTGAGACCCTCTTCGTGGCCAACTGCCAGCGCTGCCACAACCCCGGTGGCGTCGGCGGTGTCGCTCCGTACACCCTGACCGACGAGGCCGCGGGCAAGTTCGTGGCGCAGGTCCAATGGACCGCCCCGGCGTTGACATCGGTGATGACGCGCTTCGACGAGACCGAGGTGCGGTACATCCTCAACTACGGCCGCGGCGTGATGCCGCCATGGGGCACCATCGGCGGTGGTCCGATGACCGACCAGCAGATCACCGAGCTGATCGTCTATCTGCGCACGATCCAAGACATTGGCGAAGAAGGCGAAAAGAAGGTGCAGGACGCCGTGATGTCGGGCGTGCTGGCGATGGCCAAGATCGATGTTCTCGCCACCGACTCGACGCTCACCTCACAGGTCAGCGCGATCGCGGCCGACGAGAAAACCCTCACCGCACTCCAAACCGAGATCGACAAGCCCGCCACCGAGACCTTCCGGCGTGATTTGCTCACCTCCGCCAAGGCGCAACTGCAGACGAAGATCACCGCGGCCAAGAAGAAGCTCGACGACGAAGCGAACGCTGCGGCCCAGGTGCGCGTCAACACGATCACCAAGGCGCCCGAGGGTTCGCCCAGCCAGGCCATCTACGGCAAGTACCTTTTCAACAACCCGGCCAGTTCCTATCAGTACAACTGCGCGCGTTGTCACACCAAAGGCTTCTCCTACAACGGTGCCACCACGACCGACAAAACCGGCCAACTGTTGTTCCCCGGTGGGCTCATCCCGGGCGGCGGGTTCTTCGGACCCAACTTGACCAACGGTGTCACCAAGCGCCAGTTCGAGACGCCGGCGACCCACGACGACTTCATCACCTCGGGTAGCAAGACCGGTGTGAAGTACGGCCAATACGGTCAAGGAAGCGGTCGCATGCCCGGCTTCGGCGCCCGTACCGAAGACAATTGCCAGATTCCACCAGACCCCGGTGAAGGCGGCCCGCCGATCGCGGCGTGCTCCTACCCGGCGATCCTGACCACCGAACAGATCGCGGCGATCGTGGCCTACGAGAGGAGCCTCTGATGTTGGCCGCGCTCAATACCGCTCTCTTTGCCGGCATCAACTTCACGTTGACCATTCGTGGTCTGCTCGTCGTGTCGGTGGCCGTCGCCATCCTCATGGGTTCGATCTGGCTGTTGCTGGCCACCAACACCGGCGTGCGCGTCGGCACCTTGCTGGCGCTCACCGGTTTCTTCGGTTGGATGACGATCATGGCCACCGTGTGGTGGATCTTCGGCATCGGTTGGCGCGGTGCCGACCCGTCGTGGCAGACCGTCGACGTCGTGCGCGGTGGCGACCTCTCCCGGTCGTCGATCCCAAAGGTCCGCGAACTTCCCAACGACATCTTGGCGTCGGGCACGCCCTACGAGTTCGTCAAGAACTCGGGCAGTGCCGCCGCCATCAAGGAGTACGCCTCGCCGATCCCGGCGGACCAACTCGAGGGACTCACCGCGGACGAAGCAGCCAAGAAGAGCGCCGACTGGGATCTGCGCAACACCATCGTGACGCTGTCCGAGCTCAAAGCCGTCGATCAGCCGCTCATCGACAAGGCCATCAAAGACGGCACGATCCAGCTCGGCGGGTGGCGCCTGTCGTCGACGGCGCAATCGGGCGAAGCGGTGGCATCGGCCACGGCCGAGCTCATCAACGAAGGCGTCTTCGATAGCGCCGACGAGTTCAAGGTGCTCGACAGCTTCGATGTCGGCGGCAAGCCGAGGCTGCCCGATTCGCCCAATCGCTGGGACCGGATCAAGCACTACGTCGGCAACTCTCTGCGTATCAAGCATCCGATCCGCTACGCGGTCGTGCAAGTCGAGCAGGTCAAGGAGAAAGAGGCCGCCCTCGGCGAAGCGCCGCCTCGTCCCGAAGCCGACCCGACCAAGCCGGTCATCTCCGTGATCATGGAGCGCGACCTCGGCAATCGCCGCTTCCAGCCGGCCCTGACGACCGTGGCGTCGCTGCTGTTGTTCAGCGCGTGTGCCTATCTCCTGCACTTGCGGGACAAGCAGTCGATGGCCAACCGAGCCGCAATCGTGAAGAAGTAGCCGCACATGGGCCAGTACCTGCCGATCGTCCTTCTGCTCGCACTGGCCGCGCTCTTCGGAGCGGGCAGCTTCGTGGCGTCGGGGCTACTCGCGCCGCGCAGTCCCAACGACCGCAAGAGCGCGCCCTACGAGTGCGGCATCATCCCGACCAAGGAGACGCCCGAGCGTTTCCCCGTGCGCTTCTTCCTCGTGGCGATGATCTTCATCGTGTTCGACATCGAGATCATCTTCTTCTACCCGTGGGCGGTTGCCCATGCCGAGGCCGGTCTCTTCGGTCTTGTCGCAATCCTGATCTTCACCGTCGCGGTGTTCGAGTCGTTCGTCTATCTGATCGGCAACGGCGCCCTCGACTGGGGTCCTGTCAAGCAATTGCGCAGCATGCGATCGATGGTTTCCGAGGAACGCACCACTGCGACCACGATCCGTCGCGTCGGGCTCGAAGGTCGGCCTCACGATGGAGAGGCGGCGTGATCGATGGCGCTCCAAGACATACTCGATGACGGAATCGCCGGGCTCCAGCACAACTTCCTGACCGGCAAGCTCGAAGATCTCGTCAACTGGTCGCGCGCCCGCTCGTGCTGGCCCGCCACCTTCGGTCTCGCGTGCTGTGCCATCGAGATGATGGGCACAGGTGCCGCGCATTACGACCTTGCCCGCTTCGGCATGGAAGTATTCCGCGCGTCGCCCCGACAAGCCGATCTGATGATCGTCGCCGGCCGCGTCTCGCAAAAGATGGCGCCGGTACTGCGCCAGATCTACGACCAGATGATGGAACCCAAGTGGGTCATCTCGATGGGCGTGTGCGCGTCGTCGGGCGGCATGTTCAACAACTATGCCATCGTGCAGGGCGTCGATCAGATCGTGCCGGTCGATGTCTATGCGCCGGGTTGCCCGCCGGCCCCCGAGACGCTCATTCACGCGATCACCACGCTGCACCGCATCATCGAAACCGGCGAGCTGATGCAACGCCGCGAGGCAACCGGCAAGGGTGCCGAGGTGTCGATCGAGCAGCGCGAAGCGGCGCCGATCGTGCTCAAGCGGGCCAAGCGCCATCTCGCCGCCGGCGAGACAACGCCGAGCGAAAGGCGTTGAGTCGTGGCTGACGAGCCGACCGACGCACCCGCCGAGGCTGCACCTGACCAAGATCCCGGCTCTGAGGGGCCGCTCGGGCCCGAGCGCGCGTACGGCGCGCTCGTAACCGAATCACGCGGCCAGCGGGTGCTCCATGCCACTCGCGATGCACTCGTGGCGACCGTGACGCAACTGCAAGGCGACGGCTTCAACCAACTCATCGACGTCACCGCAACCGACTATCTCACCTACGAGGGCACGCGCGACCTGCCCGAGGGCATCGACGCCGAACGATACGAACTTGTGATCGGGCTCATCTCGCACACCAAGCGCGATCGCATACGGTTGCGGGTGCAGGTACCCGCGGACGATGCGCGCGTGCCATCCATGTTCGACCTCTATCCCGGTAGCGAAGCCCTCGAGCGCGAGGTCTACGACATGTTCGGCATCGAGTTCGAGAACCATCCCGATCTCACGCGTATCTTGATGCCCGAAGATTGGATCGGTTACCCGTTGCGCAAGGACTACGCCATCGGCCGCATCCCGGTGCAATTCAAAGACGCGCCGGCGACCCGGTGAAGCGATGACGACCACGACCGACTTGCCTTCTGACGCACGAGTACGACGCCGCGATTCGTCGGCCGTGTTGCGCATGTCCGAGCGCGAGGTCGCGGCCATCGACACCGCGCCCCGGGGACCACACGACGAAGATCGCATGATCATCAACATGGGCCCGTCGCATCCGTCGACGCACGGCGTGTTGCGACTCATGTTGGAGCTCGAAGGCGAGACGGTGCTGCGGTCCAAGCCGATCATCGGCTACCTGCACACCGGCATGGAAAAGACCGGCGAGTCGCTCACGTTCCTACAGGGCCCGACCAACGTGACCCGCATGGACTACGCGGCCCCCCTCTTCAACGAATTGGTGTTCTCGCTCGCCACCGAAAAGTTGCTCGGTATCGAAGTGCCCGAGCGCGCCACGTGGATCCGCATGATGATGTGCGAGCTCAACCGCATGGCGTCGCACTTGCTGTTCCTCGCCACCAACGGCATGGATCTGGGCGCGGTCGGCATGATGATCTACGGATGGCGCGAGCGCGAAGAAGTGCTGCGCTTCTTCGAGATGGTCACCGGTCTGCGCATGAACCACAACTACATCCGCCCCGGTGGCGTTGCGGCCGATCTGCCCGACGGTTGGCTCGACGCAGTGATGGTCATCCTCGACACACTGCCGGCGCGGCTCGAGGAGTACGACACCTTGATGACCGGTCAGCCCATCTGGCGCGAGCGGTTACAGGGTGTCGGTGTCCTCGGCACCGATGAGGCGTTGGCGTTGTCGGCCACCGGCCCGCTGTTGCGTTCGACCGGTTACGCGTGGGATCTTCGCCGCGATATGCCGTATCTCGCCTATGCCGATGTCGACTTCGATGTGATCGTGGGCAGCTATGGCGACTCGTTCGATCGCTACGCCATCCGGCTCAACGAAGTCCGCGAATCGATGCGCATCGTGCGCCAATGCGCCGAACGCATGCCCAAGGGCGACTACCGCATCCAAGACAAGAAGGTCACGCCCCCGCCGCGGGCGCGCATCGACGAGTCGATGGAAGCGCTCATCCACCACTTCAAGATCTTCACCGAGGGTTTCAAGGTGCCGGCGGGCGAGGTGTACGTCGCCGTCGAATCCCCGCGCGGCGAACTCGGTTGCTACATGGTGAGCGACGGTGGGGCGCATCCCTACCGCATGCACATCCGCGGACCTTCCTTCGTCAATCTGCAGACGTTGCCGTATCTGATGCAGGGCGGTTTGATCGCCGACGGTGTCGCGGTCATCAGCTCCGTCGACCCCATCATGGGCGAGGTGGATCGATGACGCGATTCACTCCCGAATTCCTGACAATCGCGCACGAGATCCTTTCGCGCTATCCCGTCAAGAAGAGCGCGCTGATCCCGTTGCTGCATCTGGCGCAAGAACAGGCGGGCTACGTCAGCGAAGAAGCGATGCAGCACATCGCCGAACTCGTAGAGGTGACACCGGCCGAGGTGTTGGGCACGTGCAGCTTCTACGAGATGTTCAAGCGCGAACCTGTTGGCAAGTTCCTCGTCAACATCTGCACCAACATCTCGTGCCAGCTACTCGGCGCCGAAGAGCTGTTGCATCACGCCGAGCACGCACTGCAGATCAAGCCGGGCGGTACCACCGCCGACGGGCTCTTCACGCTCGAAGATGTCGAATGCGTGGCGGCGTGTACCGAAGCGCCCTGCCTGCAGGTCAACTACCGCTATGTCAACAAGGTCTCGTCGGCGCAGTTCGACCGCTTGATCTCCGAGCTGCGCAGCGGCTCACGCCACGACATCCCGCCGCACGGCACCTTGGCGCGGGTACGCCAACACATCCCGGCCGATCGGCGCGCCGGCAACGTTGCGCCCGACGACAACTCGGCCCCGGTGTGGATCGGCGACGGTGGGCCGTCATGACGATCAACGAAGTACCGAAGATCATCACCTCGCGCTTCGACGTCGTCGACGGCCACACGATCGCCGGCTACCTGCGCACCGGTGGCTATCTCGGGCTGCGTGATGCGCTGGCCAAAACACCGGCGCAAGTGCACGACGACGTCAAGAACGCATCGCTGCTCGGTCGCGGCGGCGCCGGGTTCCCCGCCGGTACCAAATGGGGGCTCGCTCCCGCCAACGTCTGGCCGCGCTACATGGTCATCAACGGCGACGAATCCGAGCCGGGTACCTACAAAGATCGTCTGCTCCTCGAACGAGATCCGCACCAGTTGATCGAAGGCATCCTCATCGCGTGCTACGCCGCCGCGTGCGGTCAAGCGTTCTTGTACATACGCGGCGAGATGGCGCACGCGCACGAACGGGTGGCCAGCGCGCTCAACGAGGCGTACGCCGCGGGTTATGTGGGCAAGAACATCTTGGGCACCAACTTCTCCGTCGACATCGTCATGCACTGGGGCGCCGGCGCCTACATCGTGGGCGAAGAGACGGCGCTCATCGAGTCGCTCGAAGGCAACCGCGGCATGCCGCGGCTCAAGCCACCGTATTTCCCGGCAGCGATCGGGCTCTACCAAAAGCCGACCATCGTCAACAACGTCGAGACCCTGTCGAATCTGCCGTGGATCATTCACAACGGCGTCGACAAATGGAACGCGCTGGGCGCCGAGCAGTCCAAGGGCACCCGCGTGTTCGCCGTGTCCGGGCACGTGAAAAACCCCGGTGTCTACGAAGTCGAATTCGGTGTCACGACATTTCGCGACATCATCTTCGACCCCCGCTTCGGCGGTGGCATTCGGGACGATCGCTCGCTCAAAGCCTTCATCCCCGGTGGTGCGTCTGCTCCTTGGTTCTACGAAGAGCACCTCGACCTTCCACTCGAGAAGGGCGTCGTCGACCGGGCCGGCTCGATGCTGGGTTCGGGAGCGATCGTCGTCATGGACGACACCACCGACATGGTCAAAGCGTGCCTGCGGCTGGTGCGGTTCTTCGCTCGTGAATCATGCGGCAAGTGCACGCCCTGCCGCGAGGGCGCCACGTGGCTCGAGCGCATCCTCGACCGCATCCTCGCCGGCAACGGGCGCCCCGCCGACGTGGCCCTGCTGATGGATGTCTCCGACAACATCTCGGTCGGTCTCGCCTGGCCGCCGCGCATGACGACGATCTGCCCTCTCGGCCAGTCGGCCACGACACCGGTGGCGTCGGCCATCATGCGCTTCCGCAACGAGTTCGAGGCGTATGTCGGAGGGCTCGTCGAGATCACCGTGCCGGTGAAGGGCGCCGCATTCGTCGGTCCGCCTACGCGAAAGGCCGCCGCGGATGCCTGATCCCATCGCGATCACCGTCAACGGCGCGTCGGTCGAGGCCGAACCGGGCGAGTTGGTCATCGAGGCGTGCGAACGCGCCGGCGTCTACATCCCTCGGTTCTGCTACCACCCGCGCATGAACTCTGTCGGCATGTGTCGCATGTGCTTGGTCAACATCGACACCGGCCGCGGACCCGCGTTGTCGCCGGCGTGCATGATCAACGTCTCGCCGAACATGGTCGTCGACACCGAAGCGCCCAACGTCAAGAAGGCGCAAGACGGCGTACTCGAGTTCTTGCTCATCAACCATCCGCTCGACTGCCCCGTGTGCGACAAGGGTGGCGAGTGTCCGCTGCAAGACCAGACGATGGCCTATGGCCCGGGCGAGTCACGCTTCATCGAAGAAAAGCGCCACTTCGAAAAGCCCATTCCTATCAGCGACTTGGTCTATCTCGACCGCGAGCGTTGCATCCTCTGTGATCGATGCACCCGCTTCGCCAAAGAAGTCGCGGGCGACCCGCTGATCCACTTCATGAACCGCGGCAACGACACGCAGGTCAATACCTTCCCCGACGACCCGTTCGCGTCGTATTTCAGCGGCAATACGGTGCAGATCTGCCCCGTCGGCGCGCTCACCGCCAAGCCCTACCGATTCAAGGCCCGCCCGTGGGACCTCGAAGAGGTCGGCTCCACCGCCACGGTCGACTCCGTCGGCTCGCGCATCACGGTGCAGTCGTCGCGCAACGTCGTGTTGCGCTATCTCGGTGTCGACAGTGACGCGGTCAACTGGGGATGGCTGTCGGACAAAGAACGGTTCAGCTTCGAGGCGCTCAACAGTGATGCTCGGCTCTCCGAGCCACTCATGCGCGGCGACGATCTCGGCAAGCTCCGGCGCGATGGCACGCAACTCGTGCGGGCCACGTGGGCGCAGGCGTTGCGCGCCGCCGGCGAAGCGATCTCGTCCGCCGGTGCCGACAAGATCGGCGTGATCGGCGGAGCGCGCCTCACCAACGAGGCCGCGTACGCGTGGGCCAAGCTCGTCAAAGGTGTCATCGGTACCGACAACGTCGATTGCCAACTCGGCGACGGCCTGCCCGCCGAGCTGTTGTTCTCGTTGCCCCGTGCCACCATCGACGACGCGTGCGGCAAGGGTGGGGTCGTCGTACTGCTCGGCCCCGATCCCAAAGAAGAGCTCGGGGCGCTCTATCTCCGGCTGCGCCACGCCGTCGTCGAGGACAAGGTCACGTTGATCGAGCTCACGCCCCGCTCGACCGGGCTCTCCCCCTACGCGGCGCACCGTTTGCACGCTCGACCGGGCGAGGTCGACGCGCTGGCGCGTGCACTTGTCGCGCCCGCCGATCCCACTGGCGATGTGGCCGGCGTCGACCGCGACGCGATCGGCAACGCCCGCCGCAGCCTGCTGGCGGCCGCGACCGTCACGGTGATCTTGGGCCGTCCCTCGCTCGCCGAGTCGCCCGACGCCGTCGTCGCCGCCGCCACCGAGTTGCGCCACGGCGTGGCCGGTGTGCGCTTCCTTTCGGCATTGCGCCGGGGCAACGTGCACGGCGCGCTCGACATGGGTCTGGCTCCGGGCCTGTTGCCCGGCCGGGTGTCCTTGCGCGACGGCGGTGCCGAGCTACGCGAAGAGTGGCCCAACGTGCCGGCGCAACGCGGCCTCGATGCTCGCGGCATCCTCCAAGCCGCAGCCGACGGGCGCATCACGACCCTCGTGCTCTTGGGCGCCGACCCCCTCAGCGACTTCCCCGACACCGATCTCGCGCAACGAGCGCTCGAACGGGCCGAGCATGTGATCGCGGTCGATCTGTTCGTGAACGCTTCGGGTGCCCACGCCGACATCGTGCTGGCGGCGGCGGGGCCGACCGAGGTCGCGGGCACCTTCACCAACCTCGAAGGCCGCATCAGCCCGCTCGCGCAACAAGTCACGCCGCCGGGTACCGCGCGCGCCGATTGGATCATCGCCACCGATCTCGCCGCGCACCTCGGCAAGAGCCTGCGCCTCGAATCCAACGACCAGATCTGGGCCGAGATCACACGATTCTCACCGCTGCATGCCGGCCTCGACCCGGCGGCAGAAACCGACGGCGTGCTCGTGCGCGGCTCGTCGACCGCCTATGCGAGTGATGCCACCGTGGATCCTTCCCGCTCTGAAGAGGACCGCTCGGGCCTGCTGCTCGTGGCGACGCGCATGATGTACGACCAAGGCGTGGGCCTGCAGAACTCATCGTCGAGTGCGCATCTCGCGCCGCCGACGTCGGTGCGTCTCAACCCAGCTGATTTCGACAAGCTGGGCGTCGCCGACGGCACTACCGTGCGCGTGGCCACGGCCCGCGGTTCGGTTGATGCACCGGCAGTCTCCGACGGCGGCGTGCCCAAGGGGACAGCAGCGATGGTCTTCAACCAAGCCAACGCATCGGCCGCGGCGCTCATCGACGCGTCGACGCGCGTCACCGCCGTGAAGGTCGAGCGGTCGTGACGTCCACTGTGTTCGCTCTCGACCCGATGCTCGTCGACGTCGATCTCGGTGATGTGTTGACCGTGCTCCTCAAGGTCGTCATCGCGTTCGCGTTGTTGCTCGTGGCCGTGATGCTCATGGTCTGGTTCGAGCGCAAGATCATCGCCAAGATGCAAAACCGCATCGGCCCCAACGTGGCCGGTCCGTGGGGCATCCTGCAGACACTCGCCGACGGCATCAAACTCTTCTTCAAAGAAGACCTCGTGCCCGACCGCAGCGATCGGTTCGTCTTCAAGCTGGCGCCGTATCTGTCGCTCGTGCCGGCGTTTCTCACCTTCGCCATCGTGCCCATCGGCGGCAACTTTCGCCGCGACGGCGGCTTGGTCGACATGTTCGGCGACCGCACCTTCCTACAGGTCGTCGACGCGCCGATCGGCATCTTGTTCTTCCTCGCGATGTCGTCGGTCGCCGTCTACGGGATCATGCTCGCCGGGTGGTCATCCGGCTCGAAGTACCCGCTGTTGGGTTCGGTCCGAGCGACGGCGCAGATGGTGTCCTACGAAGCGGCGCTCGGCCTTGCACTCGCGGCGGTGTTCCTCAAAACGGGCAGCCTTTCCTCGCACGACATCGTCGCCGGCCAAGTCGGCAACATCATCGACTGGAACATCGTCCAGACGTGGGGCGTGCCCTTCATCATCTTCTGGATCGCAGGCACGGCCGAGCTCAACCGACCACCATTCGATCTCGTCGAAGCCGAGCAAGAACTCGTCGGTGGGTTTCACACCGAGTACAGCTCGATTCGATTCGCCATGTTCTACCTGGCCGAGTTCATGAACACGATCACGATGTCGGCGATCATCGTGACCCTCTTCCTCGGTGGCCCCAACGGCCCGTCGCTCGGCCCCGACTGGGTTCGCAGCTGGATCTTCCCGACGACCTGGTTCATGGTCAAGCTGCTCGTGTTCCTGTTCGCGTTCGTGTTGTTCCGGGCGACGTTGCCTCGCCTCCGTTACGACCAACTGATGGATCTCGGCTGGAAGGTGTTGATCCCCCTCGCACTCGGGTGGTTCGTGTTGCTCGGCGCCGTCGACGTCTTCAATAAACGGGGCTGGGACATCGGTCAGCGCATCGGTGTCGTCGCCGTCGGGTTCGTCGTGATGGCGTTGGCCGGTCTGTTGTTGCGTAGCGCGGTGCGATCCGGCGCCCGCAAACGAGCCGAGCTCGAGGAGGTGGCGGTCTGATGGGTTACCTCAAGGGCTTCCTCGTCACGTTGTACAAGTTCATCGATCGCGAATCGAGTGGTGCCATCGTCACCACCGAGTACAGCGGCGGCAACAAGAAGAACCAGCACGACCAAAAGATCGACAAACCCACTCGTCTCCACGGGCGCCATGTGCTCAACCGCTACGAAGACGGCATGGAGAAGTGCATCGGGTGCGAGTTGTGTGCCGGGGTGTGTCCCGCTCGCTGCATCTACGTGCGCGGCCGCGACAACGATCCCGACGCCCCCACGTCGCCGGGCGAACGGTTCGGGTTCGTCTACGAGATCAACTATCTCCGGTGCATCCATTGCGACCTCTGCGTCGAGGCCTGCCCCACCGAGGCCATCACCGAGTCCAAGCTGTTCGAGTTCAGCTTCACCAACCGCTCCGACGCCATCTACACCAAGGCCGAATTGGTGGTGGACGACGACGGCAAGCCACAGCAGATGCCGTGGGAGGACTGGCGCGAAGGCGACGACCTCAACACTTCCGCGTGGATGCGGGCCACCGCATCTTCGGGCGACGCCGACTATGAAAATACGGTCGGGTGGTCGGGCGAACTCGGTTACGGCGTGCGCGCGCCCGAGCAGGGGCAGCACTGATGGAGCTCGCGGTCTTCGTGGTGGGGGCGCTCATCATCGCGGTCGGCGCGATGGGTGTGGTCGCCATGCGCAACCCCGTGCACTGCGCGCTGTCGCTCGTGATGACGCTGTTCGGTGTGGCGGTGTTGTTCATACAACTCGACGCCCACTTCCTCGCCGTCGTGCAAGTGATCGTCTACGCCGGCGCGATCGTCATTCTCTTCTTGTTCGTCATCATGCTGCTCGGTGTCGACCGTGCCGAAGATCTCGGCGTCGAGCCGATCAAAGGTCAGCGGCCCATGGCACTGGTCGTCGGCGTGGCGCTCATCGCGTCGGCGTTGACGGTCATCGTCTCGATGGGCGACGCGCTCACCGGCACCACGTCCAAGACCAAAGAGCTGGGCCCGTCCGAAGACAACGCCAAGGCCCTGGGCGAACTGCTCTACACCCGCTACGCGTTTGCCTTCGAGATCACTGCGCTGTTGTTGACGATCGCCGTCATCGCGGCAGTGGTCTTCGCCCGCAAGGTCAAGGGCGAACTGCAAGAGATCCCGCCATCGGCCCTCGACGGATTGATGGCCGGCCGCAAGGCCGATGAACTGACGGTCGACGAAGGGGCCAACGGATAATGGGCGTTCTCGCTTCCGTCGACGTCACCGTCGAGTGGTACCTGATCCTGGCCGCTGCGTTGTTCGCGGTGGGCATGTTCGGCATGCTCACCCGGCGCAATCCACTGGTGATGTTCATGTGCATCGAGCTCATGCTCAACGCCGTCAACCTGACCTTTGTCGCGATGGCCAAGAAGCTCAACGATCTGGGCGGCCAGATCGCAGTGTTCTTCGTGTTGGTCGTAGCCGCGGCCGAAGTGGTCGTGGGTCTCGCAATCATCGTGTCGATCCTGCGCCGGCGTCCTCACGTCAGTGCCGACGATGTGTCGGTGTTGAAGGGATGACGACGCATGCTTGATGCCGTTTGGTTGATCCCGGCGTTTCCGCTCGCCGGTTTTCTGGTGCTGGTGGTGCTCGGCCGCAAGTTGGGCGAACCGCTCGCGGGTTGGCTGGCGACCGGCGCAATGGCGGGTTCGTTCGTGTCGACCGCCATCGTGTTCTTCGGCTTGACCGACCGCGCCGGCGACGATCGCTTCTTCACGCAGACGCTGTTCGAATGGTTCCACTCAGGCACGTTCAAGGTCGACGTCGGTTTTCTCGTTGATCCGTTGGCCATCACCATGTGCCTGTTCATCACCGGCGTGGGCACGCTGATCCATCTCTATTCGATCGGCTACATGCACGGCGACGCGAACTTCGCCAAGTTCTTCGTCTATCTCAACCTGTTCGCCTTCTCGATGTTGATCCTCGTGCTCGGCGACAACATGCTCATGACCTTCCTCGGGTGGGAGGGCGTCGGTGCGTGCTCCTACCTCTTGATCTCCTTCTGGTTCGGCACCGACGCCAACGCGTCGGCGGGCAAAAAGGCCTTTGTCACCAACCGCATCGGTGACTTCGGTTTCATGGTGGCGATCTTCCTCACGTTCCAGGCGCTGGGCAGCGTCACGTACCTCGACGTGTTCGGCCAGGCCGAAGAACACCTGCTGTCGCCGACGACCGCCAGCGCCATCGCGGCGCTCTTCTTCCTCGGCGCGGTGGGCAAGTCGGCGCAGTTCCCCCTCTACCTCTGGCTGCCTGACGCGATGGCCGGCCCGACGCCGGTGTCCGCGCTGATCCACGCGGCCACGATGGTCACCTCGGGTGTCTACCTGTTGACGCGCCTCAACCCCATCTTGTTCGAAGCCAACGACTGGGTACCCAACACCATCGCCTGGGTCGGTGCCGGCACGGCACTGTTCGCCGCCACCATTGCGATCGGTCAGAACGACATCAAGAAGGTGCTGGCGTATTCGACCGTGAGCCAGCTCGGCTACATGTTCCTCGCGGTCGGCACGGGTGCGTATGTCGCCGCCATCTTCCACATGGTGATGCACGCGTTCTTCAAGGCGCTGCTGTTCCTCGGCTCGGGCTCTGTCATCCATGGCATGCACGACGATCAGGACATGCGCCACTACGGGCGGCTCTACAAACTGATGCCGATCACCGCGTCGACGTTCATCGTCGGATGGTTGGCGATCGCCGGTGTCTTCCCGCTCGCCGGCTTCTGGTCGAAAGACGAGATCCTCGCCCACGCGTGGGACCACAACAAAGGTCTCTGGATCATCGGCCTCCTCACTGCGTTGCTGACCGCCTTCTACATGTCCCGACAGGTCTTCATGACCTTCTTCGGTCAGCGCTATCGCTACAGCGATCCCACAAAAGAAGAAATCGTCGCGGCGTGGCACCGCAAGCTGGCAGACGTCAACGAGCGCGCACTGGCCGCCACGGTCGCGGTGACCAAGGCCGAAGAAGCCGTAGCGGCGGCCCGGGCCAAGCTCGCAACGGCTACCGACGACTTGCGCGCCGGCGCCACCGTCGAGTTCGACGCTGCGCAGCGCACGCTCGTTGAGGCGCAGAGCGCGGCCGCGACCGCGCGCAGCGAAGCAACCGCGCTGCGCACTCGCGTCAGCGAATTGCGCGTGCCCGAAGCCAGCTACACGGCCGAACCCGACGTCGAAGGCATCGCGGACTACCTACCCACCGCCGACATCGCGGCGCGCGCCAAGTTTCACCCCCACGAGTCGTCGTGGCTCATGTGGCTGCCGCTCGTCGTACTCGCGGGCTTGTCGGTCATCGGCGGGTTCCTCAACCTGCCGTTCACGCATTCGCTCAAGCGACTCGAGATCTGGCTCGAACCGTCGTTGTTCGAGCACGAAGCACATCTCGGCGTCGACGGCGCAGGTCTGTGGACGTTGGCCATCATCGCCAGCGTCGTCGCCATCGCCGGCATCGTGGGCGCCTACTTCGTCTACATCAAGCCTCGCGTCGACCCGGCTCGCATCGAATTGCCGGCGTTCGCGCGTGCTTGGTACTACGACGAGACCGTGTCGGCCTTCATGGGCGGCCCCGGCGAAGTCGGCTTCGAGACAACCGCGCGGTTCGATCGCAAGGTGATCGACGGCATCGTCAACGGCGTCGGCACCGGCATCCGCTTCGGCGCCAGCCACCTCCGCCGGCTGCAAACAGGATTCGTGCGCAGCTACGCGCTGTTCGTCGGCGTCGGTGCGGCGTTGCTGCTCGCGCTGTTCTTGTCGAGGGCGGCGCTGTGATGAGCACGGCCCTACTCGCACAAGAGAGTGCGACGAACTTCCCGATCTTGCCGTGCCTCATTGCGGTGCCCGCCGCCGGCGGGGTGGTCGTGGCGTTCCTGGGCAAGCGCCGTCCCGACCTGATCAAACTCGTGGCGCTGCTCTTCTCGCTCACCACCGGAGCGATGAGTGTCTGGATGCTGGCCGAGTTCAAGACGAACACGCCCGACTTTCAGTTCGTGTCAGAGCACAGCTGGATCAAAGACCTCGGCATCTCGTGGTTCCTCGGCGTCGACGGCATCTCGCTCTTCCTCGTCGTGTTGACCGGCATCCTGTTTCCTCTGGCGATCTTCGGCGTCGATCCCGATCACGACGAAAAGCCGTACTACGCGTGGCTGCTGCTGCTCGAAGCCGGATGCATGGGCGTCTTCATGGCGCTCGACCTGTTCCTGTTCTTCGTGTTCTTCGAGATCGTGCTCGTACCGATGTACTTCCTCATCGCCAAGTGGGGCCACGGGCGCCGGCAATACGCGGCGACGAAGTTCTTCATCTACACCATGTTCGGCTCGGCGCTCATGCTCGTGGGTCTGGTGTCGACCGCGGTGCTGCATGCGCGCGCCGTCGAGGGCTCGCTCACCTTCAACCTGGTGACGATTGCCGACACGCAGGTGTTGTCCCTCACCACCGGCCGTTGGATCTTCCTTGCGTTCGCCGTGGCGTTCGCCATCAAAGTGCCGTTGTTCCCGGTGCATACCTGGCTGCCCGACGCGCACACCGAAGCACCGACTGCGGGCTCGGTCATCTTGGCCGGCATCATGTTGAAGATGGGTACCTACGGGTTCCTGCGCTTCGGCATCTACCTCTTCCCCGAAGCAGCGGTGTACTTCGCGCCGACGATGATCACGTTGGGCGTGATCGGCATCGTCTACGGCGCGATCGTGGCCACGATGCAGCGCGATCTCAAGCGCCTCGTCGCGTACTCGTCCGTGGCGCACCTCGGCTTCATCGTCCTCGGCACCTTCGCGCTCAACCGCCAAGGCATCGAAGGCGGCATCTTGCAGATGGTCAACCACGGGGTGTCGACCGGCGCACTGTTCTTCCTGGTGGGCATGATCTACGAACGCCGCCATACGAGAGAGATCTCCGAGCTCAAGGGCCTCCAGAAGTCGGCGCCGATCATGGCCGCCGTATTCACCGTCGTGATGTTCTCGTCGATCGGCCTGCCCGGCCTCAACGGCTTCGTCGGTGAATTCCTGACGCTGCTCGGTGCATTCGCCTCGCATCGTTGGTGGGCGGTCGTCGCCACCATCGGTGTCATCCTCGCCGCGCTGTATCTGCTGTGGGCCTATCAGCGCGTCTTCCACGGCACGCCCGACGAAGCCAACCGCTCGATGCCCGATCTCAAGGCCCGCGAAGCATTGGTGCTCGCACCGCTGCTCGGCTTGATCGTGTTCCTCGGCGTCTATCCCAAGCCGGTGCTCGATCGCATGGAGCCTTCGGTCGTGGCGCTCATCGATCACGTCAGCCGCAATGTGCCCGACTTCTCCGAGACAGGCCCCAAGACCGACGAGCAACGCGAGGAAGAGAAAGCCGAACGAGAAGCGCACGCCGCCGAAGGTGGAGCTGACAACGACGGCAGCGCCGGCGGAGGGGAACACAAGTGAGCCTCGGCGCGATCCTTGCTCAAGTCGACTCGGTGGCGATCCCGTCGCCGTCGGTCGATTGGCCGGCGTTGGTCCCGTTGATCATCACCGCGGCGGGCGGCCTCGTGTTGCTCACCATCAACTCGGTCGTCACTCATTTGCCGCGTTGGTTCGCGACCGCCTGGACCGTCGCCGTCGGCATTGCTGCCGGCGTGTGTGTGATCCCGGTGTGGGTGCGGGTCAACGACGTCGAGCGCGGGCCGACCTCCACGCTGTCCAACATGCTCGGCGTCGACGGCTTCTACCTGTTCTTCGTGGCGATCATCAGCGCGGCCGTGGTGTTGACCGCGTTGCTGGCGCACGACTATCTCCGCCGTGAAGAGCTCGAAGGCGTCGAGTTCAACGTACTCATGTTGTTGTCCGCGTCGGGCGGCATGGTGATGGCGGGCGCCAACGACCTGCTCGTGTTGTTCCTGGGGCTCGAAGCGTTGTCGATCGCGGCCTACGTGTTGGCCGCCATGCACCTGCGCCGCGTCCAATCGCAAGAAGCCGGCATGAAGTACTTCGTGCTCGGAGCGTTCTCGTCGGCGTTCCTTCTCTATGGCATCGCCATGGTCTATGGCGCGACAGGCTCCACCAACCTCGTCGACATCCGTTCGTTCCTGGCGACGACCGTTCTCGTGCAAGACGGCATGTTGCTCATCGGCATGGCGCTGTTGCTCGTCGGGCTGGGTTTCAAGATCGCCGCCGTGCCGTTCCATTCGTGGAGCCCCGACGTCTATCAGGGCGCACCGACGCCGTCGGTGGCGTTCATGGCTGCGGCCGTCAAGGCGGCCAGCTTCGCCGCGCTGTTGCGAGTCTTCGTCGTCGGCTTCGAGCTCTACAGCGATGACTGGCAACCCGCGGTCTACGCGCTGGCAGTGGCCACGCTGCTCGTGGGCTCGACGCTGGCGATCGTGCAGACCGACGTCAAACGCATGCTGGCCTATTCGTCGATCAGCCACGCCGGGTTCATTCTCGTGGGCGTGCAAGCTGCATCGGCCAAAGGCACGGCGTCGTGTCTCTTCTATCTCGCCGCCTACACGTTCATGGTCATCGGCAGTTTCGGCGTAGTCACCCTTGTAGGTCGCACCGGCGACGCGCGCCATTCGATCGACGACTATCGCGGCCTCGGTGCCCGCCGCCCGGTGCTGGCGTTCGCGTTCACGTTGTTGCTGCTGGCGCAAGCGGGCGTGCCGTTCACCACGGGCTTCTTCGCGAAGTTCTACGTCATCCAGGCCGCAACCGAAGCGCACTCCTACTGGCTCGCCATCGTCGCCATGGTCTCGGCGGTCATCGCCGCGTTCCTCTATCTGCGCATCGTGTTGGCCATGTACGCCAGCGACGCCGAAGCGGGCGACGACATCCCGGTCGCCATCCCGTCGCTCGCGGGTCTCGCGATCGTGATCGCGGTGGGTGTCACGCTGGTGTTCGGCTTCTTGCCGTCGATTCTCGAGCACTGGGCGCGCGACGCCGTGCCGGCCATCGTCGCGGCTTCTCCCGGCTGATGGGCCCGAGCGGCCCCCGGCAGAGCGCGAAGCGGGGCCCGAGCGGCCCCCGGCAGAGCGGGAAGCGATGAGCGAGTCGGTGCGCGTCGACGCGCAAGGACGCACGCGCTGCTGGTGGCCCGGTGACGCACCCGACAGCGTCGCCTATCACGACGACGAGTGGGGACATCCGGCGGTCGACGACCGGCGCCTGCTCGAGAAGATCTCGCTCGAGGGCTTCCAATCCGGTTTGAGTTGGATGACGATCCTGCGCAAGCGCGAGAACTTCCGCAGCGCCTTCGCGGGCTTCGATCCGGTGAAGGTGGCGCAGTTCGGCGCGGCCGATGTCGATCGCCTGTTGGGCGACGCGGGCATGGTGCGCCACCGCGGCAAGATCGAGGCCACCATCAACAACGCGCAACGTTGCCTCGAGGTCATCGACGAGTTCGGCTCGTTGGCGACCTACATCTGGACGTTCGAACCGGCCGGCTCAGCCCTTACCCCGATACCTTTGCCGTCACAGACACCTGACTCGGTGCGCCTCTCGAAGGACCTCAAGCGCCGCGGCTGGCGTTTCGTGGGCCCGACGACCGTCTACGCGTTCATGCAAGCGATGGGACTCGTCAACGACCACGCCCCCGGCTGCGAATGGCGCGCCATCTGCGCCGCCGAACGCGCCACCCTCATCGTCCCGTAGCGCCCTACCACCGGTTCTTTTGGTGTCTTACAGGTGTCGACACCTGTTAAACACCAACAGAAGGAGTCGGGAACGCGGGAGCGCGAATCAGCCGGCCGTACGCGAGACTCGTCGATCATGAGCCCGTCTTCCCGCCCTGCCTCCAGTGCGCGGGTGGGCATCGTCGGTGGAGGCCAGCTGGCGCGGATGATGGCGCAAGCCGCCATCGCGCTGTCGGTGTCACTCGACGTGTTCACCGACGATGCCGACGAATCCACCTCGGCGTTGCTCCCGCACCATGGTCTCGCCGGCGGCGATCCCGCGTCGTGGCTCGGCCTCGTCGACGTGGTCACCTTCGAGCATGAGCTCTTGGCCCTCGACCGGGTGCGCGCCATGGAGGCGGCCGGTCTCGTCGTGCGCCCCTCATCCGCGGTCATGGCACTGTCGAACAAGGCGACGCAGCGCCAGACGTTGGGCGAGCTCGGTTTCCCCGTGCCCGACTTCGCCACGACGACGACCGCCGATGGGGTCGTCGCGTTTGCCGAGCGCCACGGGTGGCCGATCGTGGTGAAGTTGGCGAGCGGCGGCTACGACGGTCGCGGCGTGTGGATGGTCGACGACGCCGGTGGTCTTGCGGCGATCCCGCTCGACGGCCGTGAACTCGTCGTCGAGCCGCGCCTCGCGCTCGAACGGGAGATCGCAGTGCAGGTGGCGCGCCGGCCGAGTGGCGACATCGTCGTCTATCCGGTCGTCGAAACGGTGCAGCGCGACGGCATGTGTCGCGAAGTGATCGCGCCCGCGCCGATCACGCCGCAACTCGCGGCCGCGGCCGAGCAGCTCGCCCGCGATCTTGCGCACGCCATCGATCTCGCGGGCTTTCTGGCGATCGAGCTCTTCGTCGTCGACGGTGAACTGGTCGTGAACGAACTCGCGCCGCGGGTGCACAACAGCGGTCACTATTCGATAGAGGGTTGTGGCACCTCGCAATTCGAGAATCAGCTGCGCGCCGTGCTCGACTGGCCGCTCGGTTCGGCCCAGCTGCGTGCGCCGTCCGCGGTGATGGTCAACGTCGTCGGTTCTGACGACGGCGACCCGACCGAACGGCTCGCGGACGCGCTGCGCATCGACGACGTACACGTCCATCTGTACGGCAAATCGTGGCGTCCCGGCCGCAAACTCGGCCACGTGACCGTCCTCGCGGGCGATGTCGATATGGCGCGCGAGCGGGCCCACGCGGCGGTACGGGCGCTCGGTGGACTAGCGATGGATGCCTGAGACGACGAGGATGTTGAGATGAGTGCCGCTGTGGTCGCCGTGTTGATGGGCAGTTCTTCCGACTATCCCGTCATGAAGGGCGCGGTCGAGATGCTCGATCGCTTCTCGGTGGCCCATGAGGTGCGGGTGCTGTCGGCGCACCGCACACCGCACGACATGCTCGAGTACGCGGCCACCGCGGAGTCGCGCGGTCTCTCGGTGCTCATCGCCGGTGCCGGCGGGGCGGCGCATCTGCCGGGCATGCTGGCCGCCGCCACAGTGCTTCCTGTCATCGGTGTACCGATCGGCATCACCAAGCTGCAGGGGGCCGACTCGTTGCTGTCGATCGTGCAGATGCCGACCGGCGTGCCGGTGGCGACCGTCGCCATCGACAACGCCCGCAATGCCGCCCTGCTCGCGGTGCGCATGTTGGGCCTCGCCGACGCACGATTGCGTACCGAGTTGCAGGCGTACGCAGACGAGCTCGCGGCAACCGCGCGCGGGCAGACGGATCAGCTGGGTTCGACGTAGAGCGCAGGGCCCGAGCGGCCCTTCAGAGCGGGGGAAGCAGCCTTATGGAGTTCACGAACGATCTGCCGGACGGCATCACCGACTGGGTGGCGAAGACGGGCAAGGGGGAGATCACGCGGCTCGAACGCCACGTGGCGCGCCGGGAAGCGTGGGTCGTCGACATCACCGCCAAGGACGGCTCGGTGATGGAGGGGTTCTTGCGGCTCGAACGCGAACGCCAACCGCGCAACCCGTGGTCGCTGGCCAAAGAGACCAAGATCATCGAGGCGCTGGGCCAGACGAGCGTCCCGGTCCCTGTCGTCTACGGACGCAGCGAGAAGCTCGGCTGCACGCTGTTCGAACGGGTGCGGGGGCGTAGCGATCTCGATCGCATCACCTATGAGCGCCATCAGCGCGCGGTGATGGAGCACTTCATGCAGATCGTGGGTGAAATGCACACGCTCGATCTCGATGATCTCGGCTTGGATCGCCACATGGCCTACAAGCCGACGACCCCGGCCGAAGCGGCGCTCGGAGAGCTCGACCTCATCCTGCGTCAGTGGAAAGACTTCCTGAAGATGTACCACGACCCACTGATCACCTTCGGTGTGCAGTGGCTGCGCACATACGCGCCCAAGACCATGGCGCGCGTCTCGCTGGTGCAGGGCGACACCGGCCCCGTCAACTTCATGTTCGATGCCGATCGGGTGTCGGCGGTCATCGATTTCGAATGGGGCCACTACGGCGACCCGATGGAAGACCTCGGCAACATCTGCGTGCGTGAATTCTGGAACCCGTCGGGCGGGCTCACGGGCCTGTTCAAACTGTACGAACAGTCGAGCGGCATCCCCTACGACCGAGTCGCGACGATGTACTACCGGGTGCAGCAGAACGTGCGCGGCATGATCCCCATCCACGCGGTCACGGTGATGGCCCACCCGCGCGAGCCGGTTGCGTGGTTCCTCGCGTATCGCTACATCGGCGACCGAGCAACGTGCGAGGCGCTGTCCGAGGCGATGGACATCCCGATCGACAAGCCCGAGATGCCCGAGGACGACGGTGCGGCCGACCCTCTCGCCGAAGCCGCGCGCTACGCGCTCGCCAACGATGTCGGGCCCAATGTCACCGGCGCGTTCGCGCAATCGCGGGCCAACGATGTCAACGTCCTGATCGACTGCATGGATCGCCGCCGCCGTTACGCAGCGACGCTGGCCGAGATCGAGCGCGACGAGTTGGCGACGCTGCTCGGTCGCAAGCCGAAGTCGGCGGCCGATGGGTTGCGCAAGCTCGACTCCGCCATCCGCAAGGGCACCCTCGACGACGCCTCGACGCTGCAGTACCTGACCCGCCGGGCCTATCGCGACGAGTGGCTCTACGCCCCGGCCGTGGCCCTGTACCCAAAGCGGAATTGGTCGGCGATCGACTGAATCCACTGTCCGTCGTAGACTGTGCCCATGACTCGACAAATCGCTGGCTACGCACACGTCAACCTCTGCGTCACCGACATCGATGCGGCGCGTGAGTTCTACGAGGACAAGCTCGGTCTCGAGGTCCTGCCCCGTCCCGATTTCGGCGGGTTCGGGGGCTACTGGTTCCGGCTGGGCAACTCGCAGCTGCACCTGAGCCACGTCAAGAAGATGCCCGACTGGAACGAAGCCTTCCCGCACCTGGCGATCTTCATCCCGAGCGACGAATTCGAATCGACGGTCGAGTCGCTCAAGTCTCGCGGCGTCGACTTCTTCATGGACATCCGCCAGCGCGAAGACTTCGGCGTCGGTGTCAAGACCGCATTCGTCAAAGATCCCTCCGGCAACGTCATCGAGATGACCGACGTCCCGCCCTTCAACTGAGCCGCAGTCATCGCGTCGTCGTCACGCGGATCCGACGAGCGGTAGCCGGCCATGACGATTGATCACTATCGAAAGCTCGGTGTTGCTCGTACCGCGAGCCATGCCGAGATTCGCAGTGCCTATCGCCGTCTGGCGCAGCGATTGCATCCCGACACGCACGGCGGTGTCGTGAGCGCGGAGATGATCGCCATCAACGAAGCGTGGCGCGTGCTGTCCGACAGCGGCCGGCGCTCTGCCTACGACGCCAAGCTGCGGATCGACAGCGATACGGCCACCGCTACGGTTGCCCCACCGCAGTGGGCACCATTTTCGGCCGATGACGACGACGACGACGATTTCATCGACGACGATTCGTTCCTCGGCCCGATGGCCGAGACGATCGCGGTGCGACGGTGGATGGTGCTGATCACCTTCACAATGATCGCAGCGGCGCTGCTGTTGACGGCCCTGTTCATCTACGCGTTCATGCGTTCGGGCACCACTACGCCCTGATCGCGGTGCTGGGTCGGTAGCCTCGCGCGAGCGCTCGGCTATGCGAAGGCGAGCGGGTCGAGTTGGCCCGCGCCGCCAGTGACGGCAGGCAACAGTGCCGCGGCGCCGGGCAACAGTTGGGTCACGAAGAAACGCGCCGTCGCGATCTTGGCGTCGAACCAGGCTCGTGTTTCGGGATCAGCGGTGGTGGCGGCGCGCTGCTGCGAGGCGATGAGCGCGGCGCGAGCGAGCAACCAGCCCCCCGCAACCAGCCCGGCCATGCGCAGGAATGGTGTGGCACCGGCGAGTACGTCGGCCTGGTTGGCCCGGTTGCGCAGCAGCCATTCGGTGGCTTCGGCGGCGGTGTCGATGGCGTGCGTGAGCGGCGCGCGCAGATCGTCGAGATCGCTTGCCGCGAGTTCGGCATCGAGACCGCGCATCGTTGCAAGGAGTTCGCGCACGACGGCGCCGTCGCGCATCGGCAGTTTGCGACCGACGAGATCGATGGCCTGAATGCCGTTGGTGCCCTCGTAGATGGCGGCGATGCGCACGTCGCGATAGTGCTGCGCGACACCGGTTTCCTCGATGAAGCCCATGCCGCCGTGTACTTGGATGCCGAGCGATGCCACGTCGCTACCGACGTCGGTGCACCAGCCCTTCGAGATCGGTGTCAGAAGATCGGCGAGTTCTTGGTTACGGGTGCGGGTTGCTTCGTCGGCGGCGGCATGACCCCGATCGATGGCAGCCGCGTTGACATAACACAAGGCGCGCATGGCTTCGACGTTGGCCTTCATCGTCAACAGCATGCGCCGCACATCAGGGTGCTCGATGATCGGCGACGCCGTCTCGGTGGAACCGACCGCGCGACTCTGACGCCGCTCGTGGGCGAATGCCACTGACTGTTGATAGGAACGTTCACCGACGGCCAAGCCTTCGACGCCAACCGACAGGCGGGCGAAGTTCATCATCGTGAACATGTTGCGCATGCCCTGTTGCTCGTCGCCGATGAGGTAACCGACCGCGCCGTCGCGCTCGCCGAGCGCCATCACACAGGTCGGTGACGCGTGGATCCCCATCTTGTGCTCGATGCCTACACAGGTGATGTCGTTGCGTCCACCGATCGAACCGTCGGACGCGACCAAGAACTTCGGCACGATGAACACCGAGATGCCGCGGGTGCCCGCCGGTGCGTCGGGGGTGCGGGCCAACGTGATGTGCACGATGTTCTCAGTGAGATCCTGCTCGCCCCACGTGATGAAGATCTTCTGACCGAACAACCGGTAGGTGCCGTCGGGTTGCTTGACCGCCCGCGTCGTGAGGGCGCCCACGTCTGATCCGGCCTGCGGTTCGGTCAGCAACATCGTGCCACTCCACTCGCCCGAAATCAGCTGCTGCAGATAGGTGGCCTTCTGCTCGTCGCTGCCGTGCGCACCGAGCATGTGGATCGCGCCCTGCGTCAACATCGGGCACAACGAGAACGCCATGTTCGCGGCGGTGACCATCTCGCTGACCGCGATCGCGACCGACCACGGCAAGCCGCCACCGCCATAGGTCGGATCGAACGGCGCCGCCGCCCATCCTCCGTCGACCCACTGCCGGTAGGCCTGCTTGAAGCCGGGCGGCGTGGTGACTGTGCCGTCGTCGTTGCGGCGGCTGCCGACCTTGTCTCCCTCGTGGTTCGTCGGTGCGATCACGTCGCCGACAAACCGGCCGGCTTCGTGCAACACATCACCCAAGCTGTCGGCGTCGAAGTCGGCAAACGCCTCGAGCGCCGCCAGGCCGCGCACATCGCACAGTTGCTCGAGCACGAACTGCATGTCCTTCACCGGCGCGGCGTACTCGACCATTGCGACAAGCTACCGTCACTATGTCGTCGTCATCCCCACGGGTCAGCCGCCGGGGCGGGTGCCGATGATCTTGGCGGCGGTCAGGCGGGCCAATTCGTCGTCGGTGACGCCGAGCAAGCCACCCAACACCTCCCGGTTGTGCTCGCCCAGTCGGGGGGCCGGTCGGGAGAAGCGCGCCGACGGTTGCCGCGCGAATACGACCGGGAACGCGCCGATGCGGTGGGTGCCCGCCACCGGATGGTCGACCGCCTCGTAGAAGCCGCGCGCGTCGTGTTGGGGATTGCGGTCGCCCCAGCGCGCGCCGACGACGGGGGCCGCGGGTACGCCGGCGGACAGCAGCGACTGCACCGCCTCGTCGGTGCCGCGCGCCGCGCACCATGCGGCCAGCACGTCGTCGAAGAGATCACGCGCGGCGAGTCGTTCGTCGAGATCGACGAAGCGTTCGTCACGCAGTCGCCCATCATCTATGAGCTCGACGAGGGCGCGCCACTGCGCGTCGGTCTCGACGCAGAGTGCCACCGCTCCCATCGTGCCTTCGGGTTGATCGGCAGCGGTGTAGACGCCCTGTGGCGCGACACCGTGGTGATGGTTGCCGTCACGCGTCAACAACTGACCGTGTGCCGACCACTCGATGACCTGTTCCGCGGCAGCGTTGAGTGCGGTCTCGACCATCGTCGCTTCGATGTACGTGCCGAGGCCGGTCTGCTCGCGCAGGTGGAGACCGACGAGCGCGCCGTATGCCGCATGAAGCCCGGCGAGCGGATCGCACGGTCCCCGAGCGTTCATCGGTGCAATGTCGGCATACCCGGATAGCCACGCCATGCCGGATACCTGCTCCATCGTCTGCGCGAAACCGACGCGGTCGCGCCAAGGACCATCGAGTCCGAAGGCGGGCATGCGCACCATGACGAGGCGTGGATTCCACGCGTGCACCACATCCCAGGTGAGGCCGAACTGTTCCATGACGCGCGCCGAGTAGTTCTCGACGAGAACGTCGGATTGCTCGATGAGTCGCCGCAGTAATGCTCGTCCGTCGTCGCGCGTGAGGTCGAGCGTGATCGAGCGCTTGCCGGCGTTGGCCGAGTGGAACGTCGGTCCCCACTCCCACCATTCGTCGACAGACGGTGGTTGCACCGAGCCGAAGCGCATACCGTCGGGTCGTTGCACCGACTCCACATGAATCACGTCGGCGCCGAGACAAGCGAGTGTGTACGTGGCATACGGGCCGGCCCAGAACGCGGTCATGTCGACGACGCGAACACCGTTGAGTGGCCACGCGTCGTCGGGCAATGTCGCCGGCTCGGCGGGCACAGAGGGCTGGGCTTCATCCGCCGACCGGCTACGGGCCAATTCGTTGCGAATCTCGCGGCCCTGTTGGCCCACCGATGGTGCCGCCGTGAACGGTCGCGTCGAGTGACCGGTGATGCGATAGGGCACCCGCGGTTGCAAGAACCCGCGGCCAGGGTTCTTCGTGAAGACACCGCGCTCGACGAAGTGGTCCATCGTCGGGATGTTCTCCCCGTTGCCGATCGGCGCGACGGGGATGCGCAGCATCGTCGCGATCTCGACCACCTCTTGCGTCGTGTGCGCGGTGGTGAAGTCGTGCACCAGCGAGATGACGCGCTCACCGTTCGCGATGCGCCCACCGATGTTCGCCAGCTCGGGGTCGTCGGCCAGCTCGGGTTGGCCGATCAATACGCAGAAGTCGATCCATTGCTGGCCGGTGAAGATACAGAAGCCGACATAGCCGTCCTTGGTCGGTTCGATCGAAGGAATCTCGAGCCGTGGCAGCGCGTCATACGTACCGGTCATCGATCCGTAGAGTGTCTGCACGTTGGTACACGTCGGTGTGACCGCCTCGAGAAGGGAGAGGTCGACGTGATCGCCGCGACCGCACGCCCGAGCGCGCCGCAGCGCGGCCAACGCCGCGACACCGGCGTTGACGCCCCCCATCCAGTCGCCGATGCGACCGCCGGCGTTGACGAACGGCCGTCCTGGAAGCCCGCGTGTCGCGGTCGAGCCGGCTTGCGCGAGCAGTGTGAATTCGGATGCCGGTCGGTTGGACCACGGCCCACCGCGCCCAAAGTTGGAGATCGACAGCATCGTCGCGCGCACGTTGCGGCCCTGGAGCGCGTCGTAGCCGAGCCCGAGTGATTCGATGACGCCGGGCTCGAAGCTTTCGATGACCAGATCGGCAGTTGTGTAGAGGACGAGCAACGTGTCGCGGTCGTCGTCGTCTTCGAGATCGAGCACGATGCTGCGCTTGGACGTGTGCAAGAACTCGAACAGCACGCCGTCGCTGTAGCCGCGCAACGGGTCACCGTGCGGCGGCTCGACTTTTATCACGTCGGCGCCGGCATCGGCGAGCAGCTTCGAGCAATATCCGCCGGGAATACCGGTCGAGAGATCGACCACCCGCAGACCGGTCAAGGGATGGTCGTGCTCCACGCAGCGGAGCGTAGTCAGCAAGCACGGCCCGCGGACTGTAACTCAGCCCGCGTAGCTGACGATCGTCTCGAGAAGTTCGTCCATGACCTTCGTCGTCAACTTCGTATCGTCGCCGTTGCCGATGATCGAGAACACCACTGCGCGCCCGCCTACGGTCGTTGCGTAGCCGCTCAACGCGCGTCCGCCGCGCACGGTGCCTGTCTTCGCGTGTACGCGGCCGACCATCGCGGGAGTGTTGAGGCGTGACGCCATCGTGCCGGTCCGTCCCGAGATCGCCAGCTCCGACTCGAACTGTGCGCCCCACGGCTGCACTCGGATCGCTTCGAGCAAGTGGCGCAAGTAGCGCGCCGAGTGCGTGCTGTAGTGACTCACACCCGAACCGTCGTCGTTGATGCCTTCCTTCGAAAGGCACATCGCGTTGGTGATCAGCTCGTCGATCACGGCGAGCCCCGCGGGCGTCGATGCGACCCCTCTGCGCCGGCGGCCGATCTCGCGCACGAAGCTCTCGGCCATCATGTTGTCGCTCTCCGAGAGCATGTGGTTCAACAACTTCGGCAGCGCCCACGAGTCGACGGCGAACAGTGGCGTGGCGTCCGCGCCCACGGGGGCGACCGCCACGCCGCCGGTGACGTCGACCTTGGCCTTCGCCAGCCGCTCGACGAAGGTCAGCGCGTTGGCCCGGGTGGGGTCGTTCATGAACTCGGGCTCTTTGCGTACGTTGTTCCAGTCGACCATGAACGCGCTGATCGGCCCGACGAACTCGAGCTGCCACGGCTCCCAGCCGCCGGGCGTGCGGATGACGTCGTAGCGCGATTCGTCGATGACGACGCGTCCGGCGATGCGGTCGATGCCGCGCCGTTTGATTTCGGTCGCCAGCGAGTCGAGCGAGTGCGATCCGGTGGTGGTCAGGGTCGGGTCGCCGCCCCCGATCACGTAGAGGTCGCCCGAGAGGACCCCGTCGCGCACCGTCCCGGTCGTCGACAACTGCGTGCGGAAGGTGAAGTCGCCGGGGAGGCTCAGATGGGCCCCGGCGGCTGTCCACAGCTTTTGGTTGGACGCCGGCATCAACAGGCGGTCGGGCGCCCGGCTTACGATCTCGCCGAAGCCCTCGACCCATACCGAGATCCCGAAATCGGCACCCGCGAACCGGGGGTCGGCCAGCTTGGCCGCGATTGCTGCGACCCAGGTTGGCGGGGGCGCGGCGCTCTGTTGGTCGGGCTGCGGCCCGCCACAGACCGTGGTCCACGGGGGCAGTGGGGCCAACGTGGTTGCTGCGGAACTGGATGACACTGTGGTCATCGGTGATGCTGTGGACGATCCTGTGGATCCTGTGGATTGTGGGGCTAGCTCACCCTGCGCCACCGGAGCGGTCGACGGGACCGGTGCGGCGCCGGTCGGACGCTGTCCGCACGCGCCGACGACCAGCGCGAGCGCGAGGAGGACGCGAATTCGCCGGGCCATTCGGGGCTCCACAGTAACCAGAAGTCACATTGGGGGGATCGCGACACGGCAATGAAGGGTCGGGCAGACTTTGGCGCCAAAACCCGCCCACAAATAGTCTCGGGTCTCGTCATGTCGGATTTCGTCCGCAGCTATCTCACCGTTGCCATTTTCGGCGCGCTCGCCGGCGCGCTCGTCGCGGCGTTCATGGGGCTGGGTAAAGCCCTGCGTCCGACGCGCCCGAGCCCCCAGAAGTATTTGACCTACGAGTCGGGTGTCGACCCCTACGGCGACCTCTGGTCACAGTCCAACATCCGGTACTACGTCTTCGCCCTGCTGTTCGTGCTGTTCGACGTCGAAGCCGTGTTCATCTTCCCGTGGGCCACCCGCCTCGAGGCGTACGGTCTCTTCGGGCTCATCGAGATGGGAATCTTCATCTTCATCCTGCTGCTCGGTCTGGTCTACGCGTGGCGGAAGGGAATGCTGCGATGGGTCTGATCGACTCTGGCAAGGCACCCAAGTCGCTCACCAAGCTGCTCAACATCTCCCGCAAGTATTCGCTGTGGGCCTATCAATGGGGCCTGGCCTGCTGCGCGATCGAGATGGGGGCGGCGTTCGGGTCACCTCGTTACGACGTGATGCGCCTCGGCGTCATCCCGTTGCCGGCGAGCCCCCGCCAGGCCGATCTGTTGATCGTGTCGGGCACGGTGACCGACAAGATGGCGCCCGCCATTCGCCGGCTCTACGAGCAGATGCCCGATCCCAAGTACGTGATTTCGATGGGTTCCTGCGCCAATTGCGGCGGCCCCTACTGGGACAGCTACTCGGTGACGAAGGGTGTCGATCAGATCGTGCCCGTCGATATCTACGTGCCCGGCTGCCCGCCGCGGCCCGAAGCCTTGCTCGAAGGCATCGTGTTGTTGCAAGAGCGCATTCGGGTCGAGGACATCGCCCAGCGCTGGCGCGACGAGCCGATCGTCGTCGGTGGGGGAGAGATCCGATGACGACCGACGAAAAGGTCGACACGCGACGCGCCGCCGTGTTCGATGCGCTGACGAGCGAACTCGAGCTCGTCGGGTCGCACCTCGCGCTCGGTGACGACTTGTGGATCCGCGTGTCGCGCGATGCCTGGGTCGACACCTTCAAGCACCTCCGCGACAAGCACGGGTGCAAGTGGTTCGACTTCTTGTCCGCGATCGATTGGTTGCCGTCGCCCTTCGGGCGGTCGATGGACTCCGAAGTCGACACCATCGTGTACGGCAAAGATGTCAAAGATCCCGATGCCATGGCCACCGGTGTCGCCGGCGGCGAGACGCGCTTTCAGATGTTCGGCCGCGTCTACAACATCGCCGAGCATTGGGGCATCACGGTGAAGGCCGATCTGCCCGACGACGACCTCTCCGTCGCCACCCTCATCCCCGTGTTCGCCGGCGCCAACTGGCACGAGCGCGAAGTGATGGAGATGTTCGGCATCGCATTCGTCGGCCATCCCAATCCGCGCAAGCTCTATCTGCCCGGCGACTTCGAAGGATTTCCCCTGCGCAAGGACTTTCCGTTGCTGGCCCGCATGGTCAAACCATGGCCGGGCATCGTCGACGTCGAACAGATGCCGGGCGAGACCGACGAAGGCGAATCCGAAGCCGGTACCGAAGGTGGTGATGCGGCGTGACCATGACCGAACGCGAACAACTGCGGTACATCGCGGCACAAGCGGCGGACGCACGCGTCAACCTCGAGCTCGAGACCGAGGGCATGACGCTCAACATCGGGCCGCAGCATCCCGCCACCCACGGCACGTTGCGGGTGCTCGTGAAGCTCGACGGTGAACAGGTCGTGGCGGCCGAGCCGATCATGGGCTACATGCACCGCGGCTACGAAAAGCTCGTCGAGATGCGTACCTATCCGCAGGTGACGACCCTCATCAACCGCATCGACTGGCTCGGCAGCTTCGCCAACGAGGTGCCGTTCATCCTCGCCGCCGAAAAGTTGATGGACGTCGAAGCGCCGCCTCGCGCGCAACACATCCGCACCATCTTCTTCGAACTGTCCCGCATCGCGAACGTGGTGCTGTTCCTCGGCGACATGGCGGTGCAAGTAGGAGCGATCACCCCGGTGTTCTTCGCCTTCCGCGATCGCGAACACATCCTCAACATGATCGAGTCGGCGACCGGTGGTCGCTTCCATCCCAACTTCGACCGCATCGGCGGCATCAAGGACGATCTGCCCAAGGGTTGGATCGAAGAGACCCGCACTGCGCTCAAGCGCATCGAGACGTTCTGCGACGAACTCGAGACCCTCGTGATGGGCAACGAGATCTTCGCGGCCCGCACCCGTGGTATCGGCGTCATCCCGAGCGACGTCGCGCTGCAATACGGCATGTCCGGCGCCAACTTGCGGGCGACGGGCGTCGATTGGGATCTGCGCCGCGATGCACCCTGCGGTCTCGTGTACGACAAGGTCGACTGGAAGGTGTGGACCCACCCCGACGGCGACTCGTTCGCCCGCTACTGGGTGCGCCTGCAAGAGACGCGCGAAGCCTGCAAGATCGTCGACCAACTGCTCGGAACGATTCCCGCCGGCCCGATCATGGCCAAGGTGCCCCGCATCATCAAGGTGCCCGCGGGCGAGGCCTATGTCGAGACCGAAAACCCGCTCGGTGCGATGGGCTACTACATCGTCTCCAAGGGTGAGTTGGTGCCGTTCCGGCTCAAGATCCGGTCGGCCTCGTTCAGCAATATCTCGGTTACGCCGTGGCTTCTGCGCGGCGTCTATCTGCCGGATGTCATCACCATTCTGGCCAGCCTCTACTTCATCCTCGGAGACATCGATCGATGAACGTGCTCGCCAACATCCTCGATCCGTATTGGGCCAAGACGATCGTGCGCGTGGTCGGCGCACTCGCGGTCGCGTTGTTGGTCGCGGGCACTCTCGTCTACGTGTACCTGTTCAAAGCGGTCAGCTTCATGCAGAGCCGCTTGGGTCCCATGGAAGCCGGCCCTCACGGCTCGTTGCAGCTGATGGCCGAAGTCGGCAAGTTCCTGCAGAAAGAGGACATCTATCCGACCAAGGCCGACCGCTTGTTGTTCAAGCTGGCGCCGTACGTCGTGTTCATGTCGACGTTCCTGCTCGTACTGGTCATCCCCTTCGGGCCCGATGCCTGGTTCGCCGATCTCGATGTCGGCATCTACTTCGCCCTGTCGGTGTCGTCGATCTCGGTCATCGGCATCTTGATGGCCGGTTGGTCGTCCGCCAACAAGTACTCGCTGCTCGGCGGCCTGCGGGCGGCCGGTCAGCTGATCGCCTACGAATTGCCGCTGGTACTGGCGGTGGTCGGTGTCGTCATCCAGGCCGGCACCCTCAACATGCAGGGCATCGTGAGCGCGCAGGCCAACGGTGAGATCTTCGGGTTCAGCGGCATCGGCAACCCGTACATCCTCACGCAGTTCATCGGCTTCTTGATCTTCATGATCGCGATGCAGGCCGAACTCACCCAAACTCCGTTCGACATGCCGATCGCCGAGTCAGAGCTCGTCACCGGTTATCTCACCGAGTACACGGGCATGCGCTTCCTGTTGTTCTTCATCGCCGAGTTCGCCACTGCGGGTGTGTTCTCCGCGATCGCGGCCGTGCTCTTCCTCGGCGGTTGGTCGCTACCCGGTCTGTCGTGGGACAACCTCGGCGACGTCAGCAACGTCATGAACGTTGTGGGGCCGTTGGTGCTCATCGGCAAGGTCATGATCCTGTCGTTCATCATCTTCTGGGTGCGATTCACATTCCCGCGCTTTCGTGAAGATCAGCTCCAGAAGCTGGCGTGGAAATACCTGATCCCGCTGTCGCTGGTCAACATCGCGGCGACTGCAATCCTGAAGGTGGCGTTCTGATGCCTGCTCCGCAAATTCCAGGCTCGGGGCTGATCAAAGGGCTGGGCATCACGGGCAAGACAATGCTCAAGACGCTGTTCCCTGGCGGCCTGAAAAAGCCCAAGCCCGACCCCGTCGGCGGTGCGGTCACCGTGCAGTACCCGCACGAGAAAGAGGCACCGCCGACCCGCGCCCGCGGCGTCATCGCACTCAAAGAAGAGAACTGCACGTCGTGCATGCTCTGTGCCCGCGAGTGCCCCGACTGGTGCATCTATATCGAGGCGCACAAGACCAAAGCCCCGCCGCGACGCGCCGGCGGCAAGCCCCGCAAGGTCAACAAACTCGACCGCTTCGACATCGACTACGCGCTGTGTATGTACTGCGGCATCTGCGTCGAAGTCTGCCCGTTCGACGCGTTGTTCTGGAGCCCCGAATACGAGTTCTCCGAACCCCACATCGCCGATCTTCTCCACGACAAGGCGCTGCTCGGCCAGTGGATGGAAACGGTCCCCGACTTCGAGGCATACGAAGCCGGGTCTCAGGCCAAGGTCAAGAAGGTGCCCCGGTGATCGCCACCGCTCTCGCATCGCAGGTCGTTGCCGATCCCGGCGGCGATGTGGTGGTCGCGCAGAACATTGCATTCGGCATCATCGCGGCGCTGATGATCGTCGCCGCAGTGCGCGTGGTGACCACCAAGAATGTCGTCCACGCCGCGCTCTACCTCGTGATCGTGCTCGCCGGTGTCGCGGCGCAGTTCCTGCTGCTCGGCGCCGAGTTCATCGGCATCACGCAGGTGCTCGTCTACATCGGCGC
>JBDSMH010000004.1:0-32048 GCA_039915945.1 Acidimicrobiales bacterium | reverse complement strand
TCCGCAAGGGTGGCAAGTGGCCGATGAACACCGATGGCGGTGGCCTGTCGTCGAATCATCCGGGCATGCGCGGCATCTTCCTCATCATCGAAGCGGTACGCCAGTTGCGCGGTCAGGCGGGCGAAGTGCAAGTGCCCGACTGTGACATCGCACTGGCGTGCGGGTCGGGCGGATGGTTGTCGTGCATGGGCGCCGTCGTCATGGGCAAGGATCGGCCGTCATGATGGATGTCATACGCGATCGGCAATGGGATCGCCCTACGCCGGCGGGCGAAGGCGAATTCGGCCTCTGGTTCGAAGCGTGCGCGCAAGGGCGGTTGCTCATCCAACGCTGCGACGCGTGCGGACACCGGCAGTGGTATCCGCGAGCGATCTGCACGCGCTGTGCCGCAACGCCGCGATGGGAAGAGGTTGCGCCGCGCGGCACGGTGTACACCTTCACGATCATCCGCCAGTACGGCGCCAAACCGTTCGGCGGCGAGTTGCCGTATTGCGTGGCGATGGTCGATCTCGACGATGCGCCGGTGCGGATTTTCGGCACGGTCACCGGTATCGCGGTCGACGACGTGCGCGTCGACCTACCGGTCGAGGCCTACGCGGTCGAGTACGAGCCCGGCCGCGCGGTGCCTTACTGGCGCCCCATATAGCTGGCTACGGTCAACTGGTCGGCCGGTAGCGGCTTGCTGAAGTAGAAGCCCACCGCTTGATCGCATTCGAGGCGGCGCAGCACCGCGAGTTGTGCTTCGGTCTCGACGCCTTCGGCGATGACCACGAGATCGAGCGCGTGTGCGAGGTCGATGATGGCGGCGACGATGGTCTCGGCCTCTGTGTCGGCGTCGAGGCGAGCCACGAACGAGCGGTCGATCTTCAACACGTCGAGCGGGAATCGGTTGAGATACGCCAGCGACGAGTAGCCGGTGCCGAAGTCGTCGACACCCAGGCTGATGCCGAGGCTGCGGAGTTGGTCGAGTTGCGCAGCCGCGGCTTCGGCGTCCTCCATGAGGGCCGACTCGGTGATCTCGAGGCACAACGACTGCGGTCGGATGCGGGCGGCGCGGATGGCGGCCTGCACCGTGGGCACGAGGTCGGGCTGACCGAGTTGGCGCGCCGACACGTTGACCCAGACGCGGAGGTCTGGTCCGGCGCCCTGCGATTCCCAGCGCGCGACCTGGCGGCAGGCTTCTTCGATGACCCAGCGCCCGATGACGATAATGAGGCCGGTCTCTTCCGCGAGCGGAATGAATTCGCCGGGCGGCACCAAGACGCCGTCGTCACGTTGCCAGCGCACGAGTGCTTCGACGCCGACGACGCGACCGGTGGCGAGATCGATCTCGGGTTGGTAGTGCAGCCGCAATTCGTTGCGCTCCACGGCGCGCCGCAGTGCGAACTCGGTGGCGAGTCGATTCAGCTGTGAGGTGCGTTCGTCCGGATCGAAGATGGCGAACCGATCGCGGCCGGCGCGCTTGGCGTCGTACATCGCGGTGTCCGCGTTTTCGACGAGCCGC
Organism: Acidimicrobiales bacterium; assembly: GCA_039915945.1. Classification (GTDB taxonomy): domain Bacteria; phylum Actinomycetota; class Acidimicrobiia; order Acidimicrobiales; family WLNW01; genus DATLFA01. The sequence continues at coordinate 30,544 of JBDSMH010000004.1, read as the reverse complement.
ATCGGATCGTCGGCGCCTTGCGAGATCGCAATGCCGATACTGGCGGTGAGATCGATGGTGCGTCCGTAGACGGTGAACGGTTGGCCAAGAGCATGCAGCACGCGACGAGCGACGATCGCCGACGCGGGACCATCGGCTCCGGGGCACAACATGACGAACTCGTCGCCGCCGAGGCGAGCGAGCGTGTCGCCCGGTCGCACAAGACCGGTCAACCGCTCGGCGACGGCGACGAGTGTGGCATCCCCCGCGTAGTGGCCAATGGTGTCGTTGACGACCTTGAACCCATCGAGGTCGATGAACAGGACACCCACGGCTTGATTGGTGCGCCGGCTCACGGCGAGCGCTTGTCCGATGCGATCGAGGGCCAGCGCCCGATTGGGGAGGCCGGTGAGCTCGTCGTGGAACGCCAGCCGCACGAGCTCTTCTTCGGTGCGCTTGCGTTCGGTGATGTCACGCGACGACGACTGCAGCTGCACGACCTGACCGTTGCTCACGATCGGTGTGATTACGGTCTCGAACCAGGTGTATGCCCCGCCGCGACGGCGGATGCGATACGAGAATTCGACGGGCTTGCTTCCGGCCGCAGTGTGGATGTGGAAGCGGCGCTCGACGTGGGCCCGTTGATCGGGGTGGATGTAGTCGATCGGGTGGGTGCCGATGAGCTCGTCGGGCTCGTAGCCGAGCAGGCGTCGCACCGAAGGGCTGGCGTACTGGTAGACGCCGTCCGGCGTGTGCAGGCAGACGAGGTCGGAAGTGCTTTCGGCCAGAGCGCGAAAGCGGGCTTCGGATTCGGCAAGTGCCCGCGATTGGTCTGTCACGGCGGTGCGTAGTGAGTGGCGTTCTGCGACGTGCGCGGCTTCGATGACGACAAAGGCGACGTGCGACTCGCCGTCCTCGTCGCTGACGACGGGCGTGAACAGGACTTCGACCGGAACTTCGATCTCGAGAGACGCAGCCGTGTCGCGATGGTGCAGCGCGACGGTCTCTCGTACAACCGTGCCACCGCGGGCGCGATCGAAGTAGAGACGGAGTTGCGCTTGCGCGGTCGGGTTGCCCGCCCACGGCGCGGAGTCCCACAGGAAGCGGTCGATAATCTCTTCGAGTGGTGGCGGCAACGCGACGAAGCCGCGGTCATTGATCTCGAGGACGGTCCCGTCGAGGTCGAGAACCGCGACGTACTGCTCGATTGCGCTCAGCGCGACGTGCGCGAGCGCGCCACGCGCCGAGGGAAGAGCCACGGCATCGAGGCGTTCGGCAATCGGACGCGTATCGGGGCTGAGCGGCTTGGGCAGGTTGGGTTGGGACACGTCGCTCCGGTTCGAACGAGTGGGGAATTGACTCGCTCGCCCGTGCGCGTGCCGCCAATAGCCGCACCCTCTCCGCCCAGAGCAGGGGTGATACTAGTGATGTTGTTGGGGCAGAAGTGAACTATGTGCGATTCGTGTCCGTTGCGTGTTGGCAGCGGCGCGCGTGGTCGTACGTCCGTTCGTACTCGCCCGCCTTATTCTGCCGGCGGGTAGTCGAACGTACGCCCGCGGCCGGCCGACGATCCGGCGTCGACCTGCAACGTGACCCCGCTGATGCACTCTGACTCGTGCGAGGCGAAGAACAACACGGCGTACGCGACGTCGATGGCGGTCGGCGGCCTTGTGATGCACATGTCTTCGATGTAGCGACGTCGCTCAGGGGAGAGGTCGACGTCGCGTTCCTCGTGGAGGATGTAGCCGGGCTGCACCGTGTTGCAGCGGATGCCATCGCGGCCATAGTCGAGCGTGATGGAACGCGCGAGCGCGTTCATCGCGCCTTTGCTGGCGGTGTAGGCGGCCAAGCGGGGAGAGGCCCGTTCGGCGGTACGCGACGAGATGTTGACGATGGACCCGCGTTGCTGCACGAGCATCTGCGGGATCGTCCGTTGCAGCAACCATGCCGCCCCGAGCACGTTGACGCGCAGCATCGCCTCCCAGACGTCGTTGCCGACGTCGGCGGCCTTGCCGTCGCGGGCGACGATCTCGGGCGACACCGCGTTGTTGACCAGGACGTGCAGTGCGCCATAGCGCTCGATCGTCGTGTCGATCAGGGCGTAGGCGTCGTTGTCGACGCCGAGATCGGCCCGGATGAACGTGGCGTCGCCACCGCCGGCGCGCAGGTCGGCCGCAATCGCGTCGCCCCGCGCTTGGTTGCGCCCGGTGACCACCACGGTGGCGCCCTCGGCGACGAACAGGCGAGCGATCTCTTTGCCCAGACCGGCGGTCGACCCCGTGACGATGGCGACGTCGCCGGCCAGTCGGCCCGACCGTTGATTCTCTGTCATGGGTCAACCGTAGCGGCGAAGCCCCGTCCGAGCGGCCGTGCGAACAGCGGGACGGCTATCGTGCGCTCGTTTCGTCCCGATCGAATGCGACCATTCCGAAACGCGAAACCGAACCCGAAACGCGAAACGCGAAAAGAACAGGAGACGTGCAGTGGCTGGCTTTCTCGAGGGCAAGAATGTCGCAGTGACCGGGGCTGGTTCGGGCATCGGCCGCGCCATCGCCATCTCCTGCGCCGCGGAGGGCGCGCGAGTTGTCGTCGCCGACTACGGCGTCGCGCAGGACGGCTCCAACCCGACGAGCGAGGTCGCCGACGGCGTCGTCGCCGACATCACCAAGGCCGGTGGCACCGCGGTGGCAGTCGCCGGTGACGTGTCCACGATGGCGACCGGGCAGGCGATCGTCGATGCCGCCGTCAGCAACTGGGGATCGATCGACGCGTGCGTCTGTGTCGCGGGCATCTTGCGCGAACGCATGATCTTCAACATGACCGAAGACGAGTGGGACGACGTAGTGCGCGTGCATCTCAAGGGCACGTTCACCGTGTTCCGCGCCGCGTCGGCCATCATGCGCAAGCAAGACGGCGGTGGCAGCCTCATCGGCTTCACGTCGGGTGCGTCGATCGGTTCGTCGTCGCAGGCCAATTACTCGGCGGCCAAAGGCGGCATCATCAGCTTGACCAAGTCCGCGGCGATGAGTCTCAAGCGCTACAACGTCAACGCCAACGTGATCGCGCCGGTCGCGAAGACCCGCATGTCGGCGGCGGTCCCGTTCGGCATCGACATGGGCGAGCCCGAGGACATCGCACCGATGGTGATGTACCTCATCTCCGATCGTGGTCGTCCGGTCACCGGTCAGGTGTATACGTGCACGGGTCGCCGCGTGAGCGTGTGGAATCAGCCCGCGGACATCCGCTCCATCTATGCACCGGGCTCGCGTTGGGACCCGAACGAACTCGCGGACGCGGTCGAGAATCAGCTCAAGTGGGAAGAGCATCCGTTCATCGCCGACATGGATCGGCGCATGCGCGAGATGGCCGAGAAGAAGGCCGCCGAAGGCGACGCGCAGTAGCGGCCGAGTTCTGACGAGAGAGGGGTCAACGTGGGAGTGCTCGACGGGCGGATTGCCATCATCACCGGCGCGGGGCGCGGCATCGGCCGCCAGCACGCGCTGTTGTTCGCGAAGGAAGGCGCGCAGGTCGTGGTGTGCGACAACGGGTGTGGCCCCGATGGCACCGGCAGCGATCCCACGGTCGCGCAAACGGTCGCCGACGAGATCAACCACGGCGGCGGCATGGCCGTCGCGTCCCACGCCGACGTGTCCAAGATGACGGGCGCGCAGGCGGCCTGGGATGTCGCGATCGAGGCCTTCGGCGACTGCAATGTGATCGTGAACAATGCGGGCATCCTGCGCGACAAGATGTTCGCCAACATGAGCGACGACGACTGGGATGCCGTGATCAACGGGCACCTGCGCACGACGTTCTGTATGTCCCGGGTCGCGTGCGGCGTGTGGCGCGATGAGACCAAAGCGGGCAAAGCGGTCAACGCATCGATCATCAACACGTCGTCGACCTCGGGTCTCCTCGGCACGCCGGGCCAGACCAACTACGGCGCAGCAAAGTCGGCGATCGCCACGCTGTCGATCATCCTCGCCATGGAAGCCAAGCGATACGGCACTCGGGTCAACGCCATCGTGCCCGCGGCGCGCACCCGTATGACCGAAGACTCGCCCGGCACCAAAGATCTGGTGAAGAAACCCGACGACGGTTCGTTCGACGTGTTCGGTCCCGAGCACATCTCGCCCGTCGTCGCCTACCTCGCCATGGCCGATTGCGCATTGACCGGCCGGGTGTTCATGGCCAAGGGCGGCGACATCCGGCCGTTCGTTCCGTGGCAACGGGCGCCGTGGATCGCCGAGTCCAAGCACATCACCGTGCAAGAAGTGATCGAATTGATGAACGACGTCCCCGAGGTACCTGTTTCTCCATGACTGCTGCACCTACGTATGTTCCCGGGCACAAGTTGCTCGACGGCAAGGGCGTCGTGATCACCGCGGCTGCGGGCACGGGCATCGGGTTCGCCGCGGCCAAGCGCTGCGCCGAAGAGGGCGGCCGCATTCTCATCAGCGACATTCACGAGCGCCGTCTCAACGAGGCCGCTGATGCACTGGCCGAGGCCGTCGGCGTACGGCCCCCGACCGTGTTGTGCAACGTGACGCGTGAAGAAGACGTGCAAAACCTCATCGACACGGCGGCCAACGAGCTCGGCGGTATCGACGTGATGATCAACAACGCCGGCCTCGGTGGCACGGTCGATCTCGTCGACATGACCGACGATCAGTGGAACGTCGTGCTCGACGTGACGCTCAACGGCACTATGCGCTGCGTACGTGCCGCCATGCGCCACATGTTCGCCCGCGGTGTCGGCGGCGCGATCGTCAACAATGCATCGGTCGTCGGTTGGCGGGCGCAGGAGAGTCAGTGCCACTACGCCGCCGCCAAAGCGGGCGTCATGGCCCTCACGCGCTGTGCTGCGATGGAAGCGGCCGCGCACAACGTGCGTGTCAATTGCGTCGCGCCGTCGCTGGCGATGCACCCGTTCCTGGCCAAGGTGTCGTCGCAGGATTTCCTCGACTCACTCGTTTCGCTCGAAGCGTTCAAGCGGGCGGCCGAGCCATGGGAGATCGCCAACGTGATGGTGTTCCTCGCGAGTGACTACGCCTCGTACATGACCGGCGAGGTCGTGTCCGTCAGCGCCCAGCATCCCTAGGCCAACTTGTGTGGCTCCGCCGCGTGTTGGTGGCGCGTTTGGCGCGTCCTGCTCATTCTCCGGTGACGAAATGACGGGTGGTCGGTTCCGAGGGCTTCGCCGGGTCGGCATGGGTCCGCACCGTCCGCTTCCCCGCTCAACTGGCCCGGTCGAGAGTTTCATTTCGTCACCGGAGAATGAGCAGGAAGTCGCGATCGACGTTCGATGGCTCGCTCGAAATCGGCCGGGCCTCAGACCGCGTCGGTCAATAGATCGCGCCGCGGTGGGGTCGCTCAACACCATTCTTGGCGGTCGCCTTGGCCCGGCGCATGTCCTTGCGAATGCGACGCCGTTCCCGTGATCCCTCGGCCACCTCGAGTTGCGTTTCGAGCAAGGCGAGTTCGTCGCGCGCCTTGCGGGCCACTTCGGGATCGGGCTTGAACATCTTCGGGTCGACAATGCCGTTGGAGGCGGAGTGGTTGGGCAGACGCACGGAGCCGATTGTACGCCCGCTCATCACTGCCGGTTCTGACGCTCGGTGCGGCCGCTGCGCAGCACGAACAATTCTGCGACGCCGCAGAGGATGAAGAAAACGGCGACGACGCCTTCCATCGGCCGCTCGTCGGCCTGCGACCCCGCGGCGAAGCCGCCAGTCCGTTACGGCGGAGCCGCACAAGTAGGACTACGGCCAGCCGGGCAGCAACGTGCGCCGCTTGGTCTCACGCTGCGCCATGACGATCTGCCCCCGCAGCGAGTCGGACTCACGGTCTTCGACGAGCCACCGGATCGCCGCACCGATGACCGGTGGAGTCGCCGGTTTGTAGTGCTGGGCGTACTGCCCGCCGCCCCCGAGGGCTTCGGTCTTTTCGGTGACCACGAAGCCCGGGTCGACGCTGAACAAACGGATGTCGAAGTCCTCGAGCTCGCGGTGCAGCAACGGGACGACGCGCGCCAACGCGGCCTTGGACATCGCGTAGCCCATGCCCCAACCACCGTTGCCGATACGCGCCGGCGGATCTTGATACGCGGTGGCCGAGATCATGTTGATGATCGTGCCCGAGTTGCGCTCGCGCATCTGCGGTAGGACCGCGCGAATCAGCGCGAGCTGCGCGTAGACGTTGCCTTCGAAGATGCGCCGCAGATCGTCTTCGACCAAGTCGTCGAACTCGACCATGGTTCCGAGGCCCTGATAGATCGCGTTGTTGACGAGCACGTCGATACGCCCGAACCGGGCCATCACGGCGTCGACGCCGTCAAGCAACGACTGCCGATCGAGCACGTCCATCCGCACTGCGAACCCTTCGGTGCCGGCGGCATCGATGGCGGCAACCGTCGTGTCGAGGCTGCCCGGAAGGGGGATGCCCCCGGTGTCGGTCCGCCCCTCGCCCTCGTGCACGGTGCGGGCGGACACGGCCACGTCGTACCCGGCCTCCGCCAGCATGATCGCCGCGGCTTTGCCGATGCCGCGGCTGGCGCCGGTGACGAGCGCGACGTTGCGGGACGTTTCAGTCATGGCCGCACAGTAATCCCGCTCTCCGCGGGCCGCTCGGGCCCGATCCCGCTATCGAGGGCCGCTCGGGCCCTAATGCCTTCATTCTCACCCGCGGCGCGCCGATGGTGCCCCGGTGAAACGGCGGATCCGTGTCCTGGCAGCGATGACCGTCACGCTCGCCGGCTGCGCGGACGGCGGATCGGGATCCGGATCGACGCCGCGGGCGTTTCGCCCGTCACGGCCTACGACGGCGCGACCGCGCGGCCGGTCGTCATCACGCTGCACGGCCTCGGCTCGGACGGCGCGCAGCAGCTGGCCGCCACGGGATGGGCGACGCTTGCCGATCGCGACAATGTCGTGGTCCTCTCGCCCGATGCCCTGGGCAAGCCGACGCAGTGGGATCTGCTGGCGACACGCGGCAGTAACGCCGACGTCGACTTCGTCGAGGCGATGCTCGTCTCGGTTGGTGAACGGCTTTGTGTTGCACCTCGCGTCTCACTCAACGGGATGTCCAATGGCTCGGCATTCGCCGCGACCCTCACCTGTGCGCTCGGCGAACGAGTACGCGCCGTGGCGTTCGTTGCGACGACCTACCAGCCCCGGGACTGCGGGCGCACGGCGCCGGTCACCGTCGTGGCCTTTCACGGAACCGACGACAAGGTCGTGCCCTACAGCGGCGGTCGCTCAGGGGTATTGCCGATCGTGGTACCTGCCGTCGAAAGCGCCATCGTCGACTGGGCCTACGGCGACGGTTGCGCATCCAAGCCGGCCGACCAACAACTCAGTTCGGAAGTGACCAAGCGAACGTTCTCGGGATGTCGCGGTGAAACGACCGTCGAGCTCTACATCATCGCCGGCGGCGGGCATACCTGGCCGGGTGGTCCGGCGGCGGAGGCGTTCGGTCGAACGACGGCCCAGATCAACGCCACCGAGGTCATGTGGAAGGCGTTCTCGCGCACCTGACCATTAGGGGCGCACGTAGACGATCTCGACGCGTCGCGCTTTGTCGGGCGTGACCGTGGCGTCGGTGCCGGCAGCGGTGATTTCGTACTTGGCGTCGGTGGCACCCTTGGCCTTGAGCGCGTCTTGCACGGTCTGCGCCCGCTTTTGCGAAACCTGCGCGTTGGTCGCGGCGCTGCCACTGCTGTCGGCCACGCCCGTCAGCTTCACCGTTACTCCCGGATTCGCTTTGATCTTGGCCACGGCGGCGTCGATCACGGCCGCGCCTTCGGTCGAGATGCTTGTCGAAGCGGCGGCGAAATAGATGATGTCGGTCGCGAGCGGCGCCAACGTCGCCTTAGGAGCGGTCGTGGTCGCACTCGCGGTCGCGGCGGGGGCCGCAGTAGTTGCGACTGCGGTCGTCGGCGCGGTAACCGGACGCGCCACGGTGGCTGACACCGAAGGCGTGGTGGTCTTGGTCGTGGAACGCCCGTTGGAATCGCGTAGGGACATGTACGACAGCGCGCCGGCGGCCAGCAACATCAAGAGCGCGATGATCCATGCCGGTGAGATGCGCCGACGCTTTTGGTAACGCGCGGGCGGAGGCATGTCGGAGACGATCGCTGCCGGCGGAGTGCGAGGCGTGTCTTCGAGGGTGACGACGTCGTCGTAGAAGTCCGACGGATCGGTCCCCGACTTCTCGACGCGACCCGGCGGCGCGAGCGGCGTGAGGATGAGCGAATCGGATGGCGCGCCGCGACCCGTCGACTCGGCAACGGGGTCGTTCGGGCGCGGCGTGGCAACGACTGCGTTGTCGGTGATCAACGGCGGGGTTGCGGGGTCGACATCGACCAACGTCTCGAGCGACCAGCTGTCGAGTCGTTGTTGCATCCACCCCATGTCGGCGGCGTCGATGCGCTGACGGAGTTGCCGATAGTCGTCGGCGGGAATGATCGGTTGCAGCCAACCGAGCTGACCGAGACCGTGGGCGATGCGCAACGCCTCGATGTCGCTGCGTTGCACTGCGTGTTTGATCCACGTGATGTCAGAGGACAGAAAGCGGCTGCGTAACCACTGCATGTCGCCGGCGTTGACGCGGTCGCGCAGTGCGAAATACTCACGTGGCTCGAGGCGCTCGCGGAGCCAGTCGAGCTGCCCGAAATACACGAGCTTGCGCACGCCGCTCAGGTCATTGGCCGCCAACATGCGGCGCAGCTCGTTGAGCGAGCGGGTGACGTCATCGACGGAATCGAGCGACATGGGCGGGACCTCGGGCCCTCAGCCGCCCGCGAGCGGGGCATTGGGGGCGAGCGAGTACGTGGACCGTAGCGTGGGAACAGGTGTATCGCAGTGCACCCTGCCCTCGTCGACGAGCTTGACGAGATGCGACAGCACAGAGCGGGTGGCCGGTCGGTGCAGCGCGACGCCTACGTCGGTGTACATCACCTTGACCATCGTAAGGATCGTTCGCGGGCCCGCGGCGAGTTGTTCGAGCACTTGCGCTTCGCGCTCGCGGCGATGCGCCAGCAGTGCCGTGACGTACTCATGACCGCGCGGGATCGGCGGGCCGTGCGTCGGGTAGTACGTCGCGTCGCGGTAGTCGAGCAAGCGCTGCAGGCTGGCGAAGTAGGCAACCATGTCGCCGTCGGGGGGCGGCACGATCGTGGTCGACCACCCCATCACGTGATCGCCGGTGAACACCGTCGCCGCGTCGGACAGTGTGCGGGGTTCGAGTGCGAAGCACAGGTGATTGGAGATATGGCCCGGCGTGTGCAGTGCGGTGAAGCGAAAGCCGGTGCCGTCGATGTGCGCACCATCGCCGACGACGACATCGGGTGAGTAGGCGTAGTCGGGATGCTCTTCGAGCTTTGGTGCTTCGCTGAGCGACGCGGCGGCATCGGCGTCGGCGGCCGCGATCGCCGCATCGAGCTCGGGATCGGGCTCATCGGGATTTGCCTCGGCCCACGCCCGCTCGTCGTCGGGACGCAGCGGGTGCGGACCGAATCCGTAGGTCGGGATGTCGCCGAGACGCTGCTTGAGCATCGCCGCGGCGGGTGAATGGTCGCCGTGGGTGTGCGTGATGAGGAGGTGCGTGACCCGCTCGCCATTCACGGCGCGTACGAGCGCGTCGACGTGCGCCTCGTCGCGGGGCCCGGCGTCGATGATCGCGACGTCGCCTTCGCCGATGATGTAGGTGCCGGTTCCCTTGAACGTGAACTTGCTCGGATTGTTGGCGACCACGCGCCGGATGCGAGGCGCGACACGATCACAGCGCCCATATTCGACGTCGATGTCGTAGACGTACGGGATCGCCATCCGTCAGTGGCCGACTCGGGTGACGTCGCCCGTCGACACGCTCAGATAGGACGGGATCTCACCACCACCGTCGACATGCACATTGGTGGCCGTCATCCATCGGGCGAGCGGCGAGCACAACATCAACACCGCGTCCGCGATGTCTTCGGGCGTGCCCATGCGCCGCAGCGGGATCGTATTCGCGACCGCTTGCATGCCGGCTTCGTCGCCGTAGAACAGGTGCGCTTCTTCGGTGATGATGAGCCCCACGGTGACCGTGAGAACCCGGATCTTGGGACCCCACTCGACCGCCAGCGTGCGGGCCAGGTTGACCAGCCCGGCCTTGGCCGCTCCGTAGGCGATGCCCATGGGGTTGGCCCGCTCGCCGCTGATGCTCGAGATGTTGATGATGAGGCCGCCGTCGCCTTCCATCATCGCGGGGTAGACCGCCTGTGAGAACGACATCGCGGCGAGCAGGTTGAGTTGCACGACGCGCTCGTTGAAGCGGGGCGACACCGTGGCCGAATCGGCCGGTGGCGCGCCTCCGGCGTTGTTGATGAGTACGTCGATGTGGCCGTACTGGTCGACGGCGGCCTGCGCGACGGCCTTGCACTGGTCGGCATCGCGTACGTCGCACGCCACGAAGGTCGCCGTTTTGCCGGCGGCGGTGACGGGTTCGGCCGGTGGGTTGCGGGCACACACGACGACGTCGGCGCCGTACTCCATGAACGTCGTCGCCATGACCCGGCCGATGCCCTTGGTGCCTCCAGTCACGATGACGCACTTACCGCTGAAGTCGAGGGGGTTAGGAGTAGGGCCCGAGCGGCCCTCTGAGCGGATAGTCATTCGCGTCGACGATAGTCCGTGCTGGCCGACAGGTCGCGCTCCCCGGGCCTGGGCTCATCGTGTTCGGGGCCAGTATGGTTCGCTGCCTATGGCCGACAAGCGAATGACCGAGGACGAGGTCGTCGCCGAGCTCCGTGATGGGATGACCATCGGCATCGGGGGATGGGGCTCACGCCGCAAACCGATGTCGCTCGTGCGTGCGATTCTGCGTTCCGACCTGAAAGATCTGTCCATCGTCGCATACGGCGGTCCCGAGGTCGGGCTGTTGTGTGCCGCCGGCAAGGTGCGCAAGGTGTCGTACGGGTTCGTGTCGCTCGACTCGATCCCGCTCGAGCCGCACTTCCGCAAGGCCAAGCAGGCCGGCGCCATCGAATTCATGGAACTCGACGAGGGTGCGTTTCTCCTCGGGCTCATGGCGGCCGCGCACCGCATGCCGTTCTATCCGACCCGCGCCGGCCTGGGCAGCGACATGATGACGATGAACCCCTCGCTGAAGACGGTGAGCTCGCCCTACGCCGACGGCGAAGAATTCGTGGCGGTGCCCGCGTTCGACCTCGACGTGGCGTTGATCCACATGAACCGGGCCGACATCCGAGGCAACGGGCAGTTCCTCGGGCCCGACTTGTTCTTCGACGACATCTTCGCGATGGGCGCCAAGAAAACGTTCATGTCGACCGAGCAGATCGTCGACACGACCGACTTCCCCAAGTTCGGCTCGGTGCACACCCAAAAGATCGCGCGCATGTATGTCACCGGTGTCGTCGAAGCCCCCATGGGCGCGCACTTCACCGAGTGTCCACCCGACTACGAACGCGACGAAGCGTTCCAACGCGAGTACGCCGCGACCGCGCGCGACGAAGAGGCATGGAAAGCGTTCAAGGCGTCGTATCTCGATCTCGACAGCCATGCCGAATACGTGAAGGCCATCAACGCTCGGGGGCAACGATGAGTGACGTGACGCTCGACGAGATCTGTTGTGTCGCGATGGCCGAGGCTTTCCGCGGCGACGGCGAGATCTTGTGCAATCCCATCGGCACCGTACCGATCATCGGCGGACGACTGGCGCGCGCCACGTTCGAACCCGACCTGATGATGACCGACACGGTCGCGTCGCTGATCGCCAACACGATTCCGGTCGGCGTGGCTCCGGGCGAAAAGGTCGTAGAGACCTATTCGCCGTATCGCACGATCTTCGACATCGTGTGGTCGGGCAAGCGCCACGTCGTCATGGGAGCCAGCCAGGTCGACATGTGGGGCAACCAGAACCTCGCCGCCATCGGTGACTGGCGTAAACCCAAGGCGCAGTTGCTTGGTTTGCGCGGCGCTCCGGGCAACGCCATCAACCACACGATGAGCTACTGGATCCCGAATCATTCCAAGCAGGTGTTCGTCGACAAGGTCGATGTGGTGTCCGCACCGGGCTATGACCGCATGCGCGAGTTGGGTCCGCTGGCATCGCGCTGGCACGAGATCCGCCGCGTCGTGTCCAACCTCGGTGTGTTCGATTTCAACACGCCCGACAACCGCATGCGCCTCGTATCGGTTCACCCCGGTGTCACGGTCGACCAGGTTGTCGAGAGCACCACGTTCGAGTTGGTGATCGACGGCACGATCCCCGAGACGCGCCAGCCGAGCGCCGACGAGTTGCGCATGATCCGCGAGGTCATCGACCCCAAGGCCACCCGCAAAGCAGAGTTCAAATGAGCTCAACTTCTCCTGTCGACGCACGGTTACAAACACGAGCGACGAAGCTGTTCGGTTGTCGCTATCCCATCGTGCAGACAGGCATGGGGTGGGTGGCCAACTCCAAGTTGACCGCGGCCACGTCGTCGGCGGGCGGTCTGGGCATCCTCGCGTCGGCGCCGATGGCGTTCGAACAGATGGTGCAAGCCATCGACGAGATCCGGTCGGCTACCGACGCGCCGTTCGGTGTCAACATGCGTACCGATGCGCTCGATATCGACAAGCGCGTCGACTACGTCATCAAGGTCAAGGTGCCGGTGGCGTCGTTCGCACAGGCGCCCGGCGAGAAGATCGTGAAGAAACTCAAGGACGCCGGCATCGTCGTCATGCCGACCATCGGGGCGCGCCGGCACGCCGAAAAGGTGGCGGCGTGGGGCGTCGATGCGGTGATCGCGCAAGGTCAAGAGGGCGGCGGCCATACCGGCTTCGTGCCGACGACGATCTTGGTCCCGCAGGTGCTCGACGCGGTCGACATCCCGGTGCTCACCGCCGGTGGCATCTTCGACGGTCGTGGTCTCGCCGGACAACTTGCAGTCGGCGCGTCGGGTGTCGCGATGGGTACTCGGTTCTTGATGACAAAGGACAGCTGGGTCGCCGACGTCGCCAAAGAGCGCTACCTACAGGCGAGTGTCACCGACACCGTCGTGACTCGCGCGATCGACGGGGCGCCGCAGCGCGTCATCCGTACGCCGCTGATCGACCGGCTCGAAAAAGCCAAGTTCCTCGCGCTGCCCATGGCCGCGGCCAACGCGTTGCGGTTCCGCAAGATGACCGGCACGTCGTTCGCCTCGTTGCTCAAAGAAGGCTTGGCCATGAAGAAGGCCCAAGACCTTTCGTGGGCGCAGATGGCGATGGCGGCCAACGCGCCGATGATGACAAAGGCTGCAATTGTCGATGGTCATCTCGAAGTCGGTATCTTGCCGACGGGCCAGGGCGTGGGCGCGATCGACGATCTGCCGACGTGCCAAGAGCTCATCGACCGCATCGTCGCGCAGGCGATCGAGCAGTTCGACCGCCTCTGCGGCCCGCATTGATCCCTCCCGCAATTCCGCGACACGAGAAACACCAGAAGAGGTCATCGTGGACCTGACGTTCACCGACGCAGAAGAGGCATTTCGCCACGAGGCGCGTACGTGGCTGAAGGCCAACGTGCCGAAGAGCCGGTTGAAGTCTTTCGACACCGCCATCGGGTTCGAAGAGCACCGCGAATGGGAGAAGCAACTGTTCGCCAATCGTTGGGCCGTAGTGACGTGGCCCGAGGCGTACGGCGGTCGCGATTGTTCGCTCGTCGAGTGGTTGATCTGGGAAGAGGAGTATTACGCCGCCAACGGGCCGTTTCGAGTTTCCGCCAATGGCGTAACGCTGCTCGGCCCGACGTTGTTCGAGTTCGGCACGCAGGAGCAAAAGGATCGCTTCTTGCCGAAGATGGCGAGTGGTGAAGAGATCTGGGCGCAGGGTTGGTCCGAGCCCAACGCAGGCAGCGACCTCGCCGGCATCAAGACCAAGGCCATCCGCGACGGCGAGTATTTCGTCGTCAACGGACAAAAGACATGGACGACGCGCGGCGCATTCGCCGACTGGTTGTTCTGCATCTTCCGCACCGATCCCGAAGCCGAACGTCACCGCGGTCTCACGTACTTCCTCTTGCCCGTCGATACGCCGGGAGTGACACGACGCGAGGTCGGCCGTCTCGACGGCGAACCCGGCTTTTGTGAGGTGTTCTTCGAGGATGCTCGCGTGCACGAGTCGGCGATCCTCGGTGGCGAAGCCAAGGGTTGGAACGTCGCGATGGCGACCGCCTCGAGCGAGCGCGGACTCAACTTGCGCAGCCCCGGCCGCTTCGCGGCACCGGCGCAGCGCGTCGTCGATCTCTATCAACGGCTGGCGACGTCGCGTGACGAGACGACTGGCGATCTGCACCCTTCGCTGCGGGGCCAGGTGGCGCGCAACTGGATGAACGCGCAGGCGTATCGCTGGTACACGTACTACACGGCGGCGCGGTTGATGGCGGGCGGTCAGATGGGCCCCGAGGCGAGTTTGATGAAGATCTTCTGGAGTGAGCTCGACGTCGAGATCCACGCGACTGCGCTGCGGCTGTTGGGGGCACAGGGCGAGTTGATGCGCGACGCGCCCGACGCGGTCGACAACGGCGAGTGGATCGACGACTACAACTTCGCGCTGGCCGGGCCGATCTACGCCGGCACCAACGAGATCCAACGCAACATCATCGCCGAGCGCGTGCTCGGCCTGCCGCGGTGAGGTGCTGATCGTGCAGTTCGCATTCACCGAAGATCAATTGTTGTTCCGTGACGCCGTACGCGATTTCCTGGCGAACGAGTGCAAGCCCGAAGCCGTGCGCGCCGCGTGGGAGAACGACATCGGGCGCATCCCCGGTATGTGGCAACAGCTCAGCGAGATGGGTGTCATCGGACTGCTCGCGCCCGAGGCCGCGGGCGGGTTCGGTATGTCCGAGATCGATCTGGTCGGCCTGCTCGAAGCAACCGGTCGCGCCGCGCTGCCCGAACCCATCGTCGAGCACGCGGCGGTGGCTATCCCGCTGCTACGCGACCACCACGCGCACGCCGACGAATGGTTGGCGCGCGCCGCGTCGGGCGACGCACTTATCGGCGTCGGCCTCGCGCGCTCTCCCTACGTGGCGTATGCCGATCAGGCCGATGCGTTGTTGTTGGCCCACGGCGACGACGTCTACCTGGTGCCGCGTTCCGACGTCACGCTGACCGCACAACGCGCGGTCGATTTCTCGCGGCGGCTGTCGTCGGTCAAGTGGACGACCGGCGACGGCGTGCGCATTGCTCGCGGCGACGAAGGCCGCCAGGCGCAAGCCGATGCGTTCAATCGCGGCGCGCTGGGTGCCGCTGCGCAACTGATCGGTCTCGCGCAGCAGATGGTCGATGTCACCGTCGACTATGTCGGCCAACGTGAACAGTTCGGCAAGGTCGTCGGCAGCTTCCAAGCCGTCAAGCACCACATGTCCAACGCGTTGCTCGCGGTCGAGTTCGCGCGGCCGATGGTCTATGTCGCGGCGTATGCCGTCGCCAACGCGACGCCGCACCGCGACCGCGAAGTCTCCGCCGCCAAGGCGATGGCGTCCGACGCGGCCGATCGCGTATGCCGCCTCGCGCTGCAGTGCCATGGGGCCATCGGCTACACGTTCGAGTACGACCTGCATCTGTGGATGAAGCGAGCGTGGGCGTTGTCGACCGCGTGGGGTGACGCACCGTTCCACCAAGACCGCGTCGCCGCGGCGTTGGGTCTCTAGGTATTTTGCGCTCGCGCGCTAGCGGCGCCAGTGCGAGAGCTGGTTCGTCGCTTGCGTGAATTGCATTGCCGCGTTGCGCCCGTCGCTGGCGAGGTGGGTGCCGCGACGTGACTCACAGCTGTCGCACGTGAGGGCGTAGCGCCCGAGACGGCCGGCGCGTTCGTGGGCTTGGGATGCGCCGCAAAGTCGACAGATCTGCATGTTGATTCCTTCGGCATCGGAGTGTTCCCCCCTGAATACGTCGTTCGGACCATCCGCGGTTCGCGGGGTGATCGTTCGACCACTTTCCGTGACTGTCAGTGGTCGTCTTTACAATTGCTGCATGTCGCTGTTGATGGATGCGCCGCCGGTGTTGGGGGTGTTGGAGGCACTCGAGGCGTTGCCGATCGAGTTGATGGCGGGGCCTGAGTTGGGGGTGGCGTTGCGGGGTTTGCGCGTCGTGCAGGGACGCGTTGATGTCGTTGATGCGCGGTTGGTGGCGGCGTTTGGTCGGGTCAATGGTGCGCAGGGCGATGGTGCTACGGATACGACGTCGTGGTTGGCGGATAAGACGAAGACGTCGGGTCGGGCGGCGAAGCGTCGGGTGAAGCGGGCTCGGGTGCTCGAGGTGGTGCCGGGGTTGGGTGATGCGTTGGCGGCGGGTGAGATTTCGGCGGCGCATGTCGATGCGATCGCGGCGATCGTCCCGGCACCGTTGTTGGCGAAGGCGGGTTCGTTGGTGGCCGCCGCGAAGGTGTCGACGCCGGAGGAGTTGGCGCGCAAGGCGCAGCAGTTGGTGATCGATAACGACGGTGATGGTGGCGCGAAGCGGGCGTTGCGGCTCAAGCGGGTCAGCAGGTGCGGTTCTTCGATATGGATTCGGGGATGCGGGCGTTGTTGGGTGAGTGGGATCCCGAGTCGGCCGCGCCGATCGAACGCGCCGTTGATCTGGTGGCCGGTGAGCTGTGGCGTATCGAGCATCCGACGCGCAACCCGAGCCGGCTCGACGAGACCAGCTTGAAGTACCGCCGGGCTGACGCGATGCGTGAGATCGCGCGGCGCATCATCGAACGCGCCGAAGCCGCCGAAGCCCAAGCCGATGGCGACGCCGTCGAACCCGCGGCCGACGCTGATGATGCGGCTGTCGCAGCCGATGGTGATGCGCCCGCGGACGATGCACCGGCGTCGGCGAGGCCGGCGAAGGCGGCGATCACCTCGAAGCGGGTCACGGCCAAGGCGCCGCGACAGTCGGTGGTGGCGTTGTCGGTGTTGATCGACTATCGGATATTGCTCGGTGAGTTGTCGGCTAAAGGGATCTGCACGCTCTTCGACGGCACGCCGATCTCACCGCACACGGTGCGGCGGTTGGCGTGTGACGCGGGGATCATCCCGATGGTGATGGGCAGCCGCGGCGAGGTCCTCGACCAAGGCCGCCGCGTCTATCTCCCGACGGTGGCGCAACGCCACGCGGTGGCGATCCGTGACCGGCACTGCGCGTTTCCCGGTTGTCGCCGACCGGCCAAGTGGACCGACGTGCATCACATCGTGGCGTTCAAACCCGGCGCCAAAACCGGTGGTAACACCAACCTCGACACCCGTGACCTGTGTTTGTTCCCGCGGCGCAGCCGCCAGTCCGTTGCGGCGGAGCCGCACAAGAACGCTCACCGGCACCGCGTTTGACTTCGACGTCTACCGACCCGACGGATCACTCTTGACCCACGTCAGTCGTGGTCCACCGTAACGTGTTTGTTACCGCGGCGCAGCCGCCAGTCCGTTGCGGCGGAGCTGCACAAGAAGGAGACGTGTATGACGCGCGCAGATGATTCACCGGTCGCCGACTTCGCCAACATGTTGCGGCTCGACGGCCGCACGTATGTGGTGATCGGGGCGGGCCAGGGCATGGGTCGCCAGGCGGCGCATGCGTTGGTGCAAAACGGTGCGCGCATCGTGTGCGTCGACGTCGACGAGGACCGCGCCAACGACATCGCCACCGAGGTCGGCAACGATGCGGTGCCGTGGGTCGGCGACGTGACAAAACGGGAGGGCGTCAAGCAGTTGTTCGATGACGCTGGCAAGGTGTTCAGCGGCAAGCTCAACGGCTTCGTCGACATCGTCGGCATGGCGCAGTACAGCAACCTCACCGAGATCAGCGATGACTTGTGGGACTGGCATATGGACATGAACCTGCGCCACGGCTGGCTAGCGATGCAATACGCGGCGCCGCTCATCCGAGCCAATGGCGGCGGCACGATGACCTTCGTGGCGTCGGTGTCGGGCACGAGCGCGGCGCCACGGCATGCGGCATACGGCGCAGCCAAGGCGGGTCTGATGGCGTTGGTCAAGAGCGCGGCGGTCGAGCTCGGCCCCGACAACATCCGGGTCAACGCCGTTGCGCCGGGTGTGGTGTGGACCCCACGGGTCAGCGCGGCGCTGGGCGAGGCCGGCAAGGAACGCAACTCTCAAAACGCTCCGCTGCGGCGCGTGGCGCAGACATCGAACATCGCGTCGGCGCTGCTCTTCTTCACGTCCGATATGGCGGCGTACGTTAATGGCCAGACGCTGATCGTCGACGGAGGCGTCGGTGTGAAGTTCCCGTACCCGATGGACGGTCTCTAATGAGAGGGGAGGTCGAGAGCCCGAGCGGCTCCTCAGAGCGGAGAGCTAGGCGATGACCGAGGGCCAGACGTCGCGCGCGAAGGCGGCGATCTGGTCGCAGTACTCCGAGGCGGAGCGGCTGCGGAAGCTCAGGTGCAGGGTGTTGCATCCGAGGGTCGTGGCGTAGCGCAGCGACTCGGCGATCTTGTCGGGCGAGCCCGTGACGTGGCGCGGCGTGAGCTCGAAGAACGGTTTGCCGATGTAGATCCATTCGGGCAGCCAGCCGAAGTCGATGGGCGCGCCCGGGCGCACCTTGTCGCGGTGAGCCCGGATGTAGTCGACGAACTCCTTCATCTGCGCGCGCGGGGTTCCTTGGGGGATCCAGCCGTCGCCCCGCTCGG
This sequence comes from Acidimicrobiales bacterium, assembly GCA_039915945.1. Taxonomy (GTDB): domain Bacteria; phylum Actinomycetota; class Acidimicrobiia; order Acidimicrobiales; family WLNW01; genus DATLFA01. The sequence goes on along the minus strand of JBDSMH010000004.1, from coordinate 11,915 downwards.
CGACGCGGCGCAGCGCGGGCTTGCTGCTGCCACCGATCCAGATCGGAATCGCTTGCTGCACCGGGCGCGGCCGCAACTTGACGTTCTCGTAGTCGTAGTGCTTGCCCGTGAATTGCGTGAGCTCGTTGGCGAAGGCGTCGCGCATGGCGTCGATGCATTCATCGAGCTGCTGGCCGCGTGAGGCGAATTCGAGATCGAGTGCTTCGAACTCGGCTTCGACGTGGCCCGCGCCGACCCCGACGATGACACGTCCGCCCGAGAGGTGGTCGAGCGTCATGAACTGCTTGGCCGACAGCAGGGGATGGCGGTACGGCGCGATGTACACACTCGACAACAGGCGCAGGTTTGTGGTCGTCGCGGCGAGATACGCCAACGTCGAGATCGGATCGAACCACTGCGAGGACATGTGGCGCGTGTAGTCGTTGTCGGGAATCGCGATGTGGTCACAGACGCTGACGAAGTCGCCCCCGCCGGCCTCGACGGCGTGGGCGATGGTGAGTAGCTCGGGCACGGTGCCGTCGAGTTCCCACGGTTCACGTTTGGACTCGGTCAGCGACTGGATCGGGAGCTGCAAGCCCCAGACCAACTTGGCTTCGGCAACGGTGGACATGGCGGCGATGCTAGGTCGGAGATTCAGATCCGGGCCCAGCGCGGCATCGAGATCTCGTCGCTGATGGGGTCGAACACCACGCGCACCGGCTCGCCGATGGCGATCGTCGCGGGGTCGATGGCGTTGATCGAACCGGTGTCGTCGACGAGGTTGCCGACGAGGCGAATCGTCGGGTCTTCGTCGAGCGCCACGACGATCACGTTGTAGGGAGCGGCGCTCGAGAACGGCTCGAGCAGCGGGGGATGCGGCACGACGAAGCTCCAGATGGTGCCGCGCCCCGACACGGTGACCCATTCGGGCACTTGGCGCGTGCCCCACGGCGAGCGCGGCCGGGGCGGGAACATCAACCGTTGCGTGTCGACGCAGCGTTGGAGGCGCAACTCGCCCTCGCTACAGGCGTCCCAAAACGGCTGCGCGATGTCTTCGATCTGAGGGATGAGAAAGGGGTTCGTCATTCGTCGGTGCCCGTCGTTCCGTTCGTCTTGCCCGTTAGTTGCGAAGGATCAGTGCGCTCGTCGGCACGCATTCGCCGGCGGTCACCAGCGTCGATCGAGCGCCGTCGACCTGGTTGTACGAAGTGCCCCGCAATTGGCGCACACCTTCGTTGATGAGGTTGAAGCCGTGCACATAGGCCTCGCTCAACCCGCCGCCGGAAGTGTTGATCGGAAGGCGCCCGCCGAGATCGATGTTGCCGTCCTCGGTGAACGCGCCGCCCTCGCCGCGGCCACAAAAGCCATAGCCCTCGAGCGACAGTGGGATGAGCGGTGTGAACGCGTCGTAGATCTGCGCGACGTCGAGGTCGCCCGGCGCGAAGTCGCTATTGGCGAACAGTCGTTGCGCCGCGGTCCACGACGCGCCCGACAGCGGGTCGTCGGACCAGTAGTTGATCATGGCTTGCGCTTGGCGCCCCAGGCCCTGCGCGGCGGCGTGGACGTAGACCGGCTTTTGCGCGAGGTCCTTGGCCCGTTCGGCCGACACCAACACGCACGCCAGCGCGCCATCGGTTTCGAGGCAGTTGTCGTAGAGGCACAACGGCTCGCTGATCCAGCGCGCCTCCATGTAGTCGTCGCGGGTCATCGTGCGGTTGTGCATGATGGCGTTCGGGTTGTTGTTGGCCATCTTGCGCACGGTCAACGCCACGTTCGCGAGGTGATCGCGTGTGCCGCCGTATTCGTGCATGTAGCGGCGCCACAACATCGCGATCTCGTCGGCGGGCCGCAGCAGTCCCCAGGGCCGCGACCACATCGACGGCGTGGCCATCGGGTTGGCGGTGTTGGCCCACGGCCGTTGCCCCGAACCGCGCTTGCGTGAGCGCCACGCCACGCCGACATCGCACTGACCGGTGGCGATCGCCATCGCCAGCAGGCCGACGCACCCCGGACCAGCCCCGCCGCCGTAGTTGACCTGGGCAAAGAAGCTGAGGTCGCCGGTGCCGACGGTCTTGGCGATGTCGGTCTCGTCGCTCGACTCCATCGTGTAGCACGACATGCCGTCGATCTCGGACGGATCGATCCCGGCGTCGGCGCAGGCACGGATGATGACGTCGGCCGCCAGCGTCCGTTCACTGCCCGCGAGTTGCTTGGCGAACGGGGTCTCGGCGATGCCGACGATCGCGGAACGGTCTTTCAAGAGCGAGGGCTTCAGCACACGTCCCCCAAGAATTCGATCAGCGCGGTGTTGACCTGTTCGGGCTCCTCTTGCTGTAACCAGTGGCCGCAATCCGGGATCCAGATCGGCTCGCGCAGATTGGGCACCATCTGTTTCGTGGCGGCGACGCCCTCGCGGGTCTGTCCGAGGATCACGTCGTGTTCGGCCCCGATGAACAGTGCCGGCTGATTTATGGGGAGCCCGGCGAAGGGCGCGGTGAGCTCCCAATTGAGATCGATACAGCGATACCAGTTGATGCCGTGGCGGAATGTGCCCTTGCGCTCGAACTCGCCGGCGAACACGTCGAGATCGTGCTCGCTCAACCAGTCCGGCAACGCGTCGGGTTCACGCAGGCAATCGTCGAACGTCGCGGCGCTCGGGTTGAAGAACCGGAACTGGTCGCGCGGGATGTCGCCCGACAGCGAATAGAGCGTGCGGCGCATCGTGCCGCGGATGTCCTTGTCCATCGTGGCTTCGGCGACGCCTTCATCTTGGAAGTGCAAGATGTAGAGGAAGGCGCCCTGCATCGCGGCGCGCATCGAGTCGGTCGGGCGGGTTGTTCCGCGGTGTCCGCTCCACGACACGCTCATGCCGACGACGGCGGAAAAGCGGTCGGGCCGCAACAAGGCGGCGTTCCACGCCACCGGACCGCCCCAGTCGTGGCCGACGATGGCGGCCTGCTCGTGGCCGAGCGCGTCGAGCATCCCCACGAGGTCGCCCACGAGATGGAGCTGCGTGTAGTCGCGCACCTCGGGCGGCGCGTCGGTTTGACCGTATCCCCGCTGGTCAGGGGCTATGGCGTGGAACCCTGCGGCACCCAGCGCGACCAGCTGGTGGCGCCACGAATACCAGCTTTCGGGGAAGCCGTGGCACAACACCACCGCCGGCGCATCCGGGGCTCCGGCCTCCGCGACGTGCATTCGTAACCCGTTGGTCTCGACGAACCGGTGTGTGATCTCTGTCATAGAGTCGGGTCTCCCGTAGGGCATGACGGTGGTGACGGCTGCAAGTATCCGCCCCGATGCAGAGCCGGCCGATCCGAACCGTAGCGGTCATCATGGCCATGCGCGCCGAGGCGCGCCCGCTGCTCGAACACATCCGCGCCACCGAACGCGAGTTGCCCGACGAAGCCGGCCCGCTGCCGATCCAGTGGCACGACGCGCGCGTCGGCGGCCTCAATGTGGTCGTCGCCGTCAACGGTCCCGACCGTCGCCGCGGTGTCGACGAGATCGGCACGCAACCCGCTGCGCTCAACGCGTACGTGACCATGTTCCATCGCCGACCCGACCTCGTGATCAGCGCGGGCACCGCGGGCGGGTGGACGCGCCACGGCACGCAGATCGGCGACGTGTTCGTGAGTCGTGAACGTTTCGTGTTTCACGATCGGCGCATCATGTTGCCCGGATTCGAACAGTACGGCATCGGCTCGTATCCGTCGGTCGACGCCAGCCACCTCGCGCAAACGCTCGGGCTCAAACAAGGCATCGTCTCGACCGGCAACTCCCTCGACGAGTCGCTCGACGACAGCCGCGCCATCATCGCCAGCGGCGCGTTGGTCAAGGACATGGAAGCCGCCTCGATCGCGTGGGTGGCCGAGTTGCTCGGCGTGCCGATGCTCGCTATCAAATCGATCACCGACCTCGTCGACCATTCGACCCCCACCGCCGAGCAATTCGCCGTCAACTTCGCGCGAGCGTCGCAACGCCTGCGCGACACGTTGATCGACGTGCTCGAGTTCTGTGAGGACCGCACGATCGCGGACCTGGCCCACGACCGTTAATCTCCCGGTCATGCGCATCGGTACGTTCATCTCGGACACGGGTGGTGCCCGGACCGACGTCAGCGAACTTCGCGACGTCGCGCTCTGGGCCGAAGCCGCCGGCTTCACGACGGCCTGGGTGCCCCACTTGCCCTGGGGTCTCGACGCGATGGTGGCGTTGACCGTTGCCGGCCAGGTGACGAGCCGCATCGAGCTGGGCAGTGCCGTGACACCGACCTATCCCGTGCACCCCATGTCGATGGCGCGCAGCGCGCTGTCGGTCAACGCCGCCATCGGCGGGCGGTTGGCCCTCGGCATCGGGCCGTCGCACGCCACGGTCATCGAGAACATGCACGGGCTGCGCTACGACCGGCCGGCGTTGCACACCCGTGAGTACCTCCAGGTGTTGCGGGCCGCGTTCGCCGGCACCGGGCAACTCGAGGGCCACGGCGAGTTCTTCGACTTCTCGTCGATGTTCGCAGTGCCCGGCCAATGTGAACCGGTGTTGCTGATCGCCGCCCTCGCGCCGCTCATGCTCAAGCTCGCCGGCGAGCTCGCCGACGGCACGATCCTGTGGTTCGCCGACGAGCACGCCATCGAAAACCATGTGGTGCCCCGCATCACTGCGGCCGCGGCCGAGGCCGGTCGGCCCGCGCCGCGCATCGTTGCCCCGTTCCCCGTTGCGTTGTGCGACGAAGCCGACGGCCGCGAGCAGGCGGCGCGGACCTTTGCGGCGTACACCCAGATCCCGACGTATCAGCGCATCTTGGCCCGCGGCTCCGAAGGCAGTGGCCCGGCCGAGCTCGTCGTCGTCGGCGACGAGGCGACGATCGAACGGCGATTGCGGCGCCTGGCCGCGGTCGGGGTCACCGACTTCGTCGCGGCGCCGTTTCCCGTGGGCGCCGACCGCGCCGAATCGATGCGCCGCACCCGTGATTTCTTGGCTCAGATCGCGCCGGAGATCGCTCCTTGACGAACACCCGGTTGGCGGACGAATTGCGCGCCGTGTTGCGGGCGCTCAACGAACGCGAACACACGGCCGCACAGATTGCCGACGCGTTGGCCCGCGTCCAGGAGTTGCGCGCCGGTCTCGACGGCCCGCGGCGGCCCCGCTGGTACGAGGGCGGGATCATCGACGGCCGCTCGACCGACGGGACCCGCAACACGTTCAACACCCACTCGCTGTTCCGGGGACGAGACAGCGCGATCGCGGTGCCGTTGTCCTACGGCGTCGTGACGATGCCCGACGGCCAGCGCGTCTGCGAAGGCTCGGTCACGTGCCCCTTGCTCTACGAAGGTCCGCCCGGCGGTGTGCACGGCGGGTATCTCGCCGGCTTGTTCGACGATGTCCTGGGCGGCACGCAGCAGTTGATCGAAGGCCCGTCAGGGCTCACGGGCACGCTGAAGGTGCGCTACCGCGCGCTGACCCCGCTCGAAACCGAGTTGCAGTTTCGCGGTTGGATCGACCACGTGAGCGGCCGGCGCATCCGGGCCAAGGCCACGTGCCATGCCGAGGGGCGCCTGACGGCCGAGGCCGAGGCGCTGTTCATCCGGGTCGATATGGCGCATCTTGCAGAGCGCGCGAGCGGCTCGTAAGGTCCGATCATGATCATCATTGCCGGAACCATCGAGTTCGACTCGTCCAAACGCTCGACCCTCGACGACGCCTTCGAGACCATGCGCGCCGCCACGCTCCAAGAGGCGGGTTGCCACGAGTACCAGTGCTACGTCTCGCGTACCGCGCCCGGTACGGCGTTTTTCTTCGAGAAGTGGGAAGACGACGACGCGCTCGCCGGTCACATGCAATCGCCGCACATGGCGGTGTTCGGCAAGGCATTCGGGGCGATCGGCGTCAAGGGCGTCGACATCAAGAAGTACTCGGGCGCGACCGAGGGTCCGCTGCACTGACAGTATTTGCACGCCCCGGCCTTGCCTGAACACATCGTTTTTCTCTGCACGGGTAACGCCGCGCGCTCGGTCATGGCGACGATCATGTTCCGCGCGCGCAACGATCGTCATGTCGTGAGCGGCTCCGGCACGCACGCGTTGCCCGGACATCCGATGAGCGTGCGCACGCGCACCGCGCTCGCCCGCCTCGGTCTGGCCGATCCGACCCATCGCAGCGCGCAATTCGACGAGACCGATGTGCGGCGCGCCTCGCTGATCGTGGCGATGGCACCCGAGCACGTGCAGTGGGTGCGGCGCGTGCATCCCGAGGCGGCGGATCGCACGGTGACGCTCAAGCGACTCGTGCGCGCGCTCACCGCACCTGCGCCCACGGAGGCCGATGCCGCGCTGCGCGATCGCGTCCTCGCCCTCGGCTTGGCCGGACTCGACATCGAGGAGTGGGAAGAAGTCGTCGATCCCGCCGGCGGTGAACAACCCGAGTTCGATGCGTGCGTGCAGGAGATCGACGCGCTCGTCGATCAACTCATCGCACTGCTCTGACTACCAGAGTTCGTCGAGATAGGTGTTGGTGCCGGGGATCACCGGGATGAACGGTGCGACCAACCCGACAGTGCCGAGGCCGGAGCCCTTGACCGCGTCGTCGAGGCCCGTGAAATGCGCGGCCCACGCCTCGCGGGGATCACTCTGCACGAAGAACATCGTCAACAAGCGCGTGCCGACGCCGACACCCGAGTTGGGCACGCCGGGCATGTCGCGCGGAGCGAACGTGATCGCCTGTGCCACCGGACCGTCGAGCACCTTCGGCGCGAGCGTCGTCGCGATCCAGTCGGCGAGCGCGTCGAGCGACGCGTCGTCCGCGCGATCGGTCCACATCGCAACCATGCCTTGATACGGATGGTCGAGCGTGATTTGGCCAGGGACCGGCCAACCCGGACGGTTGACCACGCTGCGCAGGTCGTAGAGCGACGTCGACACATGCGTACGGTTGGGGTTCATACGCCCCGCGGCAACGAGGCCCGGCATCTCGCCGAACGACCACTTGAAGTGTTCTTCGACCGAGCCGTCGAGATACCAATAGGCCGCGATGAAACTGCCCGTGTCGACGGGGTCGGCCACGGTGCTCGGGTTCGGATAGCGCAGATCCTTCAACGCTCGCGTCGCCACCCAACGACGGAACGCGAACGCACCCGGTCCGATCATGACGCCCGAGTACGAGTGGTCGAACTCGTACCAACGGTTGTACTCGGCGAGTTCGGCCGGATCGTGGGTGGGCTCGATCATCGTCACCATCGCGTGGCCGAGCTCGTTCTGTGTTCCTGGTACGTACCCCTGCGTCACGATGCCCCCGCTGTCTTGGCTTCCACTGTCTACGGCCGACCGGCGGAGCGTATTACGCTCGCACGGTGTCTGCAGATGGACAAGTGTCTGCACCGGGCCTGTCGCCATCGGTCGCCCGGCTGTTGTCGCGGCCCCGCCCCCGGTTGCGCGGCGTCAGCCATCGCATCGCGTTCGTCGTCTCGCTACCGGTGGGTGTGGCGCTCGTTGCGTCAGCGGACGATGGGCGTGAGCGCTTCAGCGCGGTGGTGTTCGCGGCGGCACTCAGCTTCATGTTCGGGGCCAGCGCGCTGGTGCACCTGCGGCCGTGGTCGACCGCGCAATATCACCGGCTCATCCAACTCGACATGACCGCCATCTTCTGTTGTCTTGCCGGCACCGCCACCGCCGTGGCGATGCTGGCGCTGCACGGGGCCAGTCGATCGGGCCTGGCAGTAGGAGTGTCGGTGATCGCCGCCGCCGGCATCGTTTTCGTGTGGTTGCCCGTCCATCCCCGCGCCGGCGTGATGAACGGGTTGTATCTCACCGGTGGCTGGTATCCCATGTTGTTCTGCGTGGCGCTGTGGCGCGGACTCGGCGCCGGCGGGTTCGCGCTGCTGGTCGCCGGGGGCGTGGGCTACACGGTCGGCGCGATCGTCGTCGGCGCGCAGCGACCTGACCCCTGGCCGGCGGTCTTCGGCTATCACGAGATCTTCCATCTGTTCGTCATCGCGGCCGCCGTGCTGCACTATTCGCTCGTTGCGTTCGACCTCATGATGGAGTGACCGCTGCGGTAGCCTCGCCGCCCGTGGACCTTCTCTATACGGCTGCCGAGCGAACGTTCGGCGACGAACTGCGCGAGTGGCTGCACGACGTGCTGCCGTCGGTAGGTCAGCAGCCCGGCACCAGCGACTTCACCGCGAGGCGCGAGTTCGACACCGCGTGGCAGCGCACGCTCTACGACGCGGGCTACGCGGGCATCAATTGGCCCCGCGAGTTCGGTGGGCGCGGCGCGACCCCGACCGAGCAGTTGATCTACATCGAAGAGTCCGAGCGCGCACGCGCGCCGTACGTCGGGTGCAATTTCGTCGGTCTGTTGCATGCAGGTCCGACGCTCATCATGGAAGCAAGCGACGAGCAGCGCGCCCTGCATCTGCCCGCGATCTTGAAGGGCGAGCATCCGTGGTGTCAGGGGTTCTCCGAACCGGGCGCCGGCTCTGATCTCGCGTCGTTGTCGACCCGCGCGTATCGCGACGGCGACTACTACGTCGTCAGTGGACAAAAGATCTGGACTTCCTACGCACAGATCGCCGACTACTGCGAACTCTTGGTGCGCACCAACGTCGAGGCGCCCAAGCACCGCGGCATCTCGTGGCTCATCATGCCGATGGATTTGCCGGGCCTCGAAGTACGGCCGATCCGCACCGCGCACGGTGACAGCGAGTTCAGCGAGATGTTCCTCGACGAAGTGCGCATTCCCGTGGCCAATCTCGTCGGCGCCGAAAACGACGGATGGCGCGTGGCGATGGTGACGTTCAGCTTCGAACGGGGCACCGCGTTCATCAGCGACGTCATCTCGAGCGCCCAAGACCTCCGCGACCTCGCCGACATCGCCAAGAAGGTGCTGCGCAAAGGTTCGTCCGCGTGGGATGACGCGGAGATACGACGCGAGATCGGGCGCCTGCAAGCCGACTACGACGCCATGTGGGCGTTGACCAAGCGCAACGTGTCGCAGGCGCAACGCACGGGCATGGTCGGCCCGGGCGGTTCGGTGTTCAAGCTCTTCCTCGCCGACGTGCAAAAGCGGTCGTCGGCGCTCGCCTACAAATTGCTCGGGCGCATGACGATGGCGTACAGCGATCTCGGCGAGATGACCGAGGTCGATTTCGTCGGCGATCGGGTCTACACACTCACGCTGTCGATCGCCGCGGGCACGTCGCAGATCCAGCGCAACATCATCGGCGAACGAGTGCTTGGCCTCCCGAAGGAGCGTTGATGGACTTCGAACTGTCTTCCGACCAAGAGGCGTTGCGCGATGGCGTGCGCGCCTTGTGCGAAGGTCGCTTCACGATCGAGTTCATCCGCAGCCTCATGGATGGCGCGTCGGTCGATCGCGGCCGCTGGCGTGAGTTGGCCGACACGGGCGTGTTCTCGTTGGTGCTGTCCGAGGCCGCGGGTGGTGTCGGTCTCGGCTACGCCGATGCGGCCGTCGTGTTCGAAGAGCTCGGCCGCGCGTTGGTGCCGGGACCGTTGGTCGGTTCGTTTCTCGCCGCTGGTGTCGTCGATGGCGCCGCGAGTGGCGAGGCAATCGTGGGGCTCGTCGAACGCCCACGCCTCGACGACGGCTTTGGCGACGGTCGATCGCAACCTGCCTATGTCGAGTACCTCGGCGTGCTCGACGCGTTGCTCATCATCGACGACGACGGTGTGTGGCAGGTCGATGATGTCGCCTCGGTGCTGGCGTCGGCGCGCCAGCCGAAGCCGCTCGACCCGTTGACGCCCGTGTGGCGCGTCGAGACCTTGCCGCAAGGCACGCGTGTGGCCGATGCGGCCGAAGCGCAGCGGTGGCAGGCGATCGGCGCGACGCTGACGTCGGCATTGCAACTCGGTATCGCGACGGGCGCGTGCGAATTGGCCACCGAGTACGCCAAGACTCGCATGCAGTTCGGCAAGCCGATCGGTCAGTTCCAAGCGGTCAAGCACATGTGCGCGGACATGGTGACGCGCAACGAAGTATGTCGGGCCGCGGTCTACTGGGCCGGTTGCGCGCTCGATGACCCCGAGGTGGGCGATCCCGCACGCGCGTCGTCGGTGGCGCGCATCCAGGCCGATCACGCGTCGAGCGAGAACGGCAAGGATTGCGTGCAGGTCCACGGCGGCATGGGCTACACCTGGGAAGTCGACGCGCACTTGTTCCTGAAGCGCGGATGGGTGCTGGCGACGCAGTTCGGCTCGGCCGACGAGCACGCCGAGCGCATGGCGACCTACGTCTGAGTTTGTTCGTTTCGTATGGCGCGGCTCGATCGTCTCGTCGATCCCGCCGATGCGTGGGGCGCTGACCAGAACGCGTCGTCGTACGAGCGGGGACGGCCGTCGTATCCACCGGCCGCGGTCGAGCATCTCGCGCGCGTGCTGAACATCGGACCCGGCCGCACCGTGGTCGACCTCGGCGCGGGCACGGGCAAGTTCACTCGGCTCTTGCTTGCCACCGGCGCCACCGTCGTGGCGGTCGAGCCCCAGGCCGCCATGCGCGCCGAGTTGTCGGCGGCGTCGGCGGCGTCGTCGTCGTCGTCGGTCGAGGTGCTCGACGGCGGGGCCGAGTCCATTCCGCTGCCCGACGCATCGGTCGACGTCGTCTGCGCGGCCACCGCGTTTCATTGGTTCGACCACGAGGTGGCCATGCCCGAAATCGCGCGGGTGCTGCGCGACGGCGGCGGCCTCGGGCTCATCTGGAACGAGCGCGACGAACGCGTGCCCTGGGTGCGCGAGATGACCGAGATCATTCGCTGGGACGGGTATCGGCCCTATGGGGTCACTTTCGATTGGCGGCCGTTCATCGGGCTTGGCGGCTTCTTCACCTATGACGGTCGGCTGCAGTTGCCCTACGCACAGTTGCTCGATCGAGCGTCGTTCGTCGATCGCGTCTCGTCGATCAGCTACATCTCGACGTTGAGTCCCGAGGCGCGGGCACCGGTGCTCGCTCGTTGCGCCGAATTGGTGGCCGGTTTCGACGAACCGTTCGAGTTGCCGTATCAGTGTGATGTCATCTGGGCCTCCCGCGTCGAGCGTGCCGCGCCCGCGGGTGCGCCGAACACGCTCAGCATCTGATCGACGTGCGCGCGCAGGACCGGTTCTGGTGCGTGGCGCGCCGCCCGCAGCATGCCGATCAACGCCGTCGCCGTGCCGATGTCGCTGAGTGGCTCGATGCGGCGCTCGAGTGGGAATCGATCGGCGACTCTGCTGCACGTTGCGCAATTGATACGACAGCTCAACGGAAAGCCAACGTAGAAGGGTCGGTTGCACGGCTTGACGCGCGACCCACACAGCGCCGGTCGGAACCCGATGTTGTCGGCGCAACCATCGGGTCGCAGCGCGTGCACGACGTGTAGGTATTCACCGCCGACTCCCGCCTGATAGTGCTTTGGATCGGGACGCAGCAGCTCGAACATCGATGCCTTTGGCAGACCGAGAGCAAATGCGCCGCGCCGTCGTTCTTCGTACGCCCGCTGCCGGCAGGTGCGCCTGCAGAAGAGCGGCCGCCGGCCTCGCTCATGCGGGCGGATGAAGTCGACGCCGCACCATTCGCACCTGAACTCGAACTCGGTGAGTTGCATGCCTCGATCGTAGAGACGGGCAGTGACAGTCAACGTTGCTCACGCTCACGTCACTTTCCGGCAGCCCGTAGGGCGTTGCCGTTTTGCATTGCGTGCTCATTCTCCGGTGACGAAATGGAAGGGGACAAGAGGTTCGGTGTCGACGGTCGCCGAGGGTGCCTGCGCCGAAGTCAGTGCTCGCGCCGGCAACGCGTGGTACCGCAGCGAGTCTCCAGACACCCGCATTTCGTCACCGGAGAATGGGCAGGCGTTCGTTTTCGGGTGCCACCGCAGAGCCCGCGCCCTGAAGGCCGGCGCGCGAATCGGCGCCTACGCGAATTCGGTGTCCGCGCGCAACCGCGTG
>JBDSMH010000073.1:0-15300 GCA_039915945.1 Acidimicrobiales bacterium | reverse complement strand
TCAACTGATGGGGTGCGACAGCAAAGCGGGTCCGAGGGTGTCAGTGGGCGGCCGTAAGCTGGGTCCGTGGTTCAGCGGCCGCCCAACATCCCCGACGGGCCGGGGTCGTATCAGTTCAAGGACGCCGAGGGGCGCGTGCTCTATGTGGGCAAGGCCAAGAGCCTGCGGTCGCGGCTGTCCAACTACTTCGTCAACCCGGCGCTGTTGACTCCCCGCACGGCGCAGATGGTGATGACGGCGGCAACGGTCGAATGGATCGAGGTGCGCAACGAGCTCGAGGCACTGATGCTCGAGTTCAACCTCATCAAGCAGCATCGGCCTCGGTTCAATATCCGCCTCGTCGACGACAAGTCGTATCCGTTCCTTGCGGTCACGCTCAACGAAGAGTGGCCCCGAGCCATGGTGATGCGCGGCGCCAAGAAGAAGGGCGTGCGCTACTTCGGCCCCTACGGCCACGCGTACGCGATCCGTGAGACGTTGGATCTGTTGCTGCGCACGTTCCCCATCCGCACATGCAGCGAGCACAAGTTCGCGCACCACGCCCGGCTCGGTCGCCCGTGCCTGCTCTTCCACATCGAGAAGTGCGCGGGGCCGTGTGTCGGCGAGATCGACCATCCGACCTACGACGCGCTGGTGCAAGAGCTGCTGGGGTTCCTCGATGGCGACACCGACGCGGTCGTCGAGCGGCTCGAAAAGCAGATGTTCGCATCGTCGGATCGCATGGAGTTCGAGCAAGCGGCCCGGCTGCGCGACCGCCTGACGAGCGTGCGCAAGGCGATCGAAAAGCAACAGATCGTGGCCGACCGCAACGAGGACATCGATGTGATCGGCATCTCCGATGACGAGCTCGAGGCCGCGGTACAGGTCTTCTTCGTGCGCAAGGGTCGCGTCGTCGGCCGCAAGGGCTTCATCGTCGACAAGGTCGAAGACCTCACGCCCGCGCAACTCGTCGATCGCGTGCTCGAAGGCATGTACGCCGAAGAGCCTCCGCTGGGCATCCCCAAGCACGTCTTGGTGCCATGGGAAGCCGACGAGCGCGATCTGCACGAATGGTGGCTGTCCGAGCTGCGCGAGTCCAAGGTCGAGATCCGCGTGCCGCAGCGCGGTGACAAGCGGGCCTTGCTCGAGACGGTCAACCGCAACGCCAAAGAAGAGTTCACGCGGCACCGGTTGCGGCGCGCCACCGATCACAATTCGAGGGCGCAGGCGCTCAACGAGCTGCGTGACCATCTCGAGTTGCCCGAGGCGCCGTTGCGCATCGAATGCTTCGACATGAGCCACGTGCAGGGCAGCGACTACGTGGGGTCGATGGTCGTGGTCGAAGACGGGCTGCCCAAGAAGAGCGACTACCGGCGGTTCAAGATCAAGTCGGTGCCGGGCAACGACGACTTTGCCGCCATGGAAGAAGTGTTGACGCGGCGCTTCACCGCGTATCTCGATGACGTCGCCAAACCGGTCGCGGAGCGGGGCGGCAAGTTCTCGTATCCGCCGCAGCTGTTGGTCGTCGACGGCGGCAAGGGTCAGCTGGGTGTGGCCGTGCGGGTGCTGCGCGAACTCGGGCTCGAAGACGAGATCCCCGTGTGCGGGTTGGCCAAACAGTTCGAAGAAGTGTTCGTGCCGGGGCGCAGCGAGCCGATCCGCTTGCCGCGCCAATCAGAGGCGCTCTATCTGCTGCAACGCATCCGTGACGAGTCGCACCGGTTCGCCATCACGTACCACCGGCAGTTGCGCAACAAGCGGATGACGCGCTCGGCGATCGACGACATCCCCGGGCTCGGTCCGGCGCGCAAGAAGCGACTGCTCAAAGAACTAGGCGGCGTCACTGCGATCAAGAAGGCCACGCTCGAAGACCTCAAAGCGTTGCCGTGGTTGCCCGATCAAGTGGCCTCCGCGATCTACGAACAGCTGCACGCGCCGCCGCCCGCGGGCGCCGCTGGAGCGTCGCGTGTCGCGGCCGCGCTGGCGCACCTGCGGATGAACGATGACTGATCGCGACCTGTGGGAAACGCACGCACAGTGGTGGCAGGACGGGTTCACGGAGGGCGCTGACCCGGAGTACGACGAGCAGATCATTCCGCTCGCGGCCGAGCACCTCGAGGGTGCGCGCCGAGTGCTCGACATCGGCTGCGGCGAAGGTCAGATCGCCCGCGTCGCGCACGGGGCCGGCGCCGAGTTCGTTCTCGGGCTCGACCCGACCACCGCGCAGGTCGTCGAGGCACAGCAGCGTGCGGGCGGGCCGCTCTACGGGCGGGCCGAGGCGTCGGCGCTACCGTGCGCGGACGGGTCGTTCGACGCGGTCGTCGCCTGCCTCGTGTTCGAGCACATCGTCGATGTCGACTCGGCCATCGCTGAGGTCGGCCGCGTGCTGGCGCCGGGTGGCCGGTTCTTGTTCTTCCTCAACCATCCGCTGTTGCAGACACCGGGCAGCGGCTGGATCGACGACCACATGATCGAGCCGCCCGAGCAGTACTGGCGTATCGGCCCGTATCTCGTCGAGTCGATCGAGATCGAGGAGATCGCGAAAGACGTGTACCTGCCCTACGTGCACCGCCCGCTGAGCCGCTACGTCAACGCGATGGCCTCGGCTGGCATGTTCATCCGCCAGATGCACGAGCCGGCCCCGCCGCCCGGCTTCATCGCGCGGGCCACGGAGTACGCGGATGCGGCCACGATCCCGCGGCTGCTTTTCATGCACTGTGAACGAACCTGAACGCGGAATCCGGTGAGATCCGCCCGACGAGTCCAGTAGCCTCCGATCGATGAGCGAGATCGTCGTCATCGCGGGATTGTCGGGGGCGGGCCGCAGCACCGTCGCGAACAATCTCGAAGATCTCGGCTGGTACAAGATCGACAACGTGCCACTCGCGCTCGTGCCGCTCGTGGCCGAGCTGCCGTCGGCGGCCGGCGGTAAGTACGAGCGCATGGTGATCGTGCTCGGCACCACCGGCCACGACGAAGTGATCCCGGCGCTGGCCGAGGTGCGCAACAGCGGTGTGCGGGTGCGCATCGTGTTCCTCGAAGCGGCGAGCAGCGTGCTCGTGCGCCGTTACGAGAACACCCGCCGGCCCCATCCGTATGCGATGACCAAGAGCGTCGTCGACGCCATCGAGGACGAGCGGCGCGCGCTCGAAGAGGTCAAGGCCGAGGCCGACGTCGTCATCGACACGACCAATCTCAACGTGCATCAACTGCGCGACCGCATCGTCGACCTGTTCGCCAACGAGTCGCCGCGGGTCGGCATGCAGACGCGCGTGCTGTCGTTCGGGTACAAGCACGGCCTGCCCATCGATGTCGACATCGTGATCGATTGCCGGTTCCTGCCCAACCCGCACTGGGTCGACGAGTTACGGCCCCAGACCGGTCTCGACGACGCCGTCGCGGCCTACGTCATGGGCCAGGCCGCGACGGCCCCGTTCCTCGATCGGCTCGAACGGTTGCTGAGCCTGGTCATGCCCCAATTCGTGCAGGAGGGCAAGTCGTATCTCACGATCGCGTTCGGCTGTACTGGCGGGCACCACCGGTCGGTCGTCATCGCCGAGCAGGTGGCGGCGATGCTGCGCCGACTGGGCTACGACCCGACCGTGGCGCACCGGGACATCCACAACTGACCCATTGGCGTCGCCATCGACCCCAGCCGGGTTATCGTCGTCGATGTGGCCAGCAACGATGTGGCATTCGGCCGCATGACGTGCTGCCATAGAGCGACATTTTTCGCCATCAGAGAGGATCTTGCGAATGACCGTCCGCGTTGGGATCAACGGCTTCGGCCGCATCGGCCGTAACTTTTTGCGTGCGGCAAAGAAGCGCAACGCCGACATTGACTTCGTCGCCGTCAACGACCTCGGGTCGGTCGCCGCGATGGCGCACCTGTTGAAGTACGACTCGGTGCTCGGTCGTCTCGAATACGACATCAAGGTACAAAAGGACGGCATCTCCGTCGATGGTGATCTCCTCAAGGTCTTGGCCGTGCGCGATCCCAAGACGCTGCCGTGGGGCGATCTCGGCGTCGACGTCGTCGTCGAATCGACCGGCATCTTTACCGACCGCGAGAAGGCTGCGTTCCACCTCGAGGCCGGCGCGCCGCGCGTCATCGTGAGCGCCCCGTCCAACGGTGCCGACGCGACGTTCGTCTTCGGTGTCAACGAAGACACCTACGATCCGGCCAAGCACTTCGTGGTGTCCAACGCGTCGTGCACCACCAACTGTTTCGTGCCGATGGTCAAGGTGCTCGACGATGCGTTCGGCGTCGACAAGGGCCTCATGACCACCATCCACGCGTACACCGGCGATCAGTTGTTGGTCGACGGCCCGCACAGCGATATGCGCCGGGCGCGCGCCGCCGCCATCAACATCGTGCCGTCGTCGACGGGCGCGGCCCGCGCGACCGGTCTCGTGCTGCAGGCGATGAAGGGCCGTCTCGACGGCACCTCGTTCCGCGTGCCGGTGGCCGACGGTTCGGTCACCGATTTCACCGCAATTCTCAGCCGTGACGTCACCGTCGACGAGGTCAACGCCGCGTTCAAGAAAGCGGGCAAGGATCGTCGCCTCGGCAAGGTGCTCGAGTACAGCGAAGAGCCGTTGGTGTCGACCGACATCGTCGGTTCGCCGGCATCGTGCACGTTCGACTCGGGTCTGACCATGGCGATCGGCAACCTCGTCAAGGTGTGTGGTTGGTACGACAACGAGTGGGGCTACTCCAACCGTCTCGTCGATCTCGTCTCCTACATCGGCAAAAAGTCGCCGAAGCGCAAGGTCGCCAAGAAGTGAGGGTTCCCCAACTCGAAGACCTGGGGGACATCACCGGCAAGAACGTGTTGCTGCGCGCGGATTTCAACGTGCCGCTCAGCAACGGGCACATCACCGACGATCTACGTATGCGCGCCGCGTTGCCGACGATCGAATGGCTCGTCGAACGCGGTGCCAACGTCACGGCGTGCAGTCATCTCGGTCGGCCCAAGGGCAAGCCTGATCCGAAGTACGCAATGGAGCCCGTGCGCGAGCACCTTGCGATGATCGCACCCTCGGTCGGCTTGTTGGAGAACCTGCGTTTCAATCCGGGCGAAGAGAAGAACGATCCCGCGTTCGTGCAAGAACTGATCAAGGGCTTCGATCTCTACGTCAACGACGCGTTCGGTGCATCGCATCGCGCGCACGCGTCGATCGTGGGGCCGCCGCAGTTCTTGCCGTCGGCCGCGGGGCGGCTGTTGGCCAAAGAGGTCGAGGTGCTCACCGGTTTGCGGTCGCAGCCAAAGCGCCCGTTCGTGGCGATCCTCGGCGGCGCGAAGATCAGCGACAAGCTCGGCGTGGTCGAAGCGTTGCTCGACATCGTCGATTCGCTGATCATCGGCGGCGGCATGTGCTTCACGTTCCTCAAGGCCAAGGGCCATTCGATCGGCTCGTCGTTGTGCGAAGACGACATGGTCGAGACCTGCGCACGATTGCTGGCGTCGGGCAAGGTCATCCATCTGCCCACCGACATCGTGGCCCTGGGCCCCGGCGGCAAGATCGGCGATCCGTCGGCGGGCGGCGACGTGCGCCAGTTGGGCGTCAACATCCCCGACGGATGGATGGGCCTCGACATCGGTCCGGGTACCGCCGCCGAGTTCACCGATGTCATCCTCGACGCCCGCACGGTGTTATGGAACGGCCCGATGGGCGTGTTCGAAGATCCGCGGTTCGAGGCCGGCACGCGTACTGTTGCGCAGGCAGTGGCCGAGACCAAAGCATTCACGGTTATCGGTGGCGGCGACAGTGCGGCCGCGGTCAAAGAGTTCGGCTTCGCCGATCGGGTCGATTGGGTGTCGACCGGTGGCGGCGCGTCACTCGAGTTGCTCGAGCAGGGCGACCTGCCCGGGCTCGAGGCATTGCGCACCGCACCAAACGCGCCCGCATAGCGCAGAGACAGCAGCAGTTCGACGCGAGGATGAACATGAGCGCCCGCAAACCGTTGATCAGTGGCAACTGGAAGATGAACCACAATCACTTCGACGCCATACAGACAGTGCAAAAACTGTCGTACGCGTTGTCGAGGGATGATTACGAGGAGGTCGACGTGTCGATCCATCCTCCGTTCACCGATATCCGATCGGTGCAGACCGTCCTCGAGGCCGACCACATCCCTGTGCTACTCGGCGCGCAGCATTGCCATTGGGAAGAGAAGGGCGCGTTCACCGGTGAGGTCTCGCCGGCGATGCTGGCGAAGCTGAACGTTCGCTACGTGATTGCCGGTCACAGCGAGCGCCGCGAGCTCTTCGGCGAGCTCGACCCGCACGTCAATCTCAAGGTGCGGGCCATCCTCAAGTGGGGGATGACGCCGATCCTGTGTGTGGGCGAGACGCTCGACGAGCGCGAGGCCGGCACTACCGAGGACAAGGTCAGCGGCCAGACGGTGAGTTGCCTGGCCGACGTCAAGGCCGAGGACGTGGCCCGCCTGGTCATCGCCTACGAACCGATCTGGGCGATCGGTACGGGGCTCAACGCCACGCCCGAGGACGCGCAGGCCGTGTGCGGGCACATCCGGGGCATCGTCAAGGCCCGCTGGGGTGCCGATTGCGCCGCCGCGGTGCGCATCCAATACGGCGGGTCGGTCAAGTCGTCCAATGCGGCGGCGCTGATGGCCATGCCCGACATCGACGGCGCACTCGTGGGCGGGGCCAGCCTCGATGCCGACGAATTTGCCCGCATCTGCAACTTCCGTCTGGCGTAGCGGCCCCGCCAAGCTCCGGTAAGCTGACCCCCATGATGGTGTTGACCCTGATTCTGCACGTGGCCGTTTCGCTCGCGCTGGTCTTCTTCGTGCTCTTGCACAGCGGTCGCGGCAGTGGTCTGTCCGACATGTTCGGTGGTGCACTCGGTGCGACTGCCGCGGCGACGAGCGTGGGTGAGCGCAACCTCGACCGCATCACGGTCATCCTCGGTTTGACGTTCGCATTCACGACGATTTCGCTCGCGCTCTTCTTGCGCTGACGCTCCTTCCTGCGGTTACCCGAAAGGGGCCGTTCGGCCTACTTTGCCTGGCCTCCATCTGTCCGGCGGGCGTGCCGATAGATACAGGTGCGCCCCAGTAGTTCTCGATGGAATCTGCGATCTGTCGCGTTGGTGGCGATCTGCGGGTTCGTCGTTGCCGGCTGCTCGAAGCCCGGTGGCCAAGGCGACGGTTCCGACGTCAACGCCAAGCGCGTGACGGCGGTCGAAAAGGAATCACCGCACGAGGGTGGCACGTTGACGATGGCGCTGACCGGTGTCGACACGCTCGATCCGGCGCGGGCCAACGAAGCGTCGACGGGGCAGCGCGTCGTGCTCGACCTGCTCTACGACGGGCTGGTGCATTGGGACAGTGCGGTGTCGGCGTTGACGCCGGCGTTGGCGAAGTCGTGGACGGTCAGCGACGACGATTTGACGTGGACGTTCGACCTGTCGGCGAACGCGCAGTTCTCGAACGGCCGGCCGATCACGAGCACCGACGTGAAGTTCTCGCTCGAACGGCTCGCGGCGCGTGGTACGTCCGCGCTGTCCGCCGTGCAACTCGCGGGACTGAAGGGCTATGACGACTTCATGGCGCGGCGCGCCGAAGCCATCGCCGGCCTCGTTGCCACTGACCCGACGAAGCTCGTCATCGTGCTCGACTCACCGTTCTCGATGCTGCCCGAGTTACTGGCGAGCCCGGCGTTCGGCGTGGTGGCGAAAGAAGGCTTCGACGCCACAGGTGCGCTCGTGGGTACACCCATCGCCAGCGGACCGTTCACGGTCAAGACGCGCACGGCTGACAAGCTCGAGCTCGTACGGGCGCCGCGATCGCGGGCGTTGCTCGACGGGGTCATCGTGATGCTCTCGGCGGACACCGACGCGAGTTATGCGCTGTTCGTGAAGGGCGATGTGCAACTGGCGTCGACGTCGCCGGATCAGGTGCTCGAAGCCGCGGTCGCGAACGTGCGATCGAACAACGGCGGCAGTTTCTTCTACGGCATGAACGTGACGGCCCCGGCGCTCGCCAATGCCGCGTTGCGCGCCGCGATCATCAAGGCCATCGATCGTGATGCGCTACGGGCGAAGTACTTCGCGCAATCGGGCGAGCTGGCCAACGGTTTCATCCCGCCGGGCTTGCCTGGCTATCGCGACGATGCCTGTGCGGCCGCGTGTGCGTTCGATGCTGCGGCGGCCAAGCAGATGGTGACCGCCGCGCTCGCGGGCGCGCCGGCGCCGACAGTTCACGTCGACTACTACGTCGACGCCGCGGGACGCGAGGCCGAGATCGCAACCGCCGTCGCACAATCGTTGGTCGCAGCCGGCGTGCCGGCCGAACCGCGCAGTCACACGTTCGAGGAGTACACCACGTTCGTGGCCAGTGGTGCCGCCGAGCTCTTCCGCTTCGGATGGGTGGGCACCTATTTGTCGCCCGACGCGTACCTGACGCCACTGTTCGGGTCGAAGACCGTTGACAACGTCTTCGGGTTCAAGGATGCGCAGAGTGATCAGCTCATCGCGGCGGCCCGCAGTGCGGCCGACCCCGGCGCACGGGTGGCGAAGTATGTGGCGCTCGAAGATCGAGTGCTGAGCCTGTCGGCGGTCGTGCCCATCGTGCGCTTCCGGTCGGTGTATGCGCTCGGCACAACGGTGCGCGGCGTGACGAGCGACGCGGAAGGCTTGTTCGACGTCGAACGGATCTGGCTCGCGCAGTAGCGTCGGCGCGGATGGATCGTCCAGAGATCGACGCCGCGTACTTCAACCAACTGACGC
The DNA here is from genome assembly GCA_039915945.1 of Acidimicrobiales bacterium. Taxonomy (GTDB): domain Bacteria; phylum Actinomycetota; class Acidimicrobiia; order Acidimicrobiales; family WLNW01; genus DATLFA01. The sequence goes on along the minus strand of JBDSMH010000073.1, from coordinate 6,564 downwards.
CCGAGCATTTCGCCGGCTTCGTGGGCATGCGCGTCATCGAGGCGCGGCCGGGCTTCGTGCAGACGGCCCTCGACATCCAGCCGCACCACCTCGCGGCCAACGGGTTCTTGCATGCGGCTGCAGTGCTCACCGTGGCCGACACAGCGTGTGGGTTCGGCGTGCGCACGATCCTGCCCGAGGGCGCGTCGAGCTTCACCACGATCGAGCTGAAGAGCAACTTCCTCGGCACGACCCGGGAGGGTGCGATCGTGTGTGACGCCACTGTCGCCCACGCCGGGCGCACCACGCAGGTGTGGGATGCGGTCGTGCGGGCGGGGGAGCGCAAGATTGCGCTGTTCCGGTGCACGCAGCTGGTGCTCTATCCCAGCTGAGCCGCAAAGGCCGTGGGGCGGGGGATGGGCGCCCGCTATGCTTCGAGGCCGCACCAGATGCGGTGTCCACGTCGGAGTGGCGGAATAGGCAGACGCACCAGCTTGAGGGGCTGGCGCCCGCAAGGGTGTGGGGGTTCAAGTCCCCCCTCCGACACCAACCCTGAGTACATGGAGTGCGCCAGCACCTGCTCGGACGGTCTTGGTCTCTGGGTCGTAGGTCAGGTTCACGCCGAGCTCGTCGTAGATAGCTCGTTTGTCCTCGGGACTTGCCTCAGCGAGTACGGTGACGATGTCTTTGAGCTGACCGACGAGGGCTTTGATTTCGTTCGTGGTGAGCTTGCGCGTCGTTGGCTTGCGGCCCAGGTCGCGTTCGAGGCGCTTGCGCTCGCGTTCGACCTCTGCGATCCATGAACCGACGATGGTGATGTCGGGCTGTTGTTCGAGCAGTGCGCGGTATTTCGCGAGCTTGGCTTCGCACTCTTTGAGTTGGCGCCGAAGGACGAGTTCGCGTCCCGGCTCTTCGTCGGGTTCGATGTCGCTGGCGCCGGCGAGCGCCGCGCACGTGCCGTCGAAGTGATCGTCGTCGAAGAGCGTGCCGATCCACTCGTCGAGGCCGGGAACGACGGCGATCTCGCGGACGTAGACCGTCTTCGGGTGCTTGTCCTCGGCGACGGCGTACTCAGAGGGGAACTTGCATCGGTAGTAGGCCTTGCCGTTGTTCCACGACGCCTGCATCTTGCGCTGGCAGATACCGCACCGCATGAGGCCGGACAGGACGTACGGGTGTCGAGTGCGCTCCTTGCGCATGGCGGCGCGCTGGCCCGCGGCAAAGACATCCTGGGCGGCTTCGAACTCGGCAACGCTGACGAGCGGTGCGTGCGTCGGTTGTTGCGACCAGACCCACGCGGTCTCGTCGTTCCAGCGCATCTTGCTTTCGTGGCCGAGCGCGACGTCTTCGACGTCGATGAGTACCTCGTCGCGGCGTTGGCGGTTCCAGACTTGGCGGCCGGTGTAGCGCGGGTTCTGGAGGATGACTCGCACCGCGTGCTTTGACCATGCGCCGCCGCTGCCGAGCCGATGGCGGTTTCGTGCCGGGTCGTGCGCTGACGGCGACGGGATCTCGTGGGCGGTGAGGCCTTCGGCTATGGCGTAGATGCCTTTGCCCGCGATGAATTCCTCGTAGATCCGCCGCACGACTGGCGCGGCGGCGAGGTCGGGCTCGAGAGTGTGAAGTCGTTGGCCGATGGCGGCCTTTCCCGGGTTGGGATGGGGACCGGCGTCGGCGATCGTGTAGCCGTAGGGCGGGCGGCCGCCGAGGAAGCGTCCTTCGATGGCGGCCTGTGCTGCCATAGCGGCACGTACGCGGGTTTTAATGCGGTTGCGTTCGCCTTTGCTCATTCCGCCGTAGAGGCTCATGACGAGATCGTGGGCATCGGAGCCGGGATCGACTCGGCCGCCGACCTCGGGCACCCACAGCTCGATGTCGTAGTGAACGAACACGGGGAACGTGAGACCGAACTGGTTGCCGTAGAACGCGCGTTGCGGCTCGCCGATGACGACCCCGTCGAAGCCCCGGTCCTCGTCGCGGAAAGCGTCGAGGAGCCGCGACGCTTCGGGTCGTCGTTTCCAGGGCAGCGAGCGCGACTGCCCAATGTCGAAGAATTCCTCGACGATGGTGCCGTCGATCGATTCGATCACCTGTCGCGATCGGGCGAGCTGCCAGTTCCGCGACGAGGTGGGGTCTTGTTGGTCCTCGGTGCTCACCCGGCCGTAGAACGCGAAGCCTCTCATCGTGGTCATTCTTCACGATCATCGCACGGGTCTGTGACATCGAGGTCGATCCCGCGGCGCCGGGCGGCCTTGCGCATGATCCGCAGCAACACGCGGGCGAGCCCGGGCGAGATGACGAGCGGACAGCCCTCATGTTCGAAGGTAACGATCGTGTCACCGTTGTTCGTAACCGACTGCTTCGTGAGAGCGGGCAGGTTGTCGAGGTTTGCCAAGGAGACAGGCGGAGTCTTCATGTCGAGGGATAGGCGCGATCGTTGAGGGCTAACGCGACGCACTGATATCTCGTTGAGGAGTGACGTCGCGTCCGTTGAGGTACGGCCGGGCGTTCACCAATCGACTTGATCAGGGTGCCGCAGGTTCGCCGCTTCCCTCGGACGTGCAGGTGCTCATCGGGGCGACCTCCGCCGCCTCCGCGACCGCCGGCCGTTGGGTCCATGTCGGCCCCGCTGCCCAACGCCTGCGCCCGGTCGGCGACGTCTGCCTGCCTGTCCACGAATCGCATCACGACGCTTGCAGCGCCGCGTCAACGGTCGCTCCGGTCACCGTCCACGGCCTCAACGCGAACTGTTCGGATACGGCTGTCAAGATCCGCACGGACTCGCCGGTTGTGGCAGCGCACACGGCTGAGGACGACAGGTCGTACCCTCGGTCCGGTTCCGCTTTAGCGGAACCGGCAAGTCTGTGCCAGAAATTTCGACCGTTCGGGCGCATGAATGGCCGGGTCCTGGGACGCGGCTCGAGGGAGCGGGGGTGTTGCTCAACGCGCCGTGTCGATGACGTTGGGCGGCTCGTCGTCGACCTTCACGAACGCGGTGTGGGTGACCACAAGACGCAGCCGGGAGAGTCGGCGACGGGACTCGCCGCGGCCACGCACTCGTTGGCGTCGTTTCACGAGATAGCGACAGGACTCATACTCGGGTGGCGCACCGCAAGAGGTCAGCTGTGGCACCGTTCTCGCCTGATAGCCCGGACTGATTCCCACCGCCGGCAAGGCGCGCCCGTCGGACACGATCGCGACAACCCCGCGCGCTCGTTGAGCTCTCGACGCTTCGCCGTTGAGGATCTCGTTGAGGGTGTCCAGTGCTAGGTCGACCGCCGGAGCGGCGATCGCCGCGTCGATCCGCGTTGACGGTTCTGTGTTGGAGGCGTTGATGGTCATGGCGAACGAGGGACCGACGCCGGGCGCGAATGTGACCGCGAATCATCGGTAGATGGTCCGCAGTAGGTGGCCGTCAGCCCAAAACAACGACCGGCAGTAGGTACTAGCGTCGCCAGGCGCCGTCGTTGTCCGCCACCGTCGTGCTGTGGAGCGCCGGAGGGGTCATGGTGGAGCACACCGGAGCCGCAGGGCGAGGACGAACGACTTACGCCGTCGAGCACCGCAGGACAATCGAAGGGGCGCGCGCTCCTGAACTCGTCACTCCGAGTGGGCGTCGCCATGTACTGCTCGGGGAGGTCCGCAGGACCTCCAGATGTGTCTCCACATTTTCCGTTGGCGGGGAGGGCTCGTGCGCCGGTCACGCGGCGTGGTCGCCCTTTCCGAGCGCAGGTGCGGGCGGTCGATAGCGTGGGTTGCATGGCGCTGTCGTTCGAAGAAGATGCTCTGCCGCTCCTTTTGGCCATTGCCAGCGACGAACGCGACGGCGGGTTCCCGGTGCTGGGATTCCTTCAAGAGCGAGGTTCCAGCCGGGCTGCGGCCGAGCGGCTGCTTGATCTGCTCATCGCCGATGGCTACATCAATGCGACGACTCAGAAGAACGGCGCCGGTGCCTACGTCATTGTTTACGACGCTCAGCTCACAGCGAAGGCATTGCGGCAGTTGGATCTGTGGCCCGCTGACGACGAACGTGCGCTGTATTTGGTTCGTCGTGTAGTGGATGCGCTCGACGCGCTCGGAAGCGAGGGCGACGCGACGAACCCCGAGCGTTCCGGCCGGGCTCGCGCCGCCGCTGGATTCATTCGCGACGTCGCAGTCGAGGTTGCAGCGGCGTTGGTAGCCAAGGGCGTCTGAGCCTCGACCTACCTCTCTTGGCTTGCGAGTTGTGGGGCGGGCCTGCTCCGTGTGGGCTGGCCCGCCCCTTGTCGGTTGGTTCAGAAGGGTTCTTCGTCGGGTGCGTGCTTGGTGGGAGGTGGGGTCGGTTTTGGGTCGGGGGCCGTCGATGTAGGTGACATGGTTGGCGACGCATTCGTAGCGTTCCCGGTTGTTGCCGTCGGTGTCGGTCCAGGTGTTGTGGTGGAGTCGGCCGACGATGGCGACGAGGCGGCCTTTGGTGAGCCAGCGGGCGTCGTTTTCGCCTCGGGTTCCGAAGCTGATGATGTTGATGAAGTCGGCGCCGTCGGTGGTGGGTCGGTCGACGGCGATGCGGAACCGGCAGATGGGGTTGCCTTTGGGGGCGGTGAGTTCGGGGTCGGCGGTGAGGCGACCGATGAGGGTGAGCTGGTTCATGTCGGTGTGTCCTTTCGTTGGGGGTGCCCGGGTGGGCCTGTCGAGGAGCGGCGATTGCCTCGGGAGGAGCGGGCAGTCAAGGACGCTGGAGGTGAGCGAGGAGATTGGGGTGGACCTCGGAGCCGAGCGGAGACGTGGCGGAGCGTCCCCGGAAGGGGCGGTGAGAATGCTGGAGGCGCAATACCGCAGCGCTCCTTGACTGCCTGCGGGCCTGGGGCAGCGTGTCGTTCCTGCAAAGACCACACGGACGCACCGGGGAGGGGACGACGTCTCGTGAGCCGGCTCGCTGGTCGGTCGACGCGCCGTCGACATGATTTTGGGCCTCTTGGGCGTGTCGGCTGCGGTGGCGCGGAGTCGGCGATCGTGCGCGGTGAAGGCGTCACGTTGAGCGATGTCGGACGCGCGTTGCCGGGGCGTGCGATGAACGCTGGCGGCCGGAAGTCGTGACGGTGTCGTCGGTGGGTTCACGACGCGCAGGGTCGTCGGGGCCGCAACGGGGCGGTGCGTGCGCACGCGTCGGCGTGCGGGGCGCGTGGCGCTGGCGGTCATGGGGCGAGGGCGAACCAGTCGGGCCAGACGATCGCGGGGTGCAGTCCGAGGAGGCATGGTCGGCTTGGGTGTCGGTGAGGCCGTGGTGGTTCCATCGCCAGACGGTGCGGACGCTGATGCCGAGGCGGCGGGCGAGTGCGGCGTTTGTGGTGGTGCTGGCGGCGGCGCTGAGAGGCCCGAGGGGCCAGCGCGTTCGAGTTGTGGCCGTCACGGTTGGGGCTCGTCGACGCGCTGGGCGAGGTGGTCGACGGCTGCTTGGGCACGGGCCGCGACGGTGAACAGTGCTTTGGGGTCGGCGCGCAGGATGCGGAGCCAGTGGGCGAGGTAGGCGGCGTGGTCGTCGCGAGGGGTCGGGGTGATGGCGAGCAGGGCGCAGGCGAACGCGGCGCCGAGTTCGGCGACGAGCTCTTCGGCGGCGTAGGCGTCGTCGCCGAAACGGCCGCTGAGGTCGCGGTTGAGGCGGGTCGGGTGGCCGGTCCAGTGGGCGAGTTCGTGACAGACCGTGGAGTAGTAGGCGGTGGGTTCGCAGAACCTGCTGAGGTCGGGGACTTCGATGACGTCGGCGGCGGGTCGGTAGCAGGCGTGGTTGTGGCCGTGGCGGACGTCCGCGCCGGTCGCGTTGATCCAGGCGTCGGCGTGTTCGTCGCGGTCGTGGTCGGCGTCGGGTGCGGTGTCCGGGGTGGTCCAGCCGTCGACTTGTTCGGCGTTGAAGACGGGGTACGCCTTGGGGACGAGGCGGCGGCCTCCGAGGGCGTGCAGCACGGTGCCATCGTCGTCGGTGACCGAGTCGGGCGTGTTCGTGCGGGGGGCGACCCATTTGGTGATGCGGGAGGCGGTTTCGCCGCGCCGGACCTGCGCGTCGAGGTCGGACCATTGCCGGTAGGTGGCCCACCATCCCGTTGTGTAGCCGCGCTCGAGGGCGGCCACGGCGAGGGTGATGGTGTTGGCGCCGCGGTAGCGGTTGTCGGTGGCGGCGTTGCGGACGTCGAACAGGCCGGGCGTCGAATGCCACGGCATGACCCAGCCACCCGGCCCGTTCTCGATGGCGGCGACGAGGTGGGCGGTGACCTCGGTGCACAGATCGGTGTTGGACTGGTCGCAGTGCTTCGAGCCGGAACGTATCGGCCGAGTCCGCTGCGGCGAGTGAACATCCCGAAGCTGGGCAAGGCGGGGGAGACCCGGCCGCTCGGCATACCCACCATCGCCGACCGGGTGGTGATGACGGCCGCCAAGATCGTGCTTGAGCCGATCTTCGAAGCTGACTTCTCTCCGGTGAGCTTTGAACCAGCCGGTCTTTTGCATCAGGTCCGGATGGGTGTTGGGGCTTGATGTTGGGTCCGGGTGCGAGCGTAGTAGTTGTGCTCGAACTCGGCGGGTGGGATGTCGCCGAGTTCGCTGTGGAGGCGG
>JBDSMH010000226.1:0-56223 GCA_039915945.1 Acidimicrobiales bacterium | reverse complement strand
CGCGTGCCGAGCAGCGCGGTCATGTCGTCGAGATCGAGATCGACCACGATCGAGCCGATCTCGTCGAAGCGATCGAGATGGCGGGCCAGACGAAATGCGATGCGCTGTTGGTAGGCGGTCAATTCGTCGGTGCCCTGCATCGCGCGCACGCTGCGCACCATGTGCCGGTGCGCCACGGTCATCGGTGACTCGCGAGGTTCGGGGACGTCGACGTCGTCGAGCTCGACGTCGACGAACTGCGCCAGCGATTCGAGCGCGTAGAGATTGGTCTCGCTGCACCACTGCTTGTAGTTCATGAGATCGCTCTCCGGCGTGGGGTCGGCCAGCGCGCGGTGCAAGGCCAGCTGCGTCGTGAACGTGAACGCAAAATGGTGATAGTCGATGGCGTCGAGGTCGACCGCGAGTCCGCTGAGCGACTGATAGCGATCGTAGAACGCACGTAGATCGCCGTAGCCGATCACCGTGTCGCGCATGCGCAGGCCCGCGAGGTCCATCAGCGCGTCACCGATGTGGGCGAGCTCGAGATCGAGGAGCGAGACCACCCGCCCGTCGCGGTGCATGAACTGGCCCGAGTCCCAGACGACGACCGCGGGGCGGACGCGGTGCCTCGGCGGATTGCGTTCGAGCCAGCCGAGGCAGAACTCCATGTACGGGTCCGGTCGCCGTTTGCTCGACCGGTAGGCCCGCTCGTACGCCCGCATCCCCGTGCGGGCGACCTCGACGTCGTCGGGGGGTAACTCGACGCCGGCGTGCACGAAGGGTGCGAGATCGAGCGCATGCATGCGGGCGAGGATTTCGGCGTAGTGCGCCATCACCGAATCACGGTCGGCGTCGGCGTGCCCGACGAAATCGACGCTGCCAACGGTGCGTTCCATCACGATCGCCTTCGGCTGCTCGCAGAACCCATAGACGCGAGGCACCGGAATGTCGTTGTCATAGAGCAACTGCTGCACCCGCAGCTCGTGCTCTAGCGGAAAGATCGGCGCCATGTCGGTGCGCTCGCCCCGTACGTACAGATGCAGTTCACCGCCGCCATGGAGGCGAACATCGACGAACCATGCCGGACGCCACCTCGCCTGGCGGCTGACAGCGGTGACCTCACCGCCGAGATGGGTGGTGATCCACTCGACGACCAATGCCTCTTCGTCGGGGCCCTGCTCAGCGTCCATGATCACCCACGACCGAAAGCCAATCACATCGCGGGACACACGGGGCGAACAGGAGCGCGAGAATGTCGGTGTCGCAATCCCGAGGGGGAACCCATGGAACAGCTCCGCACGATCGGCCATCTCGCGCTGCACTACGGGCCCGGTGACCAGCAGGGCGCGCGGCGGTTGCTCGAGCTGTGTGGCTGCACGCTGCTCGACAACGGTCCCTCGCCGGGCAATGACGGGTTCTGCACCGTGTTGGTCGACGAGACCACGGCGTCGCACGCCGAGAACATCATGTTTTTGTCGCCGGTCGGCCAAGCCCAACTCGACCTCGAGCAGGCGATCGCGAAGGGCCTCCGCATCGGTACCGACGACGAAGATCCCGCCGCCGCGACGTTCAAACAGTTCAAGTACGACAAGCCAGAGTCCTCTGCCCACATCGGCATCCGGTACGCGTCGTTCGAGGCGCTCGAAGACACCGTCCTCGCGCTCGAGAAGGCGGCCAGGCCCGGGGGAGAACTGGCGGGTCGGCTCGAGATCACCAAGTTCAAGGCGCGTCCCGGCCTCGACCCCGAGGTCGATCGCCGCATTGCGGCCTCGCCCATCTTCACGGGGGACGAGGCGCCCGCTTTCGCGAAGTGGTGGGTGCAGATCTTCGTCCGTACGAACCTGTTCGCCCACGGACTGTTGAGCTTCGGGCAAACAGTCGAACTCGACTACGTGTTCGAACCGTTCTTCTCCCATCTGCCCCCAAAGTTTGGCTGACCCGGGCCGCACGATGGACGACAACTTCGGCGTACTCCGCGTCGCTACGGAGGGCGCCGTAGCGATTGTCACGATCGACAATCCACCCACGAATCTGGTCGGCGGCCCGTTCATCGGTGGCCTGATCGCGATGATCGACGCGATGGAACAAGACGATCGCATCAACGTCGTGGTGTTTCGCAGCGCGGATCCGGACTTCTTCCTGATGCACGGTGACGTCGAACAGCTCGTCAACGCGCCTCGCCGCACTGCCGAGCGGGCGACCGCGCCAAATGTCGCGGCGGTTGCCTTCGAACGATTGCGTAATTGCCGTTTCGTCAGCATCGCAATGATCGACGGACAAGCACGCGGTGGCGGGGCCGAGTTCCTCACTGCGCTCGACTTGCGCATCGGTTCTGAACGCACCGTGCTCGGCCAACCCGAGGTGCCGATGGGCATCTTGCCGGGCGCCGGTGGCACCTCACGCCTGCCACGACTGTTAGGACGCAGTCGTGCGCTCGACATCATCTTGACGGCTCGCGATATCGGTGCGGACGAAGCACTCGCCATCGGTTGGATCGACCGCCTCGTACCCCGCGCCGACCTCGAGTCGCACACGATGGCTTTGGCGCGGCACATCGCTCGTATGCCGGCGGCATCGGTTGCCGCCGTCAAGCGCGTCGTCGACATTTCGCTGCGCGACGGCAACCTCGATCGCGCACTTACCGCCGAGACCGACGCCCTCGGCCAACTCATGAGCCTCGAGACACGCGAGGTCAACATGCGCCGGTTCCTCGACGCCGGCGGCCAAACGCGCGAGGCCGAACTCACACGTAATGCGTCGCTCATCGAGGCCATGCTCGACTAGCGGCCAACGCGGGATGGCCACGATTGGGACCACACTGCGTGGCAAACGCTCTCCCGCGGGCGAGTGTTTGCCACGCTGCGTGCGCACCGCCGTGTACGCATGGCATCGCGGTGGCGTCGCCACCTCATTGAAGACGTACGCACCATCATCAGACCCCGATTCGTCCATCGCTCGGTTTCTCAGTATGAACGGGGGGTGAGACAGCGAAACCACGCGGCAATAGCTCGCACTCGTCCACACTCATTGCAGCACGTCCGTAGCGAGATGGTCGCGGTCGACTCCGTCGATCATGAAGACCGCGCTCTCCGCGTTCTGCGTACGAAGCGGCAAGATCTCCTGATACGCGGCAGAGGCGTACCAGTTCTCGGCACGCGATCGATCGGGAAACTCGATCACGATGAGGGTGCCGGGGCTCGTCCCCTCGAGCATCGCCGCTTCGCCTCCGTGCACGATGAAGTGACCGTCGTAGGGGGTCAGCGTGGCATCGATTCGTTGGAGGTACTCCACGATGGGCGGGCCAATGCTCACCTGCTTCAGGATTCCCACTGCGTAGCTCGTCATCGTCTGCTCCTCCTGTCGACGAGAACCCACCGCCGGGTGCGTCAATCAGATCCTCCACGTCAGTGTGAGGGTGTGAGGTAACGAACTCAATTACCTCCGAGGTAGCGGTGCATGCGCAGTAGCCGATCAATTTGGGCCGACGTCCATCGATTGCGAGCCATGCAACGAGCGTGCAAGTTCGCCCGGCGACGGCCAACGACGTTCCGGCCATCGTGTCGGCGTATCTCGACGCGTGGCGTGCGGGCTACCGCGATCTCCTGGGCCCACGCGAGCTCGAGACCGAGGCCCACAAGCGAACCAGCTACGACCGGGAACGCGCCATCGGCGACGCGGCCCGCATCGTCCTCGTCGCCGAGATCGACGACTCGGTCGTCGGTGTCGTCGAGTGTGAACACGCTCCACCAGAGGCAGGCCGCGCCGAGATTCACATGCTCTACGTGGCTCCGTCGGCGTGGGGGACCGGCGCGGCCACGGCGCTCCTCGATGCGGCGGTGGCGCGGGTACGGCGCGCGGGGCAACCGACTATGTGGCTCGACGTCGTCGAGGTACAGGCCCGAGCGCGTCGATTCTACGAGCGAGAAGGCTGGCACCTCGACGACACGATCGCCCCCACGAGCAACGGTCTGTTTCGCCTGCTGCGCTACCGGGGAGCTCTGAAGCGATTGGTGCTCGCGGCGACGCCATGTCAGCATTCGCGCCATGACAGTCGCCGGCACGACACGGTCGCGGGGGAACGACATCGTGCAGCAATTGCTCACGCAGCCCTACCCGCGCGACCCGTATCCGCTCTATCACGAGCTCCGCGCGATGGCCCCGGTGTTCCGGAGCGACGCGGGCCCCTGGATCCTCACGAGCTACGACGCGTGTGCGTTGACATTCAGGTCGTCCTCATTCGGTCAAGGTGAGTCGGCGCAGTTGGTTCGGCAAGATCCGCGCTTCGAATGGAGCGCGGTGTTGCAGTCGCTCGGCCAGATGATGGTCTTCATGGACCCGCCCGATCACACTCGACTGCGGCGCATCGTGTCCCGCGTGTTCGGCCCGCGGGTCATCGAACAACTCCGCCCGTACGTGCAGCAGGTCGTCGACGACTTACTTGCGTCACTCGCAGGGTCGCAGGCGGATCTCGTCACTGAATTCGCCGACCTGATACCAGTCACGGTCATCTGCGAATTGTTGGGCGTGCCGCACGAAGACCACGAGCAGTGCCGCGCGTGGAGCGAAGAGATCGCGCTCGCCATCGAGCCCGTGGTGCCCGACGACTATCTGCGCCGCGCCGACGCGGCCACGCGGTCGTATCAGCAATACTTCGCCACGCTCATCGCGGAGAAGCGGGCGCGACCTCGAGACGACCTGCTCACGCTGCTGATCCGGGCCGAGGACGAAGGTGACCAACTCGACAACGCCGAACTCGTGGCAATGGCGACGCTGTTGCTCGGCGCTGGCTTCGAGACGACCCGCAATGGAATCGCCGGTGGGATCCTCGCGCTGCTGACGCACCCCGATGAACTCGCACAGCTGCGCACCGATCCGGCCCTCGACCGGCCGATGGTCGACGAGGTGCTGCGCTTCGTGTCACCCAATCAAACTGCGGTCGCCCGTTTCGCGCTCGAGGATGTCGACGTATTCGGCACGCAGGTGCCGAAGGGAGCGTTGATGGCCCCCGTCATCGCCGCGGCAAACCGTGATCCGACGAGGTTTGCCGACCCCGACCGCCTCGACATCGACCGGCCCGACAACTTGCCCCTCACCTTTGCGCCAGGGCCGCACCTGTGCCTCGGCGCGCCGGTGGCGCGACTCGAAGTCGAGCTCGCGCTCACCACACTGGCGCGACGATTCCCTCATCTCGAGCTGCTCGACGGTGATCCACCGATGCGCAATACCTGCAACCTCGGTCCCGGCCCCCGCGGTCCGCACCACCTACCGGTCGCAATGGGTCAATCGGCGAACGGAGCCTGATCGACGTCGCGTCGCGGCCCCTATTGCGATCGCACCATTGCGATGCCCTTGATCTCGATCATGAGGCTCGCCAGCGCGAGCTGGGCCACTACCGTGGTGGTCGCCGGCGGGTTCACCGGAAAGAGCTCGGCCCGCAGCGCGAGATAGGTGGACAGCTGATCGCGGTCGGTGAGGAAACACGTCAGCTCGACGAGATCCGCCATCGTCGCGCCGGCTTTGGTCAAGAGGGCCTCGATGTTGCGAAAGCACTGCTCGGCCTGTGCCCGTATGTCACCCTCGCCGACGATCTTGCCGTGTTCGTCGAACGCGACCTGTCCGGCCAGCATGATGAAGGGGCCGACCTTCACGGCATCGGCCATGCCCGGCCGCTCACCGGTCGGGCCGAAGAATGTTTGTCGTTCGGTCATTGTTGCCTCCAGAGATTCGGCGTCATGTGGCGGTGGCAATCGCGTGGCCCAGTCGGCGTATGCCCTCCTCGAGTTGGGCGCGATTGAGTTCGCCGTATGCGAGTCGGATGCCCGGGATGTCGGCGCCACCAGCGTTGAAATAGGGCGCCCCGAGGAAGCCGACACCATGCTGCGCGCCGGCAGCCTCGACTGCGGCCAGGTTGGCGCGGTCGAGCACCAGCCAGATGAAGAATCCTCCAGCCGGCACCTTCCACGATCCGTGCGCCGTACACGACATCGTCAGCGCGTCGAGCACTACATCTCGCTTCTGGCGATACCAGTCGTTCACCTCGCGCAGATGACGGTCGAAGTCGCCGTCGGCGATCAGTCGCGCCACCATCCGCTGCACGAGCCGGCTCGTACCGAGGTCGGTGCGCATCTGTGCGAGCACGTCGATGATGGCCGGTGGCCCCGCGACCCAACCCATGCGAAGGCCCGGCGCCAAGGTCTTGCTGAACGACGCGACGTGCACCGTGCGGTGCGGCGCGAGTGTGATCAACTCACGGGGAAACGATTCGTCGAACCGGATATCGGCGTAGGTCGCGTCCTGCACGATCAAGATGTCGAAGCGGTCGGCGATTTCGATGAGCTCGTGGCGCCGTTGTTCGCTGAGCACGGTGCCGGTAGGGCTCTGGCACGTGGCAATGATGTAGATCATCTTGATTCGAGCGCCTTCGGCGCGGAGCTGCGCGAGGATCGAGGCCAGCTCGCCGGGGGAGATACCGTCAGCATCGACGGGTACCGGGACGATGCGCGCACCCATCTGGCGAAAGGTCGCCATCACGCCCGGATAGGTGAGCGCTTCGCACAACACGACATCGCCGGGATCGATCAGCGCAACCGCGAGAAGTGACAGCGCACCCGAACTGCCATTGGTCACGACGATCTGATCCGACGAGATGTCGCGGCCCTCCCGTGCGGAAAAGTGTCGCGCGATCGCCCGCCGGAGATCATCGTCGCCCGCACCGTGGCAGTAGCCCAGTAGTTGTTCTTGCGGTGCCGCCAACAACTCGGTGAGCAGTCTCGTCATGGCGGCCGTTGGATGCGTGACCGGGTCAGGCAATCCACCGCCGAAGAAGATCATGTTGCCGCCTAGCGGTGCGACGAGACCGGCCGACCGCTCGGCGGGTTGTGTCCGCGCTGCGGAGAGCAGCGCGGCGAGCCCTGCTTCGTGCGCGCGGACATCGCTCATGCAGCTACTTGCGACCGACGGTCGCGCGAAACTTCTGCACGACGTCGGCGAGATAGTCGTGCGCCGCGTTGGCGTCGTCGGGGACACTGAACCCCGCGCGGACATCGGTGACGCCGGCATCGACGAGGGCCGGTACACCTTCGAGCGTGCGGTCGACATCGACCTTGCCCCCGTCGCCTCTGACCGGGGCGAGGTTGCCGACGATCTGGATGTCGGAGGGATCGCGTCCCGCCGCGGCCACACCCTCGCGCATCTGCACGATGGCGGCGGCCACCTCTTTGGCCGACGGGCCCCACGGGATCCAACCGCTACCGAAACGGGCGATGCGCTTGATGACCCGCGGATTGATCGTGCCGCTGACCCAGATCGGCACGCCGCCCGCTTGCCGCGGTTTGGGCATTTGGTGGATCGCGTCGAACGACAACAGATCGTCGCTGTAGCTCGCCCGCTGCTCGCGCCAGAGCGTCTGCATCACCGATAGTGAGTGATCGAGAAGGCGACCGCGTCCCTCGAAGTCGAGGCCTGCGGCTTCGTACTCTTCGCGTTGCCATCCGACGCCCACGCCGAGATCGACCCGTCCGTCCGACAACACATCGAGCGTCGACAACGTCTTCGACAGCACCACCGGGCGGCGCAGCGCGGCGATCAAGATGTTGGTGCCGAGACGAACCTGCGTGGTGATGCCCGCGAGCACCGCCAGCACCGTGAGCGGCTCGAGCCAGAGACCGTCAGGTCCGGTCGGCTGCTTGCCGCCGATCGCGCCGCCGAGCTCGGGGCGGCCGTAGGCCTCGAGGTTCTCGCCGTAGATCACGTGGTCGGAGACGACGAGGCGATCGATGCCCGCCGCGTCGGCCGCCTTGGCTCGATCGAGCATGTGCTTCCACGAGCCTTGATCTTCGGCGGAGAAGGTGAGCAGGGCCATCGAGAGCTGTGGTGACGTGGGCATGCACTGTCCTATCGGTCGGCTGGGCGTAGCGGGCGGGAACATCGGCTACGTGCGAGCGAAGGTAGTCCGCGCGGTCGCGCTGCGCTCATCCGCAGTCGACCGCCTGCCCTCTCGCGGCCGCCGATCGGTAGATCGCATCGGCGACGACGTGGGCGCGCACTGCGATGGTGATGTCGGGATATGCGGGTGTCCCGGCAGCAACCGCGGCGACGAACCCGTGGTCAGGGTGCCCGACCGGCGGCATCAGCGGGGCGCCCTCGACGAACAGCTCGGTACCTTCGAGCATCCCACTCTCGCCCGAGCTGTCCTGCCACCGCACCGGGCCGAGCCAGTCATTTTCGAGGGAGGCGTAGCGGTGCTCGCAGAACACCTCGACGCGCCGCTGGCTCGGGCGGGCGACATTGTCGTGCCAGATCGACATGAGCGATCCGAGCGCGCCGTTCTCGAGCTCGAAGCCGGCCGCCATCACGTCTTCGATGCCCGCAATATCGTGATACGCGACGCTGCGAGCGTTGACCGAGACAATGCGTCCGATGGTGTGCTCGATGAGGTCGATGTCGTGGATCGAATGCTCGAGCAGTGTCCCCGCGCCGGCTTTGGCCGCATCGCCCCGCCACGTGGATTGATACATACCTTGCGTCGGTATGTACTGGTCGTCGCGGAACACCACGCCGACCACGCGACCGGCCGTCGGGTCCTGAACGAACCGACGCAACAGCGCGAACGCGGGGGAGTGGCGCAACACCAACCCCACCTGGTTCACCACACCGGCCCGCTGGACGGCCTGAGCCAGCGCGGTGGCCTCGGCCAGTGTCGTCGCGAGCGGCTTCTCGCAGAACACGGCGCGCCCCGCACCGACCACGAGCTCGACCAGTGAACGATGCTCGGATGTCCATGTGCAGACATACACCGCGTCGCTGGCGTCGACGACCGACGCAGCATCGGCAGCGGCGGTCGACTCGAAGCGTGAAGCGAACTGCTGCGATCGCTCGTGGTCCGGGTCGTACACCGCGCTGATCGTGATCGGTGTCGGCGAACCGGTCAGGCCGTTGGCGTGTGCGCGGGCGATCAGACCGGCACCCAGGAAGCCCACTCGTACCGGTTGCACAGCGCTCGATCGTAGAGCCGAACGGGACCAGCGACGCGTGTTGTGCGCCGTGCAATGATGTCAGAGTGGACCGACTCAGGGGACGCGTCGCGGTGATCACCGGTGCCGGTGGCGGCATCGGTAGCGAAGTCGCGCTGGTTTTCGCGGAGCACGGCGCCATCGTCGCGGCCAACGATGTGGACCCGCACTCGTTGGGCCAAACCGCTCTGGCGTGCCAACGCCACACGAGCGATTCGATCGCCATCGTCGCCGATGTCGCCGACAGCGCGGCGGTCGACGACATGTTCTCCCAGGTTCGGCAACGCTTCGGCCGAGTCGACGTACTGGTGACCGTCGCCGGCATCAGCTCGCTCGCCGATCGCCAGCGCGAAGAGATGAGCAAACCTACGGGAGAGTCGTCGCCGCCGACCTACGCGGTCGGCATCACTGCGATGACCGACGAGAGCTGGCACCGCATGTTGGCCGTGCATCTCGACGGCACCTTCTATTGCACACGAGCGGCAGTGGCGATGATGGCGGAGCGCGGTTCGGGGTCGATCGTGTGCATCTCGAGCATTGCGGGTACTGCAGGTTTGGGGCCGTTTCACTACGCCGCAGCCAAAGGCGGCATCTTGGGCTTCGTACGTTCGCTCGCGCGCGACCTCGGCCCGATCGGAATTCGCATCAACGCAGTCAGCCCCGGCGCCATCGACGCCGGGATGACGAAAACGTTCAAGCCCGAGGTGGTCGAGGCGTTCACTCCCACCGTGCCCCTGCGCCGCCTCGGCTCGGCCCGTGATATCGCCTACGCAGCGCTCCATCTCGCCAGCGACGAGAGCGCTTACACGACGGGCCAGTCGCTGTCGCCCAACGGCGGCGCCGTTATCGCCTGACTAGCGGCGGATTATCGCCGCCAATGTGACTGGCTCAACTGCTGCGGGTTCGGTAGAACTCGAAGTCGTCGAGTACGTGCTGTTGGCGCGCTCGCACGAGCGCCACCGACTGCGGGTGCGTGAAGATGTAGAAGCGGTTCGCCTTGATCGCGTCGACGACGACCGGCCCGACCGCGTCGTTGGGCATCGCGGCAGGATTAGGCCCGGCCCCGGCGCGCGGGTCGTCCAGTGGACCACCGAACTTGTCCGGGCGGTTCCGGGCCGCAGTCGAGCTGAGGTTGCCGGCGACGAGGCCGGGGCAGAGAACCGACACGCCGATGTTCTCGGGCTCCAACTCCAATCGCAGCATTTCGCAGTAGCCGATGAGCGCATGCTTCGTCGTGGTGTACAGGCCGTTGTAATACCCGCCGACCGCCTTCGGTTCGAGCACGAGAAGCCCTGCCATCGACGAAGTGTTGACGATGTGGCCACCGTCGCCGTGCGCCCGCAGGTGGGGGAGAAACGCGAGGTTTCCGCGGACGATCGACATCACGTTGAACTCGAAGAACCACGACCACTCTGCTTCGGTGGCTTCGTCGAGGCGGCGGTTGAGGATGACGCCGACATTGTTGGACAACACGTGTACCGCGCCGAACTCTTCGATCGTTGCCACCGCGAGCGCGTCGAGCGACTCCGCGTTGGTGGCATCGACGCGCCGCACCATCGCCCGCCCACCGGCCGCAGCGATTTCGTCGGCGACTCGCGCCGCACTTTCGTGTTCGATGTCCGCAACCACGACGTTCATGCCGGCCTGCGCGAGGCCGAGCGACACGCCGCGGCCGATACCGCCCCCGCCGCCGATCACGACTGCGGTACGGCCAGTCAACGAATCCACCAGAACCCCCTTCGACTCTCGGACTACATCGGACGAGGGTCGAACGTGAGGTCGCCGCTCGCGACGTCCGTCACCTGCCCCCCGACGAACACATTGGACCCATCGGTGCGGATGTGGAGATAGCTGGAGCGTCCCATCGAGTGGCCTTGATTGACCACCACTTCCTGGTTGGTGGCGATCCGGCCCGACCGGTGGAGGCATGCGGCAAGCGGGCCGGCAGACACGCCGGTCGCCGGGTCTTCTTCGATGCCGACCGCGAGCGCGCCGAACATGCGCGCCGAGATGTCCGCGCGCGAGCTGTTCTCCGTGACGAGGTAGACGATTCGCGTCGGGGGATGCGCGGCGAAGTACATCGCCAATCCAGCCGGCGTCGCGCGCTCGAGTACCTCCTCGTCGCGCAACGGCACGATCAATGTCGGTACGCCGACCGACAAGACCCCGAGATCGAGATCGGTGGATGCATCCGACGGATCGAGCCCTAACGCGCGATAGAGCGCCCGGGGCTCGGCTACCGGCGCGGTCGATTCGACGGGCACGCCTTGGTTCATCCAGACGAAGTGCTCCGCGCCGCCCTTTTGCTCGATGTCGAGGTGGACCGGACCGGCGCGCAACTCGACAACGGCCGACGTCGGCCACGATGCGCCGAATCGTTGCGCGAGGACGACGGCGGTGGCGCCGATGGTCGGGTGGCCGGCGATCGGCAGTTCGGTGGTGGGCGTGAAGATGCGGAACGCGGCGAGCCGGGACTGATCGGCGGAAGGGCGGACGAACACGGTCTCCGAAAGGTTCATCTGCCGCGCGATCGACAGCATCAGCGGCGTGTCGAGTGCCGGTGCGTCGGCAAAGACGGCCAGTGGGTTACCGCCGAAGGCGTGGCGGGCGAAGACATCGACCACGCGATAGCGAAGCATGGTGCTCATGCGGGTTCGCAGGTTGGCGACGGCGCGCCGGTCAGCGGGCGCGAGCCATCAACTCGCCGACCTTGTCGATAGCGGCGAGCAGGTCATCGCGCGCGTCGCGCGTTTGTCGTCCGAGTTCGGTGGCACCGGCAAGCTCGAGCATCTCGGGCAACTGGGTGCGCAGGCACCGCAACGTGAATTCGACAGGATCACCGACGGCCACTTCGTCGATGCGAACAACCACATTGCTCTGCTCGTGGTTGCGGATGTAGTGGTAGTGCGGCTCGTGCTCGAAGCAATCGAAGCGCAGGTGTTCGAGCCCGTCAGCGGTGCCACATACGTGCACCGTGGGGCCGTAGTCGTCGAAGTCGACGTGCGCGTCGGGAATCTCTTGGTCCTCGTACGTGTCGGCCAGAATCGCGTTGGTCAATTGCCGTGACTCGACGACGAGTCGCACGGGCCCGGCATCGACGGGAGTGCACATCTCGGGGACCATCGGGATCGGCATCGCCGTATAGAGATTGCCGCGCCGGTATGGAGAGTCTTGACGATCCACGAGCGTCCCCCGTTCGGTGATTGAACCGCCACTCTACCGCGCCGCGATGTGTCGTCGTGCCGGCGACAAATGCTCCGCGAGCGTGCGCAGGTAGTGCCGGCGATCGATCTCCTGCCCCGCCGGTAGGTCGATGCGCACGCCACGGGCGGTGTAAGTCATGACAAGCGCCCGTCGTGGTTCGTCATCGACGTTGACCGACGTGCCGTGCACCATCCCGGTCGTGACCACACTCACCTGGCCCGCCCGTGCGAGGACGAGGGCCGGTTCGCCGTAGTCGTGTCGCGGCAGTGCGTCGAGGCCGACACCGGCTACGTGGGGGTGGCCGCGGCGGCCCTCTCGCGCCAGCAGTCGGTGGCTACCCGGCCGGCACACCATGGGTGCCCGCTCGGAGCTCACGTCGGAGAGCCAGAGGAAGAGGCTGCAAATGACGCGACGCGGCTGCGCGCGCCAGTCACCATCTCGATAGTGGACATCGACATGCTGCTCGAAGCCCCACTGCGCGCCGGGTTCTGGGTAGACGATGGTGATGGCGGTCTGGAAGATGCCGACGTGGTCCGCATCGAGGATGCGTCGTGCGGTGTCTTCGAAGAACGGATGCTCTATCAGTGTCACCAGCGCGGGATCGAAAAACGAGCACGTCTCGCCATAGCGATAGTTGGCGGGCGCAGTCGCGGTCGGCGCGATGAACGGCAGCCGCGCATCGATCGCCGCCGCGCCGGCACGGATCGCGTCGGGCGACAGCGGGGTGTCGACGGTGATCGCACCCTCGTCGAGAAATCGTTGTACGTCGTCGGGCGAGATCGATTCGACCACCGTCGAACGGTAGCCCAGGCCGTCCTCTTCTCACGGTCCTCTTCTCACGGTCCTCTTCTCACGGTCCTGTCGTCACGGCCCTGCTGTTACGCTCCGATCTCGGGCACGGGGGTGACCCGACACGGGGGTAATGCACATGGGGCGCTTCGACGGCAAGGTCTCCATCGTCACCGGTGCCGGTCAAGGCATCGGCGAAGAATACGCGAAGGGTCTCGCAGCCGCGGGAGCCAAGGTGGTGGTCGCCGATCTCAACGAGACGCAGGCGACTCGCGTCGCGGAGGAGATCGCGGCCAAGGGCGGAACCGCGATCGCGACCAAGGTCGACGTCGCGGATCCCACGAGCGCGATCGCAATGGCCGATGCGGCAATTGCCGCGTACGGGGGCATCGACCATCTCGTCAACAACGCGGCGATCTATCACTCCATGAAGATCGATGGTCTGTGCACGGTCGACCTCGACTACTTCCAACGATTCATGAACGTCAACCTCTTCGGCGCGCTGTACTGCACGCGTGCCTGCGTCGCGGCAATGAGCGAACGCGGTGGTGGTGTCATCGTCAACCAGTCGTCGACTGCGTCGTGGATGGCCGGCGGCTACTACTCATTGGCGAAGGCCGGCATCAACAGCTTGACCGCATCGCTGGCGGCAGAGCTCGGCTCGCGCAACATACGCGTCAACGGCATTGCCCCGGGACCCATCGACACGGCGGCGACCCGCTCGGTCCTGCCCGACGAGTTCTGGAAGGGGATGGTCAACAGCCTGGCGATCAAACGCATGGGTGCACCCGACGATCTCGTAGGACCACTGTTGTTCTTGCTGTCCGACGACGCGAAGTGGCTCACCGGCCAAGTGATCAGCGTCGATGGCGGCCACATCGTGAGGTTGTGAATGAGCGGAAAGCCGCTCCAAGGTGTGCGGGTCGTCGAGCTCGCGGCGTGGACGTTCGTGCCTGCCGCGGGCGCGGTGATGGCCGAGTGGGGCGCCGATGTCATCAAGGTCGAACACCCCGAGGGCGGTGATCCACAGCGCGGGTTGATCAACTCCGGCATGGTGGCGGGTGGGCCGGGTGGTGTGAACTATTTCATCGAGCAACCCAACCACAACAAACGGTCCATCGGCCTCGACCTCAAACACGTCGACGGCTACGCGATCATGCTCGATTTGTGCCGCGGCGCCGATGTCTTTCTCACCAATTGGCTACCCGGTCCGCGCGGACGCGCCCGACTCGATGTCGAGGACATTCGCGCCGTCAATCCATCGATCATCTACGCGCGCGGCCATGGGCAGGGGGTGCGGGGACCCGACGCCGACAAGGGTGGCTACGACGGCTCGGCGTTCTGGGCCAGGGCCGGGGTCGTCGATGCGCTCACTGCGTACGATCGCGATCCTTTCGGGCCCCAGCAGCCACCCGCGTTGGGTGATCTCGCGGGCGGACAGACGATTGCAGGGGCAATTGCGGCGGCGTTGTTCAAGCGGGAGCGCAGCGGCGAGCCATCGGTAGTCGATATCTCGCTGCTCGCCATGGGCATGTGGATGATGTCGCCCAACATCGTGTCGCAGAAGCTGTATCAAGACTCGCCGGCGCCGAAGTTCGGTCGTCAGCAGGCGCCCAACCCCATCGCGAATCGGTACCTGACCAAGGACAACCGCGTCGTACATCTCGTGATGTTGCAGGCGGTGCGGTACTGGCCCGAGCTCATCACCGCCGTCGGGCGCGCCGACCTCGCGCACGATCCTCGCTTCGCCGACGCCGCGAGCATGTTCGCCAACAGGGTCGAGGCGGTCCGCATCCTCGACGAGGTGTTCGCCACGAGGACGATGAACGAGTGGCGCGAAGTGCTCCAGCACATCGATGGCGTGTGGGCGCCGGCACAACGCTGCATCGAGCTCTACGACGATCACCAAGCAGTCGCCAACGGCTACATCGCCTCCGTCGATCCGGGCAACGGTGGAGCGCACTTTCCGGTCGTCGCGAATCCCGCGCAATTCGACGAGCAACCGTGCTCGGTCACGAGAGCGCCGGGTGCGGGTGAACACACCGATGAGATCCTCACCGAGCTGGGGTATGACTGGGATCGCATCATCGAGCTCAAAGTGGCAGGCGCCGTCTTGTAGGCCCTAGAGACGACCCTCGGTGGGGAGTTCGTCGGAGATCCATCGCGGGGCTCGTCGCTCGCGAAAGGCGTGATAGCCCTCGAGGGCTTCGTCGCCGCGCAAGCTGTTGATCATGCCGATGCGGTCGTAGAGGCCGTAGTACGCGTCGAGCGAACGTTTCGTGTCGGCGCGGGCCACGGGCGCAGAACGACAGGCGGCAACAAGCGCGTCGGTCGCGGCCTCCATCAATTCGTCTTGGGGCGCGACGCGCGAAACAAGTCCCCAATCGAGGGCCTCGGCCGCGCTGATGGTGCGGCCCGTGAGCAACATGTCGCGAGCGCGCGCGGGGCCGATCTGACGCGGCAGGATCTGCGCGTAGTTGGTGTCACTGATGCCCCGCAACAGCTCGGGGGCACGAAACGTGGCGCGGTCGCTCGCCACCGCCACATCCGACAACATCGCCATCATGAGCCCGCCACCCTGGCAGATGCCGTTGATGGCGCTCACCACCGGCTTGGCCGATTGACGAAACGCATCGAACGGCACGAGATCCATGAAGAGCAGGCCGGGCAGATCGCCCCAGCCGTCGCTGTTGTCGCCGCCGAGATCGCCACCGGGAATGAACACGTCACCGGTGCCCGTGAGCAACAGACCGGCCAGATCGGCATCGGCGTCGACATGGTTGATGGCGTAGCGCACGCCGAAGTACATCGACGGGGTCATTGCGTTGCGCTTCTTGGGGCGATCGACAATGCAATGCGCCAGCGCCCCGTGGCGCTCGAAGCGCAGGAACGGGGTGCCCAGCCAATCGCCTTGGGGTGGCGTGCCGGTACGCGGATCATCGATCATGCGGAGGTCCTCAGATCGATGCCGGTGACGCGACGATGAGCGACTCGAGCGAAGGGTCGTCGCGGAACGGCTCGCCTCTCGACGCCGGCACGTGATCGAGTGGGGTGTGTACGTCGGCCACCACCGGACCGATTCGCGCCGCAAGCGGCGTGAGCGCGGGCAAGTCGAACCCGTAGACACCCGCCGCGACTCCTGCGAACATCTGCCGGCATTCGTGCTCGGGTACGTCGTACATCGTTGCCCGCAGTGCGTCGGTGAGATAGTCGGTTGCGCCTTCGGCATGCGGGAAGTCGTCGCCCCACATGATGCGGTCGACGCCTACCGAGTAGCGATAGCCGACGTCGGCTCGCGGCAACATGCTCGCACCGATATAGCAGTTGCGGCGCCAATACTCGAGCGGCGACAGCGACAACGAGTCGATCGTGTCGGACCCGAATGTGCCCGAGTAGTTGAGCACCCGCGGATCGTTCGCATACCGCGATTGCACGTTCTGCAGGCGGCGTTCGATGCGCTGAAGCTCTTCGAGCACCCAGCGCATGCCCCACATCTCGGTCCACACCACTCGCAGGCCCGGATGACGTTCGAACACGCCTCCCATCACCAGATGCAACAGCGTGCGTTTGGGCCACATCTCGTGTTCGGCGAACACAATGCCCTTGGCCACCGGAAGCTCGCCGAGATCGGGACTGCCCGAACCCATGTGCTGGTGCAGCGGCAGCTCGAGCGCCGCGCACTCGGCCCACAGCGCGTCGTAGCGCGGGTGGTACAGCGGCTCGACCGGATGATTGGGCGGGATCGACGGGATCATCGCGCCACCGATCACGCCGGTCGATTTGGCCCACCGCAATTCGGCGATCGAATCGTCGATGTCGTTGGGCAACAGCTGAATGAGACCGCGCCGCCGCGCCGGCTCGTAGCCGCAGAACTCGGCGAGCCACCGGTTGTGCGCCCGCAGCCCCGCCCAGCGCCGCGCGTACTCGTCCGCGGTGCGCGGTACGCCACTCAGGTGCACGAGGATGTCGTAGAACGGCGTCAACGTGTTGGGAAATATCACCTCGCCGGTGATTCCCTCGCGGTCGCACGCGGCAACGCGGGCGTCGCTGTCCCAGTTGATCTTGGCTTTGTCCGGATCACGGAGGTCCACCCATGGGTTGACGACTGCATCCGCCCACGCGTCGAAGTCGTCGTGCCACTCACGGTCGAGGAACTTCTTGTACTCGCGCATCTCGGCACCGGCGTGCGTGTCCGACGACAAGATCATGTAGCGATCGATGGTGTCCCATGTGTTCATTGCCCACTCCTTTGTCAGCGGCCGCCCGTGGTACGCGTGCGGTACGCGTTCATGAATTGCTGCACTTCGTCTGCGCGATTGGCGATGTTCTGGTTGCGGTTCTCGAGCGCGATCGCCGCGGTCATGCTCGGGTTGTCGACGTTGTGCCACAACACTTCTTTGGTCATTACCAGCCCCACGCGGGTGTACCCGGCAATCACACGGGCGTACTCGAGCGTGCGCTCGAGCAACTGATCATCGGGCGCCACCTGGGAGACGAGGCCCATGCGTTCGGCTTCGGCCGCGTCGATCTCTCGGCCGGAAAAGATCAGGTCGAATGCCCGGGCATTGCCGATCAACCGCGGCAACAGATAGGTGATGCCGATGTCGGTGCCCGTCAGCCCGGTGCGGATGAACGCGGAGCAGAACCGCGCGGACTCCGCCGCGATGCGCACGTCGGTCGCACAGGCGATTGCGAGGCCACCGCCGAAGGCCGGCCCGTTGATCGCTCCGATGATCACTTGCGGGGTATTGCGCATGTGTACGGTGAGGTTTGACATGAACGCTTGACCGTCGATGCCCACCTTTGCGTGGGGATGCTCTCCCGGCCCCGGTGGCGTACCCCAGTCGCGCAGATCGAGCCCGGAGCAAAATCCACGGCCGGCGCCGGTGAGGATGGCGACCTTGCAGTCTTCGTCGTTGCCGACCTCGTCGAGCGCATCGTGGAGTTCGCGGACAAGGTCGTAGTTGAGCGCGTTCAGCCGCTCGGGCCGATCGAGGCGGATCATCGTGATGAATGGCTCGACGCGTTCGACGGTCACAGTGGGCACGACAGTCTCCGATCACGCGGCCCTCAGGACAACCGCCACGTTATTGTCTCGCGATTCTCGTGTGTCACAAAGTAGGAGCATTCCCATGCCGGTACGAGTCGAACGTGAGGGTCGCGTCCTCGTCATCGAGATCCAACGCGAAGAGAAGCGCAATGCGATCGATCCCGACCTCACTGCGGGCATCGACGCCGCCATGAACGACCTCGAAGACGACCCAGATCTGTGGGTGGGGATCATCACGGGTGGTACTTCGGTGTTCTCCGCGGGTTCTGACCTCCGCCTCACGGGAGGCGATCCGACGCCCCGCGGCGGCGAGTACGGCATCATTCGACGCCAGCACCAAAAGCCGCTCATCGCCGCAGTCGAGGGCCTCGCATTGGGCGGGGGAATGGAGATCGTCTTGTCGTGCGATCTCGTCGTCGCCTCCCGTTCGGCCACCTTCGGCCTGCCCGAGATCAAGCGAGGCTTGTTCGCGCTCTACGGCGGGGTGTTCCGAGCGACGCGCGCGTTGCCGTTGAACATCGCGAAGGAGGTGGTGCTCACGGGCGACCCGATATCGGCCGAGCGGGCGGCCAGCTACGGCTTCGTCAATGTGCTGTGCGAGAACGGCGAAGCGCTGGCCGAGGCCAAGAGGCTGGCGGCCCGCATCGTGGTCAACGCACCGGTGTCCGTGCGCGAGAGCTTGCGCGTCGTCGAGCGCACCGTCGGAGCATTCGATGACCTCGCCTGGGCGGCGACCAAAGACGCCGCCCGAGTCGTCTGGGCGTCGGACGATTCTCGCGAGGGCAGGGCCGCATTCCTCGAAAAGCGCGAGCCGACCTGGCACAACCGCTGAGCCTCAACGCATGTACATCTGCCCACCGTCGAGCATGATGGTGCAGCCCGTCATGTAGCGCGCGTTGTCGCTCACGAGCCACGCGATCGTGCGACCGATGTCGTGTTCGGCATCACCGAAGCGACCGAGCGGAATACGACCGAGCATCTGCGCGAACCGATCGGGATCGCGAGCCTGAAACGCGTGCAGCTGTGGCGACTCCGCGGCCGGCATGATCAAGAAGGTGCGGATGCCATCCGGCCCCCATTCGACGGCGGCGACGCGAGTGAGTGCCTCGATCGCATTCTTGGCCGCGGCGTAGACCCCGTGGAAGGACTCGCTGGAGTCGAGTTGTACTCCTGAGCCGAAGTTCACGATCACACCGTTGTTCTTGCTCAGGTGCGGATGCGCGATTCGCATCGAACGAAATGCAGCGAGCGGCCCCGAACGCCATGTGGTGTCGAAGTCATCCTCCGTTGCGTCGAGCAGGAATGAGTGCCGGTATGTCTGCGCATTGTTCACGAGAATGTCGAGTCGACCGAACTCGGCAATCGTCCGATCGATGCAGTCCGAGATGTCAGCGAGTTCACGCACATCACAAACGACCGGCAACGCTCGCGCCCCGCGGTCGATGACCTCTGCGCACAGTGCATCGAGCGTCGACTGGGTACGACCAGCCGCGACGATACTGGCGCCCTCATCGGCAAACGCCAGCGCAACGCCGCGCCCTATGCCGGCGCCGGCACCGGTGATGATGGCGACGCGCCCGTCGAGCATGCCCATGTCAGGTCCCCTTCGGTGTCCGAGATCCACCGCAGTCGATGCTCTCCCAGCGGTAGTCTCCCCGCAAGTCTGGGCCCGAGCGGCCCGTTCAGAGCGGAATGGCTGGGGGCAACGATGCAGCACGACCTGGTCATCCGAGGGGGCACCGTCATCGACGGCACGGGCGCGGCGCGAGTCACTGCCGACGTCGCGATTTCTGATGGGGTCATCCGCAAGGTCGGGCGCGATGTCGGCGCGGCCCGACGCACCATCGATGCCGACGGGCTACTCGTCACGCCCGGCTTCGTCGATGTGCACACGCACTACGACGCGCAAGTCGCGTGGGACCCCTACGTCACACCAACCTCTTGGCATGGTGTGACCACTGCGATCATGGGCAACTGTGGCGTTGGCTTCGCACCCGTCAAGCCAGAGCATCGCGCGTGGTTGATCAGCCTCATGGAGGGCGTCGAAGACATTCCCGCCGCGGTCCTCGGCGCGGGGTTGCCGTGGGGCTGGGAGACCTACGGTGAGTACCTCGACGTACTCGATCGCGAACCCCGTGCGATCGACGTCGGCGGCATGGTCACGCACGCCGCGACGCGGGTCTACGTGATGGCCGAACGAGGAGCCGATCACCGCAACGTACCGACCGAGGACGAGATCGAGTCGATGGCACAAGTCGTCGCGCAAGCGCTCGAAGCGGGGGCGCTCGGCTTCTCGACGTCGCGCTCACGCAACCACAAGACGCGCGATGGCGAACCGATCGCCAGCCTCAACGCCAGTGAGCGGGAGTTGCTCGGTTGCGCCGACGGCCTGCGCCGCGCCGGTCGGGGTCTCATCGAGATCGCCGCCGACTTCGTCGACAACGACATCAGCAGCGAATTCGCACTGTTCCGGTTGCTCGCCGAGCGTTCGGGCCGGCCGGTCTCGCTGCCGATGACCCCACAACATAATCAACCGCAACGCCACCAGCGATTGCTCGAGCTCATGGCCCGGGCGGGCGCGGATGGCTTGCAGTTCTCGGGCCAGGTACCCATTCGTCCGGTTGGCGTGATGATCGGGCTCGAGAACCGCCTGCACCCGTTCTTTGCGACGCCGACGTATCAGTCGGTTGCGGCGCTCCCGCTGGCCGAACGGGTGGCGCGGCTGCGCCAACCCGACTACCGCAGTCGCATCCTCAGCGAAGCGCGTACGCAGCCGGTCGCACCCGATCTGTCGCTGACGTTCGCACTGGGCGATCCACTCGACTACGAACCAGACGTCGCGCAGTCGATCGCGGCCAAGGCCGCGGCACAAGGCGTCGACCCGCTCTCGTACGCCTACGACTTACTCGCGGCCGGCGACGGCTCCACCTTCTTGTACCGACCGGCCAACTCCTATGGCGATGGCAATTTCGATGCCCTCCGCGAATTGTTGTCGTCTCCGTACACGGTGCCCGGCCTCGGTGATGGGGGTGCGCACTGCACGCTTATATCCGACGCGTCGAATCCCACGTACATGCTGACGCACTGGGGTCGCGACCGAACGCGCGGTGCGCAACTGCCGGTCGAACTATTGGTCAAGTGGCATGCCCATGACACCGCTGCGTTGTTCGGTCTGAGCGACCGCGGTGTACTTTCGCCCGGTATGAAAGCAGACATGAACATCATCGACTTCGACGCACTGCGAGTACGCCCGCCCGAAATGGCATACGACTTCCCGGCCGGAGGCAAACGACTGGTGCAACGCGCCGATGGCTATCGCGCCACCGTCGTCAGTGGTGAGATCACCTACCTCGACGGCGAGCCGACCGGCGCGCTTCCCGGCCGCATCGTGCGCTCCCGATGAGCGCAGCCGATGTCACTGCGCCATTGGCGGGCGTGCGGGTGCTCGACCTGACGACGTTCCTGTCGGGACCGTACGCATGTCACATCCTGTCGCAACTCGGCGCAGAGATCGTCAAGATCGAGCCGCCCACCGGCGATGCGACGCGCGCCGGAGAAGTGGTGCCGAACAGCGACTTCTGGTGGGCGCTGCACCGCGGCCGGCGCAGCGTGATGCTCGATCTCAAAGAACCCGCATCGCGCGAAGTGTTCATCGATCTCGCTCGTGTCGCGGACGTCGTAATCGAGAACTACCGGCCCGGAGTCACGACGCGGCTCGGCATCAGCCCGGCGACGCTGCGAGCAGTGAACGACCGCCTCATCGTGTGTTCGATCTCTGGCTTCGGGGCGCACGGCTCGATGGCGAATGCAGTCGCCATCGACGGCGTGGTGCAGGCCTTCTCGGGGTCGTTCCAGATCCCTCCCGTCTACCGCCTGCCCGAAGGGCCGATCACATTCCAGATCGCCGATCTGGCCGGTGGCACCGCCGCCGCGCACGGGGTGCTGGCCGCGCTCTACGCCCGTGAACGAAGTGGCGTCGGCTGTGCGATCGAGCTCACGCTCGTCGAGTGTCTCCTCAATTGGTTGATGGGCGTCGACCGCACCGGCACGCTGGCATCGCCCAACACGGTGTTGGCGACGGGCAACGACGGAGGTCGTTTCGTGGTGCAGACCACGATGCATTTCCGCGCCCGCCTCGCGTCGTTGCTCGGCCTCGAGTTCGAGCAGACCGACGCCTACGCCGACCGCGTGCGCGACGCGCTGACCGCACGCTCGAGCACGGAGTGGTTGGAAATCCTTCAGCGCCAAGGTATTCCCGCCGCGCCGATTCAGACCCTCGCCGAAGCGCTGGCGCATCCCGACGTGGCCAGCGATACCTTCGGCGAGCGACGCGTACCCGCGAGCCCCTTTGTCATCGACGGCCAGCGCCGGCGCAGCGATGAACCACCGCCCGTGCTCGGGGCGCACACCGACGTCGTATTGCGCGAGTGGTTGGGCGAGTAGTTCTAGCTGGGCCCGAGCGGCCCTTCAGAGCGGGAAGCTGGGCGGGTCGGCCGGGCGAAAGCGGAACAGCCGCTCGGCGTTCGAACGCAACAACTTGTATTGCGTGGCGTCGGACAGGCCCTGCATCGACTTGCGGGCGATCTCGACGGAGTGCGGCCACGTCGTATCCGCATGCGGGTAGTCGGACTCGCACATCAGGTTGTCCTCGCCGATGAGATCGATTACCCGCATGCCGGAATCGTCGCGGAGAAAGCAACCGAAGATGTGATCGCGAAAGGTCTGCCGGATGTCGATGGTGTCGACATTGGCCGACGTACCCGTTTCGTACTTGTTGTCGTACCCATGAATCTGCACGCCGCGCGAGATCCAGTGTCGTTGCGTCTCGAGGCATTGCTCAGCGCGCTCGAGGAAGTACGCCATCCAACCGACGTTGCCTTCACTGAGCGCGATCTTGAGCTGCGGGAACTTCTCGAACGCGTCGCTGAAGAGCCACGACAGCATCGTGCCCGCCGTACGCATCGCGCCGAACGCGATGTTTGCCAGCGGGGGCGCATCGTGACAGATGGCGGGCAAGGTCGACGATGAACCTACGTGCATACAGACGACCATTTGCGTCTCTTCGGCGGCCCGCAACATCGGGTCCCAATAGCGGTTCGTATCGTGGATCGTCGGCAAGCCGAGCGGCTCGGGATTTTCCGAGAAGGCTACGGCCGTGACTCCTTTGCCGGCGCAGCGCTCGATCTCGCGCGCGATCTCGGGCGGATCCCACAGCGGCACGATGATCATCGGGATGAATCGACCCGGCGCGGCCGCCGACCATTCGTCGATCATCCAATCGTTGTATGCCTTGACGCAGAGCAACGCCAGCTCTTTGTCCTTGGCTTCGTAGAAGATCTGGCCACAGAATCGGGGGAACGAGGGAAAGCACAGCGACGCGAGAATGCCGCCGGCGTTCATGTCTTCGATACGGGCGTTGACGTCGTAACAGCCGGGCAGCATGTCGGCATAGCTGATGGCGTTGGGTGTGAAGTCTTCTTTGCGCATGCCGGCCGACGCGGCGAGGCCACCGGTGGGGACGCGGCGGTCTTCGTACAGCCAGAACTCACCATCGGGCGTCTGGGCCAAGCGCGGTGCGATGTCGCGGTAGCGAGCGGGCACGCGGTCTTGCCACACACTCGGAGGTTCGAGCACGTGATCGTCGACCGATACCATCCAATCGAGCGATGGCGGCGGAGTGGCGTTCGCCATAACTGTGACCCCCAGTGTTGGTGATCGGTAGTGTAGATCGCGACGGGGGACAGCAAGTGTCGACGACAACAGGGTCCGAGCGACCCGCTTCAGAGCGGGCAGCGACGAGTCGCCCAGCGCGCCCGCTCGCAATCGTTGTCGTGACCATCGGCGCGTTCGTCTACTCGATGCTGCAGTCGCTCGTCATTCCCGCACTCACCACGATCCAACGCGACCTCCACACGTCGGCAACGGCCAGCACATGGGTCGTCAGCTCGTTGCTGCTGTCTACCGCGATCGCCACACCGATCCTCGGTCGCCTCGGCGACATGTTCGGTCGTTCCTACATGCTCGTCGTTTCGCTCTCGTCGATGGCCGTGGGTTGCGTGATCTCCGCGTTGGCGTCATCGATCGGCTTGTTGATCGCGGGTCGAGTCGTGCAAGGCCTCGGCGGTGCCGCCGTCGCGCTCTCGTTCGGCATCGTCCGCGATGTCGTTGCGCCCGACAAGGTGGCGGCCAGCATCGGTTTCGTCTCTGCCATGCTCGCCGTCGGTGCGGCGACGGGCATCGTCTTTTCGGGGCCTATCGCCACCGGTCTCGGCTATCGATGGTTGTTCTGGCTGCCGCTGCTCGTCATCGTCCCGACCACCATCGCTGCCGCGTTGGTCATCCCACCGTCGGAGCGCATGCCCTCGGTCCCCATCGACTGGCTCGGTGCGCTCTTGTTGTCCGGTTGGCTGTTCTGTCTGCTGCTCGGCGTCAGCGAAGGACCGCAATGGGGTTGGGCGTCCGCCAGCGTGGTGGGATTGTTGGTTGCCGCCGCAATTCTCTTCGTGGTGTGGATACGCGTCGAGTGGCAGCGAGACGAGCCACTCGTCGATATGCGCCTGATGCGGCGCCCGGCACTGATGCGCGTCAACGCGGCGTCGTTCGCGGTGGGCTTCGCCATGCAGGCCACATTCACCTTCGTGCCGCGTTTCGTGCAGATCGCGGAGTCGACGGGCTATGGCCTTGGAGTGCGACCGTCGCGCGCGGGTCTGGTGGCCTTGCCGTGGAGCGTCGGATCCGCCCTCACCGGGATACTTCTCGGTCGCCTCGCCGCGCGCTACGGCCCCAAACTGGTACTCACCGCGGGCGCGATGGTGAGTGCGGTCCCCTTTGCCATCCTCGCCGTGCGCCACGACTCCATCTGGATCATCTGTGTTTCGCTGGGCGTCTTCGGCACCGGCACCGGTCTCATGGCCGCTTCGATGCCCACGATCTTGTTGCGGGCGGTGTCCGCCGACCAGATCGGCGTAACGACCGGCATGAACGTCAACATCCGCACCATCGGCGGCGCGGTCGGCACGCAGATCGTGGCCACCGTCATCGCGTCGGGCACGCGTAACGGGTTCGGCAGCGAGTCGGCCTATGTCGCATCGTTCATCGTGATCGGCGGGGTGTGCCTGCTCGCCATCGTCGCCTCGCTCACCGTGCCCCACGATCGCCCGAAGCGCTCGCCCGAGCCTAATCTGAGGCACAGAACGGGGGTCCCGTGACGTCATCTCGTGAAGAGTTCGCCAAAACCAACGAAGCCCGGGACCGCGCCATGGGCATCGGGGTGGTCGACGATCCGTATCCCCGCTATCACGAGTTGCGTGATCAGTGCCCCGTCCATCACGGCACGTTGAGCGGAGCCTTCGGGTTCGATGGTATGGACGGCATGTTGCATCCCGAGCGGCCCCATTTCACCGCGTACTCCTACGAGGTTGTCGAGGCCGTGCTCAAGGACACGGACACGTTCTCTTCGTCGTGGTACGACCCTCAACTCGTGCCGACGATCGGCCGCTCGATCCTGCACATGGATCCGCCCGAGCATCAACGCCATCGTCTTGTGGTGCAGCCCGCGTTCTCTCTCACCGAGATGCGATGGTGGGAGAGCGGATACGTGCGGCCCACTTGTGCCGCGTACATCGACGAGTTCATCGATCGCGGTCATGCCGATCTCTACTCCGAGTATTGCGTGCGCGTGCCGATCCACGTGATCTCGCTGGCCTTGGGGCTGCCGACCGAAGACCTGCCGTGGTTCCACACACTCGCCGTGCGCATGACAACCGGCGGTGTCACGAGGGACGAGTCGGCGGCAGCGACTC
The DNA here is from genome assembly GCA_039915945.1 of Acidimicrobiales bacterium. Lineage (GTDB taxonomy): Bacteria > Actinomycetota > Acidimicrobiia > Acidimicrobiales > WLNW01 > DATLFA01. The sequence continues at coordinate 30,388 of JBDSMH010000226.1, read as the reverse complement.
GAGAGTTCGAAGCGCTGATTCGGCCGCTCGTCGAACAGCGCCGCGTCGCACCGGGCCGCGACCTCATCAGCGTGATCGTCTCCAAGCCCGTTCGCGACGGTGACGGCGTCGAGCATTCCCTCGATCACGACGAGGTGTTGACCTTCTGCAAGCTGCTGTTGCCGGCGGGCGCCAACACGACCTACCGGTCGCTCGGGTTGCTACTCACCGAGCTGTTCCGCCATCCCGAAGAACTCGCCCGCGTGCGCGCCGACCCTGCCGCGATCGCGCCGTGCGTGGAAGAGCTGTTGCGCATCGAGCACTCGACATCGCTGATCGGTCGATTGTGCACCCGTGACACCGAAGTCGCGGGCGAACCCATCGCCGCCGGGAGTGTGCTGTTGCTCTCGTTGGCCTCGGCCAATCACGATCCGGCGCGCTGGGACGATCCCGAACAATTCGACAGCACGCGCACGCCGGTGCCCAACATCGCATTCGGTTGGGGCCGTCATCGTTGCCTCGGTGTGCACCTCGCCCGGATGGAGTTACGCGTCGCACTCGAGATGCTGCTCGAACGACTTCCGGGACTCCGACCCGACCCTGCGCACCCACCCGCCGCGATCACCGGTGTGATGTTCCGCGCCCCCGAACATGTGCGTGCCGTATGGGACGTGCCGAGACAGGATCGATCATGACTTCATCCGTGCCAGAGCCCGTGCTCGTCGTGTCCTGCGACAGTCACGTCGGTCCGCGACTTCGCGAGGACCTTCGCCAGTACTGCCCCCAGCGCTACCAGCGCGACTTCGACGACTTCGTCGATGCGCATGAAGCACGACTCGCGGAGATGGCCCGAGCCGGCGTCATCGACGAACGTGCCCGCTTCGCCACCGGACATCCGAACACGGCGATCGCCGGCCATCACGACGTCTACGCCCGCCTCGCCGATATGGACAACGACGGTGTCGCGGCCGAAGTGATCTACCACTTCAGCCAAAACGGCGAGCCGATGCCGCTGGTGTCCGATCCTGGCGGAGGTCTCGGCACGGTGCCCACCGCCGCGTTCGAGTTGGGCGCGGCCGGCTACCAGATCTACAACCGTTGGCTGGCCGACTTCGTCTCGGTCGAGCCGGAACGCCACGTCGGGTTGGCCTATCTACCCATGTGGGATGTCGACGCCGCGCTGCACGAGCTCGAGCGTGCCCGCGAGTCAGGGTTGCGGGGCGTGAACTTCCCGCCCCCGAGTCGCGCCGGTCACCTGGAATACAACAACCCTGCGTGGGAGCCGTTCTGGTCGGCGTGCGAGGCCTACGGCATGTCGCTCAACACACATTCGAGCGGTGCCGCATCGTTCGACTATTTCTCCGGGCCCGGCGGCGAAGATCTGCTCATCTACGAGAGCGGTGGCTGGATGGCGCGCCGCGCTGTGTGGTGGTTGATTCACGGTCAGGTGTTCGATCGCCATCCCGATCTCAAGTTGGTGATCACCGAACAGTTCGAGGGATGGTGGACGTCCACTCTGCACGAGCTCGACAGCGTCTATATGCGCTTCGGTAGGCGCGGCAGCGCGTTGCCCAAGATGCCGAGCGACTACGCGCGCGACCACGTATTCATGGGCGCCAGCTTTCTTTCACCGGCGCTCGCCGAGCAGGCGTTCCGCGAGGGGTTCGTCGACAACGTGTTGTGGGGGCGTGACTACCCCCATATCGAAGGCGTGTTCCAAGTGGCACCCGTTGGTGCCGAGCCCATAACGCATCTCTCGTTGCGCAATTCCCTCTCGCGGGTACCCAAGCCCGCGGCGGTGGCGATGGCGGGAGAGAACGCGGTGCGGGCATTCGGCCTCGACCGGGACAAGCTCGTCGCGGTCGCCGCCCGCATCAATGCACCGTCCGTCGACGCGCTGCTCCGCCCGCCCACGGACCTGCCGACGATCGCCGAGCGCAGCAATGCGTTCCGTGGCCAGGCCGGCGCACGACCCCTCGACGTCGTCGTGTCGTCATGACCGCTCGGTCGTTCGGGTTGTGGTGGGGCACGATCGAAGGTGCGGATATCGCGACCCTCGCCGAGGTGGCCGGTGCCGCGGGGTTCGGGACCATCTCCGCCACTCCCGCCATGTACTTCGATGCGCGCGCGCGGGGCGCGAGCGAGGACGACTTGCGGCGCTCACTGGCGCGCGCAGACGTCACGGTGGCGGTCATCGACCCACTCATCCACGGCCTGCCCGGCTCGCGCGACCCCGAGTCGGTGGCACGTCGCTTCCGCTCTACCTTCGAATACGGGGCGCACGATGCGTTCCACGCCGCCGAAGCACTCGGCGCAACGTCGATCAACATTGCGCACTACATGGGTGCGCCGACGCCGCTCGACCAGTTGATCGATGCCATCGGCACGATCGGGCGGGACGCACGCGATCGGGGCCTGCAAGTGCTCGTCGAGTTCATGCCCGAAGGTGGCATTCGCAACCTGAGTGACGCGGCTACCGTCGTGGCCGGCGTGGCCGCCCCCAACGTGGCGATCATGCTCGACACGTGGCACTTGTTCCGCACCTCGGGATCATTGGCGGACCTCGAACGGTTGCCCCCCGGCGCCATCGGCGCGGTGCAGGTCGGCGACGCTCCGGCCGAAGCATGGGGGACCGGCGTCGACCCGCCGAGTGCCGACCGTCTGTTGCCCGGGCAAGGTGCGGTCCCAATTCGCGAGATCGTCGCGATCGCGCGGCGGAACAACCCCGGCGTGGTCGTCGGCATCGAGGTCTTCAACCGCGCGTCGATCGACTCCGCGCCGATGCATCGAGCAACCGCCGCGGCTGTCGCAATGGCCGATTCGCTGGGGTGATCGTGACGGCCGCGGCCATCACCCGTCGAGCAGCATCTCGAGGCACGTCGTAGACGGATTCTCGAGCCAGACAGTGTTGTCCGCCGGCATGTGCCCTCGCGCGACCATCCGGTTCATCACGCGCACGACGATCGCGCAATAGCGCGCGGCGGCGAGCACTTGGTAGTAGTGCATGTCGCCGACATCACGGCCGAGTGCCTGCTCGTAGACAGCCCGCTGTTCGTCACGGCTCGGCTCGCCGGGGAGATGCGCGACGCCCATCGCCTCGTGCGACCAGTGATCGAACATGAGCCACCATCCGAGGTCGTACTCGGGCGGTGCAAGTGAGACGGCTTCGAAGTCGGTGACACACACGCAGGTGAAGTCGCGCCAGATCATGTTGCCCGGCCGCGGGTCGCCCCACGCGATGGCGACCTCGCGGTCTTCGGGGAGATGCCGATGCAGCCATGCCAGCCCGCGATCGAGCAGTGGGTGTTTGCGATCGCCGAGTTCGCGCCGCCCGTACTGCTCCCAGATGTCCAACTGCCGGGCGGTGCCGGCCACGGTGCCGGGCGGGTTGAGCCACTCGAGATCGGCGGCGCGCCAATCGATGCGATGCACGTCGGCCAACACGCCAAGGCCGCCTTCGATCAAGCGTCGGCGATCGGCCGGGGCCGCGTCGTAGTAGAAGCCTTCGCGCAGGTACGACGGGTTCTCGATCGGCACCTGACCGTCGACGAAACCCATTACGAAGAACGGCGCATCGAGTATCGACGCATCGCTCTCATACCCGATGAGAGGTGCGACCGGCACCGACGAGTGGGTCGCGATGCTGTGCATGGCGCGGTACTGAATTGCGATCTCGACATCGAGACCCGGCGCCTGGGTTGGGTAGACCGGTGGGTCGGGTGTCTCACGGCGCAACACGAACCGTTGGGCGCGCGCACCATCCGCGCTCGTGACCGTGGCGTCGACCATGCGCGTCTCCGCCGAGTACCCGCTCTTGGGCATCGTGAACCCGTCGACGCGGACCGAACGCGCACCGACGATGCGATCAGTGAGCCAACGTCCGAGTGCCTTTGCTTCGGTGGTTTGATCCGTCATGCGGTGACGCTCGTCAGGGCAACTGGAAGAGGCGGCGGGCGTTCGTCTCGGCGATCTTCACGGCGATCGCGTCGGGAACATTGCGCATGCTCTCGTCGAGCATGGTGCGACTGTTGGGGAAGGTGCCGCTCTCGTGCGGATAGTCGGATTCCCACATCATGTTGTCGACGGGTATCTGGTCGAGCGACGCCAGCGCCAAGTTGTCGCGCAGGAGACAGACGTACATGTGTTGCTCGAATATCTCGCGTGGCGGCTTGGTGGCGGGCAGCACTTCACCAAGGTCGTAGAAAACCTGGTCCGCTCGTTCGAGGACGTACGGCACCCAGCCGGCACCACCTTCGGAGAATGCGACGTTCAAGCTGGGGTGGCGCTCGAGCACTGCCGAGAACAACCAGTCGGCGCACGCGATCATCGAGTTGGCACCGACGTAGGTGAGCCCTACGGGATCAGGCGCGTCGGGGGAGCTGCGCAACAACTTGGACGACGACCCGATGTGAAGGCAGATGGGTAGGCCGGTCTCCGCGATTGCGGCCCACAGCGGCTCCCAATGTTCGGTGTAGACCGACGGCAATTCGAGTGTCGTCGGGTTCTCGGAGAACGCGAACGCACGCACGCCCGTCGAGCCGACGCGCTGCACCTCGGCCACCGCGGCCTCGACATCCCACAGCGGCAACACCGCAACGCCCATCAAACGCTGGGGATCGGCATGGCACCATTCGTCGACGAGAAAGTCGTTGTAGGCCTGGATGCACAGCGTGGCGAGCGTCTTGTCCTTACAGAGAATGAATCGGTGGCCGGCAAACCGGCAGAAATCCGGGAAGGCCAGCTGTGCCCACACGCCGTCGTGATCCATGTCGGCCAGCCGCGCCGTCGAGTCGTAACACCCGGGCCGCATCTCTTCGAAACGAGCAAACCCGTGCGGGCTCTGGTTGAACTCGGGCCGGGTGCGGGTGTTGCCCCGCATGGTGCGCACGACTTGTTCTTCGAACGTCCACGCCTGCGTGCCGTCGTCGAGTTCGATGACGCGCGGGCCGATGTCGCGATATTTCTGCGGAAGCCGCGACTGCCACAGGTGGGGTGGTTCGATGATGTGATCGTCGACCGAGATGGCCTTGACGTCGGGGGGCAACATGGTGAACCTCTGGTTTCGTTAGCGCAGCGACGAGAACTTCACGACGGATGCCTTCGGAGTTTCGATGGGGCCTTCCGGCAGGAAGAAGCGCCAGAAGATCGAACCGGACTGGCGACCTTCGGTATCGATCCAGTTCGGTAGACCCGGATCGGTGTGGGCCACGATCATACGGAACGAGCCGTCTGACTCGAGCGTGGTGTTGGCCCGATTGCGGCTCACCTGGCGGTTGACGTAGTCGTACATCTGCGAGAAACGCGTCCATAGGCAGACGTTGGCGAAGCGGCAGGTGGGCCAGCGCCCGGTGATGACCAGCGCTTCGTCGGGGCCGATGCGATAGGGCGCCATGCTGTACGCGGCGTCGAATGCGGCGAAGGCCATGTTGCCCGGCACGATCGGCGGCGGGAACTCGTTGGGCGTCATGGACACGAACGGCGCGGGTGCGTTGGCACCGGGGCGGGGAGCATCGAGCGTCTTGCCCCGCACGTGGTTGGTGACACGGGTGATCGCACGCGCGACCGTGTCGTCGTCCCATCGCGGGCGCGGCCCCGCCGGCACGGTTGCGGCGATCGACAGCGGAATGTGCAGCGTTTGCGACGCCGACGCCGACATCGGCCATTCGAAGTAGTGGCGCGTGGTGATGCGACCACCTTCGGGCGGAATCGCCAACCAATTGCGCGGCGCGGCTGGGCCACCGAGGCGGATCTCGTAGTTGCCGTCCGCGTCGACATCCATGTCGTTGTCGCGCAACACGCCGGCCGTGCCCATCGAATACCTCCCGTCCGACGCGCCGGCTTCCATCGTGAACGAGGTGTACACCGCGCCGGCGAGATTGCCCTTGACGATGTACTCCCGCGATCCGCTGACGGGCGTCTCGAAATACACGGCGTCGCTGTTGTCGCCGGTGAAGCTGCGAGTGGGCGCCACGATGCGCAAGAAGACCGGCCGATCGGGGTCGAACTCCTGGTGCGCGAACAACGCCGACTGCAAGATGTGGGTCAAATTGCGCAGCCCGTCACCGACGTCGTCCGGGTTGGTCACGCCCCACTCGGGGCCGACGCAGCGTTCACTCGCCTCGCGCAACACATCGAGCAGATCGGTGAACGCCTCTCGGGACTTGTACTCGGACATGGAACCCCCCTTGGCCGCGCCAGGTTACGTGGTCGATCGCCCGTCCGGAGTACTCGCCCATTCGGCGCTGGCCACCCTGAGCAGCGCGTAGATCGCGTCGTTCATCGGCGTCGGGATCTGGAACTGGCGCCCGAAACGTACGACCGCTCCCGTCAGCGCCTCGTATTCGGTCGGCCGCTCGGCGAGTTGGTCGTAGAGCATCGACGACCCCATCCGCGGATTCACCGTTCGCATGCCCTCGACCATGGGCCGGGCCATCGTGGCGTCGATCTTGGCACCGGCCGCCTCACCGACGCGGAGGCACTCGGCGGCCAGTTCGATGGCGAGATCGGCGATGGCGTCGTCGCGCAGGATCTCAAGGCGCCGGCGCGTCAGGGCCGTCAACGGTGAGCAGGTGACGTTGCTGATCAGCTTCTGCCACGCGATGGTGGTGAAGTCGTCGACTGCGACGAGTTGCAGGCCCGTGCCCTCGAATAGCGGAGCGAGCGCAGCAGCCGTCGGTCCGGCCGGCACGTCGAAGTTCGCGAACCCGTGATGGACGATGTGTCCCGGGGCAATCGCTTCCGCGCCACAGCGCACGATGCACGGCAACACCGCCGCGTCTGTGACGTAGGGGCGCACGCGCGCCTCGTGCTCGACCCCGTTCTGCATGACGACCACGCCCCGGGTCGATGGACCACACGCGCCGCGCAGCCACGATGCGGCGGCATCGGTCTGGTGCGCCTTGGTCGCCAGGATGACCCAATCGGCCTCAGGGACATCGGCCGGATCGGTGAGGACCGGCAGGTCACATTCGTGACGCTGACCGTGTTCGTCGATCACGACAAGGCGCTCGAAAGGGGAGCGTACGCACAACACCACGTCACGACCCGCTCGCGCGAGTTCGAACGCGACGAAGCCGCCGATCGATCCGGCGCCCACGACAACGATCCGTGTGTGTGTTGACATGTTTTCATCCCGCTCTGAAGGGCCGCTCGGGCCCTTTTGCGAACGATAGGGTGCGGGCGCCGTTGGTACGAACTGGGGGACAGATGCACGACGCGCGGTTCACGACACTTGTCGGCGGGCTCGTCTTCCCCGAAGGACTGCGCTGGCGCCGCGACCGGCTCTGGTTCACCGACGTCGAAGCGCGTCGTGTGTATTGCTGCGATACCAACGGCATCGTGCTCGTGGCCTTCGAGACCGTTCAGCATCCTGTCGGATTGGGCTGGGACAGCGCGGGCACGCTCATGATCAGCACACTCGAGCAGCGACTCTTGCGCTATGTCGGTGGTGCGGTCGACGACGGGATCGATCTCGCCGGCCACGTGCCCCACAACGGCAATGATCTCGTCGTCGACGGCCGCGGACGCGCGTACTACGGCAGCGTGGGCGCACCGATGCAGCAACCCACCGAGTTCAACGGCGCGGGCACGGTGGTACTCGTCGACGGTGATCGCGTTCGCACCGCGGCCGACGGCCTTTCGTTTCCCAACGGCATGGTGCTCACACCCGACGGCGCCACGTTGATCGTCTCGGAGAGCGTCGGTCGCTGTCTCACCAAGTTCGCCGTCGCGGCCGACGGTTCGCTGGCGGATCGGGCGGTGTTCGCGGCGCTCGACACGATCCCCGACGGCATCTGCCTCGACGCGGAAGGCGCGGTATGGGTCGCCTGCCCGACGACCACCGAAGTGCAGCGGGTCCGCGAGGGTGGCGAGGTGCTCGAGCGCATCGACACCGGGCGCACCGTGCTCGACGTCGAACTCGGCGGCGACGACGGGCACACGCTCTACGCCGCGACGGCCCCCGACATCAGCCATACCCGAGCCGGTGAAGGCCCGCACACGGGCAAGATCGAGCAACTGCGCGTGGACGTCCCCGGCCCCCATGTTGCGTGACGACGCTCGACTCGTCTCTCTCAACGACCACCTCGTCGAACCACCCGACCTCTGGGGTGGCGTCGACGATCAGCCGCACGTCATGACCGTCGACGGCGAAGAGCGGTGGATGCTCGGCACCCAATCACTGACGGTGCGTGCGCTGTCCGTCCTGGGTGTCGGCGCGCACCGGGCAACCCGTGTGAGCGAGATGCATGCCGCGGTCGGCGACCCGATCGCGCGCGTGCAGAGCATGGACCTCGACGGTGTGGCGGTGCAGACATTGCTTCCTCACGTCATCGGCTTCGCCGGCGAGAGGTTGCGCTTCCTCCGTGACTCCGAGGCGAGACTGCGCGCGGTGTGCCGCTACAACGACTTCTTGTTGCGCGAGTTCTGCGCATCCGCCCCCGATCGTCTCGCCGGCGTGGCCATCATGCCGCTGCACGATCTGTCGCATGCCCCCGAAGAGCTGCGCCGATGCGCCGCATTGGGCGCGCGGGCCGTGTCGCTGCCCCACGCCCCGCCGCTGATCGGGTTACCCGGCTTTGGCGACGATGCCTGGCAGCGGCTGTTCTCCGTAGCCGAAGATGCCGGCGTCGCAGTGATGATCCACGTGGGCTCGTCCGGCGCGTCCCCCAGCACCATCGGCGCCGGTTCGCCGGGAGCGATCTTGGTGCAAAGCGGCTTCGATGTCGCCAACGCGCTGATCGACCTGCTGTATGCCTACGTGCTCGTAGGTCATCCGCGCCTTCGCATCGTTCTCGTCGAGGGAGGCATCGGCTGGCTGCCCTACGTCATCGATCGCATCGAGTTCTTCGCCCGGCAGCGTCCCGAAGTCTGGTCACCACCGTCGCGGCAACGTACGCCCGGCGACATCTTGCGCGAGCAGGTGCACGTGTCGTTCATCGACGACGCCTTCGGCCTGACAATGCTCGGCGCGGTTGCCGCCGAGCATGTGCATTGGCAATGCGACTTCCCGCACGCCGACTCGCCGTGGCCCCACAGTCGGGCGGCGTTGGGCGCACAGTTGGCCCACGTCGACGAACGCACCGCTCGCGGTATCGCCGGAGCGAACACCGAGGCACTGCTTGGATTGTGAAGCGGCTGGGCTATCAGCGCTTGACGGCGGGCGGGATGTCGCCCGAAGCGCAACCCTTGGCGAAGTTCACCGCGTCGAGCAAGCGAGCGTCGTTGGAGAAGATTTCGACGACCGGCAGTTGCAGTCGCAGGCGCTTTTGCAAGACCGCTGCCTGCACCTGTTCGTTCCACATGACGAACACCACGCTGGTGCCATCTCGCCCCGCACGCGCCGTGCGGCCCGAGCGGTGCAGATAGGCCTTGTGATCGACCGGCATATCGAAGTGCACCACGATGTCGACGTCGTCGACATCGATACCGCGGGCGGCGACATCAGTCGCCACCAGAACGGCGTGACCTTCGGTGCGGAACTTGTGCAACGCACGATCACGCTGCGGCTGCGTGAGATCGCCGTGGATGGCCTGTGCGGCACAACCGTCGGCATTGAGCTTGCGCACGAGTTGATCGGCGCCGCGCTTCGTGTTGCAGAAGACGAGCGTTCGTCCGGCGCCTTCACGCAGTGCGGCGACGACCCGATGGCGGTCCATCTCATGGACCGAGAGGAACAGGTGCTGCATCGTGTCGACGGTCTGCATCGGCGTGTCGACACCGATGTCGACTGCGTCGCGCATCCAGTGATCGCGCAGCACCATGATGGCGCCGTCGAGGGTTGCGGAGAATGCGAGGGTCTGATGCTCACGGGTACACAACCGCAACAGCCACTCGACCTGTGGGAGAAACCCTTGGTCGGCCATGCGGTCGGCTTCGTCGATACACGCGATCTCGATGGCGTCGAGCATGCAGTCCTTGGTGCGGACGAGATCGGCGAGACGCAACGGCGTGGCGACGATGATGTCGACGCCGCGTTGCAGCTCGACGATCTGCGCCTGGCGATCGGCACCGCCGTAGACCGCAGCCACACCTACACCCATCGCCTTGGCGAGGGGAGCGAGCACGCCGGTGACCTGTGCCGCGAGTTCGCGGGTGGGCACCAATACGAGGCCGCGGGGGCGGCCGGCCTTGGAAGACGAACCGGCCAGTCGCGAGATCATGACGAGGCCGAAGGCGAGCGTCTTGCCCGAACCAGTGCGGGCACAACCGGCGACATCGCGCCCTTCGAGCCCAGCCGGTATGGCACCGGCCTGAATGGGGGTCGGTTCGACGAGCTCGGCCAACGCCAGTGCGGCGTCGAGGCGGGGGTCGATACCGAGCGATGCGAAACCGGTGGTGACCAGCGAGGCCTCGTGCATGTCAGCGGTGCCTCGGCTCGTTTCGTCGGGACTTTGGCTCATGTCGTCCGCGGGTTGGTGGGTGTCTTCGGTGGCGGTGGCCTCGGTGTCAGCGGCGGTATCGGCCGCAGTGTCGAGATCGGCACCAGTAGCGGATTGGTCGGCACGCCGCGCGCGTCGCCAGCCCCGCCTGGTCGTTGTGATGGTCATCTATCGTCCTACGGCGGCGAGCCCGCAAGCGCCGGATTAGCAGCTGCGAGGGCTCACAGAAACCGCCTGTGGCCCAAAGGATAGCCGCAGAGTGCCTCGAATCCTCGGATCGCGCGCCTGAGGCGGGGTGCCCGAGCCCGAGCGGCGCTTTGAGCGGAAAGCTACGTGTCCCAGAGGCAGGGGAGCTTGGTCACCATGCGAAAGCCGAGCCCGGTGAGATGCACGCCGTCGGCCGCCGGATCGAGGCGCAAATTGGGCAGGTGATCGAGCACTGCGTTCAACATCACGTCGAGCTCCATGCGCGCGAGGTGCACGCCGAGGCAGTGGTGCTTGCCGAAACCGAAGGTGAGATGGCGATCCGGATTCTTGCGATGGATGTCGAACGCATCGGGCTCGGGCCACTCGTCGGGGTCGTGGTTGGCCGCGCCGATGTTGAGCAACACCGTCGCGCCGCTGGGTATCGCCACGTCACGCAGCACGGTGTCGCGCGTGGATCGCCGGCCGAACTGCACCAGCGGCTGCTCGAGTCGCAGCAGTTCCTCGATCGCGCTCTCGGTCAGGCTGCGATCGGCCCGCAGTTCCTCGAGTTGATCGGGATGCGTGAACAACATGAACAGCAACATGCCGAAGGCGCGATACGTGGTGCTCGCACCACCGAGCAGCAGCAGCTTTATGAAGCCGTCGATTTCCGCGTCGGTCAACGGGTGACGCTCGAGCCCACCGTCTTCGGCGGCCTCTTCGTCGGTGAGCGTCGCCTGCACGAGGATCGAAATGAGATCGCGGTCGGGGTTTTGGCGACGCTCGCTGCAGAGCGGTCGCACGTAGTCCGACATCGCTTGGGTGGCACTGGCGCGGTCTTCGGCGGTCTCGGCCATCGAGGTCATGATGATCGCCCATTCGACGAACCGGTCGAGATCACTCTCGGGTAGACCAAGGGCGGTGACGATCACACGCGCGGGGATGAACGCGGCGAACTCGCTGTAGAGGTCGGCCCGGCCCCGCCCGACGAGCGGGTCGAGTTGGCGCTTGACGATCGGCTCGACGATGTCGCTGCGCCACCACCGCATTTCGCGCTTGGAGAACGCACGTTGCACCAATAGGCGGAACCGCTTGTGTTGCGGTTCGTCCATGCCCAACATGTTGGGGCCGATCATCACGTTGAGCGACGGCTCGTACCACTGGTTCGTGAACGCGGTGTCCGACTTCAAGATGTCGACGCACTCGCGGAACGAGTTGACCGTGTAGAGATGGTCGCCCGTGGCCTCGGTCGCGCTCGTCACCCCGAAATGCTGCGCGATGCCACCGGCGTGTACCGGGCACTCGCGCAACAGTCGGTGATACGTGGGATACGGGTCGTCGACGAGACCGGCGCCGAAGCTGCGATTGCGGGCTTCGTCGACATCGGATCGTCCGACGCTGGCTGGTTCTTTCGCTTCGCGCCCAGTGTCTTCCGCTGTACGCCCGGCTGCTTCCGCTGTGCTCATCGAATCCCCCGAATCGTCTTCCCGAAGAACCTCGGGTTCGTCTACGTGAAGATCGCGATGGCAGCTACGAGGAGCCCGATCATCACCATTGCGGTAGCTAGCCGCAGAGCCAGTAACCGAGAAACGCTTGGCGACCGCAGAATACCACTGCGCGGCAAGTCGCTGCGTCTGGCGCAGGCCCTCAGCGAGAAGCATCGTCGGTCCTCCCCCAAAGGTAGGAACCCAACGACAATGCCACAACGACCAGACTCGTCACGGTGAATGTGGTCTTCGGACCGAACGCGGCGTACGCCGACGCGGCGCCCACGGCGGCGATGGCCGCCGCGATCGCGCCGACCGCCCCGTAGAGGCCCTGACCGACCGCCAACAGTTCGAGCGGGCTCGCCCTCGCCATGGCCGCCTGCCCGCCCGGCATCGAGACGGCTTGGGTCACTCCGTTGACGAACGCCAGCGACGCCACGAGCCACGGTGTCGACGCGAAGCCGAACGCGATCACGAAAGGAACACTGGCGAGGTTGGCGACGACCGCCGCCTGCCGTGCCCCGTGGCGATCTGCGAGTCGTCCGCCGAGCGGCGACAACAAGATCAGCGGGATGGGGAACAGCGCCAGCGAGACACCGATGAAGGTGGGCGTCGCTCCCAGATCCTTGAAGAACCGCGACCACAGTGCTTCGAACGCGCCGAACATCACTTGCAGCGCGGCGCCGAGCATCAGCGCCGCATGCACGCTGCGGCTACGCATCAGTCGCCGCACGACCGCCCGGCTCTGCCCGGCTTCGGGGGGCGGTTCGGCAATCCGCGCGATCGCGGGCACGCAGATGATCAACACGGCGAGCAGCACGAAGAAGGGCGCGCGAATACCTTCGACTTCGAGGAGGAACGTCGCCAGCGGGGGGCCGAGGATGAAACCGCCGACCGCGACCGCGCCCATGCGACCGAGCGCCTCGGCGGTGCGCTGCGGATTGCGATACACGACAACGCGCCGGGCGGCCGGCCCGTAGAGACCTTCACCGGCACCGGTGAGCAAACGCGCCCCGACGAAACCCCACACGCCGGAAGCGAGGGCGAAGCCGATCATGCCGAGTCCCGCGCACAGCAGGCCAGCACGCAACAGCCAACGCGTGTATCCCCGATCGGCAAAACGCGAGAACGTGATCTGCATCACGACGTTGCCGACGAACGTCGCCGCCGCGATGAGGCCCAGGCTCCAGCCGGGCAGCGCGTATTGGTCTTGCAGTTCGGCCAACAACGCGAACACCGCGCCCGACGCCATCGTGAGCACGGCCTGACCGAGATAGAGAAAGCCCATTGTCGCCCGCGGCGACGACGAACTACGAGTGGTTGTCACCTCGGTCGGCTGTCAGCGCGGTCGGTCGCCCCGGATGCTCACGCGTCGCATCACGCGCCGGTGTCCGGTGTAGTCGGCGACGGCATAGTGCTGCGTACAGCGATTGTCCCAGAACGCAACCGAGCCGGGCTCCCACCGAAAGCGCACCTGGAACTCAGGGCGCTGAATGTGCTCGAACAAGATCGCCAACACCTGGTCGCTCTCGGCATCGGTGAGCTGGCAGATGCGCGTCGTGTAGTTGCCGTTGACATAGATGCCCTTGCGACCGGTGGTCGGGTGCGTGCGGGCGATCGGATGCTCGGCCGGAGGATTCTGCGCGCGGACTTCTTCGATCTTCGTCGGAGGCTTGTAGCCGGCTCGCATCGCGCCTTCGAGCGGACGGGCAAAGTCATGGATCGCAGTGAGTTCGTCGACGAAACGCTGCATGTGCGGCGACAAGGACTCGTACGCGGCGTACATGCTCGCCCAGCACGTGTCACCACCCACGGGCGGTAGTTTCTCGGCACGCAGCACCGCGCCGAGCGACGGCGTTGCTTTGCCCGACGAGTCGCTGTGCCAGGCATCGGTACCGAGGCCGACCGGATTGGTGACGTCGATGACGGTCACCTCGGGATTGTCGGGGTCGGTCGTTGTATACCCGTGCTCTTCGATGGGGCCGAAGTGCGCGGCGAAACGCACGTGCGCATCCGGCGTGAGGTCGTATTGGTCTCGGAAGAACAACACGAGGTGGTCGGCAAAAGCCTGTTCGACGGCGGCCATGGCCGAGGGGTCGTCGACGGCCTGCGCGATGGTCAGCCCGCGGATCTCCGCGCCGATGTTGGTGGTGAGGGGAACGATGTCGATGCGTGCCAGACTAGCCCTCGAGCAAAGCTCTAGAAGCAAGGCAGGGGGCGCATATGGACGCGCAGATCGCCATTCGTGGTGGGTCGGTCATCGACGGCACGGGGGCGCCCGCAAGGCGCGCCGACGTCGGCATCGCGGATGGTCGGGTCGTCGAGATCGGCGACCGCGTGACCGCAGCGCGAGAGATCGACGCGACGGGGCGCATCGTGACGCCAGGGTTCGTCGATATCCACACGCACTACGACCCGCAGGTGCTGTGGGATCCGTCGTTGTCGCCCTCGTGTTGGCACGGCGTGACCTCGGTCGTCGCCGGCAACTGCGGCTACAGCATCGCGCCGACCCGTCCCGCGGAGCGCGCCTCGTTGTTGCGCACGCTCGACAAGGTCGAAGACATGCGCCTGGCGACGCTCGAGGCCGGCGTCGAGTGGGACTTCGAGACCTACGGCGAGTACCTCGACGCTGTGGCGCGGCGCGGTACGGTCATCAACTTCGGCGGCTACGTGGGCCACACACCGGTGCGCCTCTACGTCTTGGGCGACGATGCCTACGAGCGCAAGGCGACCGCCGACGAGATCCGACGGATGAAGCAGGTCGTCGCCGACTCGCTCAACGGCGGTGCACTCGGCTTCTCCAGCGATCGTGGTGGCTTCCACATCGGCGACGGTGGACGACCCGTGCCGTCGATCATGGCGAGCCAAGAAGAAACCGAAGCGCTCATGCGCGTGACCGGCGAGATCAACCGGGGCATGGTGCACGTCGCGCCGGGCGAGAACTACGAATGGGTCTACGAGTTCCAAAAGTCGTTGGGGCGCAAGATCACGTGGTCGTCGATTCTCACGTATCCGCCCGAATGGAAATCGCGGGCGCCGTTCAAGGGCAAGCTCGATCGCCACAACGAGGGGCGGCGCGGCGGCGCCGACGTGTGGGTACAGGTCACGTGCCGTCCGATCGTGCAGCAGATCTTGATGAACGAGCCGACACCGTTCTACCAACTGCCCGCGTTCGCCGATCTCGTCGCGACCCCGATGGCCGACCGACCGGCGTTGTATCGCGATCCTGCGTGGCGCACCCGCGTCTACGAAGAGTTCGAATCCAGCCAGTGGATCAACCCGGGGTGGGAAACGTTCACGGTCGCCGATTCCCAGGCGCACCCCGACTTCGAAGGTCGCTCGCTGGCGTCGATTGCCCGCGACCGCGGCTGCACACCCTTCGATGTGCTCGCCGACGTCGCGCTCGACGACAACTTGCTGGCGCGCTTCGAGGTGACATTCGCCAACAACGACGAAGCCGGCATCACGATGCTCGTGCAGAACGAAGGCTGCATCATGGGATTGTCCGACGCGGGCGCCCACATCAGCCAGATCTGCGACGCGGTCATGCCGACCGACTTCTTGTCGTCGTGGGTGCGCGACCGCCAAGTGATGTCGATCGAGAGCGGCGTGCGCAAGCTCACCGGTGAGATCGCCGACGTCATCGGTGTCGACCGTGGCTACGTACGAGTAGGCAGCCCCGCCGACATCGTGGTCATCGATCTGGACGCGCTGTCGACGGGCCCGTTGCGAAGGGTGCGCGACATGCCCGCCGACGGTGAACGGCTCATCGCGGACGCGCCGACCGGCATCGACGCCGTGTTGGTCAACGGAGTCCCCATCCGTCTCGACGGCAAGCCGCTCGACCACTTGCTCGAAGAGCTTCCGGGACATGTGCTGCGCAGCGTCGCCGGCAAGGCCCGCTCATGAAGGTGGGCGTCAGCCTCTTCATGCAGAACTACACCGATTGGCTGCGGTTCGAAGGCATCGAACGAGGCGACGACGTCACACCGATCAAGATTCCCGATTCGCAGATCTACGAAGAAGACCTGCGATTGGGCAAGCTGGTCGAGCCACTCGGCTTCGATTCGCTGTGGAGCGTCGAGCATCACTTCACCCCGTACACGATGGTCCCCGACGTGTTGAAGTTGCTGAGCTACTTCGCCGGCTGCACCGAGCGCATCGAGATGGGAACGATGGTCATCGTGTTGCCGTGGCACGATCCGATCCGAGTGGCCGAGGGCATCGCAACTCTCGACAACATGTTGTCGGGCCGCCGCCTGTCGATCGGCTTCGGTCGCGGCCTCGGCCGGCGCGAGTTCGGCGCGTTGCGGGTGCCGATGGAGGAGTCGCGCGAGCGATTCATCGAGGCCCTCGACATCGTGAGGACCGCGCTGAGCAACGAGTGGTTCAGCTATGACGGACAGTTCACCAACATTCCCCGCACGACGTTGCGACCACAACCCCGCTCGTCCGCGGAGCAACTGATCGAGAACATGTACTGCGCGTGGGGTAGTCCTCAGACGATCCCGATCGCGGCCCAGACCGGCCTCAAGGCGCTGTTCATCCCGCAGACGACGTGGGACGACTACGCGATGCAGATGGCCAAGTTCCGCGACCTGCGCGCGCAGGCCGGCTTCGACGCCGCGCACCCGACGGTCGCGGTGTGGGTCTATTGCGCGAAGGACGAAGAATCAGCGGCCGAAGGCGCACGGCAATACATCCCGCAATACGCGGACAGTGCACGCCGCCACTACGAGATCGCCAGCACGCACTTCGAGTCGACGAAGGGCTACGAGCACTACGCCGCCGGCAGCAAGGCCATCCGTGAGGCCGGCGACAGCTACGACATGGGCACGATGTACCTCAACAATCAGGTGTGGGGTACGCCCGAACAGTGCACCGAAAAAATCTCCCGCATCAACGAACTGATGGGGCCCGATCACTTCGTGTGCATCATGCGCTACGGCAGCATGCCCATCGACCACGCCGAGGCGAGCATGCGGCTGTTCGCGAAAGAAGTGCTGCCGGTCGTGCAGCAGATGACGCCCGCGGCGGTCGCCACCGCAGTGGGGTCGCCGTGACGCTGGCCGATCTGCTGATCGGGCATCCCTTCGGCGACGATCGAGCGCTGTTGTGCACGATCGACGCAGAGGTCAGCGCCGGAGGCGCGCGGACGGCGGCGCGCGAGACCGCGGCTCGGCTGGTGACCGCCGGCGTCCGGCCCGGTCAGGCCGTGGCGGTGCAGTTGCCGAACGGTCCGGAGATCATCACGACGATGATCGGTATTTGGCTCGCCGGCGCGGTGTTCGTGCCGGTCAACGCGCGGGCGCCGCAACGCGAGGTCGAATCAGTCGTCGAATCCACTCGTCCGGCCGCGATCCAACGGGCCGACGGCATCGAGATGCTGGCAGACGCCGCGACATTCGCGGCTGATTCTGCGTTCGCAACGTTCACGTCGGGTACGACGGGGCGGCCCAAGGCGATCCTGCATACGCATACCGCGTACCTCGAACTGCTCGATCGCATTCTCGGACCGTTGCGTGGCAACACCGCCGACGCGGCACCGGCGAAGTCGCCGTCTCCCAACCTGATCCCCGTGTCGCTCACGCTCAACGCCGGCATCTACAACGTGTTGTTCGGGCTGCGCGCCGGCTCGGCGATCGTGATCATGGACCGCTTCGCGACAGGCGAGTTCGCGACGCTGGTGGCTCGCTATCAGATCCGATCGACGGTTTTGCCGCCGGCCGCGATGACCATGCTGTGCGACGACCCTGCGGTGACCGACCTCGCGCCGCTTCGCTACGTGCGCAGCATCACCGCCGCGTTGTCGCCGCTCGGCGCGACTCGCTTCCGCGACAAGTTCGGCGTGACCGTGCTCAATGGCTATGGCCAGGCCGAGATGGGCGAGGTCATCGGTTGGACGGCCGCCGACGCCAAGGAACACCCCGAGAAGCTCGGCGCGGTCGGCCGCGTGCACGCGGGCGTTGCCATCAAGATCGTCGACCAGGCCGGCAACGAGGTGGGCGTCGACGAAGTCGGCGAACTACTCGCGCGTCCCCCCAACGTCGCCGCGGGGTACGCCGGCGGCGGCGATATGGGCGAACGCATCGATGGCGAGGGCTTCATGCGCACCGGAGATCTCGCGCGCATCGACGGCGACGGTTTCGTGTGGATCGAAGGCCGTCTCGGTGACGTGATCAACCGCGGTGGCAACAAAGTGTTCCCCGATCACGTCGAAGAGGTCTTGCGCCTGTCGCCGCGTGTGCGCGAAGTTGCGGTCGTCGGTATCCCCGACGATCGCTTGGGCGAAGTGCCGGTCGCATTCGTCGTAGGTGACGCGTCGGACGACGAATTGCAGCAACTGTGTCGCGACCACCTGGTGCCCTACAAGGTGCCGGTGGCATTCCATCGCATCGACGCGCTGCCGCGCAGCGAGGTCGGCAAGGTGTTGCGGCGCGAACTCGTCGCCTATTGCGCACCGACTGCGGGCTCGTCGTAACACATGAACTCGACGAGATTGTCGTCGGGGTCACGCACATAGACACTGACGCTGTTGGCCGTGCCGGCATTGCGCCCGCCGATGCGATCGACGGGCCCCTTTATGATGGGAACGCCCGCGCGGTCGAGCATCTCGAGCGCCGACGCGAGGCCGCCTTCCCATACGAAGCAGATATCGCCGCAGCCGGGTACCGCGGTCGGGCCGCGGAGGTTCGCGACGAAGCCTTCGGGGTGCACATTGATCTTGTTGTTCCCGAACGCCAACGAAAAGATCGGATAGCGACCCGCGCGCCACTCGTCTTCTTCAGGGCTGGTGAAACCCAGTGCCTTGTAGAACGCGAGGAACCTCTCACCATCGGCAGTCGGTAGCGCGATGTGGTCGAAGCCGGCTACGGGCATGGTGTCCTCGATTCAGTCGAACTTGTACAAGTTGCGGCAGTTGTCCGCCGTGATCTTGCGACAGTCCGCCACGCTCAGCGATTCGAACGACGCCACGATCGACGCCCGCGACTCGGGGAACGTGCTGTCGGCGTGAGGAAAGTCGCTGGCCCACATGAAGTTGTCCGCGCCGAGCAACTCGATGTAGGTGGCGCCGTGCGCCTCTTCTTCGAAGGTGATGAACACCTGTTGCCGAAAGACCTCGCTCGGCAGCGATCGCAATTGGTAGTCCTTGGCCACCCCGGGTCGCTTTGCCGTCGACGCATCCATGCGGTGGACGAAGTACGGCAACCAACCGAGGCCGGCTTCGGCCATGACGAGACGCATGCCCGGATGACGCTCGAGCGCGCCGCAGAAGATCATCGTCGCCAACGGCTCGCACAGTTGCATGGCAACGACGGTGGAGAACGCGAGGTGGGCCCAACCGTTGGGATTGATCGGGATCGTGCTCACGCCGCCGCCGATGTGAAAGCTGATCGGCAGACCGGTCTCGGCCGACGCTGCCCACACGCGGTCCCACGCAGGGTCGCCGCAGTCGAATTCGAAGCAGTACATGAGCGCGCCTCGATGCCCGAGCGCGGCAACGCGTTGCAGTTCGGCGGCGGCCGCTTCGGGCGAATGCGTCGGCAAAACGGGCAACACCGAAAGCCGCGCCGGGTCATAGCGGTTGAACTCGATGGCGAAGTCGTTCCAGGCCCGCCAGCACGCCGCCTTGAACTCGGCGTCGGCGATCGGCAAGCCCAGCACGGCCGGTCCGTAGATGACCGACACGTACAAGCCGTCGCGATCCATGTCGACGAGGCGCAGGTCGGGATGGGACGGCCGCAGTCCGTCGGTGTACCCGCCCCGCGCGAGCGCGCCGTGCGCGCCGCTGGTGGGTAATCCGCTGATGCCGAGCACCGAGTCGCCGACGACCCACGTGGGGACGCCATTGCGGTCGAGCACGCGCGGGGCGCGCTCGGCGTCGGCCGCGGGCAGCCGGGAGGTCCAGAGATCGAGCGGCAGCGCCCACATGTCGAGGTGGTCGTCGCATGAGTACAGCGGCCAATCGACGTGGAGGGACGCACCCGCGGGCGCGGTGACAGTGCTCATGGCCGCAGACTAATTCCCCGCTCTGCCGGGGGCCGCTCGGGCCCCGCCTCCGGGCTGCCTCAGCGCTGGGGAGGTGGGCTACCTTTGGGGCGACGAAGGCGGAAGGACGGTCCAGCATGATGATCGAAACAGCACCGAGCGCGGTACATCTCGCGGCCAGCGATTTGCCCTTCGCTGATATCGGGGGCGGCAACAAGCTCAAGGTGATCCAGGTCATCGAAAAAGAGGGCCTCTGGATCATCGAGAACATCTTCATGAAGGGCTTCGAGGTGCAGACCCACCGCCACACCGGGCCCGTCTGGGGCTACACGGTTTCGGGCGGGTGGAAGTACAAGGAGTACGACTACGTCAACCGGGCCGGGTCGTTCCTCTACGAGCCCGCCGGGTCGGTGCATACGTTGCAGTGCATCGAGGACAACACGCAGGTGTGGTTCCACATGTATGGCGTCAACCTCAACCTCGACGCGGACGGCAATGTCGATTCCGTATCCGACGGTGCAGGTGCACTGAAGGCGTACTACGCCATGTGCGAGGCACAGGGCATTCCGCGACCCAACGTGTTGGTCGGCTGAATCGTCAGCGGGGCCGGTGCAGCACGCTGCCCGGTAGCTCGCCGGTGGGCTTACCGTCGCGCAAGATCGGCGTGCCGTTGACGATGACGGCTTCGTAACCGCTGGGTTCGTGCACGAGCCGACGAGCGCCAGCGGGGAAGTCGTCGAGGAACCGCGTGCTCACGACGCCCAGGCGCGCCGGGTCGAACAGCACGAGATCGGCGTGCGCACCTTCACGTATGACGCCGCGGTCTCCGAGGGCCAGCATCGCGGCGGGCTGACCCGTGAGCTTGTACACGGCCTGTTCGAGCGTCAGTGGGTCGGGCACGAGATCTTTGAGCACGCGCGTGGGGTAGTCGGCACCGCAGAACGTCTGGAGGTGCGCGCCCGCATCGCTGGCGCCCGCCATCAACAAGGGGTGTTGCGCCATACGTTTGCGGAACTCGACATGCGCCGGGCCTTGTTGGCGATCGATGCGGAACACCGTGGCGAGATCTTCGCCGAGCGCCAGATCGAGCACTGCGTCGAGCACGTCGACACCGCGCGAGTCGGCCAGGGCGGCCGCCGGCATTCCGTCGAGGTGCCGGTTCGTCTCGAGTGCGGTCGCGGCCACCGTGATGCGACTCCATTCGAAGTTGACCGATCGACGGATCGTCGCCAATTCGTGGCGCATCACGTTACGAAGCGCGGGATCACGCAGGGCACGGTCGCGATCGGCGCCACGCAACACCAGTGCGTCACGAACGCTGGGTACGTCGTCGAAGATGAACGTGTCGGCGAAGCAGAAGAACATGTCCTGCGGATTCGCCCGCAGCATCGGATACACGCGCAGGCCGTCGCGATTGGCAGCCTCGATGGCCGTCAGGTTGCGTTCCCATCCATCGGTGAACCCGGGGAACCAGTCGACCATGTTGACGTTGACCGGCGCACCGGACGCCCGCGCCATGTCGCACACCAACTGGCGGTCGGCTTCGGAGTAGCCGGGTAGGGACGTGTTGGGGGTGAACTCGATGACAGAGCCGGGGTAGCGCGCCAACACCTGGCTGAGCGCGATGAGCTCTTCGGCCGACGCGAGATTGCTCGGCACAGGCCGGCCCTCGTGGTCCGCGTGCACATCGAGTTGCGAACTGGAAAAGCCGTAGCCACCGTCGACCAGCGCACACTCGAGCACTTCTTGCATTGCGCTGATCTCCGCGGTCGTCGCAACGCGCCGCGACGCGTCGTCACCCATGACCCAGCGGCGGACCGCGCAATGGCCCACGAGCTGCACGACATTGACCCCGATGCGACCGTCGAAGCGATCGAGGAACTCGCGCATGCTGCCACCGGCGAAGTCGACCCCCGCCGCCAGCGATGCCGTGCTCATGCCTTCGACCCGAGCCAGCGACTGGGTCAGGAAGTCGACGTCTTGCGGCTTTGCCGGCGCGAGGCTGAAGCCGCAGTTGCCGGTGACGACAGTGGTGACACCGTGCCAGCTCGACGGCGAGCACAACGGCTCGAACATCAGCTGCGCGTCGTAGTGGGTGTGAATATCGACGAAGCCCGGCGTGAGCACGAGACCGTCGGCGTCGATCTGTCGCAGCGCCTCGTCGGTGCTGCGCCCGATGCGCGAGATGCGCCCCGCGTGCACTTCGACATCGGCGGTGTAGCCGTCGCGGCCCGAACCGTCGATCACCCGGGCGCCGCGTAGAACGAGATCTGCCGTCAAGTGAACCTCACTGTGTTTGTCGCCGCTTCGCTCATGAAATTGCGAACGCGGGGATGACTTCGCGTCCGAAGAGTCGCAACATCTCGGCGTGTTGCTCGAACGTACCGTACGTCGAGCGCTCGTTGGTGTTGCCCGGGATTCCCGCACCGAACGCGGTGTGCACATGCGTGCAGCCGGTCGCCGCTCGATACCGCTGGATTTGCTCGATGATGTCGTCGGGCGAACCCCACAACAGGCGATCGCGCGCGATCTCTTGTGCGGTCACGCCTTCGCCGGCGTCGATACGAGCGAAGAGCGACTTCTCTTCTTCGTCCTCGGCCGATTCGCGCCAGTGTTCCATCAGCCCGTCGACGTATCCGGGCAAGATGTCCTCCTCGACCTCGCGGCGTGTCGACGCAATCCATGCATAACGCCGCAGGATCCAATCGTCGGGCTTCGCATGCTCAGCGCGGGTCTTGCGGTAGCGCGCGAGGCACGCCTGTCCCTTGCTCATCGATTGCACGGGCCCCCACAGCCAGGCATCGCCGAGACGCGCCGCTCGATCGACGGCCGCGTCGGCCACACCGGCGACCCACAACGGTGGATGGGGCCGCTGCACCGGACGGGGTTGCATGGTGAGTTCGGGGAAACGATAGAAGCGCCCATCGAACGACGTCTTCTCTTCGGTCCAGACCAGCTTGAGGATCTGCAACGCCTCTTCCATGCGGGCGCCGCGTTGGCGGAAGTTGGAGCCGTGCGCTTCGAATTCGAGGGCCCACCATCCGCTGCCTACACCCAACGACACCCGACCGCCCGAGATCTGGTCGATGGTGGCCACCTGCTCGGCGACGCGCAATGGATCGTGGATGGGCAGCTGGAAGATGCCGGTGCCTACGCGCAACGTCGTCGTGCGGGCGGCCACGGCCATCATGAACGTCAGCGGGTCGCTCTGGTTACCCGGCATGAAGTGGTGATGCCCGATCGTGACGGTGTCGAATCCCGACTCCTCGGCGATGCGGGCGAGCTCGAAGCTCTCCCAGAACGGATCGCGACGATCGGCTTCGCGAAACACGGGAAGCGACAGTGAGAACTTCATCGCGCTGAGCGTATTGCACCGGCTCGCTAGCATGCGGACGGGAAAGTGAGGACCGATGAACGAACGTGACCTGCCCGCGCTGGAGCGAGCCCGCGACGACATCCGGGCGCGTCACATGCAGCCCGCGGCGTCGCGGCCAGCGTCGTCGGCGAGGGGAGTGCACCACGTTGCACTCATCTCCTCCGACGTCGAACGGACCGTGCGCTTCTACCAGGACCTGCTCGAGTTCCCGCTGACCGACATGTTCGAGAATCGCGACTACAAGGGTTCGACGCACTTCTTCTTCGATATCGGCAACGGCAACTCGATTGCCTTCTTCGACCTCCCCGGACTCGACCTCGGCCCCTACGCCGAGGTACTCGGCGGGTTGCACCATCTCGCTATCTCGGTCGAACCCGATCGCTGGGCGCATCTCAAGGGCAAACTCGACGAGGCCGCCATCGAGTACGCGCACGTCGACGGGTCGTCGATCTACTTCCGCGACCCTGACGGCGCGCGACTCGAGCTCATCAGCGACCCACTGGGCGAGATGTACGGCACCACGGTCGGCCTGTTCCACGAGAGATGACCCGCCTGACTTTGACCCCGAGCGATTTGTTCTTGTAGCAGTTAGCCACCTGAGAGGTGGCCGGTTGCACAATGTTCGAGACGCGAGTTACGAACGACGCTTTCGCCGCTAAGTCTCGAGTAGTCCGCCGACTTGGGCCGAATACATCGGATGGTGACAGAGCGTGCCGCCGTCGATGACGACGACCTGTCCGGTGACGAACGACGACGCGTCGGATGCGAGATACGCAATCAGTTGCGCGACGTCGTCGGGCGTGCCGGCCCGCGCGATCAGCCGATTGCTCGACGACACGTGACGATCCCGGGGTGAGTACGCGGCCTCGGCCACCGGCGACATGATCAAACCGGGCGCGACCGCGTTGCAGCGGATGTTCTGACGGCCGTGCGTGGTGGCGACGTATTGCGTGAGCGCATTGACGCCCGCTTTCGAGACCCCGTACGCGACTTGGCCCCAACGTCCGGTCAATGCGTCGATCGACGACACATTGACGATCGAGCCGCCGCCGCCTTCGATCATGTGGGGGATGGCGAAACGGCAACCGAGCATCACGCCGCGAAGATTCACGTCGAAGATGTGATCCCATAGCGCGAGTTCGACATCGACCACGTTCGTGTCGCGGCCGTAGGTGTCCGGGCCGACCGCGCCCGCATTGTTGACCAACACGTCGAGACGCCCGAATGCCGCCACGGCGCCATCGACGAGTGCCCGCACCGCATCAGGGTCGGTGACGTCGCACTCGATCGCGATCGCGTGTTGCCCTCGACCCTCGATCGCCGACACCGTGCCGCGGGCGCCGACACTGTCGATGTCACCGATGGCAACCGATGCGCCCTGCGCCGCGAGCAGCCAGGCGGTCGCACGGCCGATGCCCGACGCGGCGCCGGTCACCACGGCGACCTTTCCGTTCAGATCGATCACGACGGTTCTCCAGTTGCCCCTACCCGGGTGCGCGGTCAGACTCCGCGACAGTAACCCCGAGGAGGGTGCCGTGATCACGGTCAAGCCGGACAAGTGGAATCGCGTCGTCGACGTGGTCGTCGTCGGATCAGGAGGCGCGGCGCTCGTCGCCGCGACGCTCGCGCACGACGGCGGGGCCGAGGTCCTCGTTGTGGAAAAGGCCGACATGCTCGGCGGGACGACCGCAGTGTCGGGTGGCGTGATGTGGCTGCCCAACAACCATCTCATGGCGGCCGCGGGCATTGCCGATTCACGCGACGACGCCGTCGCCTACGTGACCCGGTTGGCCAACGGGCACGAACACGACCCGGCGCTCATCGAGACTTTCGTCGACACCGCGCCCGAGATGCTCGCCTATCTCGAAGCGAACACACCGTTGCGCATGGCGGTCGTACCGAACTTCCCCGACTACTACTTCGCCTATGACGTGCCCGGCAAACGCCACGGAGGCCGCTCGATCGAGCCTGTGCCCTACGCGGTTGGCACCGAGCTGCCCGAGTGGCGCGACAAGCTCGTCACTCGGGGCACGTTGATGTCGTTGGGCGCAGTCACCACGTTGGGCGAAGACTTTTCCGCACCCGATGAGGCATTGCGGGCCGAGCTCGCCCGACGCGAAGCCGAAGACGTACGCACGAAAGGCGCTGCCCTCATCGCCATGCTCTTCAAAGGGCTGCTCGATCGCGGTGTCGAGGTCATGCTCGCCAGCGCGGCGCGAGAGCTCGTCATGGTGGACGGGGCCGTTGTCGGTGTGCAGTGCGAGCAGGCAACGGGGGCACGGATCATCGGCGCCCGAAAGGGTGTGGTGTTGGCGTGCGGAGGCTTCGAGTGGAACCGCGAGATGGTCAATGCGTTCATCGGCTACGACGTCAAGCCACTGTCGCCTCCCAACAACGTCGGCGACGGTCTGGTGATGGCAATGGAAGCCGGCGGTCAGATCGCGAACATGAATTCGTACTGGGGACAGCCGGCGATGTTCGACCCGGGTGTGACCCGCAACGGCGAGTTGGTGCCCCAGTTCGAATGGGCGCGCGGCGAGCCTGGTTCGTTGATCGTCAACAGCCATGGCGTGCGCTTCGCCAATGAGTCGTTGCCGTACAACGACTTCCCCAAGACGTTCGGGCGCTACGACCCGACGAATGTGGAGTTCCCCAACGAGGCGCCGGCGTGGATGATCTTCGACCACGCGACGAAGCAGTCGGTGCGCATCATGTCGATGATGCCCGACGACCCCGCACCCGATTGGATCCCGCAGGCCGCCACCGTGCGCGAGTTGGCGACCAAGATCGGTGTCGACCCCGACGCGCTCGAAGCCACGGTGGCGCGATTCGACGAGCAGGCCGCACTCGGCGACGACCCCGACTTCTTGCGCACGCGCCAAGGGCTGATGGCGCCGGGGCGCATGCGTCCATTGGTCGGTCCGTATTACGCAGTGAGCATCTTTCCCGGCGCACTCGGCACCAACGGCGGCCCTCGCCTCGACGCCGACGCGCGCGTGCGCGCCTATCGCGGCGGTGTCGTGCCCGGTCTCTATGGCGCAGGCAACACCGCGGCGAGCGTCTACGGCTGGGCGTATCCGGGCGGAGGCGGCACGATCGGGCAAGGTGCGGTGTTCGGCTATCGCGCCGGTCGCCACGTGGCTAAGCAACCATCGCGTGCGATCGACTGAGGGCCTGCGCAAATGTTGCACGCCATCGACTCCGACGGACACGTCTTCGAACCCGCGGACGTGTGGACCGACCGTATGGACGCCAAGCGTTGGGGCGATCTGATCCCGCGCTATGTCGCCGAAGATCACGACGGCAACGAGTCGTGGTACATCGGTGGTGTCCGGCGATTTGCCGGCACCGGCATCTTCGGCTGCGGTGTCGGTCTCGATCCCGACGAACTCGCGTCGCGCAAGTGGAAGTACACCGAGGGTCACGCGGGCGGATGGGACCCGAGCGAGCGACTGCGCGTGCTCGACGAAGAGGGCATCGATATCAGCGTGTTGTATCCGACGATGGGCATGTTGTGGGGACCCCTCGATCCGATCCCCGCGATTCGTGACCCACAGTTCGTGCATGCGTGCCAGCAGGCCTACAACGATTGGGTCGCCGAGTATTGCAAAGTCGCACCTAGTCGATTGATGGCCGTCGCGACGATTCCAATCCAGGACATCGACCTGGCGTTGGCCGAGACGCGACGAGCGGTCGAAGACCTCGGGCTGTGCGGCATCATGTTGCGATCGGCGTCGCCCGACCCCGCCGTGCCGTTCAACCACCCGCACTTCGATCCGTTGTGGGCACTGTGCCAAGACCTCGACGTGCCCGTCGCGCTGCATCCCGCCACGCATGTCGACTTTCCCAACGCGGTGCGGTTGTTCGACCTCATCAACCGTGAGGCCAACGTCAGCGTCAACAACCGCGGTACCGATCAGTTGCGCGGTGGCGGTGCCATCAGCCACGCCGTGGGCGCGCCGGTCGATGCCATCGTCTGTCTCGGTCGCTTCATCATGGGCGGCGTGTGCGAGCGGTTCCCGCGGCTGCGACTGCTGATCTTGGAGTCGGGCGGCGGTTGGCTGCCCGCAATTCTGCACACGATGGACGAGGAGATCCGGGCTCGCCCGAAAGAGCGGGAGTGGCTGGCCCATCTGCCCAGCGAGTACTTCAAGCGACAGTGTTGGATCAGCTTCACGCCCGAGGACCCGACGCTCGTGTCCACTGTCGAGTTGCTCGGTGACGACCGATTGTTGTGGGCGACCGACTTCCCCCATCTCGACGGCTGCTATCCCGGCGCCGTCACCACGTTGAACAAGACCCTGGCCGCACTATCGGCCGAGTCGCGGGCGCGCATCGCCGTCGACAACGCGATCGCGGCCTACGGCATCCGCGTTTGATCGACGCATTCACGCGGGCGCATTGTCGAGCTCGATACGCGTACCGTCGGGATCCTCGAGAAACACGATCTCGATACCAGTATCGGTACTCACTCGGGTAGCGGGAAGGATTCGTCCGCCGTATCCCGCAAGTCGCGTTGCGGCGGCATCGACATCGTCGACAACGAACGACAGGTGCGTGAGGCCCAGCTGGTTGCGGTGCTGCGAGGGGGAACCGGTGACTGCCGGCGATTGGTAGTGCAAGAGCTCGACCACCATGCCCCCTTTTTGAATGAATTGCGCCGTGAGGACGATCGGCCCGCTCACTTCGAGGCTGGCTTCGAATTCGTCGCCGCACGCATAGGTGGCCATCTTCGTGAAGCCGAGGCCATCACAGTAGAAGCGCATCGAGCGTTCGAGGTCGCTCACGCAGATGCCGAAGTGAGAAGGTTCGTAGTCCATGTCGCGGAACCTACACCGTCGACCGTTGCATCAAGCCCATTTGAATCCGGGTTGTCGGATTGGGGGAATGGTGGTTTCGCCGGTCCGTTGCGGCGGAGCCGCACAAGAAGGTCGGGTTCCATGACCATGCGGATCTTGGGGTCGTGTGCCGCTCGGTGGTGATGGTATTTGCAGAGCAAACAGCAGTTGCAGGGGCTGTTGACACCGCCGTTTTCTCGGTGGTGCAAGTGGTGGACGTCGCAGTGGATCGGTTCCTTGTGGCAACCGGGCCAGCGGCAGTGCTGATCACGCGCCGCGATCGCCCCGAACAAGGCGTCGGTCACCGACGCGGGCATCATCTCGTAGCTACGGATGGCGCCGTTCTCGTCGAGCAGCAACCGTAGGAGCTGCGCGGTGCACGACAGGGCTTCGTAGGCCTGGTGGTCGATGCGGGGACCGTCGAGTAGCTGCGCCCCGGCACGGTTGGCCATGTCGTCGGTGGTGTTCACGCCGATGAGGTGCGGCCAGTTCCGTTTCTTCGGAACCGCGGCCGCGTCGGCATCAGGATCCGCCGCGAGACGGTTCTTGTAGTCGACATGGAAGTTGCAAACATCCGCCAGCGCTTCGCCGCGGCGCTCGGCCGGGCTGCGGGTGTCGTTGTCGCGGGGATTGTCGGATTCGGCCAACTTGATGGCGGTGTTGATGACCGCGCTACTTGTGCGGCTCCGCCGCAACGGATCGGCGGCTTCGCCGCGGGACTAGCTCGTCTTCCCGTAGCGGCCCCGCCTGGTCATCATCGAGCGATGCTTGGACTACGTTGACCCATTTCTGCAGGGCCAGATCGGTGTCTTTGGCGTCGAGCCCGACGATGATCGGCAAGAGTTCGGCTTCGTCGTCGCGGTAACGATCCACGAACCGTTTCACGACAACGGTCGCGATGGCATGGACCTGACCACTGGTCAGGGTGCCGGCGAGCCACGCCGCTTCGGTCAACGGCATCGCCTTGAGCTTGCGGGCCAAGATCACCGATGCTTTCGCCTCGGCGGGCGACAGACCGGCGCAACGCTCCAGGAACTGTGACGTCGACGACGCCTTGGTGAGTTGATACAGCTTCAACTCGTCGAACGCCCTCGTCGGTTCCATCGTCTTGGCCAACAACAGTTCGCGGGCCTGGGCCACCGCCGCGAGGTCATCGCCATCGACAGCGATCTCGACGCGTTTCACGGCGTCGAGCAACTCGCAAACTGTCGGACTCAACATGCCATAATCGTACACCTGTACCTCTCCTCACCTTTGTGTGGGGAGTTTGATGGTGATGCCGCCGAGGCCGAGGTAGATCGATGCGGTGAGGGCTTTGGCTGTTTTGTGGCCGTGGGCGCGGTTGTTGATGAGTCGGATCTTGGCGTTGATGCCTTCGACGCGGCTGTTGGATAGGCCCCACTCGACCGCGTTGACGATGCCGTCGAAGTGTTTGCGGATCCGTAGCGCGAGGGTCCTGAACGCGGGGATACGCGAACGCAGCGCGGCGGTGCACCAGGCGTTGAGGTAGGTCCGGGCGTCGTTCGGATCGACGGTTTTGTAGAGGGCGCGGAATTGCTCTTTGAGTTCCCAGGCGCGCCATAGCTTGTAGCGGCGGCGACGGATCAAAGCGACGAGTTCGCGTTGGTCGTCGTTGAGGCGTTCTTGGCCGGTGCGTAGCGCGGTCCGCGCGTGTTTGAACTCGCGGGTGCCGCTCAGACCCAACTCGGCGAGCGGGGTGGCGCGGTAGACGACCTCGAGGGCTTGGTTGACCCACTGCATGGCGTGGAACGGGTCCAAGCAGATCGCGGCGTCAGGGATCGCTTCGATGGTGGCTTCGCGGTAGATGGTGGTCATGTCCATCGAGATCGCTTTGATCTGATCGCGACGTTCGGGGCCCAACGCGTCATAAAACCCAGCCAGAGCTGCTTTGGTGCGACCCTCCGCCACCCACACGACACGGCCGCTGTCGTGGTCCGCGACGATCGTCAGGTATTTGTGGCGACGCCGATAGGCGATTTCGTCGACACCGACATGGAACAATCCATCGAGGCGGCCCTCGTCGAGGTAGTCAGCCACGACTCGGCCCACGATCCGGTCGACGGCTTCCCACGAGCAACGCAGCAGCGTCGCGGTCGTCGTCTTGTCGGTCCGCTGGCACATCCACGCGACGAC
>JBDSMH010000070.1:0-19661 GCA_039915945.1 Acidimicrobiales bacterium | reverse complement strand
CCCGTGCACGAGGTGAGCTTTCACAACCAGTGGGGCCAGCCGCTGCCGTTCAGCGTCCCCGCCCCGCTCTGGCCATGATCGAGTCTGCTCCAAACGAGAGCGGCGGCAGTCGTTAGCACTCGGGAGTTGCGATTGCTAACGACTACCCATAGTCTTGGCACTCGCCAATCGAGACTGCTAACCGGCCCGCAAAGGGCCGCCCTATGGAGGCGAGTGCATGAAGCTGCAACCGCTCGAAGACCGCATTGTGGTGCGGCCGAGTAAGTCAGAGGAGACCACCGCAAGCGGTTTGGTCATCCCCGACACAGCAAAGGAAAAGCCCCAACAGGGCGAAGTTCTGGCCGTAGGCCCGGGTCGCCGGTCCGATACGTCCGGTGAGGTGATTCCGCTCGGCATCAGTGTCGGCGAAAAGGTCGTCTACTCCAAGTACGGCGGCACCGAGATCACCATCGACGGTGAAGACCTCTTGATCTTGTCGTCGCGCGACGTCCTCGCCATCGCGAAGTGAGCCGCTGATGTCAAAGCTCCTGAAGTTCGATGAAGACGCGCGCCGTCGCCTCGAAGCCGGGGTCAACAAGTTGGCCGACGCGGTCAAGGTGACACTCGGCCCCAAGGGCCGCAATGTCGTCCTCGACAAGAAGTTCGGTGCGCCCACGATCACCAACGACGGCGTGTCTATCGCCAAAGAGGTCGAGCTCGAAGATCCCTTCGAGAACTTGGGTGCGCAACTCGTCAAAGAGGTAGCGACCAAGACCAACGACATTGCGGGTGACGGCACGACGACCGCCACGGTGCTCGCGCAAGCGCTCGTTCGCGAGGGTCTGCGCAACGTGGCCGCCGGTGCCAGCCCGATGAGCCTCAAGCGAGGTATCGAAAAGGCCGTCGCCGCGGTGGTCGAGTCCCTCAAGGCACAGTCGAAGGACGTCGACGGCAAAGAAGAGATCGCCAATGTGGCGGCCATCTCGGCGGCCGACATGAGCATCGGCCAGGTCATCGCCGACGCGTTCGACAAGGTGGGCAAAGACGGCGTCATCACCGTCGAAGAGTCCAACACGTTCGGCATGGATCTCGAGTTCGTCGAGGGCATGCAGTTCGACAAGGGTTATATCTCGCCCTACTTCGTGACTGACCCCGAGCGTCAAGAGGCTGTGCTCAACGAGCCGTTGATCTTGTTGACGCAAAGCAAGATCGGCTCGGTGCAAGACATCCTGCCGTTGCTCGAAAAGGTCATTCAGACGGGCAAGCCCTTGGTGATCATCTCCGAGGACGTCGAAGGCGAAGCGCTCGCAACCCTCGTGGTCAACAAGATCCGGGGCACGTTCACTTCGGTGGCGATCAAGGCGCCGGGCTTCGGCGATCGCCGCAAGGCGATGCTCCAAGACATGGCCATCCTCACCGGTGGTCAGGTCATCTCCGAAGAGGTCGGGCTCAAGCTCGACGGGGCCACGCTCGATCTTCTCGGCAAAGCCGCGAAGATCATCGTCACCAAGGACAACACGACCATCGTCGACGGTGCGGGCGACCGCACTGAGGTCGAGGGCCGCATCAAGCAGATCAAGACCGAGATCGACAACACCGACAGCGACTGGGATCGCGAGAAGCTCCAAGAGCGGCTTGCGAAACTCGCCGGTGGCGTTGCGCTCATCAAGGTCGGCGCGGCTACCGAGGTCGAGCTCAAGGAAAAGAAGCACCGCATCGAAGACGCGGTGTCGGCAACGCGTGCCGCGATCGAAGAAGGCATCGTTCCCGGCGGTGGCACTGCCCTGCTACGGGCGCGACCGTCGGTCAAGGCCGTCGTCGACAGCCTGTCGGGCGATGAAGCGACCGGTGCTCGTTCGGTGTTCACGGCACTCGAAGCCCCCGCCCGCCTGATCGCGGACAACGCGGGCCTCGAAGGTGCGGTCATGGTGCAGCGCATCGAGGCGGCATCGGGCAACACCGGCCTCAACGCGGCGACGGGTGAACTCGTCGACCTCGTCAAGGCCGGCGTCATCGATCCGGCCAAGGTGACTCGTGCGGCGTTGCAAAACGCGGCATCCATCGCGGCGCTTCTGCTCACCACCGAGGTGTTGGTGGTCGAAAAGAAGGAAGCTGCTCCGGCGATGCCGGGTGGCGGTATGCCCGACATGGGCGGCATGGGTGGCATGGGCGGGATGATGTAGCAATCGTCGCCCCGGCGGAATACTCCGCCGGTACCGACGGTTGAAGTCGTTACATCAGCGTTCCCCCCCGCTGACTTTGCGAGCCGGCCTCTCCCCCCGGAGGCCGGCTCGCCCATTTTTTCCTGGGTAACCTCCCGATCGAGCTATCGGGGGGAAACGATGATCAAGGTCTTGGCGTTCATCCGTCGTCTACCGGGCATGACGCCCGACGAGTTCCACACCTACTGGCGCGACGTCCACGCACCCCGGTTCGCCGAGTCGCCCGAGCTCGCCCCGTACTTCCGGCGCTACGAGCTCAACCATCGCCTCGAACGCGACTACGCGCGCGAGCGTCATCCCGGCGAAGTCGCGGGCCCGCAGTGGGATGGCGTGGCCGTGCAGTGGTTCGACTCGCTCGAATCGTTTCGCGAGTTCGCCGCGCATCCGGCGCGTGAAGAGATCACGGCCATCGATCAGCCGCGCTTTCGCGCGCTCGAGACGGCGTCTGTGATCACGCACGAACCATCGGTGATCGTCGACAAGCCCGGTGGCCGTGAACGGGCGGGACTCAAGTTGATCTGCATTCTGCGCCGCAACCGCGCGCTCGAACTGCCCGAGTTCCACGAGCATTGGTTGCGCAACCATGGAGGCTTGTTCCAGAACATCGAGTCGCTCAACGCGCCACTGCTCGCCTACGACCAGAACCACGGTTTGGATCTGCCCGGCGCCGAGTTCGACGGCGTGACCGAACAGTGGTTCACCTCGATGGACGATTGGATCTCGTCGCTCGATGCGCCGGAGCACACGACGGTCGTCGAGCCCGATGTCGCCTACATGCTCGATCCGCCGAGCATCCAGTTCATCTTGTCGGGCCCGCCCACCGTGGTGATCGGATGACAACGCGTTCCTTCACGCGCGCCGAACTCGACGCGCTCGCTACGCCGCCCGCCGAGCAATTCGCCGCCGCGGTGGCAGAGGGTGACGTCGACCAGACCATGGCCGTGTTCGATCGGCTCGAGCGCAGCTATCGCAACTTCGTCGACGGGTTCGACGCGTTCGCGGCGGCCATCCACGAATGGACGGTGACCACACACGGGTTCGACGCGACGACGCAACTCTTGAGGGCCGAACGCACGACGACGACGATCGACGCCGCCCGGCGCGGGTTGACCGAAGAACACATGCACGATGTCATCGAGGCCGGCCGGTGGCGTGATGCGTTGCGGGCCCGTCTCGTCGAAGGTGATCAGGCGGGAGCGCGCGAGATATTCGCCCGCCTCGAATCGTCGATGCGGATCGTGCACGACAATGCCTGCGTACGCGCCGTCGCCGCGCTGTCGCACGTGTATCGCACGTGGGGTGTCGAGGGCATCGAAGCGAGCATTCGTCTCGCGGGCGAGCGCACGTTGTTGAACTTCATGCCGATCGATCTCACGCGCCGCGCCGAAGACCGCATCAAGCAGTGGTCGCGCATGATGCTCGGCAACTTCGCATTGATCAGCGTCGAGGAGCACGACGACTGTTTCGTCATCACGCAGGATCCGTGCGGCACGTGCACCCGCCAAGTGATCGACGGTTGCTATGCGCCGCCGGTGGACCTCGCCGTCGTCACCGAGAAGTGCCCGCTGACCTTCGGGCAGGGCGACATGCCCGTCTACCGGACACATGTCGCGGTGATGCACTACCTGCAACCGATCGAGCGCGGCGGCGTGCCGTGGCCGGCTATCGAATGTCCGGCCGGTGTCGACGCCGGTCCGTGCCGGGTCACGATCTACAAAGATCCGTCCGCCACCCCCGCCCGCTGGGCCGGCCGTATCGCCCCCGGCGGTGCCGGTGACTGAGCGGCCGATCGACAGCGGCTGGTACGCCGACCCCGACGGTCGCCATGAGTTTGCGCTATTTCGATGGCTCGGAATGGACCGCGCATGTCGCCGACGGAGGTATCGCCGGTGTCGCCGGCCCGCTCCCGTCGATCGCGCCGCCGACGGATTCGCCGCTGGCGGCTGCGCTGGTGGGCGAGTTGTCGATCACGGGTCGCGAACGGCCGAAGCTCTCACCGTCGGGCGCGTTGAGCGCCGGCGCGGGGGCAGTGGTCGCGCTCGCGGCGCTCGTTGCCTCCGTTGACGGGTCGGGTGACGTGTCGAAACCGGTCGGCACCGTGCTCGAAGCGCTCGTCATCGCCGTTGCCTACGTGGTCGTGTTGCGCTATCCGCGACTGTTCACACCGGCGGCGGTTGCCGATGCCAGCGTTGCCGTGCCCTTCTTGTTCGTCGCTCTCGTTCAGGACCGTTTGGCCGACGGCAAGCTGACCGCCTTAGCGTTGCTCGTGACCGTGTCGTGGGCGGCCATGTATCTCTTGCCCGGGATGAGGGGCCGGCCGTGGTTGCTCGGCCTCACGCTCTACGGCGTGGTGTTCACGATGATGGTGCTGACGTCGAACACGTCGAGTCCGTTCGCCGACAACGAATCGGGTGTAGTGGTCGGGAGCACATTCGTGACGGAGGCCAGCGCGCTCGCGTTGGTGCTCGGCGCCGTGTACCTGGCGGTCGGTGCCGTACTCGACAAACAAGCGAGGCGGGGCCTCGCCACGCCCTTCGTCGCGGTTGGCATCCTGGCCGCGGTGACTTACGCGCTCGGCGTCGCGACAGATCTCGGCGACCTGGGTTGGATCCTGCTGTTCGGGGTCGTGGCCGCCGCGATGGCCGCGGCTGCGGCCTGGTATTCGAAACGACAGGCGGCCCCCATCGTCGTGTCCGTCCCCATCGTCGCGTCCGTGCCCATCGTCGTGTCCGTGCCCATCGTCGTGTCCGTGCCCGAGGTGCACGCCGGCGTGTCGACCGAGGCCTGTCCGCATTGCGGTGAGCCCACTCGGCCCGGCGCGGTCTTCTGCGCCGCTTGCAAACAGATACTCCCGTAGTCGGCGTCGTTCGTCGCGGGTGGTCCTAACATCGGTCTCCGTGTCGAAACAACGAGGCGGGCCGCAGTTGATTCCGCGCCCGGAGGGTTGGCAGCCCGGAGGCGTGTCGCCGTGGGCGCATCTCGACCCGGACAGCCGACGCGTCGACCTAACGCTGCTCGAGAAATCCCTCGCGGCACGCGGGCCGGGGGCGATACGGCCCGACCCGTGGCGCCGCATCGAATCCGACCATCGCTCCGCGGTACTCGTGCCGCTCTACGACGACGGCGGCGAGGTCTACGTCGTCATGACGCGGCGCTCGCCGCACATGCGCAAGCACCGCTGGGAGGTCAGCTTCCCCGGCGGGCGGCGCGAAGATGACGACGAATCGCTGTGGCACACCGCGCGGCGCGAGACCTACGAAGAGATCGGGCTCGATCAATCCCTGCCGCGGCTGATCGGCGAACTCGACCGCTTCGTCACCGTGTCGAGCGTGTCGTTGGTGAGCCCGTTAGTTGCTGTACTGCCCGGCCGCCCGGATGACCTTGTCCCTTCGCCCGACGAAGTCGAGGCCATCTTGTACGTCCCGGTATCGGAGCTATTTCAGGACGACGTCTTTCGCGAAGAGATGTGGCCGATCGACGACATCTACCGACCGATCACATTCTTCGAGCTTCACGGCGACACGGTCTGGGGCGCGACGGCGGCGATGTTGCGCCAGTTGCTGGCCATCGCCACCGAGACCGACGGTTAGATCTCGTCGTCGTTGTCGTCGGGCCCGACGATCGGGGGCGACCCGGGCGCCGGTTCGATGCGCAAGATCCATGCGCCCCCTCCCGGCGCGGCACCGGTGCCGTGGCCGCTGTCCGGCGCACGAGCGGCCGGGGGCGCGTTGATGGAGTCGTCGAGTTGTTTGTTCATGGTCAGCAGCCGGCCGATCACGGGCAGAAACACGATGTTGGCCGCGTGCAGGAGGCCGATGATCAACAGGATGCCGCCCAGCCGGCTCACCTCGATCTTCAACTGCTCTGCACTCACGTTCTGCGTCCAGTCGGTGTCTCGTTCGAAGCTCATCGTGAACATGATGTACGAGAGGAAAATGAGGTAATACGCGACGTCGGTGAGGGCGAGGTAGCTCTTGCCTGTCCTTGGATTCGCCCGGAATACGTCACCGGCATAGCTCTTTCCGAACCGCTTGATCAATGGGCCGAGTCCCACCGCAGTCGCCAAGAGCACGAGGTTCGTGAGCAGCTCGAGTATGTACCAACGCATGTGCACGCTTCCTTCTTCGAGTAGGGACAAAATCAACGTGCCGGAGGCAATGAGCACTGCGATGGCACCGATGCCGATATGCAGGTAACGCCGCCGCCGCTCGTCGCCCGCCGCGATGGCACGGGCGACGCGCTCGTAGAGATCTTCGCTCTCGACCGTGCGGGCCGTCGCCGCCCGGAACGTCGCGGTGAGTTCGCGCTCGATGGCCGTCATGAGTCGTGCTCCAGCGAGCGTTCGAGCGAGGCCAGCCCGCGCTTGAGGTGGGTCTTGACCGAGTTGGTCGAGACCCCGAGCGTGGCGGCGATCTGTTCGATCGACAGTTCTTCGAAATAGCGCAGCGCCACGCAATCGCGTTGACGGCGGGGGAGCGTGCGGACGGCCTCGAGCACTTGCTGCTGGCGTTCGTTGCGGACGAGCCGATCGTCGATCGAACCGGGCGCGATGTCGACCTCACGCCCGGCCGCAGGGTAGTGACGCATGGACATGAGGCCGCGCCGGTTGATGTCGCGCGCAAGGTTCAGCACGATCGAACGTAAATAGGCCGGGGCCTTTTCGCTGTCGTCGATGCGGTGCGCGTTGCGCGAGAGTCGGATGAACGCTTCTTGCACAATGTCTTCTGCGGCGTCGCGATTGTCCACGAAGACACGCGCCAGCCGTACCAACGAGCGCGCCTCTCGATTGAACAACTCGAGCACGACGCGCTGCTGGTCGACCGCGAGCGCGTCCTCGCTACGGCGGCCGTCCTCGAGGCGCGCCATGAAGTTGAGCACGGCAATGGCCATCGATGCTGACAGACGATCGTCGACGGCCACCGGGTGACAATGGCCGAACAGAAATCTCCTCAGCCGCGCTATCACCCGTAGGCCCCGACTGATCGTCTGCAGATCGAGAGAAGACATACGCCCGCCGTGATCGGTCGCCGGACAAGGGGAAATTGACGATGAAGAGGAAGCTCAAGGTCGGTGTTGCTACGGCAGTGGTCGCGGCCGCGACTGCAGTGGGGGTCGGCGTCGCCGCCCAGGCGGATGCGTCGGGTTGGAGGGCACGAGCAACGTTGCGTGTCGCAGATGGTAGTGAGATCGGTCAGGTCACATTTCAGGGCAAGCACGACGAGACCGAGGTGCGCGTGAAACTCGACCACCTACCGGCGAATTGGTCGGTTGATGCGTTTCACGGTTTCCACATTCACGCCAACAATGCCGGGACCGAGAACGGCTGCTTGGCCGACCCCGCGCAGGCCTCGAACCAATGGTTCTTATCGGTCGATGGCCACTGGAACCCGGACACGCACGACCACTCGACCCACGACGGTGATATGCCCAGCCTGCTCGTGAACACCGACGGCAGCGCCGAGATGCAGTTCGTCACCGGTCGATTCGATCCCGGGGCAATCGTCGGGCGCGCGGTGATCGTGCACGCGGGGGCCGACAACTTCGGCAACGTCCCCCTCGGCATTGCGGAGAATCAGTACACGGCGAACACCGTGGCGGCGACGACGGCCACCAAGAACACGAGCAACGCGGGCGACCGTTTGGCGTGCGGGGTCATCGAACGCAAGCGCTGATAAACCTTGCTCAGATGCCGCCCGAGAACGAGTCGCAGGCATTCGGGTCGCCGGTATCGAAGCCCTTGCGGAACCAACTCTTCCGTTGCTCGGAAGTGCCGTGCGTGAATGACTCGGGGTTGACGCGGCCGGTGGTCGACTTCTGAATGCGGTCGTCGCCCACCGACGCGGCAGCGTCGAGCGCGTCGTCTATCTCGGCTTCTTCGACCTTTTGCGTCTTGAAGGCGCTGTTGCCCCAAACCCCGGCGAAACAATCGGCCTGCAATTCGAGGCGTACGGACAGCGAGTTGCGTTGTGACGGGTTGCGTTGCTGCGCGTCACGAACCTGCGACTCGGTGCCGAGGACCGTCTGCAGATGGTGACCGATCTCGTGGGCGAGCACGTACGCCTGCGCGAAATCGGTATTGGGGCCGCCGAGCGAACTCGCCAGCACCTTGAAGAAATCGAGATCGAGGTAGACCTTTTGATCGAGAGGGCAATAGAACGGCCCGGTCTCGGAGCTCGCCTGCCCGCAACCACTCTGCGTCCCTTGCGTGAACAGCACCAGCTTGGTCTCGGTGTACTGCTGACCGGACTCGGTGAAGGTCGTCGTCCAGAAGTTCTGGATATTGGTGTTCACGCAACTGATGAATTGCGCGTTGTCGGTCGTGGATGTGACGCCCTTGCAGGAGGTGCCGATCTCGGACGCCGGTGTCGACGCCGCGCCAGTGGCGTCGATGTTGGAAATGCTGCTCGGGTCGAAGCCCGGTACGCCACCGGCCCCCTTGCCGAGGAAACTCAGCAGCAGCGTGATGACCAGGCCGACGACGCCGAGACCGCCGGCACCGACGGCGATCGGGCCGCCGCGCAGGCCGCCGCCGGCGCCGCGCCGGTCTTCGATCTGGCCGGTATTGGCTTGGTCACTCTCGTCGAAATCCACGCGCGCGCACCCTATATGTGTCCGGTAACGTGCCGCTACCAGGGATGAACAGTCCCTCGGCAGAGCGGGATGTAAACCATGCCAGAGCTCAAATTCAGCGCACGGACACATCCCGAGCTCGTACGTCAGGTGCGCGAGTGGCTGGCCACCTCCGAGGGCGAGCGCTCGATGTCCGACGTGATCATCGAAAGCAGCGAACTCACCAAGGACGCCTTGCGCATCATCGCCGCCGCGGCGCCGGCGCCGGTGGCCGAAAGTGAACTCGTCAAGACGTTGACCAAGCTCGGCTACCGCGCCACCGATCTCACGCGCGCCACGCTGGTCGCCGGTCTCGACTCGGTCAGCGGTACCAACGACGGGTTGATGATGAAGAGTGCCAAGAAGGCGGGCAAAACCATGCTTTTCACCATGACTCCGCGCGCCGCCAAGCAGTTTCGCAAGCTCTTGAGTTGATGGGTCGCAAGCTCGCGGGGGTGACTGCCGCCATCGTGGCGCTCCCGCCGAGGCGCCGGATTCGGCGCTAAGGTTTTACCTTCCCATGAAACCTGGGCTGACGGGAGGGTGACATGGCGGAGATCGAGATCGGGCTCGGCAAATCCGGACGACGCGCCTACGGCTTCGACGACATTGCGATCGTGCCGAGCCGGCGTACACGTGACCCGGAGGACGTCGACATCTCGTGGCAAGTCGACGCCTACAAGTTCGAGCTGCCATTGCTGGCCGCCGCCATGGATGGCGTCGTCAGTCCGGCGACCGCGATAGAGATCGGCCGCCTCGGCGGTTGCGGGGTGCTCAACCTCGAGGGTCTCTGGACGCGCTACGAAGACGCCGATTCGATCCTCGAAGACATCGCGAATTCGCCTGTCGAAAAAGCGACGCGCCGCATGCAGCAGGTCTACGGCGAGCCGATGAAGCCCGAACTCGTGACGCAACGCATCCGCGAGATCAAGGCCGCCGGTGTCATCGCCGCCGCCGCCATCACGCCGCAGCGCGCCGAACAGTTCATGCCGGCCATCGTCGCCGGCGAGGTCGACATGCTCGTCATCCAGGGCACGGTCGTGTCGGCCGAGCACGTGTCCAAGACCCGTGATCCGCTCAACCTCAAGCGCTGGGTGCGCGAACTCGACATTCCGGTCATCGTCGGTGGCTGCGCCAGCTATCAAGCGGCGTTGCATCTGATGCGCACCGGTGCGGCCGGCATTTTGGTCGGCGTCGGTCCGGGCCATGCGTGTACGACGCGCGGCGTGCTCGGCATCGGCGTTCCCCAGGCGACGGCGATCGCCGACGCCAAGGCCGCCCGCATGCGCCACCTCGACGAAACCGGCGTCTACGTGCACGTGATCGCCGACGGTGGCATGGGCACGGGCGGCGACATCGCAAAGGCGATCGTCTGCGGTGCCGACGCAGTGATGATGGGTTCGCCGTTGGCGGCCGCGCACGAAGCGCCGGGCCGCGGCTACCACTGGGGCATGGCGACGTTCCATCCCACATTGCCTCGCGGTGCGCGCGTCAAGACCACGCCGCGCGGCACGCTGCAAGAGATCCTCGTTGGCCCCGCCCACGAGAACGACGGGCGCATGAACCTCTTCGGTGCGTTGCGCACCTCGATGGCAACCTGTGGCTACATCGACATCAAGGACTTCCAAAAGGCCGAGGTGATGGTGGCGCCGGCGTTGCAGACAGAGGGCAAGGCGCTGCAGCGGGCCCAGGGCATCGGTATGGGCTACTGATGTCGGCCACATGACTGACACGGTTCTCGTCGTCGATTTCGGGGCCCAGTACGCACAGCTGATCGCGCGCCGGGTTCGCGAGGCGCACATCTACAGCGAGATCGTCGAACACACGGTCACCGCGGACGAGATCGAAAAGCGCAAGCCTGCCGCGATCATTCTCAGCGGCGGACCGAAATCGGTGCACGTCGACGGT
Organism: Acidimicrobiales bacterium; assembly: GCA_039915945.1. Classification (GTDB taxonomy): domain Bacteria; phylum Actinomycetota; class Acidimicrobiia; order Acidimicrobiales; family WLNW01; genus DATLFA01. The sequence goes on along the minus strand of JBDSMH010000070.1, from coordinate 8,943 downwards.
TCGCCGCGCATCGACCCACGTGTCTACGAGTTGGGCATCCCCATCTTCGGCATCTGCTACGGCGCGCAATTGATCGCGCAGCAGTTGGGTGGCGAGGTGATGCACACCGGGCGCGGCGAATACGGGCGTACGCAAATGCACGTCGTCGAGCGGGGTCTGCTCTTCGGTGAAAGCGTCCCCGAAGAGCAGAACGTCTGGATGAGCCACGGCGATGCCATCGTGCGCGCCCCTGACGGATTCACCGTCACGGCCACTACCGGCGACGCGCCGGTTGCTGCGCTCGAAAACCGTGAGCGCGCGATCTACGGCGTGCAGTTCCACCCCGAGGTCGTGCACACGCCCTACGGCCAGCGGGTGCTCGAGCACTTCCTCTACGACGGCGCCGGGCTGGCTCCCTCGTGGACCATGCGTTCGGTGATCGAGTCGTCCATCGAATCCATACGCGCGCAGGTCGGAACCGGCCGCGCCATCTGTGGCTTGTCCGGTGGCGTCGACTCGGCAGTGGCGGCCGCGCTCGTCCATCGAGCCATCGGTCCGCAATTGACGTGTGTATTCGTCGACACCGGCCTGATGCGCAAAGGTGAGGCCGAGCAAGTCGTCGAAACGTTCCGCCGCCATCAACACATCGAGTTGATCCATGTCCGCGCCGGCGATCGATTCTTCGAACGTCTCGCCGGCGTCATCGATCCCGAGCACAAGCGCAAGGTCATCGGCGAGCTCTTCATCCGCGTCTTCGAAGACGCGGCGCGCGGCATCACCGACGCCAAGTTCTTGGTGCAGGGCACGCTCTATCCCGACGTCATCGAGTCGGGCACCAAAGATGCGGCCAAGATCAAGTCGCATCACAACGTCGGCGGTCTACCCGACGACATGCAGTTCGAGCTCGTCGAGCCGCTGCGCAGCCTGTTCAAGGACGAAGTCCGCCAGGTCGGCGCCGAGCTGGGCCTGCCCGACGAGATCGTGTGGCGTCAGCCCTTCCCCGGGCCCGGGCTCGGGGTGCGCATCATCGGCGAGGTCACGCCGGACAAGACCGCGATCCTGCAACACGCCGACGCGATCGTCCGTGAAGAAATCAAGGCCGCGGGGCTCGAGCGTGAAATCTGGCAGGCCTTCGCGGTGTTGCCCGACATCCGTTCGGTCGGTGTGATGGGCGACGAGCGCACCTACGCGCATCCGATCATCATCCGCGCGGTGACGAGCGAAGATGCGATGACTGCAGATTGGGCGCGTCTGCCGTACGAGCTTCTCGAGACGATGTCGTCGCGCATCATCAACGAGGTGCGCGGCGTCAATCGCGTCGCGTACGACATCACGTCCAAACCACCCGGGACCATCGAGTGGGAGTGAGCGACTACTCCGACGATCAGCTCATCGATTTCTTCGTCCGCTCGTCTGCTTCATTTGGCGAGCAGGTACGCGAAGTCGACGGTGACGAATGGTTGGCGCCGACGCCGTGCGCCGATTGGGACGTGCGCATGGTCGTGGCCCACGTCGTCGTGGGCGACGCGCAGTTGCCGTTGTTGATCAACGGCGACAAGGTCGCAATGGTCGAAGAGTTCGACCCCAGCGTGCTCGGCAACAATCCGCTCTCCGCATGGCGCGGTACCGCGCTCGCCGCGATCCGCGCACTCGCCCGACCCGGCGCGCTGGCCGAGCGTTACGACCACCCCATCGGCCACATCACCGGCCGGCGCATCATCGGGTTCCGTATCACCGACAGCCTGGTGCACGCCTGGGACATCGCCCGCGCCCGAGGGCTCGACGTGTTGCTCGATCCGGAAATCGCCGAGTACTGCCTCGACTTCTGGCAACCGATGGCGGCGGGCCTCCCGGCCAGCGGTTTCTTCGGGCCCCCGATGGCACCACCCGCCGACTCAGATCCGGGTTTGCGATTGCTGTCGTTGCTCGGCCGTACGCTGCCGACCTAGGGCGGTGAGTATGGCCATGAGTGCAGAATTCCTCGAGGGGCTCAACCCCGCGCAGCACGACGCCGTCACGCACCCCGAGGGGCCCGTACTCGTCATCGCGGGGGCCGGGTCGGGCAAGACGCGCGTGCTCACGCATCGCATCGCGTGGCTCATCAGCCAAGGCGTGTCGCCGTTCGAGATTCTCGCGATCACGTTCACCAACAAGGCCGCCGACGAGATGAAGCAGCGCGTCGCTCGGCTGGTCGGTCCGGTCGCCCACAAGATGTGGGTGTCGACGTTTCACTCGGCCTGTGTTCGCATCTTGCGGCGCGATGGTTCGCGCCTGGGCTTCCCGTCCAACTTCACCATCTACGACCAGGCCGACGCGGTGCGCCTCACGGGCTACGTGGTTCGTGATCTCGGGCTCGATCCCAAGAAGTTCCCTCCGCGGTCGATCCACGCGGCCATCAGTGCCTTGAAGAACGACGGCGTCAGCGTCGACGAGTTCGCCACGCGCGTGCGGCTGCCCATCGAACGGCGCACCGTCGATGTCTATCGCGAATACCAACTGCGCTTGCTGCGGGCAGGCGCGATGGACTTCGACGACCTGTTGGTCAACACGGTCGAGTTGTTCAAACGCCACGACGACGCGCTCGCTCACTATCGACAGCGGTTCAAGCATGTCCTCGTCGACGAATACCAAGACACCAATCACGTCCAGAACGAGATGGTGGTGTTGTTGACGACCGGCCATCGACGGGTCTTCGTGGTGGGCGATTCCGACCAGTCGATCTACCAGTTCCGTGGTGCGAACATCCGCAACATCCTCGAATTCGAGCAGGCGTTCCCCGAGGCGTCGGTGGTGCTGCTCGAGCAGAACTATCGATCGACGCAGACCATTCTCAATGCGGCGAACTCGGTGATTGCGCACAACATGTCGCGCAAACCGAAAGAGCTGTGGACCGACCAAGGCGACGGCGAAAAGATCGTTCGCTATCACGCCGACGAAGAGGCCGACGAAGCCCAGTGGGTCGCGTACGAGATCGATCGCCTGCACAGTGAGGGCGGGTTTCAGTGGGGCGACATCGCCGTCTTCTACCGCACCAATGCTCAAAGCCGCGCACTCGAGGAGTACCTCGTACGCGTCGGCATCAACTACAAGGTGATCGGCGGCACGCGCTTCTATGACCGGCGCGAGATCAAGGATGCGCTCGCGTACTTGCGCGCGGTGGTCAATCCATCCGACGAGGTCAACGTCAAGCGCATCCTCAACGTGCCCAAGCGGGGCATCGGCGACTCGACTGTCGCCAAGGTCGACAGCTACGCGAAGGCGCACGGCCTGACGTTTCTCCAAGCGCTGCGCGACATCGACGATCTCGGTGTGCGGGGGCCGGCGATCAAGGGCGTGCACACCTTCGTCGCAATCATCGACCGTCTGGCCGAACTCGTCGACAAGGGCCCCGCCACGTTGCTCGAAGCCATCCTCGAAGACAGTGGCTACCTCGACGAGTTGAACGAAGAGAAGTCGATCGAATCCGAAGGCCGTCTCGAGAACTTGTCCGAGCTCGTCGGCTTTGCCCGCAGCTTCGAAACCGTCGACGAATTTCTCGAACAGGTGAGCCTGGTTTCCGACACCGACGAGATCGAAGCAGACGAGACCTATGTCGTGTTGATGACACTGCATTCGGCGAAAGGTCTCGAGTTCCCCGTTGTTTTCCTGATGGGAATGGAAGAAGGCATCTTCCCGCACATGCGCTCGATCGGTGACCCCGAGCAACTCGAAGAAGAGCGCCGTCTCGCCTACGTCGGCATCACGCGGGCGCGGCAACGCCTCTACCTGACCTACGCGTGGTCGCGCACGCTGCACGGTTCCAGCATGTACAACCCGCCGTCGCGCTTCCTCGACGAGATACCGGCGCACCTCGTGACCGAGGCCAAGGGCTCTCGTTCGACGCGTGAGCGTCAGAGCGCCAACAACTACGGCTGGAGTGGGTCACGCCGAGATGACGACGACTACAGCCCGGCCTTCGGTCGGGGTGGCCGCGTCACCGAGAACCGCGAGCAGATGGTCGAGGCCGCGTTGCGCGCCAAGGGAGTCGAGACGAGTGGCGCCGAGACGCTCGGGCTGCGCATCGGCGACGATGTCCGCCATGCCAAGTACGGCGAAGGCGTGATTCTCGACATCAGCGGGCAAGGCGACAAAGCCGAAGCTCGCGTCCGTTTCCCGACTGCCGGCGAGCGGTCGTTCCTACTCGCGTGGACGCCGCTCGAGAAGATCTAGGCTCGAGCGGCCTTTCAGAGCGGGATCTAGGCCCGAGCGGCCTACTGGCGCACCGAGTCGCGCAGGCGGCTGTAGGTCTGCGACTGGGCCGATGTCGGCTGCTTGTCGGCGGGCAACATCGCGTAGACCATGATCAGTCCACCGCCCCATGTCGTGAACCGGGCCCACGTGCGCGTGGGGCCGAGGACGAAGACGATGTCGAACGCTTGGTCGCCACGCGGCGTGATGACTTGGGCGGCGGCCTCGATCGTGGTGCCCTGTCCCTCATAGTTCGTTCGCGTCCACTGCTCGAGCCGTTGGCCGGCCTCGTGCGGCGCTACGTAGGCGGGCGGGGGTGACACGACGACACCGAATTCGAAGGCCCCGTCCTTCATCGAGTAGCCCTGCGCGACCTCGTTCAGCGACCCGATGGCGTTCTGCCCACGGTTGGGCACGCCGGGGAATGAAATCGTGAACGCGCCATCGGGCGGCGTGAAGTTGCGCCAGCCGTCGGTCACGGGTGCGGCGAGCGAGTCGCCGCCGACGAGTTCCTTGTCGCCGCCCCGGCGCGAGACGAGCGTTACGGCAACCACCGCCACGAGGGCGAGTGCGATCCCGACGACGATGACCATCGAGTTCTTGTTCGCGTTGCCACCGGCCTTGCCGGTATAGACGGTGTTCGGGGTCGCGACCGCGGCGGTGAGCGGCATCGAACATTGCGGGCAACTCAAATAGCCCTTGGGAACGAAGTATTGGCAATTGGCGCACTGCTGCATTTCGGAACCACCGTCGTAGTCGCTTTTTCCATCGGCGCGATCACGGCCGAAACTGAGGCTCTCGCCCGGCGATTCTCGGCCGCGGAAGAGCCGGAAGCAGGGCCAGAGCGGGGGAAAGGGCCCGAGCGGCCCTTGGCAGAGCGGGAAGCAGGGCCCGAGCGGCCCTTGGCAGAGCGGGGGACAGGGCCCGATCGGCTCAGCGGGCGGCGGGCTCGACGTGAAGTTGCCGGGCGAGGAGCGCGAGTCGGTCGACGACTTCGTCGTCGTCATCGGTCATTCGGATGCGGTCCAGTTGGGCTTCGGTGAACGCGCCCTTGGCCAGCGGGACCTCGCGCAGCCAGTCGACGAGGCCCTGCCAGTACTCCCGCCCGTAGAGGATGATCGGGAAGTCGGACAGCCGGCCGGTCTGGATGAGCGTGACGGCCTCGAACAACTCGTCGAGGGTGCCCATGCCGCCGGGCAGCATCACGAACCCGTACGAGTACTTGACCAAGATGACCTTGCGGGCGAAGAAGTAGTGGAACTTGATGCGGCGATCGACGAATTGGTTGGGTGGCTCGTCGCCGATGTCGATGGTGGCGCCGATCGACATCGTGCCGCCTTCGCGAGCGCCTCGGTTCGCCGCTTCCATCAGACCCGGCCCGCCGCCGGTGATGATGTTGAAGCCCAACTCGGCGACGCGCTGGGCAAGGTGGCGCGACGGCTCGTAGTACGGGTGGTCGTCGCCGAAGCGCGACGCACCGAAGAACGTGATGCACGGCCCGATGTGATGGAGGGCGCGAAAGCCGCGGACGAATTCGCGCGAGATGCGCAGTACCCGCAACATTTCCTGTGATGGCGAGTCGCGCCCCGCGAGCATTTGGTATTCGCTCGTCGCCTCGGCGGAGATCGCCCGCAGCGGTCGAGGCGGCGTCTTCATCGCGAAGTGGTCGTTGCCGGGGAAACGGTCGTCGTCGCCGTCGCGCTGGCGTTGAAGTTGATGACGACCTTGCCGTTGCTGTTGACCACGGCCGGATACTGCCGCAGGCCGGCACCGTCGGCCGCTACTTCGGATTTGTCGCAGCGGTCGACGAAGAGTTGCCGGTCGCGCTGCCACTCGAGATAGCACTCCCGGGCGGCGCCGGGTTTGCGCGCATCGAACGCCAACCACCCGGTCTTGGGATCGTTGCCCAGATGCTGTACGTAGATGTCGCGGCTGCGATTGGCGCTGACGTCGGGGAACAAGACGGGGCCCTCGTCGGCGATGCGCGATGCCATGCGGTCCGCGGTGATGTCTTGGAACTGCTCGTCACCCAGGCGGAACTCGACCTTGTTCCCGTTCTGGCTGGTGAGCCACAACACGAAGAGCATGAGCATGACGGCGGTGACGACACCAGCGACGCCGACGACGACGGCATTGCGTGCGGTCACACGCGGTCCGCGAGCGACTGGCATCAGTCGACCACCCAGCCCATTGCCCAGCACACCACCCAATGCGAAGCCCAGTACCTCACGTGCCTAGTATCCCCCGGGTCCTCGCCGCGCGGGCAACCGAGCCCGCGCCTCGATCGAGGCGACAACCAAGACAATTTGGACGTACGGGCGCGGCGCCCGGGAGGATCACTCGTGGATCTGTTGGAATTTCAGGGTAAGCAATTCTTCGCTCAGTACGGCATTCCCGTGTCATCGGGTGGCGCGGCACAGACCGTCGACGAGGCGGTCGCCATCGCCGATCGTGTCGGCTATCCCGTAGTGGTCAAGTCGCAGGTGCATGTCGGCGGGCGGGGCAAGGCGGGCGGCATCAAGCTCGCGAACGACTCGGCCGAAGCGCGTGAGCACGCCGGCAACATCCTCGGCATGGACATCAAAGGGCACATCGTCAAGACGGTGTGGATCGAGCACGCGTCCGATATCGCCGAGGAGTATTACGCCAGCTTCACCCTCGACCGTTCCAAGAAGCAATACCTCGGCATGCTGTCGGCACAAGGCGGTGTCGAGATCGAAGTGGTAGCGGAGAGCGACCCCGATGCCATCGCGAAGATCTGGATCGATCCCGTCGACGGTCTCGACGAGGCGACCTGCCGCGCGTGGGTCAAAGCGGCCAAGCTCAACCCGGCCGCCGAAGACGGTGCCGTCGACATCTTGCTCAAGCTCTATCGCGCGTACGTCGAGGGCGATGCCGATCTCACCGAGATCAACCCGTTGATCCTGACGCCGAAAAACGCGGTGCACGCGCTCGACGCCAAGGTGAGCCTCGACGGCAACGCCGAGTTCCGTCATCCCGACTACGCGCAGTACGACGCCACGCAACCCCGTGACGAGCGCGAGACGGCTGCCCACGAAAAGGGTTTGCAATACGTCGGCCTCGAAGGGTCGGTCGGTGTCATCGCCAACGGCGCCGGACTCGCCATGTCCACCGTCGACGTGGTCAACCAGGTCGGGGGCAAGCCGGCCAACTTCCTCGACATCGGCGGCGGCGCAAATGCAGCGGTCATGGCCGGTGCGCTCGAGGTCATCAACAACGACCCCAACGTGCGATCGATCTTCATCAACATCTTCGGCGGCATCACCCGTGGCGAAGAAGTTGCCAACGGCATCATCGAGGCGCTCAAGCGCGTCAGCATCGATTCGCCGATCGTGATCCGGCTCGACGGCACCAATGCCGACGAAGGCCGGGCCATCCTGCAACCCCATCTGTCGGACAAGTTGATGATGGAACCCACGATGCTCGACGCCGCGCGCACAGTCGTCGCGCTGGCCAAGGCTCGTTCCTGAACAATCGAGAGAGACTCTAGAAAATGTCGATTTTCGTTGATGAAAACACCAAGGTCATCTACCAAGGCCTCACCGGTTCGCAGGGCAAGTACTACGGCTTGTTGAACCGCGAGTACGGCACCAAGGTCGTTGCGGGCACCAATCCCAAAAAGGCCGGTACCGATGTCGATGGCATTCCCATCTTCGCATCGGTCGCCGACGCGGTGAAGGCCACCGGCGCGACCGCGTCGTGTGTGTTCATCCCCGCCGCCGGCGTCAAGAGCGCGGTGATGGAAGCGGCCGAGGGCGGCGTCACGTTCATCGTCGTGATCACCGAAGGCGTGCCCGCGCACGACGAAGCGTGGTTCTACAACAAGCTCAAGCGTGACTTCCCCCATGTGCGCCTGCTTGGGCCCAACTGCCCCGGCATCATCTCGCCGGGCAAATGCAATATCGGCATCACGGCCGGGCACATCGCCAAGGCCGGTGGGCCGGTGGGCATCGTGAGTCGCTCGGGCACGTTGACCTACCAAGCGCTCTACGAACTCAAGCAAAAAGGCATCGGTGTCACGACGTGTGTCGGTATCGGTGGCGATCCGGTTCCGGGCACGTCGTTCATCGATTGTCTCGAAGCGTTCCAAGCCGATCCCGAGACCAAAGCCGTGATGATGATCGGCGAGATCGGCGGCTCCGCCGAAGAAGAAGCGGCCGAGTTCATTCGCACCAAGATGGACAAGCCGGTGGTCTCCTACATCGCGGGCGTCACGGCACCGGCCGGCAAGAAGATGGGTCACGCGGGCGCCATCGTCCACCAGCGGGTCGCGACGGCGCCGACCCATTCGCGGGTCGCGCCCGTCCCCGGAGTCTCCGAAGCCGCCACGGACCGTCTCCCGGAGCGCGGCATGGACCCTGGTGCCGTGCTGCTGGGCCTGCTCGGCTCGGCCAACCTCTCGTCTCGGGCCAGCGTCTTCACCCAGTACGACTCCACGGTCGGGGCGGACACCGTGGCCGGACCGGGTCGTGGGGCCGCGGTCCTGCGGGTCAAGGGCACGACCAAGGGGCTGGTCGCCACCACCGACGGCAACCAGTCGGTCGGGGCGTTCGATCCGTGGCTGGGGGCCGCGCTGAGCGTGGCCGAAGCCACCAGGAACGTGTCGATCACGGGGGCCCGCCCACTCGGGGTGACGAACTGCCTGAACTACGGCGACCCTTCCCGGCCTGAGGCGTTCTGGCAGCTGACGGAAGGCGTGCGGGGCCTCGCCGATGC
>JBDSMH010000215.1:0-5554 GCA_039915945.1 Acidimicrobiales bacterium | reverse complement strand
CCACCGGCTTCAGGCGATGGGGCGCGATAACGCCGTTGATCACGCGTCGCACCAAACCGTGGCGCGGCTCGGGGATCGACGGGAGGATTTGCTCGTCGGGTGGGATCGAGGGGTTGTATCCAAGGGTGCCTCCGAACACGTTGACGTTGCGCAGCGCGTGCGTCACGTCGTCGTATCGCGTGACAGTGCGCGTGCCGCCGTCGTCCTTTGGCAAGCCCTCCTGCGTTCGAAGGACCGCATATCGATCGTGCGCGGACAGATACTCGCGATCGTCATCCCGCCGCATAGCTAACCTTTGACATTCGGCCCCCCAATAAGTCGGTAGTAGAATCTAAATTCGACTGTAGCAAGTCTGACCTGGCAGATGCGGACCAGTGCACCCCTCGTGCGTTCATGCGCAGGAAACCGCATGACGGGGTAAGGCACGACGATCAGGGGAGACGACGGGATCAAACCCGCCACTCTCACCGGACGGTTCTGAAAAAGGAGCGGAGCTCGTCAACGAAGAGTTCTGGCTGCTCCCACGCTGCGAAGTGACCGCCGCGATCGAGCCGGTTGAACCACCGAAGGTCCCGGTAGCGCGACTCCGCCATCCGTCGTGAGACTGTGATGATCTCCCTCGGGAATACGGACAGGCCTGCCGGCACCGCGATAGGCACCGCGTCAGTACGATCGCGGTTCTCCCAGTACATGCGGGCGGACGACGACGCCGTCCCGGTGAACCAGTAGACGGAGATGTTGTCGAGCATCTGTTCACGGGTCAGCGCCCGATCCGGATCGCCGTCGCAGTCGGTCCAAGCCCAGTACTTGTCGACGATCCACGCGCACTGCGCTGCCGGTGAGTCAGTGAGGCCGTAGCCGAGCGTCTGTGGGCGCGTCGACTGCATTTCGGCGTAGCCGCGCCCGTCTCGCGCGTGTGTCCCGACGCCCGCAAGACCCTTCTGCTCCTCGGGCGTTAGGTCGCCCGTGTCGAGCGCGGCGAAGTCCAGGACCGGCAAGTTCAAGTGAATGCCTGTGAGGTGATCGGCGAAGTCTCGGGCCATCGTGTTGGTGAGCAATGCGCCCCAGTCACCGCCTTGTGCACCGTAGCGGTCGTACCCCAGCCGGAGCATCAATTCGTCCCACGCAGCGGCGACACGCGTGAGGCTCCAGCCCGGCGCCGACGGCTTGCCGCTGTAGCCGTATCCGGGAAGCGATGGCACAACGACGTGGAACGCGTCGTCGGGATCGTGGGGATTGGCGAGCGCGTCAATGACGCCGAGGAACTCTACGAACGAACCGGGCCAACCGTGTGTGAGCACGATGGGAATGGCACGCTCGTGACGCGACGGCACGTGGATGAAATGGATGTCGAGGCCGTCGATCGGCGTCCTGTGCTGGGGGAAACGATTTAGGCGTTCCTGCGCCGCCGAGAAGTCGTAATCGTGGGCCCAATAGGCGCATAGATCTTGTACGTAGGCGAGTGGCACACCCTGCGACCAGTCGTCGACCGTTTCGCGCTCGGGCCAACGCGTCTGAGACAGCCGGGCGCGCAAGTCGGCGATTGCGTCATCACCCCACTTGATCGTAAACGGAGGTAGCGAGTCCTCGACCATCAGCGCAGAGGGTACGTCGCTATCCCACATCGTCCTGGACCGAGAATTCGCGGCGCTCCGGCTTGTGCGTGGAACCAGGCACAACGAGATTCAAACCTTTGCGCCGGCTTTGGGTGAGCCATGGACGAACCAAGATCATCAATCGTCTCGCAACTGGCTGCCCGGCCCGTGGACATACGTCATTTATCGGCCGGTGATGCCGTCTTCTCGACAGATCCGACCGATCCAACACCTCACCGGCCTCTGAGCAAGGAACCACTCTTGCCAGCTACCGAAATCAGTCCAAACCGGTCGCCATCTACCGGAGTCGACTTTGCGAGTCACCGCTCGACCGACGGTGGCTGGGCACGTTCGAGACCGAACCTTTGATCGATGTCGTCAACGGCCCTTCAAATATGTACCCGCCGTCGGTCATTCTCGATCCCGATAAGAACGCCAGCTCCACCACCCGACGTGGACCCACCGGTGCAAATCGGTGGCGTCGGCCCCTCGCTCGCCATGACCATAAACGCCTCCAAGGCCAAACCGACACCAAGTCGGCGCGCCGACCGCAGCTCAACTCGCCGACACCCTCAACGAGATCCTCAACGGCGAAGCACCGCCAGCTCGCGCGCGTGTCGAGTCTCGCGGCCACGTTTCGACCAGCCAAGCAGTTAGCGAGATCGCAGTGGACGACACGGTGCGTCCTGCCGGTGAACCCAGCGCGCCACGGCGTGCATGTCGTCATCTTGCGCGGGCCCTGCCATATGGCACTGAGAAGCCCCGTGCGGGGTCCGGACCGTCGAGCCGACGGTTAGTTCCTGCTCGTGGAGGCCGGCCGCAGTCCGACCGACAGAGACGTTGCTTACGTGAGTGGCTCGCCGTGGTCGCAACCGTTGCCATCGCACCTTGCGTGCACGAGCGACGCCGGCCTGTTTGCTTCGAGTGTCGATCGGCTCCCTGCTTTCGGCGCGCTGCTCAGCTACGCCACCCAGCCCCGCTCTCTGTACGCATCGCGCATCGCGTCCCGTCGACCATTTCCGCCACCCGCGCAGACGCCAACCGACCCCCAACTCGCCCCTTTGAACCCGTTGTCAAGTTCGACACAGACTTGCCGGTTGCGCAGAGCGCAACCGGCTGACTACGACAGGTCGTTACCTCGGCTCGGTTCCGCATAGCGGAACCGGCAAGTCTGTGCCGATCTTGACTGTGGTCCGAAGGCATGACTCGTTGAGGTCAGAGGCGGGTGCCGAACAGAGCGCGCTGTCGGGGGCGGTCGAGCGAGAAGGCGCGCAACAAGGGTGGCGCCGAAGCGGCAAAACGGTGCGAGGGCTGACTGGCTCGGGGGGCCGTAGTCATCGCGGCGCCGGCGCGTCGCGTTCGAGTGGAGCGCCCAGCAGTTGCTCGAGCGCGGCGTGAGTGATCACGACGCGGCGTCCGAGCGTGAGCGACGGGATCTCGCCCCGCCGAACACACTCGTAGGCGCTACTGCGTGAGATGCCGAGCAGCACCGCGGCCTCGGGCACTGTGAAGGTCAACCTTCTCATTTCTGTCTCCTGCGGTCGGAAGTGGTCCACCCGCAGAAAAGCGCTCGCGCCGGACGCGACGCGACAGAGACGACACCGCGCTCAGGAGATACCGACGATCTACTGCAACGGTTGAGGATCGCGTTGAGGCACTCGTTGAAGTCGTTGACGCGCAAGTGACAACGCGACGTCGCGCGCTAGCCGACGCGATCGGGGAACGCGACGACCGGAGGCAGCGGTGATGGTTGCGCGGCGCGTCCGACCGTGTCGAGGAACGCGGCGATTGCCTCGTCCTGCCCCGCCATCCGATGTTGATAGCGCAACGCCGCGTCACTCGACGCATGCCCGAGGCGCGTCATCAACGCGCGCAACGGTGCCCCGCTCGCCGCAGCCAGCGTCGCATTGGTGTGTCGCAGATCGTGAAAGCGCAAGCCTTCGAGCCCCGTGACGGCGCACGCCGGCAGCCACACCCGCTTTCGGAAGTTGTGGCGTCGGAGTGGCGCGCCGTCGGCAGTCACGAACACGAGGTCGTGCGCGTCGGGGCCGCCGAAACTCGCGAGATGCGCCTCGAGGAGATCCACCAGGAAGCTCGGTAGCGCGACTGTCCGCACGCCTGCCTCGGTCTTCGGTGGACCCCAAGTGAGCGTGCCGTTGATCTCGATCGCCTGCTCCGCCACGCGCACTGTTCGATGCAGCATGTCGAAGTGGCGGCGGCGCAACGCTGCGAGCTCGCCCCATCGAAGCCCGCCGTACGCTGCGAGCAACACGAGCGCACGCCAGCGCTCGTCGACTACCCCGGCGAGCGCTGCGACGTCTTCAGGTGTCGCGAAGCGAAGCTCGGGCAGCCGTTCCTTGCCGGCGCCCTTGATGCGACAAGGATTGCGCGCGATCACTTCGGCGTCGACCGCAGACTCCATGACCGCCTTCAACACGCGGTAGGCCTTGGCAACGGTGTTTGGACTCCTCCGCCTGTTCGAACGCCGATCCGCGATCCAAGCCTGCACATCGAGCGATGTGATAGAGCCGATTGCGCGTGCGCCGAAGAACGGCAGCACGTGCACGTCGAGCAGCCCGCGGTAGGTGAGCCGCGTCGTTTCACGCAGATGGATCTTCGCCGCGAACCACAACTCCGCGATCTCCGAGAACGCGAGCTCGCGGCGCGCCGGGTCTCGCCACACCTGGCGAGCCAGGTCGGCCTCGACGGTCGCCAAGAAACGCGCCGCCTCGGTCTTCGATGGGAACGTCCGCGCACCGCTCACCATCTCGCCTGTCGTCGGGTGCCGATAGCGAGCCTGCCAACGACCCGATGGAAGTCGCCGCAGCGACCCGAACTGCCGTCGGCGGCTCATCGCTCGCCTCCCGACGCGGCGCCGCTCGGGCACGTTGGACGCTGACGCGTGCGGGTGGAACGTGGCATCGCTGGCTCCTCGATAGCAGGCGGACGCCGGCATCGGGGAAAAGCGCGCGGCGGTCGCCGTACGCGTCATCAATGCCGTCGTGCCATCCGCGTGCCACTACGGGAGCAAACTCGACCGGTGAGGACCGACCAGTCACCACGAGACAGACGCCTTGACCTGGCCCGAGCCGAAAGGCCCTTGTCAGAGCGCCTTTCGGGGACCATTTGGGAGCAGGGGGTCGGGAGTTCGAATCTCCCCATCCCGACCACAAATGGGCTGGTGACGACGTTGCCTTCGCTCGGCTACCCGTCCGAGCCGCCAGAATGTAGCCACCGGTGTAGCCACGCCAATTCGCGGGACCCGTTAGCGCCGCCGATTACGCCCCGAATGCACGATCCAATGCAGCCGCGACGCGAGCCGCGTCGCCCGGCATCAAATGGCTATACAGGTCGGCGGTGAGGCTCATAGTGGAGTGGCCGAGAGTCTCTAGCACCAGCTTGAGCGGCAGCCCCTCTGAGAGCATCAAGGAGGCTGCCCCGTGACGGGCGTGGTGCAGCGGGCGTTTCGGTAGTTCGGCGCGTTCGAGAACCCCGTACCAAGCCCGCAGAAGATTGCGCGGGTCGACCGGTCCCCCGTTCGCGACAGTGAACACCCATTCCTCGTCGCGCCACGCCGCACCGACGGCTAACCGACCTTCGGCTTGTCGCACGCGCTGTCGTCGAAGCGCATCAACCGCCATCGTCGACAAGGCGATCGTGCGGCGCGACTTCGTCGACTTCGGGTCACCAGCGACGATCGAGCCGCTGATGCGTTGTACGACTCGCCGGACACGGAGACTGGGCGCGTCGTCGAGTTCGATGTCGGACCACTTGAGCCCGAGGATCTCGCCGCGCCGTGGACCGCAGGTGACCGCGAGCACGAACGCAGCTTCGAACCGATCGGCGGCTGCCGCGCCCAGGATGGCGCGGAGCTGGTCGAGCGAGAAGGGCTGTACTTCGACATTACGTGGCCGCGGTGGCGTGGCGAGCGCGGCGACGTTGCGGGTTACGAGGTTCCA
>JBDSMH010000212.1:0-40898 GCA_039915945.1 Acidimicrobiales bacterium | reverse complement strand
TCGCCGACCTCGAGACCGAGCCGGTGTTGCGCGGCATAGCCGAACCGTTCGGCGCCGGTAACAACTACGCCGTAGCTGCGGGCGCCTTCGGTGTCAGAGATGAGTGCGATGCGCTCGGGCGACTCGTCCGCGTGGGGGCGGATGACGTCGTAGATGCCGCTCATCGCTCTCGGGGCAGACCGAGAATGCGCTCGCCGATGATGTTGCGCTGGATCTGCGATGTGCCCGCGGCGATCGACACGGTGAACGATCGGATGCGGCGCGCCGCCAACTCGACGTCGCTCAACCCTTCGGGCGCCTCGGTCGTCAGCGTCATCCGATCGAGCACACGATACGCGAGTTCGCCCATGCGCTTGGTCACGTCCGCGTAGTGGAGCTTGAAGACAGAGCCGCCCGGGCCGACCATGCCCGTGCGCGCCGCCTGCGACACGTTGCGTTTGGTCAGGGCCCAGAGCGCATCGAAGTCGGCCTGTAGTCGACCCAACTCGCGCCGGATCTCTGCGTCGTCCCACGCGAGCGCGCCGCGACGGGTCACCTTCTTGGCCACGGCGACCAGTTCGTGCAACTCGCGTTGCGCACTGAGCAACTCGTTGAGGAAGCCGGTGCCGCGCTCGAAGCTGAACGTGACCATCGCGACGCGCCATCCGTCGTTCTCGTCGCCGACACGATTGGCCACCGGCACCCGCACTTCGTCGAAGAACGTCTCGCAGAATTCGCTCGAATCGACGACGGTGCGTATCGGTCGGGCTTCGATGCCGGCGAGGTCCATCGGGCAGATCAACCACGTGATGCCCCGGTGCTTGGGCGCGTCGACGTTGGTGCGCACGAGCAATTCGCAGTAGTCGGCGATGTGCGCGAACGACGTCCAGATCTTCTGACCGGTGACGACGTAGTAGTCACCGTCGCGCACGGCGCGGGTCGACACCGACGCGAGGTCGCTGCCCGCATTGGGTTCGCTGAAGCCCTGACACCACACCTCGGTGCCGTTGAGTATGCGCGGGAGATGCGCGGCCTTTTGCTCGGCCGTCGCTTCCATGATCAGCGTCGGCCCCGCGTGCTCTTGGCCGACGAAGTGGGTCTCGGCTTTGGGTGCACCGACGCGCTGTGATTCTTCGAGGTAGATGAGGTGCTCGGTCGGTGTCGCGCCACGACCACCGAACTCCGTCGGCCAGTTGATGCCCGCGTACCCTCTCGCATGCAGCAGTTGCTGCCAGTGAGCGTCGAACGCTCGCCGCGCCCGGTAATCGTGCTCGGGCGGGCGTGCGGGCAGGGTCGGCAGCACCGAATGCAACCACTCGACCAACTCATCGCGAAACGCGGCCTCGGCCGCGGTGAGACGCAGGTCCACGTTCCCCCCAAAAGACAAACCAATTGTAGACAGTGCCGACCGAGCCGTGTGTAGAGACACAGACAGTGCCGACCGAGCCGTGTGTAGGGTGGTAGACCAACGCACATGAGCCTCGAACCCGCGCCCGCGGCGCAAGCAATGGTGCGCGCGATGATCGACGGCGGCGTCACGCACGTCTACGGCATCCCCGGCGGGTACACGATCAAAGTGTTCGAAGCCATCCGCGACGCCGACGGCATCGACGCGGTGCTTGCGCCGAGTGAACAAATCGCGGCGTGTATGGCCGACATGCACGGACGCATCACCGGACGCCCCGCCGTGTTGTCGGGCCAGGGCGCCTTCATCGCCGGCACGGGATCGTTCGGCATCATGGAGGCATACCTGTCGGGCACGCCGATGGTCATCGTCACCGAGATGACCGATCATGGCATCGCGCAGCACAACGCCACCCAGAGCATCACGGGTGACTACGCCTCGGTCGATCTTCCGGCGATCTTGCGGGCGATGACCAAGTTCACCACGGTAGCGACGACGCCCAACGAAGCCGTCCACGGCATTCAACTGGCATTGCACCACGCGATGTCGGGACGGCCCGGGCCAACGGCCGTGATCGGTCGTCTCGACGCGTTCTACGGCACCACCGACCCGACGGGCCATCCCAGCTATCGCGACACCATTCGAGTGCACGAGCGCGCACCGGCGCGACCGACGCCAGGTGTGATCGCGTCGGTGGCGTCGCTGCTGCGCGACGCCAAGCTGCCGGTGATCGTCGCCGGCAACGGTACGCACGGCTGCTACGACCAGATCGGCGCATTGGCGCAGCGCGCGGCGGCACCGGTGGTCACCACTCAAAAGGCGCGCGGCGTTCTCGCCGATCAGCATCCGTGGGCCGGCGGCATGTTGGGCGCGTTCGGTTCGCCGACCGCGTACGGGTTGCTGCGCCAAGCCGACATGGTTCTCGTGTTGGGGTCACGGTTGAATCCGGCCGACACACTGATGGAGTCACCGGAGATCTTCTCGGTCGATCGCCAAACGATCGTGCAGGTCGACTGCGTCCCCGAGCATCTCGGGCGGGCGATCCCCGTCACGACGGGCATCGTCTCCGATGTGCGGGAGTTCCTCGACGCGCTGCTACCCGAGATCGGCGTCGACGAGGCGACCGTCGACAGTCGGTGGGAGTGTCTCGAGGCTCTGCGGTCGACGATCGACGACGAGGCGGCGGTGGCACTGTCGTCCTCACCGTTGCGTCCGCAACGAGTAGTGGGCGTCCTCAACGATTTGTTGACCGATCGCCATCGCATCGTGCTCGACGCGGGCAACAACCGCATCTTCCACTATCGCTACTTGCGCATGCCCACGCCCGGACGCGTGCACATGTGTGGCGGCCATCTCGGCATGGGTTGGGGACCGTCGGCAGCACTGGCCGCGGCGCTCTTGCGACCCGACGGCCGTGTCTTGAGCATCGTCGGCGACGGCGGAATGCAGATGGCGCTGCCCGCGCTGGCGTTCGCCTCGGCGCATCAGCTACCGATCACCTTCGTCGTCATGAACAACGGCGTGCTCGGCAACGTGCTCGATGCGCAAAAGGCCGGGCGCTACGCGGTCGATCTCCCCGCCATCGACTACACCGCGGTGGCGCAGGCGTTCGGGCTGTCGGCGCGCCGCGTCGAGACCGACGCGGCGTTCGACGACGCGGTGCGCGTCGCCGACCATCTCGACGGGCCCGCGTTGATCGAGGTGATGACCGACCCTGGTGAGTCGTCGGGGCAGCTACGCGTGCGTCGTTGACGCGCGTACTGCATCTTCCACGGACGTGCCGTCGAAGAAGCCAGGATTCACCCCGGTGTGCAGTTTCGCCGGGTTGACGAACGTGAAGTCGCGGAACTGCTCTTCGGTGAGCAGTCCTTCTTCGACCAGGCTGAATGCGTGAGGAATCACCCGATTCATGTTGCGCACGTCCCAATGGCCGATGTCCGAACTGAGCACCGCTTTGAGTTGTGCACCAAATGCGTTTGCGGGGGAGAACGCGAACGCCACGGTGCGGTCGTCGGCTTCGCAACCGAAGTAGAACGAGTCGACGAAACGATCACGGATGTCGCTCAGCTGCTCGATGCCGACGTGCACCCACTCGTCGAGACAGTCGGGTGTCATCATCGGATTCGCGAGCGGCGCGATCGCTTCTGCCATCTGATCTTCGAGATCGCGGAAGTCACCGCGGTACTCGAGCATCAGCTTTTGCATGAGCGGAAGATCGAGGTTGGCCGGATTGGTCCACTCGATGCCTTCGCGGCTGCGCTTTTCCCAGTGCTCGACCATGTCGTGCAGCATCGTGCACGCCCACGAAACGCCACATTCGAGAAACGCGAACGGCAGCTTGGGGAACCGGTTGGTGACACCGCCGAGGAAGATCGACTTGACCAACGGATACATCATCCACATGAACGAACCCATGTGGTTGTAGGTGAAGCTCGTGATCGACGTGTACGCACCGATCGGCAGCGCCATGCCGCCGTGCGCGGTCACCGCAAAGCCGAGCTCTTCACAACGGCGCCACACGGGGTCGTAGTCGTACGCGGAGTCGAGGCCGAACGTGTCGCACCAGTGGCGTTGGCCCGGCCACAGGTACGGCGAATTGCCTTCGAGTACGGGCTCGGGAATGGGTCGGATCACGCCGTGGGGGATCGTGATCACCTTCATCCCCGCGGCCGCACAGAAGTCGAGTTCGGCGAGGGCCTCTTCGGGCGTCTGCATCGGGATCAACCCACCTACCGTCATGCGGTCGCGGTACGGCCCGTAGACGTCGGCGAAGAACGTGTTGTACCCACGGATGAGGCCCTGGCGCATCTCGTCGTCTTCGATACCGCAGGTACCGAACGCGAGGGTGGGGTAGAGGACCACGTAGTCCATACCCAGCTCGTCGAGCCGGTCGTACAACAGTCGCGGGTTCTGCGCGGTCGTGCGATCGAGGGTGTTGCGCGATGGCGAAGCCCACCATGCGCCTTGCGGTGCACGAGTGCGCGCACGACGCGCGGTCTCGCCGCCGCTATAGCTGTTGGTCAGTGCCGACCCGGTCTCGACGAACGCGTCGAACTTGGCCTGACCGAGCGTCTCGCGCAAATACGGCATCACGCCCGGCATGAACTCGCGGATGTGTCCGTCACAGTCGATGATCGGGTGGGACAGCTGTGCCCGCACATCGCTGGCGCTCACCATGAGTAACTCCTCCATATAGACCGGATTACAGGCCACCGTACTGTCCGTTCTTCGCGCAAGCCCTCATCACACCGGCGTACGATCCAGGCATGGTCTCCGAGCTATTCGATGCAGCGAAGTGGCGCGAGGTCGCGGGCTTCAGCTTTCGCGACATCACCTATCACCGCTCCGTCGATCAGGGGACGGTGCGCATCGCGTTCGATCGCCCCGAGGTGCGCAACGCGTTCCGGCCCCAGACCGTCGACGAGCTCTATCGCGCGCTCGATCATGCCCGCATGACGAGCGACGTCGGGTGTGTCCTACTCACCGGCAACGGGCCCTCACCCCGCGACGGGGGATGGGCGTTTTGCTCGGGCGGCGACCAACGCATTCGCGGCCGCGACGGCTATCGCTATGCCGAAGGTGAGGGCGCGGACTCGATCGACCCGGCTCGCACGGGACGGTTGCACATTCTCGAGGTGCAACGGCTGATCCGCTTCATGCCCAAAGTCGTCATCTGCGTGGTCCCCGGTTGGGCGGCCGGCGGTGGCCACAGCCTGCACGTGGTCTGCGACCTCACCATCGCCAGCCGCGAGCACGCCCACTTCAAGCAGACCGACGCCGACGTCGCCAGCTTCGACGGCGGCTTCGGCTCCGCCTACCTCGCCCGCATGGTCGGGCAGAAGCGGGCGCGGGAGATCTTTTTCCTCGGCCTCGAGTACAGCGCCGACCAGGCCCATCAGATGGGGATGGTCAACGCCGTCGTCGCCCACGGCGACCTCGAGGCAACCGCGCTCGAGTGGGCGGCGCTGGTCAACGGCAAGAGCCCCACGGCTCAACGAATGCTCAAATTCGCGTTCAACCTGGTAGACGACGGTTTGGTCGGCCAACAGCTGTTCGCCGGCGAGGCCACGCGGCTGGCCTACATGACCGACGAGGCGGCGGAGGGGCGAGATTCGTTCCTGGAGAAGCGCCCCCCGGACTGGTCGTCATTCCCCTGGCATTTTTGACGGCCCAGGGGTGTTGGAGGGTAGACCGAAGGGCCCCACGGCGAGATATTCGCTCGACCGGTGATCCACGGCGGGTATGGTCCCGAACAGCACGGATCCGAAAGATCCTGGTAAATGACGGCGGGGTGAGTCATGCTTAGAGACGTGCGGCTCGAGAATGAATCGCTCGGAGGGGTCGTGCGCCGGTCCGGTGCTGTCGCGATGCCATCGCGGCGGCGGCCGTTGCCCGTGCGTTTCGTCATGGAGTTCGGTCTGATGGGCGCACTCCTGGCGCTCTACCTCCTGCTCCGATTTTCAATGAAGGGATCAATCGGCGACGCGGTCGGCAACGCGCACCGCGTCGTACAGGTGGAGCGCGCCTTCGGGGTGTTCAGCGAAAGCAACCTGCAGTCGTTGGCCCTGCACAGCCACGACGTCATCTTGTTCCTCAACGCCTATTACCTGCTGGCGCACTTCACCATCACCGGCCTCTTCTTCGCCTGGATGCTCATCCGTCACCCCGACTCCTACCCGGGTTGCCGCCGCATCCTGATCGTGATGACCGCCATCGGTTTGGGCATCCACGCCATCTATCCGCTCGCGCCGCCGCGCATGTTGCCCGACATGGGTTTCATCGACACCGGCCGCCTCTTCGGCCCGAGCCCCTACGGCGATACGTCCAAAGGACTGGCCAACCAGTTCGCGGCGATGCCGTCGCTGCATTTCGGCTGGGCACTGCTGGTCGCGTGGGGCGCGACGCGTTTCTCGACGAGCAAGTTGCGCCGGGTCATGTGGCTGCATCCCCTGTTGACACTGGCCGCCATCATCATCACGGCCAACCACTACTGGCTCGACGCAGCCGTTGCCCTGTGCATCTTCCTGGCCGCGCTCAACATCGACCGTGCCTTGCGCCGGCGGTTCCTGCGCTTGCGCGGCACTGAATCGCTCGATGACGCGACCGCCCGCGATCCGGCCACCGACAGCGCGATCGTCGCCGCCTGAAGTGAGCGCGGTTAGGCCGCGCCGCATGGGCCAAACGGGTCATCTCGGGGCTCGGAGCCGAAATAACCCTTTTCGCTAGTGACAAGGGGCGTCATTGTTCCTACCCTCACGGCGAGGCCGATTCTGAACCGACCGCGACACATCAACCCGTTCGCGACGACCCCGGACTCCAAACACCGGAAGGCATTCATTACATGATCCAGCACCTTCGTTCACGGCTGCGCGTCGTCGTCGCCACGGCGATCTGCGCACTCGTCGCCGCACCCGCACTTGTCACCGGCACCGCGACAATCGCCGCCGCCGCACCTCCGGGTATCAATAGCGCGACGCTGACCGTCAACGGCGAAGGCACGGGCTTGGCCTCCAACCCCTGGCATTGGGACGGTGGCGCCTACACCGAGTTGCGGGCTGCGCTCCTCGACAAGAACAATTTCGGCAACGGTGTCTTCAAGAAGGGCTCGTTCGCCATCCCGGCTGCGCCCATCACGACCGGCCTCAGTTTCCCCGGCACTTTGTCGAGCCTCGACGTCTTCTTCGCCGGCCTGCCGACCTCCGAGTACTCCCCAGGCGAGATCGCGGCACTGCAGGCATTCAATGCCGACGGCAGGGCTCTGGTCCTCAACGCCAATGCGCCCGGCTTCGGTGACGTGGCGACATTCCTCGGCTTCACGATGCGCGCGCAGCGCGCCTTCTTCGGCAGCGACGCCTGCGGCTTCAGCAACACTGGCGCGGCCGGCACCGAGTCCGCTGCCAACAACTCCACCGTCGCCGGCGGCCAGGGCGGCCATCCGGTCGTCGCCGGCCCGTTCGGCACCGCGCCGACCATCAGCAACTACCACACCGTCGAAGTGTTCACCGGGCTCCCCGGCCAAGCGTCGGCGCTGTACAATCTCAGCATCACCGGCCAAGCGCCGCAATTCGCCATCACCGGCCCGATTCAGACCACGGTGGCCACCGGTGCCGGAACGGGCGCACCCGCCGTGGTTGCCGGAACGATCAATCTCACTGCGGCTTCGTTGACCCCGTCCGTGATCACGAGCGTGCAGTACTACTTCGACAGTGTCGCCGTCGGAAACGTCATCGGCGGGCCCGTCGGCAGCTACCCCTTCGAAACCACGTGGAACACCGCGTTGGTCCCTGACGGCGTGCACCAGATCATCGCCCGCGTGACCCACACCGGATCAGGGGTATCGCCGTTCGACGTCGTGCTGCCCAACGGCGGCGTCAACGTGGACAACGTCTCGCCCGCCCCACTCGATCCCTTGGTCACCAACGGCAACATCGATTGCCCGGGAGCGGACAACAACGAACAGGTCAACAACAACATTGCGGGCACCACGGCCGCAGTGATCCCGGCCAAGGCACTCAGCGCCAACTCGGGCCCGATCATCGTGACCTCGGACCTCGACTCGATGTCCAACGCGTTCGATACCAGCTGGGCTCAGAACCGCACGTTCGCGCTCAACGCATTCGCCTGGATCGCGGACAACATGTTGCCGGACGTTCCCGACGACACGTACTTCCCCCTCACCAACCCGGTGCGCGTCTACGACTCGCGCTTCGCGACCGCAATCGCGCACGGCGAGACCCGCCTGGTTCAGGTTGCCGGCGTGGGCGGCGTCCCCGCGGACGCCAAGACCGTGATCGCCAACGTCACCGTTGTCGATCCGGCCAGCTCGGGCTACTTCACGGTGTTCCCGACCGGCGCACCGCAGCCGAACACGTCGACGCACAACTTCGCTGCCGGTGAGAACTTCGCCAACATGATCACGATGCAAGTCGGCAGTGGCGGCTACATCTCGATCTTCAACTTCTTGAACTCCGGCGGCGGCACCGCGGGTGCCCTCGTCGACATCGTCGGCTACACGCGCCGTGACAACAGCGGCACGAGGTTGCACACGATGGCGCCCAACCGGCTCCTCGACACCCGCAACGGCATCGGCCTCACCGGATCGTTCGGCGCCGGCACCGCTCGCAATCTGACCGTGCGCGGCGGCAGCACCGGCGTGCCCGCCGATGCCGAGTCGGTGGTGCTCAACATGACGGTCACCAACGTGAGCCGCAACGGCAGCTTCATCACCGTGTGGCCGGCGGGGTCGCCCCAACCCACGGTGTCCAACCTCAACAATGTCGAGGGCATTGCCCGACCCAACCTGGTCGTGGCCCGCGTCGGTACCGGTGGCCAGATCAGCCTCGCCAACGACAGTGGCACCGCGGATCTCATCGCGGACGTCGTCGGCTACTTCAGCGCCGGCGCCTACAAGAGCGGTGGCGTGATCACCGGCCTCACGCCGGCGCGCATCCTCGACACCCGCACGCCCAGCAACCCCTTCGCCCAAGGCCAGGTCCGCAGCGTGACGGTGGCCGGGGTCGGGGGCATCCCGGGCAACGCCAAGACCGCCATCTTGAAGGTCACGGCGGTCAATCCCAACGCCGGTGGCTTCCTCACGGTCTGGCCGGCGGGCACCGCGACCCCGCCCAACGTGTCGAACCTCAACTTTGTCCCTGGAATGACGATTCCTAATCTGGTGATCACCCAGATCGGCTCCGGCGGCCAGATCAACATCTACAACGCTTTCGGTACAACCGGCGTTCTGATCGACGTACTCGGGTACGCAGACTGACGTGTAGTTCGAAAGATTTGACGCTGTCTCATCGGTGTTCGTTCGGTTCGTATACTTCCGAACCGACGACCCAACGGGGCCACCGGGACAAAGGCAACGATGGACCCGAATCAACCTCCACGAACCATAGAACTCGCCCCGCGCAGTCCGAGGCGGTGCGTCGTCGTGGGCGACCAGACCCTCGCGCTCGAATGCACCGAGCTCGCGATCGCGGCGGGCTTGCAAGTGGTGGCGCTGGCGTCACGCCACGAGCAGGCGGCTGATTTCGGGCGACGCCACGGTGTGGAGGTTCGCGACGCCGATCGACTGAGCGACGCGCTCAGCGGCGTCGAGGCCGATGTGTTGCTGAGCATCGCCAACCTCCGCATCGTGACGCCCTCGATCCTCGAACGCTTCGAGATCAGCGTCAACTTCCACGATGGGCCGCTGCCGCGGTTGGCCGGCGTACACGCGACGTCATGGGCCCTCGCCAACGGCCAGAGCGAGCATGCGATCACGTGGCACCTGATGACCGAGACGCCCGACGCCGGCGACATCGTGCTCACCGACGAGTTCGCGATTGCCGACGACGACACCGCATACACGTTGAATGCCCGGTGCTTCGAGCGAGCATTGGCCACGTTCCCGTCTGTTGCGGCGGCGCTGTCGAGCGGACAGGTCGTCGTCACCGCGCAAGCGCCCGACCCCGGCGAATACCACGGTCGCCACGAACGATTCGGCGCGCGTGCCGTATTCGATCCTCGCCGGACCAAGCGCGATCTTGTCGACATCGCCCGCGCCCTCGACTTCGGCCCGCGCATCGTGAATCCGCTCGGTTCTCTGTATCTGGTCGCGGGAGGCAACGCCTGGCTCGCACATCTCGATTCTCGCGACGGTGTGCCGTTACCAGTGGCCGATGCATCGGTGGCCATCGGCGCGGTCACTTCGTTGTCCGGCGCACCGGTAGACGTGGCGCTGATCCCGCAACAGGCGCAAGACCTCACGCCCTCGAGCGCACTGTGTGCCGCGCTCGACGCGCACGATGGCGCGCTGTCGCGCAGCGAAGTTTCGACTCGCTCGGTGCTGGCCGCATCCGCCGCGACCCCCGTCGCGGGCATTGAATTCACCGGCGATATCGGCCGCTCGCGCGATACACGGGCGTGGTCGACCAGGGTGCTCTCGGTCGGTGAGGCAACACCGGCGTACATCGCCAGCGCAGCCGTGCTCTGGCTTGCCCGCACCGTTGGCAACGGGCACGCGACAGTGGCGATCGCCGACCGGCCCACGCGCGAGACGCTGAGGTCGCTGGCGCCGCTGGCGCGCCGGCCACTGCTCGCCATCGAGGCCGAACTGGCCCGCGCCACCGCGTCCGAATTCGTGGAACAGATCGCGGTGCGCGGTGAACGTTCGCTCGCGTCCGGGCCGTGGCTCGCCGATGTCGTCGCGCGCGACCCCGAACTACGGGTCCGCGCCACTAGTGACGCCAATTCGATGGGCCCACTCGTCGTCATCGATGTCGAAGTAGACGACGACGCAGGGTCCATCGTGCGCGATCCAGCGGCGGTGCTGCACCTGCGCATCGGCGCGGACGGTGCGCTACTCGATCACGCAACCGACGCGCTCGACTCGACCACGGCGGCGCGGATCGGTGCGCAGATCACCACACTCGCGGCCGCGTTGCGCGAGCACCACGACACTGCAGTCGGCTTGCTCACGATCGCCACCGCCAACGAGCGGGCGATGCTGCAGTCACTTAATGCCACCGAGCGCCCGCTGCCGGCCGACCAGACCATAACCGGTGCTTTCCGGGCACAGGTCGAGCGCACTCCTGATGCCCCCGCGGTGACGGCCAACGGCATCACGCGCACATATCGCGAACTGGCCGACGAGGCCACCCGAATGGCTGCCATCCTCGGCCACGCCGGCGTCGAGCGGGGCAGTCGCGTCGGGCTTGCGCTCGCGCGCGATGAGCACCTGCTGCCGTCGATGCTGGCGGTGTTGCTCTGTGGCGCGGCGTATGTGCCGCTCGACCTCGCGTTCCCCGAAGAACGGTTGCGCACCATCGTCGAAGACGCCCGTCTCGACGCGTTGATTGCCGGTGACCCCGCGCTGGGTCATCGCCTCGCCGGGCCTTCGCGCGCCGTCATCCGCGCCGGCAGCGACGATGGCGAGCCGCGTGCGCCGACACAAGTGGCTGGTCCGCTCGCCGACGACGCGGCGTACATCATCTACACGTCGGGCTCGACGGGTACGCCCAAAGGTGTCGTCGTCGAGCATCGCAACGTCGTCAACTTCTTCGTGGCGATGGACGACGTCATCCGCACCGATCCGCCCGGTGTGTGGATGGCCGTCACGAGCATCTCGTTCGACATCTCCGTGCTCGAACTCTTATGGACCATATGTCGCGGCTATCGCGTGGTCGTGCGGCCCGACGCAGCCACGGTACGAGCCGCGGCGGCGGCTCCTCCTGGGTGCCCGACGTTCAGCTTGTTCTACTTTGCCAGCGCGGAGGCCGACGGCGCTGCCGGCTACAGCTTGCTGCTCGACGGTGCGCGCTTCGCCGACGACAACGGTTTCGAAGCGGTGTGGACGCCCGAGCGTCACTTCCACGCGTTCGGCGGTATCTATCCGAACCCGTCGGTCACAAGCGCGGCGATCGCCGCCGTAACGACGCGGATCGGCATACGCGCCGGCAGCGTGGTGCTGCCGCTGCATTCACCGGTGCGGGTCGCGGAAGAGTGGGCGGTCGTCGACAACATCTCCAACGGTCGCATCGGTGTTTCCGTCGCGGCCGGATGGCAGCCCAACGACTTCGTGCTCAACGTCGGCGGCTTCGAAGGGGCCAAAGAACGTCTCGAAGACGACATCGATGCACTCCGCCGGTTGTGGCGCGGCGAGACCGTCTCGTTGCCGGGGCCACTCGGTCCGGTCGACGTGCGCACCTTCCCGCGACCGAGGCAGCCCGAGATTCCCCTATGGCTCACCTCTGCGGGCAGCATCGAGACGTTCGAGCGCGCCGGTCGTCTCGGCTGCAACCTGTTGACGCACCTGCTCGGCCAATCGATCGAACAGGTGCGCACCAAGGTCGAGGCCTATCGCGACGCGTGGCGCCGCGCTGGGCATCGCGGCGAAGGCCGAGTCACGTTGATGCTGCACACCTTCCTCGCCGACGATCGTGAGCACGCGCGAGCGGCCGCCCGCCCGGCGTTGACCGGCTATCTCCGTTCGGCGACCAATCTCTTGAAGGACATGGCCTCTGCCTTTCCGACGCTGCGCAACGCGGGAGCCGATGCCGACGAATACTTCCGTTCGCTCAGTTCGAGCGAGCTCGACGAGCTGCTCGCCGCGGCCACTGACCGTTATATGGATACGAGCGGCCTGTTCGGCACGGTCGACGATGCAGAGGCGCTCACGCTCGAGGCCGTCGCCGCGGGCGTCGACGAGATTGCCTGCCTCGTCGATTTCGGGGTCGACCCCACCCTCGTCCGCGGTGGTTTTGCCCTGATCGCGGCACTCAAGGAGCGCGTCGAGGCTCATTTCCGGGCCCGCGCGGTCGATACGAGCGATATGTCGCTCGGCGGTCTAATTCACGCGGAACAGGCCACGCATCTGCAATGCACCCCGTCGATGCTCGCCATGCTCGCCGCCGATCCCACCGACGGCGCGGCGCTCGGCAAGCTCGACCACACGCTCATCGGTGGCGAAGCGTTCACGCCTGCGCTCGCGGGCGAAGCGTTGAGCTTGCTCAACGGACGGCTCACCAACATGTATGGCCCGACCGAAACGACCGTGTGGTCGCTCGTGCACGAGGTCGAGCGAAGCGAACTGATTCCGATCGGTCGTCCCATCGCCAACACCACCGTGCACATCGTCGACGCGACCGGCGCGCCGACTCCGGTGGGCGTCCCGGGCGAACTGCTCATCGGCGGCGCCGGTGTCACTCGCGGCTACCACGATCGCGCCGAGTTGACCGCCGCGCGGTTCATCGAGCACCCGCAATGGGGGCGCGTCTACGCGACCGGCGACCGCGCGACGATCCAACCCGACGGAGTGATCGAGTTCGGCGGACGCCTCGACAATCAGGTCAAGGTGCGCGGCTACCGCATCGAGTTGGGCGAGATCGAGTCTGCGCTCGAAGATGAACCGCAAGTGGCGCGAGCCGTAGTCGTCGCCATCGATGTCGACAGCGTCACCGAACTCGTCGCGTTCATCACGCCCAAGGACTCTGCCGACTTCGATCTTGCGCGTGTGCAACGAGCGTTGGCCGCGCGACTGCCCGAACCAATGCTTCCGCGTGGATTCGACGTACGCGACTCGTTGCCGACGATGCCCAACGGCAAGACCGATCGGGTCACACTGGCCAAGTCGGCCGCCGCGGTTCTCACTCGGCCGCTTGCGCCGTCGATCGAGCCGCAGACAGTTCTGCCGGCGCCGGTGTCGGTGGTCACGATCGGCCCCACCGATACCCGTGAAGGTCCGGCGGCGGCCGCGGACGAACTCACCGTCATCGAGATCTGGTCGTCGGTGCTCGGCCGCTCGGTGCAGCGCAACGACAACTTCTTCGAAGTCGGAGGACATTCACTCCTCGCCGTCAAGGTCTTCCGTCTGCTCACCGAGCGCGCCGCGGTGTCGTTCGCGCTGACCGACATCTTCCGCTTCCCCAACGCACGACTCCTCGGCGCGCACATCGCGTCGCTTCGTACGGGCGCGGGTACCAACCCCACCGACGCCGACTCGCCGGGCGCTGCCCTCGCTCCCGCAACCGGAGGCGACGATCGGGGCGCACGGCGTCGCAACGCGCTGCTCGGCCGCGGTCAAAACAGTTGACGATGACCGACTACCTGGGCACCGAAATCGCCATCGTCGGCATGGCCGGACGTTTCCCCGGTGCCGCCGACGTCGACGCGTTTTGGGAGCGAGTCGCGCACGGCGACGACTGTCTCGACGACCTCTCCGAAGCCGACCTCGTGGCGCGTGACGTGCCGGCACGCAGCCTTCAGGACTCTCACTACGTGCGGCGCAGCGGCATCCTCGACAACGTGGATCGCTTCGACGCCGGGTTCTTCGGCATCGGCCCGCGCGATGCCGCGCTCATGGATCCGCAACATCGGCTGTTCTACGAGACAGCGTGGGAAGCGCTCGAATCATCAGGCCACGTTCCCGAACGGTTCGACGGCGCAATCGGCGTGTTCGCCGGTTGCGGCATGAACACCTATCTCGTGAACAACCTCCTGACGCATCCAGGGTTGCTCGACCAAGTCGGCTGGTTCCTGCTGCGTCACACGGCCAACGACAAGGACTTCTTGACGACCGGGGTCTCGTATCGTCTCGACTTGCGGGGTCCGAGCGTCAACGTACAAACCGCGTGCTCCACCTCACTGGTTGCGGTCCATCTGGCCGTGCAGAGCCTGCTCAGCATGGAGAGCGACATGGCGCTCGCCGGTGGCGTCACCATCGAGGTGCCGCACGGCGTCGGCTACCAGTACCACGAAGGCGAGATCCTCGCGCCCGACGGTCGTTGTCGCGCGTTCGACGCAGAGTCGGCGGGCACGGTACTCACCAGCGGTGTCGGCGTCGTCGCGTTGCGCCGGCTGTCCGACGCGCTGCGCGAGCGCGATCCGGTGCTCGCAATCGTGCGGGGCACCGCGGTCAACAACGACGGCCGCCGCAAGGTCGGCTATCTCGCGCCGAGCGTCGACGGCCACGCGGACGTCGTGCGCGAAGCCCTCGCCGTCGCGGGCATCTCGTCTGATTCGATCACACTCGTCGAGGCCCACGGCACCGGTACCGCCGTCGGTGATCCGATCGAGTTCGCGGCGTTGACTGCCGCATTCGCCAGCGAACGACGAGCGTCGTGTTGGTTGGGTTCGATCAAGCCGAACATCGGCCACCTCGACACGGGCGCCGGCGTCGCCAGTTTGATCAAGGTCGTACAGGCGATGCGGCATCAGTACAAGCCGCCCCTCGCCAATTTCACTGCACCCAGCCCCTTGATCGACGTGGCCAACAGTCCGTTCGTGCTGTCGGGGCAAGGCGAGCCGTGGACGAGCGAGACACCACGACGCGCGGGCATCTCGTCGCTCGGCGTCGGCGGCACCAACGCCCACGCCATCGTCGAAGAAGCGCCGCCACCCGTACCGAGCGACCCTGGGCTGGCGGTTCAGCCACTCACGCTGTCGGCCCGCAGCGAAGCGGCACTCGATCGTGCCGCCCACGATCTTGCGAACCATCTCGAACGCCATCCCGGCATCGAGCTCGCCGATGTCGCGTTCACCCTCGCCGCCGGTCGACGCGCACACGCGCGGCGTCGCGTCGTCGTCGCGCGCTCATCCGCCGAGGCCGTCGAATTACTGCGTTCCGGCGATCGCAAACGCAGTGCCACCGATCGAGCTGCCGACACTGCGCCGCGTGTGGTGTTCCTCTTCCCCGGCGGAGGGTCGCAGTACGTCGGCATGGCGAGTCAGCTCGACGAGCGCTTCACCACGTTCCACGAAACTCGCCGCGAGGGCATCGAGCTCGCACGACGCTTTGCCGGCATCGATCTCGATGCTCTGCTGTCGCCGACGGCCGATCCGGCTGCCTTGCGCGACCCGGTCGTCTCGCTGGCGGCCGTGTTCGTCACCGAGATCTCGCTCGCTCGCCAGTGGATGGCGTTCGGCATCGAGCCCGACGCCGTCGTCGGGCACAGTCTCGGCGAGTACGTCGCCGCGCTGCTCGCCGGTGTGTTCTCGTTCGAAGACGCGATGCAACTCGTCGTAACGCGCTCGCGGTTGATGAGTCGTGCCAGTGGTTCGAACGCCTCAATGCTGGCCGTGCCCATGACCGAACGCGAGCTCGCGCCGCTGCTCGACGCCGAGATCTCCCTCGCCGCCGTCAATGCCCACGACGAGTGTGTCGTGTCGGGCACGGGCGATGCCATCGATGCGCTCGTCGCTCGACTCGCCGAACGCGACATCTCGACCACCCTCATCCCACTGAATGCGGCTGCGCACTCGCACCTGCTCGACCCTGTGTTGGACGAGTTCGAGGCCGCGGTTCGAGCGGTGACCCTGCACCCCCCGACGCGGCGCTACGTGTCCAACCTCACCGGCACATGGATCGACGCGGCACAAGCCACCGATCCCCGCTATTGGGTCGGTCATCTCCGCGGCACCGTGCGCTTCGAGGAGGGCCTGCGCTGCGCGCTCGCCGACAGTCCCGCCGTCACGCTCGAACTCGGACCGGGCCAGACGCTCACCTCCTACGCCCGCCGTCAAGACCCGCGACCGGCCGCCGCCATCTCGGCGCTGCGCCACGGCAACGACACGATCGACGACACCTCATTCGCACTGCTCGCGGCCGGCCGTCTTTGGGCTGCAGGATGTGACGTCGCCGTCGAGCGGTTCCTCGGCGCCGGCTCCCGCAACCGACTACGCCTGCCCACCTATCCGTTCGAACGCGAGCGGTATTGGATCGAACCGGGCCGCCCGCAAACGCACGAGGTCGCCGCCGCACCACTAGAGACGACGACCCCCGCGATCACGCGACTCGTATCGATGAGCGACTGGACGTCGCTGCCGTCGTGGATCGACAGTCCCGTGCCGGCAGGCGTCGACGTTCGGTTCCGCGGGCCATGGGAGATCATCGCCGATGCGAACGACGAGTTCGCGCACGCAATCGCCCGGGCATGCACGAACGCCGGCGACCGCGCACGCGTCGTCGACACGCCGAGCACCACCACCGGACAGTTGATCGTGCTCGGCGTCGCGCCGCAGGGTGACGCCTCGATGTCGACATCGGTCGATCGCGGCATCGAGCGATGGTTGCACTCACTGGTGCCGACGGTGCGAGCGCTGGGGGAGCGCGTCGACGAGTGTCGCATGGTCTTCGTCACGCGCGACGCCACCGACTCGGCCGGCATCCCACCGTCGAACCCATCCGACGCGCTGGCGTTGGGCCTCGCCGGCGTCACGCCCAAGGAATACCCGAACATTTCGACGGTGCTGGTCGATGTCGACGGATGCGTCACGAATCGCAGCGAAATCGATCGCATCGCCGCGACAATCGTCGTCGAGGCCCGAGGCGGCACCGACGGGATCATCTCGCGTCGCGGCGACCGGCGGGCGACGCCGCTGTGGCAACGCACGCCCACCGACCCGACCGGGTCGACACCGATCGTCACCGGCGGCACCTATCTCGTCACCGGCGGTCTCGGCGGCATGGGCTTCGCCATCGCCCGCTGGCTCGCCGAAGTCCACGACGCCCGTCTCGTCGTCGTGAGTAGCGAAGCACTGCCACCACGCGAAGCGCGCGAGCGCTATCTCGGCACCCACACGTCGGGCCACGCTGGCACGCGGCGGCTGCGGCGACTCGCTGCACTCGAGGCGGTTGCCCGCTCGGTCGAAGTAGTGACGGGCGACGTCGCCGACACCAACGCGATCGCGTACATCGTGCATGACGTCTTCGAACGCCACGGTCGGCTCGATGGTGTGATCCACACTGCGGGCCGATTGCTCGACCGCCCCATCGAATTGCTCACCGAACGCAGCGACATCGAAACCGTCGTGGGCGCAAAGGCGCGTGGTGCGGCCGCGCTCGTCGACGCACTGTCGAGTCGCGGCGTGCCGTTGCTGGTGTTGATCGGATCCACCTCGGCCACGATCGCACCGGCGGGACAAGCCACCTACACCGCCGCGAACGCGCTGGTCGACGCGCTCGCGGGCAAACGGGGCGACCTCAACGTGGTCGCCCTCGACTTCGGGGTGTGGGCCGAGACGGGCATGGCATTCGACGCGCTGCGCCGCCAGTATCTCGGCGCGGGCGACGTTGCCCTCGAACATCCGATCCTGCACTCGTCGCGGGTGCGCCGTGACGGCACCACCGAGTGCTTCGGCGAACTCACCGCTGACGACTGGGTGGTCGACGAACATCGACTGCGCGACGGCACCCCCGTGTTGCCCGGAGCCGCTCACGTCGAATTGATGCTCGCGGCACTGCGCGCCTCCGGCGCGACCATGTCATTGCGCGCCTCCGGCGCGACCATGTCGCTAGGCGACGTATCACTGTTCGCCCCGATACTGGTGCTGCCGGGACGCACGGTCGCGCTGCGCGTCAGCGTCGACGCCGCCGAGGCGTCGCCGCGCTACGTGCGCGTCGAGACCGACGCCGGCAACGGTCGCGAATGGCAAGCATCGAGTGAAGGCCGCGTCGACGACAGCGCTGTCGAACATCGCGTCGCCGAAGCAGACCTCTTGCTGTCACCGCGCCCGCTCGAGGCGACCGACTCGTTCATCGAACGGCCGTCACGTCAGCTCGTGCTGGGCCCGCGCTGGCGCGCCGACGGCGCGCAACGCCGCGATGATGCCGCGGCGGTCGCACACATCCACACGCAGGCGTTGCCCGAGGGCGAAGCCGAGCAATGGCTCGCGCATCCGGCCATCCTCGACCTCGCAACCGCCGTGGCGGTCGGGCTCACGCCCGACGAACACGACGCGCTCTACGTACCCGTGCGCTACGGCCGAGTGGTCTCGTTCGCTCCACTGACACCCAACGTCATCGTTCGGGCGCACGCGCATGAGTTCGACGGCCGGGCCCACGTCGACGTCACCGTCAGCGACGAGAACGGCGCGCTCGCATTGCAGATCGACGACCTCGTGTTGCAACCGATGCCGAGCAGCGAACTCACTCGTACGGACGCGGTCAACGGTGCCGGGTCCAAGCCGGCCGAATCGTTGCTCGAGCTCAGCGACACGCTCGGCATCCGACCCGACGAAGGTGTGGTCGCGTTCGATCATGCGCTGCGCTCGGGCCAGCCCCACCTATTGGTGTCGAGCGTCGACATCTCCGCGCTGGTGGCCTCTGCACCGCTTGCCGACCCCAAGGGCTCGGTGACCGCGGTCAGCACCCAGGACGACGTCGCCACGCACCTGGTGGCGATGTGGACCGATCTGCTGGGTGTGACGCCCCTGCCCGACGACGACTTCTTCGAACTCGGCGGGCATTCGTTGATCGCGATCCGGTTGATGGCGCGTATCCATCGCGAACTCGACGTGCGGCTGCCGCTCGCCACGCTGTTCGAAGCGCCCACGCTGCGCCAGTTGGCCGCCCTCGTCGAAGCGGCGCGCCCGGCTCGTGCCGCCGAAGTGACCCTGGCAACGACCACGCCCACCGCGATCCGCAGTTTCGTCAGCGTCGAGAACGATCCTGCCCGGCTCATCGTGACGATGCGCGCGGGCGGCAGTGGCCGACCGTTCTTCGTTATCCACGGCGCCGGCGGCAACGTGTTGAACCTGTGGGGACTCGCCCGCCTGTTGCCGAGCGACCGCCCGATCATCGGAGTGCTCGCCAAGGGCGCCGATGGCAACGAACCGCCGCTCGACGCGATACCCGACATGGCCGCGCTGTATGTGCGGGCCATTCGCACCTACCAGCCGGAGGGCCCGTATCTCATCGGCGGCTATTCGGGCGGGGGCATGATCGCGCTCGAAATGGCGCGCGCACTGGCCGCTCAAGGTGACCGGGCCGCGCTCGTCGTGTTGTTCGACACGCTCGATCGGCTGCGACCGACCTTCGTCGATCGTTGGCGCTACCTTGGCTTCAATCTCGTGCGTCACGGGCCGAGCGCGCTCGTGCCGTGGTCGCGCGAATTCCTCAAACGCCAGTTGCGTCGTTTGCACCTCGCGAAGGACACCGCCGAGGACGCCGAACGACGAGAGATCTACGACGACTACGACGGCTTCGTGAACCTCAGCGACCACTTCGCCGAAGTTGCCGAGCGCTATCAGCGCACGCAGTATCCCTGCAATGTCTTGCTCGTAAAGGCGGCGGTCGAGGCCTACACGCGCGACCGCACGTACGGCTGGGCCGATCACATCGATGGTGATCTCAGCATCGAGGTCACACCCGGGACACATCAGACCCTCTTCATGCCGCAGCACGTCGAAGCGCTCGCACGCGCGGTAGCACCGCACCTCGATCGCGCCGATCGATGATCCGGCTGGCGGAAGTGACCGTCACCGAACTTGTCGTATCTGATTGGCCGCATCGGTTCGCGTGCGCGATCACGGTGCCTCTCGCACCCACTCCTGCCGCACACACAGAAGCGGGCCACCGCGCGGCACTCCGCGCGCTCGCGCTCGCCGGATGCGACGCCGACGGGCTGCCACCGCGATCGGGACGCCGGCCCTCGTGGCCTACTGGCTTCGTCGGTTCGATCGCTCACGACGACGAACTGGCGGTCGCCGTCGCCGCCCGAACAGATGTCGCGCTCACGCTCGGCATCGACGTCGAACGACACGATGCGCTGGCGGTCGCGGATGCCACCGTCGTGCTGAGCGATGATGAACTCGCGTTCGTGGGTGACGATGCTGCACTCGCCACCTTGTTGTGGAGCGCCAAGGAGGCCGCATACAAGGCGTGGTGCACGGGCCTCGACGTCGAACTCGAACGCGTCGATCCCCGCGACATCCGCGTGCACGTTCTCGATCGGGTGGCGCTGCAGATATCGGCGGTGGGGGAGCTAGCCGATCGCGTCGCCGCCATCGGCACGTTGTCGGCCCGATCTCTACGTAAGGGCAACCTCGTCATCACTGCAGCATGGAAACTCCGGCCCGACGCGGGCTGATCGACGCGACACTGTCTCTCGTGAACGCAAAGCTCAAAGTGTGGGGCTCAGACCTCATCGAGCCCGCAACCCTTGTCCAAGCCGAGCGCACCGCCCGCCTTCCCGTCGTCGAGGGCGTGCGGCTGATGCCTGACGCCCATATCGGCAAGGGCGCGACAGTGGGTTCGGTCGTGGCGACCCGCAATGCCATCATCCCCGCCGCGGTGGGCGTCGACATCGGGTGCGGTATGGCCGCGCTACGCACCGACATCGTCGCAGACCAACTGCCCGACTCTCTCGACGCGCTGTTGCCGCGCGTGGCCAAGGCCGTGCCTGCCGGCGTGGGCGTCGCGAAACGCGGCGAAAATGCCGAAGGCGGCCGCTGGATGGGGGACCACGGCGGCCGATTCTCCCGCGCCCTCGAGTCTGCGTTGCAGGCCAAGGCCATCCAGCAAATGGGCTCGCTCGGCTCGGGCAATCACTTCCTCGAAGTGGACGTAGACGAAGACGACCGCGTTTGGCTGGTGTTGCACTCGGGCTCACGTGGCATCGGCAACATCCTCGGCAGCGAGCACATCAAGACCGCGTCGCAACTCGCCAAAGAGGCGCACATCATTCTCGAAGACCGCGACCTCGCGTGGCTCGACGAAGGCACCGACACGTTCGCGATGTACGTCAACGACATGTTGTTGTGCCAGGACTACGCGCGGGTCAATCGTGCCGTCATGCTCGACAGTGCATTCGGCGCGTTCCGCGAATGGCTGGGCCGCGATGTCGTCGCTACCGACCGCATCAACTGCCATCACAACTTCGCGCAACGCGAGGAGCACGACGGTCACCAGGTATGGGTGACGCGCAAAGGAGCGATCCAGGCCACGGAAGGTCAGCTCGGCATCATCCCCGGTTCGATGGGTGACAAGACCTACATCATCAGCGGTCGCGGCAATGCCGACTCGTACCACTCGTGCGCACACGGCGCCGGCCGCCAGCGCTCACGCGGTCAGGCCAAGCGCGAACTCAACACTCGCGACTTGACCCGCCGCATGCGCGGCATCACGTGGATGGCCGATCGGGCCAACGCGCTGCTCGACGAACATCCGTCTGCGTACAAGGACATCGACCGCGTCATGGCCGCGCAACGCGATCTCGTCGTGCAGGTGCACACGCTCAAGCAGATCCTCAACTACAAGGGGCTCTGAGCTTCGGCGCGAAACCGCGGCTCAGTCCGCGGCGAGCGCCGCCATGCCCCGCAAGATGTCGGAGGCGATGATTTCGTCGCCTTCGACATACGCGTCGAGCGCGGCAGGCGTACAGCGATTGGCGGCCAGTCGACAGAACTCGACGGCATCGGCGACCAGCACCAGGTCGTCGTGCGCCGTCACGGTGCTCGCGGCGGCGAGCGGGCAGTGCCATGTGCCCCCACCGCGACCGGTGAGCACGAGACGCAGAGTACGGCCCGGATGGGGCCGGCCCGTGAGCTCGAGGCCCAACGGAAGGATCTCGGCGGCGAGGTTGGTCATCAGCTTTAGCTGCGCGTTGTCGGGTTCATCGCGGGGGCTCCCGATCGCGACGCGGACGTCATCGGCGTGTGTCCATAGCTCGAACGTGCGGATCACGAGCAGCGCCCGCACATCGATGGGGGCGCCGTGCCACGACGCCGGCGCGTCGAGCAACAGTGGTTCATTGTTGAGCGCGGCGACGATCTGGCGCGCGTGGTCACGCCATGCCGCGAGCACTTCGTGGTGATCGGCCGTGCGCCACTGCGCGAGCAGTGCGTCACCCAGGCGGACGTGGTCGTGGTCGGCGCCGATCGTCGCCCGTTCGAACAGCCTGACTTGTTTGCCGGTGTAGATCTCGATGGCCAACAGATGCGCCACGAGATCGTGCACGCTGCCGTAGGTGGCGACCGGCGCAACCCACTGGCGTTCGGTCAACCCGCGGGCCACCGCATCGAACTGCTCGACCGCGCGGGCATAGCTCTCGGCGGCGTCGATGTCGTCGTCGGGTACGAACCCGTCCCATTGTCCGGCACGCCGCGCCGCGAACGCCCGGTCGAAGGCGGCGGTCGCCAACCCGGTCGGCACAGCCGCTTCGGCTCGGTTGGCGATCTGGACCAACGTGTCGAAGTCGCGAGGAACCAGCGCCGGCTCGTCGAACTGTCGATCTTCGTCCATGGCTGCCTCGGGTATTCGTACGCTCGAGAAAGCGTTACGGCACTGGTGACGCGCCCGAGAGACCCTTCGCCGACTCGTCACCCACGAACCGTTCGGAGTCGGCGCCGGCCTGGATGACTCGTCCGGCGGAAATTTCAGGGCGAGTCTCAGAGCGCAAGGACCTTGGAGCGGAGGTTCAGCGGTCGCGGATGTTGGCGTCGCCCCAATAGGCCTTCATCGAAATGATGAGTCCGTCGTCGTCGAAGATGAAGACATCGATGATGTCGATCTCCTTCGGCGTGCCGCCGTAGTTGCTCCGCGACTGCAGTGGGGCGGCGGCCTCGTTGACATAGCTGGTGCGGACCGGCCCGATCAGGCGCACCTCGGGGCTGGCCCGCTCGATGGCGCCCTTGTAGAAGGCGTGGATCTCGTCGCGGCCCGAGTATCGCTTCATCCCGAGCGGATCTTCGACCGTGGCGTCGGCGGCGAACAGCGCCGCCACCGCGTCGGCATCGCCCGCCGTCAGCCGGTCGCAGTACGCGACGAAGGCGGCCTCCATCTGTTCCGGAGTCGTCATCGACTCACCTCCACAATTTTCACCCGAGAATAATGCCTGGTTGGAGCGTCGTTCCGCGGGGATGCCGCCCGCTGGCCGAGTAGGCCCATTATCGTCGAGCCGTGATCGCTGCCGGGCCACTGTGGATCATCGCGTCCGTCGTAGTCGCCGCGAGCGGATGGAAGCTGGCGAACCCCGCGCCCACCGCTCGTGCTATACGCGCGCTCGTCGGCCCGTCGCCCGCGCGTCGGCCCCCCACTTCGCGCCCATGGTTGTGGGCGGCGCGTCTGCTCGGTGCCGGTGAAGCGGTGCTGGCGCTGGCCGTCGTGCTGCGAGGAGGACAGAGCGCGTACGCGCTTGCGGCCCTCTACGGCGCGTTCGCTGTGACCGCGCTGCGCCTGCGCAACCGCAACGTCGACTGTGGGTGTTTCGGCTCGGCATCGGCCAAGGCATCGTGGATCCACGTCGGCGTCAACGCCCTGGCGGCCATCGGCGCCACATGGGCCGGCGCGGTCGACGTGCCCGGCCTGCGCGACGCCGTCGGCGACCTGCCCGCGCTCGGTGTCGCCCATCTCGTGCTCGTACCCGCAGGGGCCGCGGCCATGATCGCGTTGCTCACCGTGCTGCCGTCGGTGCGCGAAATCAGTCGATCGCGTCCGGTCGCAGACCAGCCGGTGCTGTTTCGTCTGCGTTCGGAGCTCACATGAGTGTCGCCATCGTCGATCGCCTGGCCCGCGTGCTCGAGGGCAAGCTCGATCGCCGCGGTTTCCTGGCCCGCACCGCACTCGGCGGCGCGGCGCTGTCCGTGGCGCCGGTCGACTTCACATTGCGACCGGTCGATGCGTACGCACAGATCTGTCGCTGCAACGGCTTCAACTGCGCGTGCGGCTCCGCGTGTTGCGACGGCTACACCGAGTTCTGCTGCACCCTCTACGGCCTCAACCGCTGCCCGCCGGGCTCGGTCGTCGCCGGATGGTGGAAGGTCGACGGCTCGTCATTTTGCGGCGGCAGTTCCCGCTACTACATGGACTGCAATGCGACGTGTGGCAGCTGCGGTTGCACCGCGGGCGGCGTGTGCGCCGGATCGTGTTCGGGCACCGGCTGCGGCTGCACGTTCGGAGACTGCAACTTGCGGCGCGCCGGCTGCGTGCAGTTCCGCTACGGCCAGTGCAACCAACAGGTGACGTGCGTGGGGCCAATCATCTGCCGCTTGGTGAGCTGCATCCCACCATGGGAGATCGACGCGTCGTGCACCCGCACAGTGGCCGTCGACGAAGCAACCCGCTTTCACGACGCCGCCTGCTTGCACGCGGCGCAAGGAAGCATCGACGTATTGCGGCTCGAACAGCGCACGTTGCGCCTGCAGGGCTGGGCTCTCGATCCCAACGCGCAGGCACCGCTGCAACTGCGAGTGTTCGTCGACGGCCAACTGGCAGTTGTCGAGAATGCCGATCGCGCACGCGCCGACCTCGTCAAGTTCTTCCCCGGAGCCGGGCCCAATCACGGCTTCGACCTCAGCATCCCGACCACTCCCGGGCCCCACTCGGTCGAGATCTACGGCCTGCAGACGTACCCCGCCGGCGAGGTCATCCGCCTCGCCGGGTCGACGGTTGCGGTCGGCGCACCATTCGGCAGCTTTGACCTCATCACCCGCGTTCCGGGCGGCGCGCGCGTCGCCGGCTGGATCATCGACCCCAATGCAGAACGCGGGTCGGCGCACATCTATGTCGACGGCCGCTTGGTGCAACTGGCTACGGGCGACCTCAATCGACCCGATGTCGGCGCGGCGTACCCCGGCTTCGGTCCCGCACACGGATTCGACGCGGTGGTCCCATTGACCGACGGCAACCACAGCATCTGCATCTACGCCTTCAACGAGTCGCAGCCCGCCAACAGCCCGCTACTGGCGTGTAAGACCGTGGCCGTGAGCGGCGTCCCGATCGGCTCGCTCGATGTCGTCCAACTGGTGCCCGGAGGCGCTCGTGTCGCCGGCTGGGTGCTCGATCCCGATACGGCGAATCCGATCGATATTCACGTCTATGTCGACGGAGCGCTCGCACTCGCCACGCGCGCCGACGACACTCGCAACGACGTCGCCAACCTCTACAACGGCTATGGCTCGGCGCACGGCTTCGACGTCACCGTCGCCCTGGGCCCCGGGCGGCGCGAGATCTGCGTCTACGCGATCAATCAAGCACCCGGCCCCAACCCTCTCATCGGCTGCGGCGCAGTGAACGTGGGGTCGATACCGATCGGCTCGCTCGACTCCGTGCAACGTCAAGGTAACAACGTGCGTGTCATGGGATGGGCCCTCGACCCCGACGCCAGTCAGTCGCTCGATGTCCACGTCTACGCGGACGGTGTACCGCTCACGTCGATTCTGGCCGACCGCCCGCGCGCCGACATCGGTGCGATCTATCCCTTCTACGGCGCGGCCCACGGTTTCGACGCTGTCATTGCGGCACCCGGCGCCCGGCAGATTTGTGTCTATGCCATCAATGTCGGCGCCGGAACGAATCAGATACTCGGATGTCGCGCACCCCAATGAGCCGCGATCGACACGAACCCGGAGACCGCCGATGACGGTGTTGGTAGTACTCGAATCGATCGTCCTCGCGCTGTTGATCGCGCTGGTCGTCGGATTGTTGCGCACGCACGCCGAGGTACTGCGCCGCCTCCACGAGCTCGGTGCCGGCATCTACGAGACCGACACGACGCGGGCCACGCAGGCGCAGGCCGATCTCGCGGGTCGCGTCGCCGATGGCGTCGCGGCACCCCGGGTCGAGAGCGCGGCGCGCACCGAGGTCGTCGACATCACCGGGGTCACGCCCCGCGGGTCGGCGGTCAGCGTCTCGGTAGGAGGCGACGACCGCCTCACGTTGCTGGCGTTCCTGTCGACCGGCTGCACGACGTGCGGCGACTTCTGGCGAGCGTGGCGCGACGACGAGCCGCTGCCGTTGAGCGGTCTCGGACAACCCCGCATCGTCATCGTCACGCGCGGCCCCGAAAATGAGCATCTGCACGCGGTCACCACCTTGGCACCGGCCACGACCTCGACGGTCATGTCGAGCGAGGCGTGGACCGACTACCACGTCCCGGCCAGCCCGTACTTCGTACTCGTCGATGGACGGTCGGGGGTCATCGGCGAGGGCTCCGCGGCGTCGTTCGCCCAACTCCGCGGCGTGCTCGAGCGGGCGCTGAGCGATCGCCGTACACCGATCGACCTGCGCGACGATCCGTCGCGGGTCGACGCCGAATTGCAGCGCGCCGGCATCGTTCCCGGTCATCGCAGCCTCTACGAATGGCCCCACGGCCCAGAGAGCCCGGCCCCAGACCGGCGATCGGCCTGATGGCTGAACTGTCGGGTCACGGCTTTGCGGTCCACGTGCCTTCCGGATGGGAGGCCGAGATCTATCGCCGCGCCCCCGAGCCCACGGCGTCGAATGACGCATCGTTCTTCGGTGGCGACGACCAGGGCCTCCACTACCCGCCGATCGTGCATCTCTCTACGATTGCGTTGCCTCCCGAGCGGGGCGACTTCGGTGGCGGCGCGCTCGGCGCGATGACCAGTCGCGACGTGTTCATCTCGCTGTTCGAATACGAACGCCGCGACACGGCCAACGCGTTGTTCGCGCACGATGGTCCACCGTGGCCATTGTCGCCCGACGATTTCGACCCTTCGACCTTGCGGGTCGCGCTGGGGGACCAAACCGGATGCCAGCGTTTCTTTCGCCATCGCGGCAGGGCGTTCGCCCTCTACGTCGTGCTCGGCAGCCACTCTCTGCGCCGGCTGCTCGTACCCGCGGCCAACGACGCGCTGGCGGCGATAGAGATCGGCGCGTAACAGCGACTCAGGTCGTGTAGTCGGCGTTGATGCGTACGTAGCCGTCGCTGAGATCACAGCCGTAGACGGTGAACGATCCGTCCGCGAGGCCGAGGCTCACGTGGATACGCACGGTGTCACCGGCCATGTACTTGCTCAAGCGGCCCAGCCCCTCGTCGTCGACGCGACGCGGGAACACTTCTTGCTCGCCGAAGCGGATGACGACCGAGTCCTGGTCGATGTCGTGATCGTTCCAACACTTGCCGACGGCCATCGCGACGCGGCCCCAGTTGGGATCGGCGCCATGCACCGCGGTCTTCACCAACGGCGAATTCACGATGGCCTTGGCGACGCGCTTGGCCTGCGCGTCGTCGCGTGCGTCGTCGACCAACACCTCGATCAACTTGGTGGCGCCCTCGCCGTCACGGGCGATCATCTTGGTCAGTGTCAGCGCGACTTCGCCGAGTGCCCGCTCGAAGTCACGTTCGTCGACCGGTCCCGCCGCACCCGACGCCATGATCGCAGCGGTGTCACTGGTGGACGTATCGGTGTCGACACTCACTGCGTTGAACGTGCGCTCGATGACGGACCGAAAGGCGCGATCGAGCGCGTCCGCGTCGACCGCCGCGTCGGTGAGGAACAGCGTGATCAGTGTCGCCATGTCGGGCTCGATCATGCCGACACCCTTCGCGATGCCGACGATGCTGGCCGCGCCGACCGTTGCGTGCGCCAGCTTCGGGTGGGTATCGGTGGTCATGATCGCACGGGCCGCGGCGAGGCCGTCGCGGCCGGTGAATGGCGTCTCGAGTTCGGCTAGGTGACGGCGGATGCGATCCATCGGATATTGTCGCCCGATCACGCCGGTCGAGGCGATGAGCACATCACTCTCGTCGGCCCCGAGGGTCGCGGCCACCGATGCCACGATCTCTCGGGCGTTGGCCATGCCCTCGGCGCCGGTGGCGACATTGGAGTTCTTGGAGATGACCACGAACGCCCGCAGCCGCCGATCGGCCAACTGCTCACGGCTGAC
This sequence comes from Acidimicrobiales bacterium, assembly GCA_039915945.1. Lineage (GTDB taxonomy): Bacteria > Actinomycetota > Acidimicrobiia > Acidimicrobiales > WLNW01 > DATLFA01. The sequence goes on along the minus strand of JBDSMH010000212.1, from coordinate 12,621 downwards.
GATGACACTGGCGCCCGAAAAGAGGCTCTGGGTGAACACGCCGGCCGCGGGGCACGGTCGTTCGGCCGCGATCACGACGAAATCGTCGGTGTCGTCCTTGATGCCGATGTTGGCCACGTGCGCCCGAAACCCCTGCGGCAGTTCGATCATCCGCGCATCTTCTCAGCCCACTGCGTGGGGCACCAACGCAATTGGCCGGCCCGAGCGGCCCTTTGAGCGGAAAACGCTAGGGTGCCGGTGTTCGTGGCGGATACAGGGGGAACCATGAAGCTCGGCCTCGTCTTCGGATACTGGGGCGCACAACCACATCCGAATTTCGTGCCGTTGTCCCAAGAGGCCGAACGTCTCGGCTTCGATTCGGTGTGGGTGGCCGAGTCGTGGGGGAACGACGCATTCACGTTCGCCGCGTGGGTGGCGGCGCACACCAGCACCATCAAGATCGGCACCGGTGTGGTGCAGATCGCGGCCCGCACTCCGACGGCCACGGCCATGGCCGCGATGACGCTCGACCACCTCTCACAGGGCCGCGTCATCCTCGGACTCGGCGTCTCCGGGCCCCAGGTCGTCGAAGGTTGGTACGGCCGGCCGTCCAACAAACCACTGGCCCGCACCCGCGAGTACGTCGATGTCATCCGCAAGGCGCTCAAGCGCGACGGGCCGCTGACGAACGACGGCGAGTTCTACCCGCTGCCATACCGCGGCGAAGGCAGCGTCGGCCTCGGCAAACCGCTGAAGATCATGACGCACCCGTTGCGCGATGAGATCCCGATCTATCTCGGGGCAGAAGGTCCCAAGAACGTTGCGCAGACCGTCGAGATCGCCGACGGATGGCTGCCGCTGTACTACTCCCCGTACCGGCCCGAGGTCTATGCCGATCAGTTGCAGGGCATGAAGCCCGGGTTCGACATCGCCGCGTTGGTACACGTCAACGTCACCGACGATGTCAGCGCCGCGCTGTGGCCCGTCAAGGCGACGCTCGGCTTCTACATCGGTGGCATGGGCGCCAAGGGCCAGAACTACCACACCAAGCTCATGGCGCGGATGGGCTTCGAAGAAGAGGCCTACAAGATCCAAGACCTGTTCTTCGCGGGCAAGCGCGACGAGGCCATCGCCGCAGTTCCCGAAGCCTTCTGCGACGAGATCTCGATCGTCGGCCCGCCGAGTCGCATCAAGCAACGACTCGAAGCATGGCGTTCGAGCGCGGTGACGACGCTGCTCGTGTCGGCCCGCGACGCCGAGAAGATGAAACAGTTGCGCGACCTCGTCCTCGATTGAGCGTCCGCTCGGCTCGCCTTTTGAACGAAGTGGCCAGTGTCAACGAAGTTGGCCAGTGTTGACGAAGTTCAGGTCGTTCATTTCGACACCGGAGAATGGGCATGCGTTCGGGTGCGGCGGCGCCGCAACGGAGCGCGGCATTCTCGAGGAGACCGCACTCACGCGGTGTGGGAATCACGCGCCCGCGGACGCGCCATTCCCACGAAGCGTGGGATTGGGCGGGTGGGATACAGTCGGACGATGCCCACCATTCCGAAGATCGTCTCCGTCGACGACCATGTGATCGAACCGCCCCACGTATGGACGGCGCGGTTGCCGAAGAAGTATCTCGACGTCGGTCCGCGCGTCGTCAACAACCCGCTTAAGAGCATCAACTACGTCGGTGGCGTGTTGTCGTGGGAAGAGGGCAGCGCGGGAGACGAAGGCCCCATGACGGCGTGGTGGTACTTCGAAGACCTGCACTACCCGATGGTGCGCACGCATTCGGCGGTGAAGTTCCCGAGGGACCAACTGCAGATGACGGGTATCACGTTCGACGAGATGATCCCGGGCTCGTGGCAGATCGCCCCGCGCCTCGTCGACATGGAGACGAATCACACCGAATCGTCGCTGTGCTTCCCGTCGTGGGTGCGCTTTTGTGGTCAAGCACTCTCCGAAGGCAAGGACAAAGATCTCGGGCTCGTGTGTGTGCAGGCCTACAACGACTGGATGGTCGACGAGTGGTGCGGCGAGGCGGGCGGGCGAATGATCCCGTTGTGCCTCATCCCGCTGTGGGATGCGGAACTGGCGGCAGCCGAGGTGCGGCGCAACGCGGCGCGCGGCGTGCGCGCCGTTGCCTTCAGCGAGATCCCGCCCAAGCTCGGACTCCCGTCGATCCACGGCGAATATTGGGACCCGCTGTTTCGTGCCTGCGCCGAGACCGGCACGATCGTGTGCATGCACATCGGGTCGTCCTCGACGATGCCGACCACCTCGCTCGACGCGCCGGGCGCAGTTGCATCGACGCTCGTCTGGACGAACTCCATGTTCTCGCTCGTCGACTTCTTGCTGTCGGGTGTGTTCTCGCGCTTTCCCACCCTCAAGGTCGCCTACAGCGAAGGACAAGCCGGCTGGTTGCCGTTCGTGCTCGACCGCATCGACATCGTGTGGGACGAGAACCGTGCGTGGGGCGGTGTCGCCGACAAGGTGCCCAACCCGCCGAGCACCTACGTCAAGGACCACGTCTACTTCTGCATATTCCAGGACAAGACCGCGCTCGAGAACCTCGACATCTTGCCGTGGGAGCAACTCACCTACGAGGTCGACTATCCCCACAGCGATTCGACGTGGCCCCACACCAAGGGCATGGCCGAACGCCACATGGCCAAGATCTCACAAGAGCACGTCGACGCCATTTGCCGCGACAATGCCATCCGCTTGTTCGGCCTCGACGCGAACGGTCACTGGCGACCCTGAACCAGGGCGTCACTGATGCGGGTCGGCTACGCCCAAGATGTTGACGTGGCGTAGCACCCGCACCTGATCGCCGGCGAATGCCTCGCGCTCGTGCATCGTCTGCGTGTTGATCCACAGCGCGGAGTCGCCGACGCGCCAACGGTGGCGATAGACGAACTTTTCTTGCGTGCAGTGCACATACAATTCTTTGAGCAGTAGCGCGCTGTCGTCGGGCGACAGGCCGACGACCTGCGCCGCGAAGTCAGGGCCGATGTTGGGCCACACGCTCTTGCGGCCCGTCCGCGGGTTGATCTGCACGAGCGATATCTCGGTTTCGTCACGCAACGATTTGCCGTCGGATGCTTTGAAATAGTCGTTGAAATCAAGGCCATCGCGCAGTCGGTAGCGCACAGTGAGCCCATCGATCTGTGCTCTGGTCTCGGCCGGCAAGTCCTCGTAGGCAGCCACGAGGTTGAGCCATTTGGTGTCGCCGCCACTCGTCGGTAGCTCGAGCGCGTCGAGGTACAAGAACTCGATCAGCGGGGGAGTGAACGACAGATCGCTGTGCCACGTGACGACCTCGCTGCCGCCCGTGCCAACCACACCGTCGGCATCGCGATTGGAGACCCGGTTGATGCCGGGAAAGCCGGGCAGCCGCGACTTGTCGGCGAGCGTCGGGCGCAGCGGTCCGAACTGCTCGCACAGCCGCACCACTTGATCGTTCGACAGCGGCACGTCGTTGTGGAACACGAGCGCGAGGTGTTCATCGATGGCGCGCTGTAGGAGCGTCTTTTCGTCCGCGGTCAACGCTCGGTCGAAGTCGATACCGGTGACCTCGGCACCGAGCGCCGCGTCGAGTCGGTGCACCGCGATCGTCATCGTCACGCCTCCTGCGCTGCGCTCACCGGCGCGGTGTCGCCGACCCACGCATCGCTCGCGCAGGGCGCGTCGCCGTCGCGTCGCGGATCGTGGGCCATGACGGTGCGCCGGTGCGCCTGCGGGTAGCCCTCGACCCACGTCGACGGGTCGTCCCAGCGGCCGAGTGGCGGCGGGAACTCGTCGGGATCGAACTTGTCGTAGGGGCCGAGGCTGATGAAGATGTATTCGCACTCCTCGGTGCCCGCGCGCTCGGGGCCATACGCAAAACCGCCGCGCACCCAGCGGATGTCACCGACCTTGTAGGGCGGTTCGCCACCGATGTGCAGTTCGCCTTTGGTCACGATGTAGAGCGTGTCCGACAGGTGCCAATGCGGATCAGGGTCGCGACCGGGCCACGACTTGACCTGCACTACACGGTTGCCCGACGCCGGGTCGACCAACCAACGCACCCACGGGCCCTCGGGGCGGCCCGGGTCGTCGGGGTCGCTGAACATATCCCACGGCACATCTTCGACGCGGATGGGCTGGCGCTCTTTGGTCATCCCGTCCCCCTCTCGGCTCGTTCGATGGTAGCGATCAGTTCCAGTATTCGCGAAGGTGGCAAGTATTGCTCGTTGATGCGTACGCCGAGTGGCGCGAGTGCGTCCTCGATGGCGTTGCACAACGCGGCCGGCGCGCCGATGGCGCCCCCTTCGCCGACACCCCGGTACGCGACCTCACCCTGCGGTTCGTATTCGAGGTGCTCGATCTCGATGTGCGGCACGTCGAGACTCGTCGGCAGCAGATAGTCCATGAACGTCGACGCGAGGAAGTTGGCGTCGTCGTCGTACGCCGCGTGTTCGTAGAGCACCGCCCCGATGCCTTGCGCGACGCCACCGCGAATCTGGCCCTCGACGACCGCCGGATTGATCATGCGGCCGCAGTCCTCGACGACGAGGTAGCGAGGAATGGTCACGATGCCCGTGGCGACATCGACGTCGACGACACACACGTGCGTCGATTGCGTCCACCCGCCCACCGGTGTCTCGAAATCGAACGTCGCGTCCAGCCCGTTGCCAACCGCGTCGGGCAGGGTGAACGGCGCCAGGTACGACGCCCGTGCGATCTCGGGGAACGTCCGCCGCCGGTTCGGCGACCCGGCCACCGAGACCACGCCGTCTTCGATCAACAGGTCGTTGACGTTGGCCTCGAGTTGGTCGGCGACGATCGCCACGATCTGTTCGCGGACGATGCGCGACGCGCCCAGCACCGCGCCCGACGCCAACGTCGCCGCCCGTGAACCTCCGGTCGCGACCATGTTGAACGGTTGCAGTCGCGTGTCGCCGTGGATGACCTTGACGTAGTCGAACGGTACGCCCAGCTCGTCGGCCGCGATCTGCGCGAGTGTCGTCTCGTGGCCTTGACCGTGCGGTTGCTGTGAGGTGAAGACCGAGACGCGACCATCGGGCTCGATCTTGACGCGGGCGCGCTGCGCCGAACGCTGCTCGTAGCTGAACCCGAGCGCCTGCCCGTAGTCGGGTGGACCGGGACCGGGCTCGAGGTACGTGCAGAATCCGATGCCGGTGTAGCGGCCGTCGGCGCGTGCCTCCGCTTGGTGCACACGGAACGACTCGTAGTCGCTCAACTCGACCGCCCGATCGAGTGTCTGGTTGATCGACATGAATTCGAGCGACGCGCCGGTGAGCATGGTGCACGGGAACGCGTCGTCCGGTAGATAGTTGCGCCGGCGCACCGCAATCGGGTCGAGGTCGAGGTCTCGCGCGATCACGTCCATCAGCCGTTCACGGACCCAGCATTCGATCTCCCATGGGCCCCGGTACGCGACGTAGCTCGCCTTGTTGGTCGCGACGACGGCACCTTCGAACGAATAGTGCCGTAGCCGCAGCGTGCCCGGCAGCAACGCCCTCACGATGATCGCGACCAGATTGAGAGGGATGTTCAGCAGGGGATAGGCGCCGCTGTCCTGTTCGAACCGTGCGCGCAGGCCGAGGAGCTCGCCATGACGGTCGACCGCGGCTTCGATGTGCACCCGCTCGTCGCGCGCATGGCCCGCGGTGATGAGATTCTCGTTGCGGTCTTCGACCCACTTGACTGGCCGATGCAACAATTTCGCCGCCGCGCAGACGGCCACATCCTCACGGGCGGGATGCGACTTGAGCCCGAAGCTGCCGCCGACATCGCCCACTTTGACCGTGAACCGTGCCGCCGAATGATCGAGGATCGTGGACAAGAACATGCGCGTCGCATGCGGATTCTGATGCGACATCGTGTAGGTCAACTCGTCGGACGCCGGGTCGTACTCCGCCAGGCCGGCGCGGCATTCCATGGGTACGCACGTGTGGCGATGCTGTGTGAACGTCTCGCGTATCACCCGATCAGCCGACGCGAACGCGCCGTCGACATCGCCCCAGGTGCTCGTGCCGCGCCACACCACGTTGGGCGCGTCGGCTCCCTCTCCATCGTCGAATATCGGTGTCGCATCGAGCGCCAAGCCGTCGTCGATCGTGGCGACGGCCCGGAGCAGTTCGTAATCGACCTCGATCAGCTCCAGCGCGTCTTCGCCTTGCGCGCGTGATTCGGCGACTACCAGCGCGACGAGGTCGCCGACGAAGCGCACCTTGTCGGTGCACAGCGCGTGGTGAGCCGTGGCGCGAACGCCGGCGCCGTGGGCGGGTGTCAGCGGACGCGTGAGCGCCGCAATGTCCGCACCGGTGAGGACCGCCACGACCCCGGGCGCGCGGCGTGCCGCATCGACCTCGATGGCGCGGATGCGTGCGTGCGCGTGCGGTGAGTGGAGGAACGAGGCGTGGGCCATGTGCGGCACACTGAGGTCGTCGACGAAGCGTCCTCGTCCGGTCAGCAGCCGTGGGTCTTCGTTTCGACGGACACTGGTGCCGACGTAGCGCATACTCCCCGTCAGCCCAGTGACAAGAGCAGGTGCTCGGACAGGTTGCCGAAGAGATCGCTGAGCATGTGCCGGTGGGTGAAATGCCACGCACCGTCGATCTTGCGGAACTCGTCGTGGTAACGCCCCGCGATGATCGGTTGCAGCGGCAACGTGTCGGTCTGCATGAACACCGTGAAGTACGACCGCGTGCGGGCCGTCTCGCCCGGGGCGTCGACATAGATCTGCACGTTCGTGGTGACGTGCTTGGTGTGCAGCGTGTAGCCCGACGGGTTCGCGGCGTGCGGGAACCGCTTGGTCCACGCCGTGAACATCTCGGTCACGGCCGCCGCGCCGACCGCGGGCACCGCGTCGGGAGCCTCGGTCGTGACTTCCGCGTGCTCGAACAGTTGCCCGACACCATCGAAGTCGCCGAGGTCTATCCGTTCGGCATAGGTGTAGATCAAGTTCGCGATCTCCACATGGTCGTTCATGCGCGCAGCCTGCCCCTCGCTCCGGCGCCACTTTGTGATCGGCTGCCTGGTGCTGCCTAACGTAGCTTGCGGGAAAGGGGTACGAATGGAACGACGAGACGACACGCGGTTCGATCCGTTTGCCGCGTTCGATCTGTCGGGCAAGGTCGCGGTCGTCACGGGTGCGGCCAGCGGCATCGGCGAGGCCGCAGCGCGTACGTTCGCCGCCGCCGGGGCCGCCGTGATGCTGGCCGACCTCGACGAGGTCGGCACGCAACGCGTGCTCGACGACCTTCGCCGTGAGGGTGCTCGGGTGTCGAGCCTGCGCGTCGACACGCGCGTGCGCCACGAGGTCGACGAGGTGGTCGACCGTGCCGTGACCGAGTTCGGCGCGCTCGACATCCTCGCCAATGTCGCCGGGGTCGGCAGCTACGGTTCGATCGAAGACGCGGACGAGGCCGAAGTCGATCGGGCATTCGCCATCAACTTCAAAGGGCCGCTGTTCGGCTGCCAGGCGGCGCTGCGGGTCATGCGGCCCCAGGGCTCGGGGTCGATCATCAACGTGTCGGCGACCGCCATCAACACACCGGCCGCGGGGGTCGGCATCTACGCCGCGACAAAGGCCGCCGTGGCCATGCTCACCCAGACCTTGGCCGTCGAAGCCGGGCCGGCCGGCGTGCGGGTCAACACGATCGCGCCGGGCTTCACGGTGACCAGCTTCGTCGGCGGACACCTGCGCGACGACGCCGGCACCCGCGATCCAGCATTGTTCGCCGAGTACCTCGAGCGGATGCGTACGAGCTCGCCGCTCGGCGTGTTGGGCGAGGCGATGGACCAGGCGTACCTGCTCTTGTACCTGGCGGCCGATGCGTCGCGCTTCGTGACCGGACAGATCTTCCGCGCCAACGGCGGCCAGTCCATCACCTGGTAACCCGGCGCGGGCGCAGTTCGTTCCCGGTTCTCGCAGCACAACGTCGAGCACAGGACGACGTTGTGCTGCGAGAACGAGCCGTGGGGCCGGCTGGCTCGCGGCTTGGGGGAGACCGCCTCTTTCGAATGCGTTTAGGCTGCCGCCGGTGAAATCCCCTCCCTTCGAGTACCTCGCGCCGCTCTCGCTCGACGAAGCATTGGCGCTGCTGCACGAGCACGGTGATGAGGCCAAGGTGCTCGCCGGCGGGCAGAGCTTGATCCCGATCCTCGCGTTGCGGCTCGCCCATCCGGCGGTGTTGATCGACATCGGCGGCATCGACGCTCTCGGTGAGTTGAGCCGCAACGGCGTACTCACCATCGGCGCATCGATCACCCAGCGCCGCGCCGAGCGTTCGGCTGACGTCGCATCGGCCAGCCCCCTGCTCGGCGAGACACTGCCGTCGATCGCCCACCCGCAGATCCGCAACCGCGGCACGGTGGGGGGCAGCATCGCCCACGCCGACCCGGCCGCCGAGTTGCCGGCGGTGATGCTGGCGCTCGATGCCGTGATGACGGTCCGCGGCCAGGGCGGCACCCGCACCGTGGCCGCCGCCGACTTCTTCCAGTCCTATCTCGAGACGGCCGTGGGTGTCGATGAGTTGCTGATCGACATACGCGTACCGGTCGTCGCGGCCACCGGTGTCGGATCGTCCTTCCAAGAGATCAGCCGGCGCCACGGCGACTTCGCCCTCGCGGGCGCGGCGACCCAAGTCGAACTCGACGCAGACGGCCGCGTGCGCAGTGCCCGCATCGCCTTTTGTGGCGTCGCATCGACCCCCGTGCGGGCCACTGCGGCAGAAGCCGCGCTTGCTGGCCGAGTGCTCGACATGTCCACCATCGAGGAGATCGGGCGCCTCGCGGCCGCTGACCTCGACCCACCATCCGACGTACACGCGACCGGCGCGTACCGTAAGCACATCGCCGGCGTACTCGCGTCGCGCACACTGACCGTCGCCAACGCAAGAGCAAGAGGTAGCAAGTGATGCGGCATCATGTCTCGTTGGTTGTCAACGGAGAATCGCGCGATGCGCTGACCGAGCCCCGCACGACATTGGCCGACTTCTTGCGCGACGAACTCGAGCTCACCGGCACGCATCTGGGCTGCGAGCACGGAGTGTGCGGCGCCTGCACGGTGCTGCTCGACGGCGAGGCCGTTCGATCGTGTCTCGTGTTCGCGGTGCAAGCCGCCGGTCACGAGGTCGTCACCATCGAAGGCCTCGCCGACATCGACAACCGTGGCCAATTGGTGCTCCACCCGGTACAACAAGCGTTCTACGAAGCCATCAGCTTCCAGTGCGGGTTCTGCACTCCCGGCTTCTTGATGTCGTCGCTGGCCTTCCTGCGCGAGCACGAGGCCGGCGGTGGCGGCACACTCGACGATCACGAGATCCGCGAGTTGCTCTCGGGCAACCTCTGTCGTTGCACCGGCTATACGAGCATCGTCGAGGGCGTCAAGGTCGCGCTGAACAACGGCGCCGGAAGCACACCGCTACCGCACGAACACTGACCGATGAAGTTCTGGCAATCGATCGCGTTCGCCGAGACCGACCAGCTGCACGAGATCTGCGCGCTGGCCGAAGAACTCGGTTTCGAAGGTGTGGCGCTCGCCGAGCATCTCGTGACGCCACAAACCATCAACTCGTCGTATCCCTACACGCCCGACGGCAAGGTGTGGTGGGATCCGACGACGCACTGGTTCGACAATTTCGTGCTCGCGGGAGCGCTCTCGGCGCGCACGTCGCGCATCAAGTTCGTCAACAGCGTCGTCATCTTGCCGCTGCGAGATCCGGCCACCGCGGCCAAGGCGGTCGCGACCGCCGCGTACCTGTCCGACAATCGAATCGTGCTCGGCATCGGCGTCGGATGGATGAAGGAGGAGTTCGAGCTCACCGGTCAGAACTTCCACGACCGCGGCAAGCGGATGGACGAGATGATCGACGTCATGCGACTGCTGTGGACCGGTGAGATGGTGGAGCATCACGGCAAGTTCTTCGACTTCCCGCTGATGCAGATGTCGCCCGCGCCGACGCAGCGGATACCGATCGTCATCGGCGGGCAGAGCGACGCCGCGCTACGGCGCGCGGCCCGCAACGACGGTTGGTTCGGCGCCGACGCCTACCAGCCCGACGTGCTGTTGCCGCTGCTCGACAAACTGGCGGGATACCGGCGCGAGTACGGCACCGAGAACCAACCGTTCGAAGTGCTCGTCGGGCTCGGCGTGCCGCCGACGGTCGACTTGCTCAAACGCCTCCGTGATCGCGGGGCGACCGCGTTCATCAACGTGCCGTGGTACTACCAGGGCATGCCGACGTCGACGATCGAATGGAAGCGCGCTGCGATGGAAAAGCTGCGCGACGACTTGTTGGTGCCGGTGTCAGAAGGCCAATAGCTCGCGGGCCTGCGCGCAGGTCGCAACGGGCCGGCCCAGCTTTTCGCACAATTCAACGGCTCGTTTGACCTGATCGACGTTGGCCGGACCGCTGGCATCGTCTTCGAGACCGACACGGAGATGGCCGCCGCGCTCGAGCGCGCGCTCTGCAATCGGTGTATCGAGAATCGATCCACCGAGCACCGCCACGCCCCACGGCAGCGGTGTGTCGCCGAGCATGGCGAGGTAGAGGTCGAGAGCTTCGACGATCGGCGGCGCGGAGAATGTCGGCGTACCGCGGCCGAAGTACGCGCCACCCGAGAAGTAGAACTTCGTCAGCGAGTGCGGCGCCAGCACGCCGGCCTGTTGGTAGATGAGCACCATCCGCAAGAAGCCCGGTTCGTAGATCGCGAAGCTAGGTCCGATATCCTTGCTGCGGCAGACGTCCATCATGTAGCCGATGTCGGCCGGGCTGTTCGTATAGACGTAGTCGCCCGTCGGCGGAGCACCGTCGGCCCCCGATGACGACAAGTTGACCGAACCGGGGTCGATGACCCCCATGTCGATCAGTCCCTCGTCGGCCAGTGGCAGGTGATGGTCGTAGCGTTCACCGATGTTCGCGCCACCGCCCATCGTGGGGTACAGCACTGCGGTCGGCCGCTCACGGCGCATGATGCGCAACGCTTCCGCGTACATCGCGGCCGCGTCGGCGGTGGCCAACCGCATCGCCGGGTTGTGGATGTGCACGATCGACGCGCCCGCGTCGATGCAGCGAATGGCATCGGCCGCAATCTCTTCGGGAGTCGACGGCACGAGCGGATTGCGCTCTTTGGTCGTCACCCCGTTGACCGCGACTTCGATCACCACTGGTGTTGTCATATAGGTGTCCCCCTGAGTGTCGTATCGACCGGACTAGTCGGGCAGGTCATTTCCCTTTGCGCACGTCACGCCCTGCTCGTCGAGCGCCGCGATCGCGGTGTCGTCGAGGCCGAGCTCGTGCAAGATCGCGATGGTGTGCTCACCGAGCGCGTCAGACGCGACGATTGGCGTGGCGTGTTCGCCGAAGCGGATCGCGGGACCGGCGCGCCAGAACAGCGGCAGGCCGGGTTGCGTCGTCTCGACGGAGATGTCGTTGGCGCGGGTCTGCTCACTGAGCAACATGAAGTCGTGATGCGATGCCGCGTCGGCGCGAACGGCCGGCACCCCCGCGGGCACGAGTTCGCGTTGCCAATCATCAGCGGAACGCGTGGCGAAGACCGTGCCGAGCGCATCGGCCAGCTCCGCGCTGGCCTTGCGGCTCGCTTCGTCCAGCACCACATAGGGCGCGAGCAACGCGCGAAAGCGCGGGTCGTCGACGAGCCACGCTTGACCGACCGCTGTCGCGAGCATGCGTAGCTCGTCCTCGCGATGGCATTCGAGATAGAGCCAGCCATCGGCGGTGGGGTAGAGGCGGTGCAATGCGTGGAAGCCGTGCATGCCGCGATCGATGGAGCGATCGCGCTTGCCGTCCCAGGACACGCCCCATTCGGATACCGCATAGGCCATCGACGTCAACATGACGGTCTCGACGTACTGGCCCCGACCGGTGCGCTCACGCGCTTCGAGGCCGATCATGACCGCGGCCGAGGTTGCGAGCGCCGACGCCGGATCCGCGTAGGTGCGATTGATCGGGTTGTTGTCCTCGCCCGCCTCGATGATGCCGGCGCCGGAGATGGCGTTGGGCGAGGAGTGGAAACCGGCCTTGCGCGACCACGGACCATTGCTGCCGAAGCACGATCCGTAGACATAGACGAGGCGGGGATTGCGGGCGATGAGTGTGTCGTAGTCGATACCGAGTCGTGCCGGTGTCCCCGGACGGAAGTTGTGGATGAACACGTCGGCCCGATCGACCAACTCGTACATCAGTCGGCGACCTTCGTCGCTCTTCAGATCGAGCACGATCGACTCTTTGCCGACCATCGCCTTGACGTACGGCGTCGTCCAGTTGCGTCGTCCGGGGTCGCCCTCGTTCGGCTCGACCTTGTACACCCGTGCGCCGGCTTCGCTCAGCAGCGTCGACGAGAACGGCGTGGCGTAGAAGTAGCCGCATTCGAGCACCGTGACGCCTTCGAGCGGACGGCGGGCGGGCACATCGTCGACAGCGGCCTCGACGCGCGGGGCGTACGCCAACACGGCGGTCGTGTCGGCACCGAGCGCGGGCGCCGGCGCACCGATGACCGACGGCGTGTCGGACAGCAGCGCCAACGGGCCGATCTGGCGCGTGTGGCCGACGACGGGGTCGATGACGACCTTCGAACGATCGTTCTCGAGGCACTGCGGATGCTCGAGGTATTCGGATG
>JBDSMH010000210.1:0-5776 GCA_039915945.1 Acidimicrobiales bacterium | reverse complement strand
TGTTCGCGACCGGATTGAAGAACGCTGGCGTCGCGGTCAACACCGGCTTCTTCGATACCGTGCATATCACCGGCATCGATGCCGCGATGATTCATGCCGCCGCGCGTGCCCAGAAGTGCAACCTACGTGAAATCGACGCTATGCAACTCGCGGTGGCTTTCGACGAGACCTGCACGCGCAGTCACGTCGAGGCGCTGTGGTCGTTGTTCGGCGTCACGGCCGATGTTGAGGCGCTCGACGCAAGTACTGCAGATGAACTGCCCGCTGGCCTGCGCCGGACGTCGCAATTCATGACCCATCCGGTGTTCAACACCCACCATTCCGAGCACGAACTGCTGCGTTACCTGCGCCAGCTTTCCGACAAGGATCTGGCGATGGATCGAACCATGATCCCGCTGGGTTCTTGCACGATGAAGCTCAACGCGACCAGCGAGATGATTCCGGTCACCTGGCCCGAGTTCGGCGCGATCCATCCGCACGCGCCGAGCGAGCAGGTGCAGGGCTATCTCGAGATGATCCATGAACTCGAAGCGATGCTCGTCGAGATCACTGGATACGACGCGGTGTCGCTGCAGCCGAATGCCGGCTCGCAGGGCGAGTTCGCCGGGTTGCTGGCGATCCGCGCGTATCACCGGTCGCGTGGCGACATCCATCGCAACGTGTGCCTGATCCCTTCGTCCGCGCACGGCACCAACGCGGCGTCGGCCGCAATGGCGGGGATGCGAGTGGTCGTCGTCGAATGCGACAACGAAGGCAACGTCGACGTCGACGATCTGAAACGACGCGCCGTCGAGTTCAGCGACGCCCTCTCGGCGCTCATGGTGACGTATCCGTCGACTCACGGCGTGTTCGAAGAGCGCATCGGCGAGATCTGTGCCGTCGTGCACGAATACGGCGGGCAGGTGTACCTCGACGGCGCCAACCTCAACGCGCTCGTCGGCACGGCCAAGCCGGGTCAGTTCGGCGCCGATGTCTCGCACCTCAACCTCCACAAGACCTTCTGCATACCGCACGGCGGCGGCGGCCCTGGCGTCGGCCCGGTCGCGGTCAAGGCACATCTCGCGCCGTTCCTGCCCGGTTCGGCGGCAGTGCCGGCGATCGCCGCCGCGCCGTTCGGGTCCGCTTCGATCCTGCCGATCTCGTGGATGTACGTGACGATGATGGGCGGACAGGGCCTGACCGACGCCACGCATCACGCCATCCTCAATGCGAACTACATCGCCAAGCGTCTCGCAGCGCACTATCCGGTGCTGTACACGGGCGAGCACGGGCTCGTCGCCCACGAGTGCATTCTCGACGTGCGGCCGATCACGCAGACGACCGGCGTGTCCGTCGAGGACATTGCGAAGCGCCTCGTCGACTACGGGTTTCACGCGCCGACGATGGCGTTCCCCGTTGCCGGGACGCTCATGATCGAGCCCACCGAGAGCGAGGCGCTCGCCGAGCTCGATCTCTTCTGCGACGCCATGATCGCGGTGCGAGCCGAGATCGATGCGGTCGGTCGCGGCGAATGGCCCCGCGACGACAATCCGTTGCACAACGCGCCCCACACCGCGGACGACGTGTGCGCCGACGACTGGACGCACCCGTACCCGCGCGAGCTGGCGGCCTACCCGCTCGCCTCGTTGCGCCACTCCAAGTACTTCGCCCCCGTCTCTCGTATCGACGGCGCCTACGGCGACCGCAACGTCGTCTGCTCCTGCCCACCCCTCGACGCCTACCGCTAACCAGTTCCCCCCACCACCATTCCGTTCTCGCAGCACAACGTGGAGGCATAGGTCCACGTTGTGCTGCCAGTTCGGACAAATCGCGTTGTCACACCCCCAGAGTGAACTGAGGGGATGGAACTCGACCAAGCCATCCGCACCCTTGCTGCTGCCCAGCACGGACTGATCAGCCGGCAGCAGTTACGTGCAGTGAGCGCAGTTCGAGACGATCTGCGCCATCGCCTCCGCAAAGGCATGCTGCAACGGCTGTCACCCTGCGTATTTCGTATCGGTGGTGCGCCCGATACGCCAGCGCAGCGCGCCCTGGCCGCTGTCCTCGATGTCGGCGACCAGGCAGTGCTGTCCCACACTTCGGCAGCCGCATGGTGGCAACTGCCCGGCTACACGCTCGAACCCAGGCACGCGACTCGCCTTCGGGGCGGACGCATTCGACCATCGCACCTCTCGACGGTGCATCAGCCCCTACTGCTGACAAGCGACCAGGTAGCGACGCTGCACGCGGTCCCTGTCACCACACCGGCGCGCACGATCTTCGACCTCGCGGCGCGCGAGCATCCCAAACGAGTCGAACGTGCTCTCGACTTCGCACTGTCCCACCGGTTGACGAACCACGCCGAACTTCACCACCTTCTCGGAGTGCTCGCTTGCCGCGGACGAAGCGGCATCACCACGATGCGACAACTGCTCGTGGACCGCCCCGCGGACGAACGCCAGCCCGACAGCAACCTCGAGCGTCGATTTCGTCAGATTGCGCGGGAAGCGGGATTCCCGGCACTCGAGACACAAGTCGACATCGCCGACGAAACAGGCTGGCTCGCTCGCGTCGACTTCTACCACGCGCCGCTCCGTCTGGTGATCGAAATCGACAGTGTGATCCACCACTCGGCCCTCACGGACCGGCGTCGCGACGATGCGACCACCGCTTCTCTCCGCGCGGCCGGCTACACAGTCCTGCGATTCACCGAAGTCGAGATCTACTTCGAACCGGATCGCGTCATCGCAGCCCTTCGCTCGGCGTTCTCGCTGCACAACGTGGGTTAATGTTCCACGTTGTGCTGCGAGAACGGGCCCAAGACGGGTCAGGGCACCGATGGGTTAAGGGGAATTGAGATGCCGGATGCAATAGTCGAGCGCGACGGGCGCACGATGATCATCACCATGAATCGGCCGAAGCGCTACAACGCGCTGACGGGCGCCATGCTCATACGCATGCACGACGCCATGGTCGCGGCATCGGCCGACGACGATTGCGGCTGCATCATCCTCACCGGAGCCGGCGGCAACTTCTGCTCGGGCGCCGACCTCAAGGCGATGGCGGGCAACGCGGACGACACCGACCCCGACATCGATGTCCGTGCCCGCATGGCCCAAGATCCGGACCTCGCGTGGAAGGGTCTGATGCGCAAGTGGCGCCCGACCAAGCCGATCATCGCCGCGGTCGAAGGGGTCGCCATCGCGGGCGGCACCGAGTTGTTGCTCGGCACCGACATCCGTGTCGCCGGCGAATCGGCTCGCTTCGGCATCAGCGAAGCCCGCTGGTCGCTGTATCCGATGGGCGCCTCGGTCGTGCGCGCACCGCGCCAGATCCCCTACACGATCGCGGCCGAACTGTTGCTCACGGGCAAGCACGTCAAGGCGCCGGAGGCCAAAGAGATCGGCCTGATCGGGTCGGTCGTTCCCGACGGCGGTGCGCTCGACAGGGCACGCGAGATCGCGGCAACCATCGGCGAGAACGGTCCGCTGGCGATCGAGGCAATCCTCAAGACGTTGCACACCACCGAAGGCATGACCGAAGAAGAAGCGCTCGAATGGGAATTCCCTTTCGGCCAGGCGATCTTCCAGACACAAGATTCCAAGGAAGGCCCCAAGGCGTTTGCGGAGAAGCGCAAGCCCAACTTCCAACGCAAGTGACGTGAACCGTGTTGCGCGTCGTGGTGCTCTCCGACACCCACCTCCGCGCCGGACGTCCTCGACATCTCTCCGACGACGTGTGGGCGGCCATCGCCGACAGCCAGTTGGTATTGCACGCCGGTGACGTCGTCGACGCGTCGTTGCTCGCCGAGTTCGACACCCGGCGAGTGCCCTACCGGGCCGTGCTCGGCAACAACGATCTCACGCTGCGCGACACGGTCCCCGAGCGCGCGCAATTCGACATCGATGGGGTCCGTGTCGCGATGGTCCACGACAGCGGCACCACCAAAGGACGGCCGGCGCGTCTGCGCAAGTGGTTTCCCGACGCGCTGATCGTCGTGTTCGGGCATTCGCACACGCCGGTCAACGAGTGGCACGACGGTCAGTTGTTGTTCAACCCCGGCTCCCCCACCGAGCGCCGGCAACAGCCGACGCGGACCTTCGGGGTGATCGAGATCGATGCGGGGCGCGTGACGAGCGCCGAGATCAAGCCGACGGAATGACGCCGCCCGCTTTGATCCAACTGCTGACGACCTTTTGCGCTTCACGCGGGCTGTACACGTCTTCCTCGTAGCTCCACTTGCCGTCGCCGGCGTAGTGCAGGATCGTGTTGACGTCGAAGCCGAAGTAGCCGTCGACACCGGGCGGCGGCGGCAAGATGTTGGGGATCAGCGCGGACACGCGATTGCCGTCGATCAAGGCGAACGTCGGCGGGAACTCCATCGACGGGAACGGCTGCATGACGTCGTGGATCCATTGGCGGATCTCGGCTTGCGAACGGAAGTAGCCGTAGTGATGCTCGCGATAGTGCGCGCCCTCGGTGAATTGATCGGCCCACTGATCCCAGTCACCGGTCGAGACCGCGAGTGACGCACGCTCGCGGTAGCGCAAGAACTCGCGCGCCACCTCTTCACGCGGATGCGCCGGTGTCGGTGGCAGCGGCGACCAATCGTCCATGCCCTGCAGTGAATGGTCGGGCGGCGTATTGCGCTTGCCGCCGGCGTCGAGCCACGACCGGAAGACGCGCTCGGCATCGTCGGGGTTGTAGTAGTCGGCCTCCCACTTGAACTTGCCGTCGCCCGCGTATTCGAGGAACGTCGTGTTGGGGAAACCGAATCGGCGACCCTTGCCCTCGGGATCGGCCCAATTGTTCCAGAGGTACATGCTCACGCGGTTGCCGTCGATGAGATACCACTCGAGCCAGAAGCTCGACCCCGCGTAGTCCTTCATCGTGCTCGTGATGAAGTCCTTGATCTCGGCGCGACCGTGGAAGGTACCGAGGTAGTGCTCTTCGTAGAGCGCGTCCTCGGTGAACATGTCGGCCCACGCATCCCAGTCGTGGTCTTCCTCGCCCAGCTTTCGAAACTTCGCGAACGCGGCTTCGACCTCTTCGCGAGGAAAGACCGGCGCGTCACTCTTCTCGGATCCCGCCACTGTGCCCCCTAGGTTCGATGGGAGATTAGCGTGCGGATCATGACTGCTCGCCCGCTCGACGGAATTCGTGTCATCGAAAGCTCACTACTCGAACCCGCGTCGCTAGGGGCGATGCTCGCCGACCTCGGTGCCGACGTCATCAAAGTCGAGCCGCCCGGCGAGGGCGATTACGTGCGTCGCATGGCCTGGCCGATCATCGAAGGCGTGTCGATCCTCCATTGGCACTGCAACCGGGGCAAGCGCAGCCTGTCGCTCGACCTCCGCAAGGACGAGGCCGTCGCGCTCTACCTCGATCTCGTCAAAGGTGCCGATGTCGTCATCGAAGGGATGCGTCCCGGCGCGCTCGCGCGGCGCGGCCTCACCTACGAACGGCTGCAAGAGGCCAACCCGGCGATCGTATTCGTGACACTGTCGGGCTTCGGCATGACGGGGCCCTACCGCGACATGCCCTCGCACGGGATCGCCTTCGACACGTGGGGTGCGATCGCGCCGGTCGCGCGCGACAACGATGGCTTCACGTACCTCGGCGATCACGTTTCGGTCGGCACCAAGACCGCGCCCGTCTGGGCCGCGCTCGGGGTGGTGAGCGCGCTGGTGCGGACCAAGCTCACCGGTGTCGGCGCGCGCATCGACGTCGCCCAGACCGATGCGGCGGCGGCCGCCAACTGGTTGAAGATCGAGGGCTTCCGCGCCCACGAACGCCG
>JBDSMH010000202.1:0-28816 GCA_039915945.1 Acidimicrobiales bacterium | reverse complement strand
CAGGGTTCATGCCAGCAGGTCCTCCAAGACGATGGCGTGT
This sequence comes from Acidimicrobiales bacterium, assembly GCA_039915945.1. Lineage (GTDB taxonomy): Bacteria > Actinomycetota > Acidimicrobiia > Acidimicrobiales > WLNW01 > DATLFA01. Next base: position 28,776 of record JBDSMH010000202.1, on the reverse strand, counting down.
GTAACGCGCTGATCTTGGACGCTCTCGCGCTCAACGTGGCGGATCCTCGCGCGGACCGCGCGAACCCCTTGGAACTAATCGTCTAGTAGAAAACCGTTCGAGAGCGGTGGCGGGGGATGGCTTTGTAACGCGCGCCGGCGCCGCGATTCCACAGCACGGAGTCGATCTCGCCGGAGGTCATCGACGCGCCGAGTGAAGTGACCGCGTGTTGCAGCAACTCGACCGCGTGCAGACCGACGGCGCGAATCTCGACTTCGGGTTCTGACCCGGCTTCGATGTCGTCGACGCGATCGATGCGCGCGACGAGATCATCGGAGAAGCGCAAGACGCCGTCGACCCGCAACACGTGAGGGACGAGGTTGTCGGCAAACATCGTCAGGCGCGGAAGATCGTCGAATCGGCCCAGCTCGTTAGCGGCGAAGGCCTGTGCGAGGTCGAACGCCGTGATCTGGGCGCGCTTGTATATGGGTATGGACAACCCCCGATACGTTGCGACGTCACGAAAGAAGGGCATGCGATCGAGTTGCTCGACGAGGTTCGCCGCCGAGTGATGCGACGAGCGCACGAAGGCGACGAAGGAGTCGTCGAAGCCGTCGACGAACACACCTAAGTCGCGTAGCGCTGCGGCGAAGAGCCCCATCAGTTCTTGTGCAAGTTCGGTGTCGGGTTGGTCGAAGATCTCGTTGCATGTTGCGACATCGACGGTGCGCAGCCACGCGCCGGTGATCGGCCCGTGACTGGTCACCCGTTCGCGCAGCGCCGCCGCGACCGTGTGGTAGCCCGACATGCCATCGCGTTTTCGGAGGTAGGGAAAGTATCCGGACCCGAAGTTGATGGCGTCGAGGGTGATCACGAACGCGGCGGCCGATTCGTCGTCACCGATGCGCTGCCGCCCCGGATCTTCGCCTGCGACCTGGCCGTCTGGCCGCAGCAAGGTGTCCGCAAAAGTGCCAAGTTGATCGTGGTCGATGTGCACAGACGTGGCCTGTGCGGTTACCTGAGCACATGCTGTGCGGATCCGCGCGAGCACATCCGTTGTCATTCGGGTAAGGCTAGGGGCATGGACCTGCCCGACGACCTCAAACCGGCCGTGCACGGATGGCTGGCGCACGATCCCGACCCCGTCACGAGAGCCGAGATCGAGTCGTTGCTCGCGGCGAAGGATCTCGACGGCCTCCATGCCCGCTTCGACGAACGGCTGGTCTTCGGCACAGCGGGCCTTCGCGGAGAGTTGGGTGCTGGTCCCAACCGCATGAACCGCGTGGTCGTGCGCATGGCCGCCGCCGCGTTGGTGCGCCATCTGCTGGCGCAGGGCAAGAAGCGTCCGTCGATCGTCATCGGTTTCGATGCCCGTCGCAATTCACGCGTCTTCGCCCGTGATAGCGCGGCGATCATCGCGTCGTTGGGTGGCCACGCAATCGCGCTCGAAGGCCCGTTGCCCACGCCCGTACTCGCGTTCGCGGTACGACGTCTCGCGGCCGATGCGGGCGTCATGGTCACGGCGTCGCACAACCCGCCGAGGGACAACGGTTACAAGGTCTACATGGCCGATGGCGCGCAGCTCATTCCACCGCACGATGCCGAGATCGAAGAGTTGATCGCGAACTCGTCGCTGCCAGAGGCCGACATTGCGCCTCCGTCGGCGGGTGGGCACATCGAGAAGTATCGCGGCGACATCATCAGGGAATATCTCGAAGCGGTACTCGGCGGTTCGCTGCCCGACGCCGGCGTCTCGCAACTCAAAGTCGTGTACACCCCACTGCACGGCGTCGGTCGCGACACGTTCGTACGCGCGGCAGTGCGACTCGGTGTCGCCCCCTTCGTCGTGCCGAGCCAAGCCGAGCCCGATCCGTTGTTTCCCACGGTGTCGTTTCCCAATCCCGAGGAACCAGGCGCGCTCGATGCTGCGCTCGCGCTCGCAATCGAACGTGATGCAGACGTGGTGATCGCCAACGATCCCGACGCCGACCGACTGGCGGTGGCGCTGCCTCACGAAGGGTCATGGCGCGCGCTCACCGGCAATGAGATCGGTTGGCTATTAGGGTCGGCTCGCATCGCGGAGACGGCCGGCCCGCAGCGCCTTGTCGTGACGAGTGTCGTGTCGTCATCGATGTTGTCCAAGATGGCCGCCAGCGCGGGCATTCGCTGCGAAGAGACATTGACCGGGTTCAAGTGGATCGTGCGCCCGGCGATCGACGATCCCGACGCGCAGTTCATCTTTGGCTACGAAGAGGCGCTGGGTTACGCAGTCAACGACGTCGTGCGCGACAAGGACGGCATCACCGCCGCGATTGCGTTCTTGCAGACGATGGCCAAGTTGCGAGCGCAAGGGCTGTCGCCGTGGGATCGGCTCGATCAGCTCGCAAAGGAGTTCGGGCGCCACATCAACCGGCAAGTGTCGATTCGCTTCGACGGTGCCGACGCCCGTGGCCGCATGGCCGATCGCATGCAGTCGCTGCGTTCGATCCCGATCACTGAACTCGCGGGCCAACGGGTGGTGTCGACGACCGACTATCTCGCCCACGAAGGCCAGCAAAAGTCCGACATCTTGCGCTATGACCTCGAAGGCCCGAGCGGTAAACAGGGCCAGAGCGGGAAACCGGGCGGAGGCCGCATCATGTTGCGCCCGAGCGGCACCGAGCCCAAGCTCAAGGTGTACATCGAAGTGATCGACCCCGCGAGCGACACGGTGCTCGACGACCTCGCGGTCGCGGTCGAGGGCCTGCTGTCCTAGCGCAACGGTTGTATCAGTCGACGATCGAGTCGGGCGGCCGCCTGGTGCGATCGGAGCCGAGTTCGAACACGACCTCGTCGATGCGTCCCGCGAAAGGAAACGGTGCGTCGAACAGATCGCTCACCGATGACAGCGCGGTCCATCCGACGGACAACCCCGCGGGCGAGATGTGCACGCCGAGCGTACGGGCGAGTTCGACGGGGTCTCCGTCGGTGCCGTCCACCGAGCAGATGCCGAGGCCGCGGAGTTCGCCGGTCTTGGTGAAGCAGTAACGCAGCGTCGTCGGGCCCGACGGCACCGGGACGCGCGAACGCGCGACGTAGTGCGTGCCCGCGGTGTTGTAGTCGTGGACGAGATGGCCGTCCTTGATGAACAGCCCGTAGCCGCAGAAGCGATCGCCCGAGCTGACGATGGTGCCGTCGGCTTCGCCGGCGAGGATATCGAGGCCGCTGCAATCAACGGTGGCAGTCACGGTGTAGGAGACGTTCTTGACATCGGGGGCGCCGTAGGACGGGATGCGGATGCCCGAGTAGTAGACGAAGCGGTCGCGACTGGTGATCGGCCGCGGCTTGGGAACGAGGAATCGCTCCATGATGCGATCGTCGAGTGGCAGCGCGTTGTAACGCCGCGCTTCGGCCCACCAGAGCGCGTCTAGTTCGGCGACTTTGGCCGGGTTCGCCGACGCAAGATCGTCACGTTCGGCAAAGTCGACATCGGCGTGGTACAGCTCCCACACGTCTTCGTCGAACGAGCTGCCGGGCCGATGCCACGTCACGGCTTTCCACCCGTCGTGCCAGATCGCGCGATGGCCGAGCATCTCGTAGTACTGCGTTTGTTTGGTCGTGGGCCCCGGCGCGGCGAACGAAGGCACCATGCTCGTGCCTTCGATGGACAATTGTTCGACACCGTCGAGATCGGCCGGAGCATCGACCCCGATGAGTTCGAGCACGGTCGGAACGATGTCGCTCACGTGGTGATACTGCGTGCGTATCTCGCCCGCGACCGTCGTATGGCGAGCGGGCCACGAGATGATGAACGGATCGCGGATGCCGCCGGCGTGTGTGTTCTGCTTGTACCGCTTGAGCGGCGTGTTGGACGCCATCGCCCAACCGGTGGCGTACATCGGGCTCGTCGTCGGGCCGCCGATCTCGTCGAGTCGGGCGACGAGTTCTTCGGCCGGTGGTGGCGCGATGCCGTTCGCGTACTGCATGTAGTTGAGCGAACCGTGTTGACCGCCCTCGCCCGACGCGCCGTTGTCAGAGATGAGCACGACGACGGTCTCTTCGGCTGCGCCGATGCGATCGAGTTCGTCGAGCACCCGCCCGATCTGCGCGTCGGCATGACTGAGGAAGCCCGCGTACGCCTCCATCAAACGCGCTGCTACTTGCTGCTCGGCGGGCGACATGTCGACCCACGCCCGTACGTCGGCGTTGCGCAGCGCGAGCTCACAATCATCGGGCACGATGCCGAGCAGCCTCTGGCGCAGCAGGCGATCGTCGCGTAACGCGTCCCAGCCCTTGTCGTACCGACCGCGGTAGTGCTCGATGAACTCACGCGGCGCGTGCAGCGGATAGTGCGCCGCGCCAAAGCACAGGTACATGAAGAACGGCTTCTCCGGATACACCGAGCGGTGATCGCGCAGCATCGCGATCGATTGTGCGGCGAGATCTTCGGCGAGGTGGTAGCCGTCGTGTCGCGGCGGGTCGATCGGGTGGTTGTCCTTGACGAGATCGGGCGTCCATTGGTCGGTCGCGCCGTCGAGAAACCCGTAAAAGCGGTCGAATCCCCGCTGCAACGGCCAATGGTCGTACGGGCCGACAGGGGTCATCTCGTCGGTCGGCGCAAGGTGCCATTTGCCGACGGCGTACGCGTTGTAGCCGTTGGGGCGCAGCATCTCGGCGAGCGTGCCGGCGCGCTTGGTGATGCGTCCGCGAAAGCCGGGGAAGCCCGTGTCCCAGTTCGACACGACCCCCATGCCCACCGAGTGGTGGTTGCGTCCCGTCAAAAGGCACGCACGGGTCGGTGAGCACAGCGCAGTGGTGTGGAAGTTGTTGTAGCGCAGACCGCGCGCCGCGAGCCGGTCCATGTTCGGCGTATGGATCTCGCCGCCGAAGCAACCGAGGTCGCTGAATCCGACGTCGTCGAGCACGATGAACACCACGTTGGGCGCGCCGGCGGGCGCAGTGGCGGCGGTCGGCCAATGGGGAGTCGACTCGTCGACGTAGCGCCCGACGACTCCGCGGAACTCTTCTTCGATCATGTGCCCGACCGTAGCGGCAGTGCGAGACGAGGGCTCAGCCCACACCGAGCAGCGCGCTGACGGTGACCGGCTTGATGGCTTGGCGGTCGAAGCCGTCGAGAATCGCACTGATCGCGTCGGCGGTGCCGCTGTGACCGAAATGCAGACTCACGATCGAGCCGGGCTTGGTGCCCTCGAGCACCCGCGTGCGCACGGCGGCACCACCGGGGTCTTGATAGTCGAACGGCTCGACGTCCCAGCCGAGTACGTAGTCGTAGCCCGCGGCCCCGGCGGCTTGGAGAATGGGGGCCGCTGGCTTCACCAACCCGTCGTCGGTACCCGAGGGCCGAAAGAAGCGACCGCCGCTGCCCGTCAACTTCACCAACAAGTCGCGGCAGCGAGTGATCTCGGTCGTCATCGCGGCCGCCGACAAGGTCGTGAACGTGGGGTGTGTGTACGTGTGGTTTGCCAGTTCGTGGCCGGCATCGAGCAGCTTGCGGGCCCATGTCGGGTTGGCGTCGAGCCACGAACCGACCACGAAGCACGTGATCTGGGCGCGCCCCGCGAGGCCGTCGAGCAGTCGTTGCGCGATGCGCAGATCGCCGTCGGTGTGAAACGTCAACGCCACTTCGTTGCGAGCGGTGGCGGCGCGAGTGACGAAGACCGACGGCGCACCTGGCGCGCGGACCGTTGTGGCGGGAGTCGTCGGCGTTGGGTTCGACGCGCTCGTGCCGGCAGAGGACTGCGGGCTCGTCGCGTCGGTCGAAGCAGGGGCCTGTTGCTCTGAGCCGCCACCGGAACACGCACTTGCGAACACGGCGGCCGTGGCGGCCAGGAACGTGCGGCGGTCGATCATGCCAGGCCGAATTGCCGATCACCTGCATCGCCGAGGCCCGGAACGATGAACTTGCTGTCGTTGAGCCGAAGGTCGATCGATGCCGTGTACACCGTCGCATCGAAACCCTCGGCCTCGAAGGCAGCCACGCCTTGAGGTGACGCGAGGACGCACACGACCGTCATGTGGCCGGCCGCCGCGTGACGTAACAGTTCGCACGTGTGGATGAGCGAGCCGCCGGTCGCCAACATCGGGTCGAGGACCATGACCCGTCGCCCGGCGAGGTGCTCGGGCACGGTGTTGACGTACGCGTGCGGCAGGAAGGTCTCTTCGTCGCGGCGAACCCCCACGAAGCCGACCCGGGCGTTGGGGATCATCGTGAGGGTGGCGTCGAGCATGCCCAACCCCGCGCGCATCACCGGCACGACGATCGGCGGATCCGCGATGGCTATGCCCTTGGTCGGTGCCAGAGGGCTATCGATCTCGATCACGACGACCGGCTGCTCTCGCAGCGCCTCGTAGACGAGGAAGGAGGTGAGCTCGGCCAGGTTTCGGCGAAATTCGGCCCGTTTGGTCGTCTTGTCCCGCAAGCGAGTGAGGCGTTCGGCAACGAGGGGGTGATCAACGACGACGGCCATTTCGTCAAGCATGCCCGATCTCCACGAGCGCCGCTACCCACATTGGCGGCGATGATCCGCCGCTAATGTACCTGGCGTGGCACTCGTCGAACGGCACTCGGTGGACCCCGCGGCGTGGCACGACTTGCGCATCTCCGCGGTCGACGCAGTCGGTCTCGAGGCACGCGCCGCCGCGCTCGCGGCTCGTTCGATCAAGAAGCAATCGAAGCTCGTGGCGCTCGACCTCGCGATCCGGTGCATGGATCTCACCACCCTCGAAGGTGTCGACACGCCGGGCAAGGTGCTCGCGCTGTGCGCGAAAGCGGTACGGCCCGACCCCCTCGACCCATCGGTGCCGCCGGTCGCCGCCGTGTGTGTTTATCCCGAGCTCGTGCCGATCGCAGCGCGCGCGCTGCGTGACTCGACGGTGGCCGTCGCGAGCGTTGCGGGTTCGTTCCCGGCCGGGCTCGGTCCGCTCGAGGTACGACTGCGTGAGATCGAGTGGGCGGTCGAGCAGGGTGCCGACGAGATCGACATCGTCCTGAATCGCAGCGCGTTCTTCGCGGGCGACTACACGCGAGCGTTCGACGAGATCGTGGCGTCGAAGCGCGCCTGTGGCCCGGCACATCTCAAGGTGATTCTCGAGACCGGCGAGTTGGGCAGTTACGACGCGGTGCGGCGGGCATCGGCGCTGGCCATGGCCGCCGGTGCTGACTTCATCAAGACCTCCACGGGCAAGATCGGCACCGCCGCGACACTACCCGTCGCCCTCTGCATGGCCGAAGCGATTCGCGACTACCACGAGCAGACCGGCCGCGTGGTGGGCCTCAAGGTCGCCGGCGGTGTCCGCACCGCCAAGCAGTCGTGGCAATACCTCGTCATCATCAACGAAACTCTGGGCTCGCGATGGATGACGCCGACGTGGTTCCGCATCGGGGCGTCGTCGTTGCTCAACGATGTGCTGATGCAGATACGCATGCAGCGCGAAGGCCGATACCAACGACCCGACGACTTCACGATCGACTAGTGACGCCATGAACGAACAACCTCCCGACGTAGCGGTTGTCGCGGCGTCCACCGTCAAGCATCTCGACGTCGCGCCGGTCGCACTCGACTACGTCACTGCGCTCGAATCAACGGCCGTCGTCGACATCGCCGATCGATACGAGCTCTTCATCGACGGCCGCTTCGTCGAACCACGCTCGGGCAAGCACTTCGCCACGATCAACCCGGCCACCGAAGCCAAGCTGGCGATGGTCGCCGAGGCCGGCGATGCCGACGTCGAGATCGCGGTGCGGGCCGCCCGCCGTGCGTACGACGAGGTCTGGCGCGACATGCCGGGCAAGCAGCGGGCGAAGTATCTCTATCGCATCGCGCGCGTGTTGCAGGAGCGGGCGCGCGAGTTCGCGGTGCTCGAGTCGCTCAACGGGGGCAAGCCGATCAAAGAATCGCGCGACATCGATGCGCCACTGGCCGCCGCGCACTTCTTCTATCACGCGGGTTGGGCCGACAAGCTCGGCTACGCGTTTCCCGGGCGTTCGCTGCGTCCGCTCGGCGTGGCGGCACAAGTGATTCCGTGGAACTTTCCGTTGTTGATGGCGGCATGGAAGATCGCACCCGCCCTCGCTACCGGCAACACCGTCGTGCTCAAGCCGGCCGAGACGACGCCGCTCACCGCGCTGTTGCTGGCCGCGGTGATCCAACAGGCCGACCTTCCGCCCGGGGTCGTCAACATCATCACCGGTGCGGGCGCGACGGGTGCGGCGCTCGTGGGGCACAAGGGCGTCGACAAGGTCGCGTTCACTGGCTCGACCGCGGTCGGCAAATCGATCCAACGCGCGATCGCGGGCACGGGCAAGAAGTTGACGCTCGAGCTCGGTGGCAAGGCCGCCAACATCATCTTCGAGGACGCCGCCATCGACCAAGCGGTCGAAGGCATCGTCAACGGCATCTACTTCAACCAGGGCCACGTCTGTTGTGCCGGCTCCCGCTTGCTGGTGCACGAGCCGGTCGCCGAGTTGGTGATCGACAAATTGCTGCGCCGTATCGACACGTTGCGGGTCGGCGATCCACTCGACAAGAACACCGACATCGGCGCCATCAATTCGCAGGCGCAACTCGACAAGATCGAGTCGCTCGTGCAGTCGGGCCGCGACGAGGGTGCCACCATCTACCAGTCGTCGTGTCCGCTGCCCGATCGCGGGTTTTTCTTCCCGCCGACGGTGTTCACGGGCGTGTCGCAATCGCACCGCATCGCCCGCGAAGAGATTTTCGGACCGGTGTTGTCGGTGCTCACGTTCCGCACTGCCGACGAGGCCGTGCAAAAGGCCAACAACACGCCCTACGGCCTTTCTGCCGGCATCTGGACCGAGAAGGGCAGCCGCATCTTGTGGATGGCGGAGCGCATGCGCGCCGGCGTGGTGTGGGCCAACACGTTCAACCGCTTCGATCCGACGAGTCCTTTCGGTGGCTACAAAGAGAGTGGATTCGGTCGTGAGGGCGGGCGTCACGGTCTCGCCAGCTACGCCGAACTCGTCGACGGAGGACGCCGATGAGCCCAGCCAAGAAGACCGCCACCAAAGCAGCCTCCAAGACCGCCGCCACCCGTGCGCGCAAACCTTCGGCACCCGCCGACCTCGACGTGCGCAAGACCTACAAGCTCTACATCGGCGGCGCGTTCCCGCGCTCCGAGTCGGGTCGGTCGTATCCGGTCGTGACCACCGATCGCCGGTTCGTCGCCAACGCGGTGCTGGCGTCACGCAAGGATGTGCGTGACGCAATACAGACCGCGCGTAATGCGCAGGGGGCGTGGGCCAGTCGCAGCGCCTACAACCGTGGGCAGATCCTCTACCGAGTGGCCGAGATCATGCAGGGCCGGCGCCAGCAATTCGTCGACGAACTCTCGGTCGGCGGTTCGCGCGACGCCGAAGGCGAGACCGACGCGGCGATCGATCGTTGGGTCTGGTACGCCGGGTGGGCCGACAAATACGCGCAGATTCTGGGCTCGGCCAACCCGGTCGACGGGCCGTACTTCAACTTCACCACACCCGAGCCGGCGGGCGTGGTTGCGCTCGTCGCACCCAATGATGCGCCATTGCTCGCGCTCGTGTCACGGTTGGCGCCGGCGATCGTGGCCGGCAACACCACCGTTGCGCTGGCGAGCCAACGGTGGCCACTCGTGTCGATCACGCTCGGCGAAGCATTGGCCACGAGCGACGTGCCCGGCGGTGTCATCAACATTCTCACCGGCAAGGCCGCCGAGCTGGTGCCGTGGATGGCCGGCCACGCCGACGTCAACGTGGTCGATCTCAGCGGCGTCAGTGGTGAGCTACGCGCCGACGCCGAGCGACGCGCTTCCGACGCGGTGACCCGTGTCGTCGCCGCCTCCGCCGCCGAGCGCCGTTGGTTCGACGAGCGCGCCGAGAGTCCGTACATCATCGCCGGATTCTGCGAGTACAAGACCGTCTGGCACCCCAAGGGTGCATGAGCCGAGAGGCGTCTGTGACAACTTCAGATCGGGTGTATCCCCGCGCCGAGGCCGCAGCCGCGTTGCCCGATCACTTGCACCGGCGGTGGGCCCGCTACGGACGCACTGCTGACGCGACTCACTTCGCGGCGCTACTGGGTTTGGTGGTCGAGGACGTGCGAGTCGACTATTGCCGCATGCGACTGCCGTGGCGAACAGAGATCAGCCAGCCTTTCGGAGTCGGGCACGGGGGAGCGGTGTCGAGCCTGCTCGATTCGTCGGTGGTGCCGGCGATCGGTTCGGGCTACGAAACCGCCGTCAGTTTCGCAACGGTCGACATGACGGTGCAGTTCCTCGGCGCGTTGAAGGACGAAGACGCCGTCGCCGAAGGATGGATCACGCAGCGGGGCAAGTCGATGATCTTCTGTGAGGCCGAGGCCATCGGCGCGCAGTCTGGCCGCCGCATCGCACGCGCGGTGCTCACCTACAAGGTTTCCGGATGACGACGTCGTCGACCTTGAGCGAGGTCGAGTCCAAGGCGTTGCTGGCCCGCTACGGGGTGCCACTGGCCCGCGAGCAGATCGTGGCTACACCCCTACAAGCTGTATCTGCGGCGCAGTCGATCGGCTATCCGGTGGTGGCCAAGCTCAACGGCGATGGCATCGCGCACAAGACCGAGCGAGGGCTGGTCAAGCTCAACCTGTCGTCGGCCGACGCGGTGCGACAGGCGACGACCGCATTGCTCGCGGCAGCGCGACCGGAGGACGGCGCGGTGTCGCTGCTCATCGCCCAACAGGTGCGCGGCAACCGCGAGCTCATTGCGGGGGTGCTGCGCGATGCGCAGTTCGGCCCCGTGGTGATGCTCGGCATCGGCGGCGTCATCGCGGAGGCCATTGCCGACGTGGCGTTTCGGCTCGTGCCGTTGAGCGCGCTCGACGCCGGTGAGCTCATCGACGATCTCGCGACGCAAAAGTTGCTCGGGCCGTTTCGGGGCGAACCAGCCGTCGACCGCGACGCGTTGGTCGAAGTGTTGCTCGCGCTGTCGCGCCTTGCGGCCGACAACGCGCACGTGCTGTCGGTCGACGTCAATCCGCTGATCGTCGTCGATGGCATCCCGACGGCGGTCGATGCTCTCGTCGAGATCGCGACGACGGCATGAGCCGCTTCACAGCCCAGCAGTTCGCGGCATTGTTCGAGCCGCGCGGCGTCGTTGTGGCCGGCGCATCGAGCCATCCGGGCAAGTTCGGTTTCGTGGCGCTACACAATCTGCTCGCCGGCGGCTACAAGGGTCGTGTGTTCGCCACCAATCTGCAGGGCGAATCGGTGCTCGGTATCGACACCTTGCGTTCGATCGATGAGATGCCCGACGGCGCCGCGGATCTTGTGTTCGTATGCACACCACCGGCCGCCAACCTCGACCTGTTGCGGGCGTGCGCGGCCAAAGGTGTGCGCGCCGCGTTCGTCACGACCGCGGGTTACGGCGAGGCCGGAGCCGAGGGTGTACGTGCAGAGCGCGAGCTCGTCGCGCTCGCCAACGAACTCGGCATCATGCTCGCCGGGCCCAACGGGCAAGGCGTGGTATCGACGCCCGCTGCGTTGTGTGCGCAGATCGTGGCGCCCTATCCACCCGCGGGCCGCATCGGTGTCGTCAGCCAGTCGGGCAACTTCGTGTCGAGTTTTCTCAATTGGGCTTGCGCGACCGGTGTCGGCATCTCGCGTGCAGTGTCGGCGGGCAACGCGGCGGCGGTGACGGTGGCCGACTATCTCGACTTCTACGCGACCGACGCGGCCACCGGCGTTGGTCTCGCCTATGTCGAGGGCATTGCCGACGGCCGGGAGTTCTACGAACGAGCCCAGGCGATCTCACGGCGCATGCCGCTCGTGCTCGTCAAGGGCGGCGCCACCGAAGGCGGAGCGCGCGCCGCGGCGAGCCATACGGGTGCGTTGGCGGCGGACGACAAGGTGTTCGACGGCGCCTGCAAACAAGCGGGCGTCGTGCGGGCGGCCACGATCGAAGAGGCCTTCGAGGCCGCGGCGACTTTCGCGACTCAGCCACTACCCGCGGGGCCCAACGTGGTCGTCTTGACGACCGCGGGCGGTTGGGGGGTTGTCACCGCGGATGCGATCACCCGCGACCGCGATCTCGTGTTGATGCCGTTGCCCGCCGACCTCATGGCCGAGATCGACACCAAGCTGCCACCCCGATGGAGTCACAACAATCCCGTCGACATCGCGGGCGGCGAGACCCGCGAGACGGTGCCCGAGATGATGCAACTCGTCGCGCAGCATCCGATGGTGCACGCCATCGTCTATCTCGGTCTCGGCATCCAATCGAACCAAGCGAAGCTGATGCGTGCCGGGGCCTTCTATCCCGACCACGGCCTCGAGCGCATCGTGGCGTTCCACGAACGCCAAGACGCCCGCTACGCGCAAGCCGCGGCAGAGGTGTCGGCCGCGACCGGCAAGCCGATCCTCACTGCCACCGAACTCAGCGTGGCCGACCCGACCAACGCCGGTCCGTCGGCGGTACGGGAGAGCGGCAAGCTCTGTTACGCCACGGCCAATCGTGCCGTTACTGCACTCGGGCACCTCTACCGCTACTCCCGCTACGTGCAACGGCGGTCGTGATCGCGCTCAACGCGTGAGTATCGCCCCTTGGGCAGTCACGCGTTCGGTGTTCGTTGCCTGTACGAAGCCGAATCCGTCCACGAACGAATTGGTATTGGTACAGCCACCGTCGGCATAGCTCTGATAATTGACCGACACCGCGAAGGGCAAGATCGCGTCAGTCGCCGTACGTGTGGCCAGCTCGCTCCATCGCACATGCACGCTGGGGTCGTCGCAATGTGCGAAGACTTCGGACCACACCATCGGATCGACGAGTCGGTCACCGCGACACCAGAGATCACGGATGGGCACGGTCTCGCCGGTATTCGGGTCGTCGAGTTCGGCTCGCCACACGCCGTCACTGACACGGCGGATGCGCCACGTCCACCGTTGTCCCGTCGTCCACGGGTACGCGCACACGTTGGGATTGCCGTCGATACTGGGAAAGGTCGTCGGGCCGCCGTCGAGCTCGCCGCCGACGTGGGCGTAGCCGCCCCAACACACTGCCCGTTTGGCCGGATATTGCGGATGCCATTGGAAGCCGAAGTGCGCGCCGCCGTATCCGCCGCTGGCATCGGCGAAGCCGGCCTGCAGTGCCCAGAAGTACAGACGCTCCTGCGCCGGCTCGTCGAGTAGCTCGAACGTCGCCGACACTTCGACGAGAGGCGGGTGGGCCGGCATCTGCCAAAAGAGATGGAACGACGATGCGCCGTTGCCCGACGGCGGGCGCCCCTCGACCCGGGTAGTGCCCGACGATGCCGACGAGAGGCCGAGCCACTCGCGCCAACCCACTGGGTCAAATCCCCATCATCGTTGCGTACTTCGCTTTGATGTCGTTGATGATGCGCAACCGCTCGTCGAACGGGATGAACGCGCTCTTCATGGCGTTGATCGTGAGCCACTGCATGTCGCTGAGACCCCAGCCGAACGCGTCGACGAGTGCTTGCATCTCGGAGGTCATCGAACAGTCGCTCATCAAGCGGTTGTCGGTATTGACGGTGACGCGAAAGCGAAGATCGCTGAGCTGTTTGATGGGATGGTCGGCGATCGAGGCGCTCACGCCGGTGTGCACGTTGGAGCTGGGGCACATCTCGAGGGGGATCCGCGTGTCTCGCACAAAGGCGGCAAGCCGGCCGAGCGTGGCTTTGCCGTCGGCGTCGAACGACATGTCGTCGATGATGCGCACGCCGTGACCGAGGCGTTCGGCGCCGCAGTATTGGATTGCCTCCCAGATCGACTTGGGGCCAAAGGCCTCGCCGGCGTGAATGGTGACGTGGAAATTCTCGCGCTGCACGAGCTGGAACGCGTCGAGATGCTGAGTCGGCGGGTAGCCCTTCTCTGCGCCGGCGATGTCGAAGCCGACGACGCCATTGTCGCGATGGCGTACTGCGAGCTCTGCGATCTCGAGCGACCGCGCGGCTGTGCGCATTGCGGTGCACAAGATGCCGACGCGAATCGGGTGTGGCGCCGACCCGCGGGCGAATCCTTTGGCGACCGCATCTACGATCTCGTCGAGTGTCAGCCCGCCTTCGGTGTGTAGCTCGGGGGCGAAGCGCACCTCGGCGTACACGACGCCGTCCGCCGCGAGATCTTCCGCGCACTCGGCGGCGACCCGCTCGAGTGCATCCTTGGTCTGCATCACACCGACGGTGTGCGCGAAGGTCTCGAGATACAACGTGAGGTCGTGGCGATTGGCGCCCCGCTTGAACCATTCACGAAGGTCGTGCTCGTCGGTGGTCGGCAGCTTTGAGTAGCCCTCGTCGCGGGCGATCTCGATCACCGAACGTGGACGCAATCCGCCGTCGAGATGATCGTGGAGTACCACCTTGGGTGCCTGGAGAACTTCTTGCGGGGAGGGCATCACCGCAGCGTACGGGGTTTCCCGCTCGGTGAGGGCGGAGGCCGGGCCGAAGCTGTTACCGCAGGCCGCGAAGTGGCATCGAGGGGTCGCGCTGTAGCCAGTTGTCGTCGGGATAGTCCGCGGCGCCGTCGACGATATGCATGGTGTAGGCGTGGCGCGATTTGTCGCTGTGGTTGGGCCCACTGCGATGAGGGAGCGATCCGTGCAACACGATCATGGTGCCGGCCTTCGCCTCGAGTGCCACCTCACCGTCGCGCGGGTAGGGGGTCGTGTCGTAGACCTCCATGGTGGTGCCACCGCGGCCGTCACGGCGAAAGCGCGATCGAATCGGTAGTCGATGGCTGCCCGGCACCGCCCACATGCACCCGTTCTCGCGCGTGGCGTCTTCGAGTGCAAACCAGAATCCGACGACGGACTGGGGCTCGGTCCACAAGAAGGTGTGGTCGATGTGGGGATGTACTTCTCCACCGATGTGCGGTTGCTTGAAGATGTACATCGATTGCAGCACGAGCGGGTCGCTGAACCCGAGACCGTCGGCGACGGCAGCGAGGTCTTCGGTGTGCGAGAACCTTGCAAACTCGGGGTCGAGGTCGTGCATCGCATGGCCCAACTTATTGAGTGAGAGCTCCTTGGCCTGACGCAACCGGCCATCGTCGTCCAACGCGCCTTCCTCGAAGAAGAAGCGCACCTTGTCACCAGAATTCAAGAAGTAGTCGTCGCGCGCGTGACCTTGGTCGGCGGGGGAGAACACCGTGCGGTGCTCGTCGGGGTCGAACGCAGCGACGAGCTTGTCGGCCTGCGCGCGCAACCGCGCGCACGAGTCCGTAGTGACGAAGTCGGGCAACACCAAGAAGCCGTCGCGCTCGAACGACGCTCGTTGGTCGAAGGAGAGGGCGGCGCTCATGACATCAGTCTGGCCCGATACGGGCCGCGATCAACGGGCGCGTCGGAGGTGCGGTTTCACCGATTTCGATTGCACCCTCGAGCGCCGACAGTGCATTCGCGATGCGGTCGGCATCGTCGGTGCACAGTTCGAGCACTGGCTGCCCTTTGCGTACCTGCTCGCCCGGCTTGGCATGGCAGATCGCACCGGCGGTGGCGCTGACCGCGTCTTCCTTGCGGGTGCGCCCGGCGCCGAGGCGCCATACCGCGTTGCCCACCGCCCGGCAGTCGAGGCGGCGGAGGTAGCCGTCGCGCTCCGCAGTGACCATGTGGCGTTCCTGGGCGACCGGCAGCGGTGCGTCGGGATCACCCCCCTGAGCGCGGATCATACGCCGCCAGTGGTCCATGGCCCGTCCACTGCGCAAGACGTCGGCAGGATCGGCATCGCTGCCGACGAGGGCCAGCATCTCGCGGGCGAGCGCGAGAGTGACGTCGACGAGGTCTGCAGGACCGCCGCCGGCGAGCGTCTCGACGGACTCGCTGACTTCGACCGCATTGCCGGCAGTGCGACCGAGGGGCCACTCCATGTCGGTGAGCAGTGCGACCGTCTTTACGCCGTTGTCGTTGCCGATGCCGACCATCGTGCGGGCAAGTTCGCGAGTGAGGTCGTCGTCGTCGAGAAACGACCCGGACCCGATCTTGACGTCGAGCACGAGCGCGCCCGTGCCTTCAGCGATCTTCTTCGACATGATCGACGACGAGATGAGCGGGATGGACTCCACCGTGCCGGTGATGTCGCGCAGCGCGTAGAGCTTGCGGTCCGCGGGGCACAGATTGTCGCCGGGGGCGCAGATCACGGCGCCGACGTCGCGCAGGATGGCGATGACCTCGTCGTTGTCGAGTCGCGCTCGCCAGCCCGGGATCGACTCGAGCTTGTCGAGCGTGCCGCCGGTGTGCCCGAGACCGCGGCCCGACAGCTGTGGCATCGCCACGTCACACGCGGCGATTACCGGCGCGAGCACCAACGACACCTTGTCACCGACACCTCCGGTCGAATGCTTGTCGGCGGTCGGCCGCGTGAGCGAAGAGAGGTCGAGCCGTTCCCCCGAATTGATCATCGCCGCGGTCCAAGTGGCGAGCTCGCGCGGCGCCATGCCCCGAAACACGATGGCCATCAGGAGTGCGGACGCCTGCTCATCGGGTACCGAGCCGTCGGTGTAATGCTCGATGAACCATTGGATCTGTTCGTCGGACAGTTCGTGACCGTCGCGTTTCGCGCGAATGACGTCGAGCGCGTTCACGGCAGGTCGTCCGGGCCGAATGCTTCGGGCAACATCGCAGACATGGGAACCGGCCCCTTGTCGCGTAGCAACAGCAGCGTTGATCCGCCGGCCTCGAAGAGCAACTGTCGACACCGACCGCACGGTGCCAACAGCGCGCCGTCACCGTCGACGCACACGACCGCCCGTAGTCGTCCGCCGCCGGTCATGTGCAACGCGGACACGAGGCTGCACTCCGCGCACAACGTGAGCCCGTAGGACGCGTTCTCGACGTTGCACCCCGAGACGATGCGACCGTCGTCGGCCACCCCCGCTGCGCCGACCCGCAGCTTGGAATATGGCGCATACGAATGCGTGGTCGCACGGGTCGCTGCGCTACGAAGCTCGGCCCAATCGATCTCTTCCATCTGACCATCGTATTGTTCGCCGCATGAGTGCGCCGGAGCCCGAGCGGACAGCAGAGCCCGAGCGGAGGCCCAAGGTCTGCGTCGTCGGCTCGTCGAACGTCGATCTGGTCACGTACGCCCCGCGATTGCCCGCGCTGGGCGAGACGTTGCCCGGTGATCGATTCGAGCAGCACTTCGGCGGCAAGGGTGCCAACCAAGCCGTGATGGCGGCCAAGCTCGGCGCCGACGTGACGATGGTGACGAAGCTCGGCGACGACATCTTCGGGCGCGACTATGTCGACAATTTTCGCCGGGTCGGACTCGATACGAGCCACGTGCTGATCACCACCGAGGCGTCGACCGGCGTCGCGCCCATTTGGGTCGAACAGGCTTCGGGCAACAATCAGATCATCGTGGTGCTGGGGGCAAACGATCTGCTCACTCCCGATGACGTCGCCTCGGCCCGCGACGCGATCGCGCGGTGCGCGGTGCTCGTGTGTCAATGGGAGTGTCCGTTGCCGACGGTGCTCGCCGCGCTACAGATCGCGCGAGATGCGGGCGTGGTGACGATCTTCAACCCGGCACCGGCGCGCGGCGCGCTACCCGACGAACTGTACGCGCTCTGCGATTTCATTTGCCCCAACGAAACCGAGATCGCAACGTTGACCGGCATGCCGATCGCGACGCCCGACGAAGTCGAACGGGCCGCCCGGGCGCTGCGGGACCGCGGCGCCGGGGCGGCCATCGTGACGCTGGGGGAGAGGGGCGCGATGCTCGTCGACGGCGGTCCGGCCGCCTCGGTGGCAGCCCAGTCCGTACTGGCGGTAGACACCACGGGCGCCGGCGACGCCTTCGTCGGAAGCTTCGCGTTCTTCCTGGCGCGGGGACTCGAGGCCCGTGTCGCGATGGCGCGCGCTGGCCGTGTCGCGTCGATCAGTGTGCAACGTCGAGGGGCGCAACCGTCGTTCCCGCGAGCGGACGAGTTGCCCGCTGACCTGATGTCCTGATGGCTACGAGGTGTCGCCCTTGCGCCACGGCTTGCCGGCCGCGGCCGGCGGTCGTAATCGTTGCGACGCAAATGCGAGGAAGAGCAGCGTCAGCACGTAAGGCGCCATGTAGGTGAACTCACGCGGCACCTCGAATTGCTTGTCGGCGGTGTCATTCACTTTGCCTTGGATGAAATAGGCCGCGAACAGCCCGCTCACGACGACGGTTCCGATGAATGCGCGCACGTTGTGCCGCGCCAATTGCGAGATCGCCAGCGCCGCCAGGGCCAAGCTGACCAGCAACACGAGCGCGACGATGGTTTCGCCACTGCAGCAAAGGCGCACGCCCTCGACGAATCCATAGAGGCTCGATCCGATCGCGATGCCGACGGGACGCCAGTTCCCGAAGATGACCATTGCCAGGCCGATGAAGCCACGACCCGAGACCTGGCCTTCGCTGTAGCGGCCGGCGCCGTTGATCGCAAGATACGAGCCGCCGAGCCCGGCGAAACCGCCGGAGATCGCCAGGCCGATGTAACGCATGCGGTACACGTCGACGCCGAGGGAGTCGGCGGCGGACGGCTTCTCGCCGACGGAGCGCAAGCGCAGCCCGAATGGCGTGCGCCACAACACGTAGGTCGCAACCGGGATGATCAGAATCGAGAGAATGGTCAGCCAGTTGTGACGACTCGTGAGACCGTGCAACAGACCCGCGGTGTCAGAGATCAAGAACCAGTGTTTGAACTCGAGCCATTGCAGTGGATTCGGGGTTCGCCATCCGAAGAGATCACCACCGGACAGGAAGGGCAAGCTCTGTTCCTTGAGGCTGCCCTTGACGCTTGGGCTCTGCAAGACCGATCCACCTGGCTTGCCTGTGAAGAATTGATCCGCGAGAAAACGGGTGACGCCCGCCGCGATGATGTTGAGCGCGACGCCGGACACGATGTGATCGATGCCGAAGGTGACGGTTGCCAACGCGTGGAGCAATCCTCCGAGCACACCGCCGAAGATCCCGAGGAGGATGCCCACCCATGGACCCCAGTGCCAGCCGCCCCATCCCGCGAACCAGGTGCCGAGCACCATCATGCCTTCGAGGCCGATGTTGATCACGCCGCAACGTTCGGCGAAGAGGCCGCCCATACCCGCGAGGAACACCGGGATGCCGGTGCGTATCGCGGCCCGGAAGGCGGTCGAGCTCGTCAGATCATCGGCATCGAGGATCACGCGCACGAACGAGACCGTGACCCAACTGGCGACCGCGATGAGGGCGAGTCGATTGCGCCGCACCGACCACCACGATCGGGGCGCTTCGCTGCTTTCGGGGGGAAGGGTGGCGGTCGCGGTCATCCGGTCACCTGCGCGGTACTTGCGGGGAGCACGTTCGCGGTGAGCTCCGAGGCGCGGCGCGTCGCGGCGGCGAGGGCGCGCCGGTTGACGAGCTCGTAGGTGATGACCGCCGACAGCAACAGCGTTCCTTGAAGGATGCGGCTGGTCTCAGTAGGGATGCCCTCGCTGCTGAGTGCTTGTGAACCGCGTTCGAGGCCCGCCCACGTGATGGCGCCAAAAGCGATGCCCGCGGGATGGTTGCGTCCCAGCAGCGCCACGGCGATGCCTGTGAAGCCGAGCAACGTGGGGAACTGATCGCCGTACACGTGGCCCTCGGACAGGAGCGGTCCCATTGCGAGCACGCCGGCCAATGCGCCACTTATCACCATCGTGCGAATGATCATCGCATTCGGGTTCACGCCCGAGGTGCGGGCGGCGAGGGGATTGAGGCCCGACATCCTCAGATCGAAGCCGAAGCGAGTGCGCCACACGCCGATGTAGAAGACAGCGCCAGCCAGCGCGGCGACAACAAGGAAGCCGTGGACGCGCACCGTCGGCGCGAGATCGAGCCCGAACTTGGCGATGAGGGCATTGAGGTCGGGCATCCATGCCGACCTCGGGAGAAGATCGGTCTTCGGAATCAGATCGCGCCCGGTCGTGTCACGCTGCCAGAAGTAGTTGATCAAGAGATAGGCGTTGATGCCGGTGACGACGTAGTTGAGCATGATCGTCGAGATCACTTCGTTGACCCCGCGCTTCACCTTCAACACGCCGGCGATCGCGGCAAAGGCGCCGCCGATGATCATTGCCACGATGAACATGAACGGCACGTGCAACGCCGCGGGGAGGGTGAGCTCGGCACCGAGCGCGGCCGTCAGTAGCGCCGCGATGCGGTATTGACCGTCGACACCGATGTTGAATAGACCCATGCGAAAGCCGATGGCGGCCGCGAGACCGGACACGTAGTACCAGCTCGCGCGGTTGAGTACGGCAACCACGGAGTCGGCCGAATCGAGATAGGAGAGTTGCGCCCTCGCGGCGTCGATCGGATTGCTTCCGATGAGGAGGAGGACGAGCGCGCCGATCACCATCGCGAGCAGCACGGCCACGCCGATCGGTAGCAGGATCTGGATCAGCCGGGCCTTCACGGCGTCTCGTCCCCTGATGCACCGGTCATGTACGAGCCGAGTTCGGTGGGCGTCGTCGTCGCCGGATTGAGCTTGGCCACGACCTTTCCTCGCAGTAGCACGAGCAGGGTGTCGGACAGGCCGATGAGCTCGTCGAGGTCGGCGGATACCAGAAGAATCGCCAACCCATCACGGCGGGCCTGCCGCATGAGCTCCCAGATGACGGCCTGCGCGCCGACGTCGATACCACGCGTCGGGTGCGCGGCCACGAGTACGGATGGCGACGCGAACATCTCGCGGCCGATGACCAATTTTTGCTGGTTACCGCCGGAGAGAGCCAGTGCGGGCACCTCGGGCCCCGGCGCGCGCACCTGGTAGTCGGCGATGATCGCCTCGGTGCGCCGAAGCGCGCCGGCGCGATCGATCCATGGCCCCTTGACGAACGGCGGTTGCGTCTGGTGGCCGAGCATGACGTTTTCCCACAACGGCTCGGCGAGAACGAGACCGTCGCTGTGTCGGTCTTCGGGGATGTAACCGATGCCCGCCTCGCGACGCTCGCGAGTGTGCATCGACGTGATGTCCTGTCCGGCGAGGGCGACGGTGCCCGCCTCGAGCGGTATCAGACCCATCACCACCTCGAGCAGTTCGGCCTGCCCATTGCCTTCGACTCCAGCGACGCCGACGACCTCTCCTCGACGTACTGACAGCGAGACATCGTCGAGGAGCGCACGGCCTTCGGGCGTGCGTAGCGTGATATGCGAGAGCTCGAGTTCGATCTCCGGACGAATCGTCGAACCCGTGGTCTCGGGTGTCGGCAGCTCGCTGCCGATCATCAACTCGGCGAGTTGACGCGCGTTCACACTCTTCGCGTCGACGGTCGAGACCGTGCGTCCGGCGCGGATCACGGTGATCGCATCGGAGATAGCGAGCACCTCGTCGAGTTTGTGGGAGATGAAGATCACCGTCACACCCTCGTCCGTCAGCTCTCGCAACGAACTGAACAGCCGATCGACTTCTTGGGGCACGAGCACCGCGGTCGGCTCGTCGAGGATGAGGATCTTCGCGCCGCGGAACAGCACCTTCAGGATCTCGACCCGTTGTCGTTCACCCACGCCGATCTCTTCTACGCGGTCATCGGGGTCGACATCGAGACCGTATCGGTGGGCGAGATCGGCGATGCGCGCGCGGGCGTCCCCCGCGTTGATGCGCCACCACGAGCCGGGTTCGTCGCCGAGGGCGATGTTCTCCCAGACGGTCAGGTTGTCCGCGAGCATGAAATGTTGCTGCACCATGCCGATGCCGACCTCGATCGCGTCGCGCGGCGACCGGAAGTGCTTTTCCGCACCATTCACGACGATGGTGCCTTCGTCCGGCCGGTGCTGACCGTAGAGGGTCTTCATCAACGTGGACTTGCCGGATCCGTTCTCGCCGACGATGGCGTGGACGTCACCGCGCCGAACGACGAGATCGACGCGGTCGTTGGCAACGACACCGGGGAACCGTTTGGTGATGCCGCGTAGCTCGATCGCGATAGGAGTGTCAGGGCGCGAACCGGGAGCACCGTCGTCGAGGAGGGTGCTCCCGGTGTTCGCGTTCATCGAACGAGACGCCGATCGGGTCCGAGGCTATTTGCTGGGCACAGTTATCTTGCCGTCGACGATGTCCTTCTTGTAACCGTCGAGCTTGCTCGCGATGTCCTTCACGAAGTCACCGGTCGTGGCGTAGCCGACGCCGTCGCGCTTCGCGTCGAACACCTCGGTGGTGCCACCCTTGAGGGTGCCGGCGTTGAAGGACTTGATCGTTTCGTACACCGCGACGTCGACGCGCTTGATCATCGATGTGAGCACGTATGGAGCGAGATCAGCGCCGACGGTCTTCGCCTGATCGGAGTCGACACCGATGCCCCAGACCTTCTTGGATTGCCCGACACGGGCGGTGTGCTCCTTGGCGGCCTTGAACATGCCGGTGCCTGAGCTTCCCGCTGCCGCGTAGATGATGTCGATGCCGCTGTCGTACATGCCGCGGGCGATCTCCTGGCCCTTGTCGGGCGCATTGAATCCGGTGAAGTCGCCATCCGGAGTGATGTACTTGATGTCGACGGTCACGTCCTTGTTCGCAGCTTTGGCGCCGGCAACGAAGCCGACTTCGAACTTCTT
Source organism: Acidimicrobiales bacterium (assembly GCA_039915945.1). GTDB lineage: Bacteria > Actinomycetota > Acidimicrobiia > Acidimicrobiales > WLNW01 > DATLFA01. Next base: position 6,274 of record JBDSMH010000202.1, on the reverse strand, counting down.
GATCAGTGTGTTCTGGACGCCACCGATGAAGCCGACCTTCTTGGTCTTGGTCTTGAGCGCGGCGGCGGCACCGACGAGGTATGAGCCCTGTTCCTCGGCGAAGACGAGCGACGTCACGTTCGGCTGAGCGACGACGGAGTCGATGATCGCGTACTGCGTCGACGCGTTGGCCTTCGCCGAAGCTTCGAGTGGTGTCGCCCAGAGGAAGCCCACTCCGATGATGAGAGCGTTCTTGTCGGCCCCCGCGGCGAGGTTGATGCGCGGCGCGCGGTCGGACTCACCGGTGGACGGCGGGTACTCCTTCGGAGCGAGCTTGAACTCTTTGACCGCTTTGTCGAGGCCACATGCTGCCGAATCATTGAACGACTGGTCACCGCGCCCGGTGACGTCGAATAGGAGCCCGACTTTTTTGCCCGCTGGATCGCCCTTCTCTGGGGTCGTCGCACATGCCGATGCGTCGGCCACCGGCGTCGTGCTGGTCGAAGTCTTGTCGTCTCCGCACGCCGCGGCGACGACGGCAAACATTGCCAACAACGCGACGAACAGAGAAAGGCGCGTCTTGCGCATGTGGTCCCTCCACGGTTATGCGGGTTAGCCCGCCTGTGGCCGAGAACCTACCGCGCGGTCACCTGTCCATGCATAAAGCGTCACGAACAGTTCATAGAAGAACGGCGAGCGGTGATCGCATGAGGGTGGCGAACTCACGGCGGGTGGTCGGCCCGTGGAGCACCGAGGTCAGTCGGCGCTCCTGGCGCAGTCGCTCGAGATCCTGCCGGGAGAAGCTGCAGGGCACCTTGGCGGGGTCGACGTTGAACAAGTGGGCCGCGTTCAACCCGAGCACCATGCGCTTCAATTCGCGTGTCAGGGCCGGGTAGCCGTAGCGCTCCTGGAACTCGGCGGTGAATTGGAAGGCGCGGAACGCTTGAATCTGATCCTGCGGGCTGCCGTACCAGATGGAGTCGGTGCCCCACAGGACGCGGTCGGGGCCGACGGCGTTCAACAGTTTGCCGAGCACGTGGGCCGCTTGCGTCAGATCGGCCATGACGTAGTGCCACGTCGATCCCAACTCGACGTACACGTTGTCGTTCTTGCCGACGCCGGCGCGCTCGAGCGATTGGATCAGACGGTCGACGCCGGCATTCGGTCGGGCCCCGTCATAGGGGCCTTCGAAGACGCCCTCGAAGCCCGAGTGATAGATGAGGAAGTTCACGTCGCGGTTCGCGACCGCGGCGGGCCCGATATCGACAGGATCGGACCCGAAGCCCTTGTGCACTGCAATCACGGGCACGCCCGTCGTGACCGCGTGGCGCACAAGCCGCTGTCCCACTTGCAACAACGACCGGTCGCCGTCGTCGAGCCGGAGGCTCTGGCCGGTGTGCGTGTAGGTCTTCCACGCGACGAGTTTGTGCTTCGAAGCCGTGGCCGACATGGTGTCGAAGGAGGCTTGTACCGAACCGACGTTGGACGCAGCTTGGCCCATCATGTACACGCGGTTGTCGCCGCAGAGCTTTTCGGCAATGCGGCGCGTCTCTGCCATCGCGTCGGCGGTCAACGGGTTTTCGACGCCATAGACCGGTAGTGCCGACAACACGATCGCAGAGGTATCGCTCTGCAGGAACATCGCGTCGAGGAAGTGATCGAGATCGAAGCACTTGCGCGAATCACTCTCACCGCAGTTGGCCTGAGGGAAGCTGCTGCCAAAGTTGGACGAGCTGCGCGTGAGGTCGTAGGGCAGCAGATGGGTCTGCACATCGAAGACGAACTCGTTGCCGCTGAGCACCGTCGTGGCGACTTCGGGTTCGGTCACCGCGGTGGTGGGCACGGCGAAGGTGCCACCCGGTTGGGCTGGCAGCGTCGGGTCGACGGCTCGCTCGGCCGCATGTTTCTCTTTGCTACAGGCGTCGAGGGTCAGCAATGCGAGCGCAGTACCCGACAACGAGGCGACGAACCGGCGACGATCGATGTTGAGTCGACGGGCGACCTGGGTGCTCTGCGCCTCGACCCGGCGCTCGGTTTCGGCGACGACGGCATCGCGTTCGGGCGGTACGAACTCGGCGTTCGAGCACGGCCCCCAGTTGATGCCCACCGGGCGGTCGCCCTGCTATTTCGCTCTGACGAGAGCCGCTCGGGCGTGAGAAGCGCTCAGCCCCTGCCCGCGTTGGGCTTGGTGCCGTGATTGGCTTTGGACTTGCGGGCCTTGTTCTTGCGCTTCTGCGTGTGTTTCGACATGGAGACCAATCTACGGCCTGGGGCCGCCTATCGCGAACTGGCCCAGCCCACGAGCTCATCGGCGGACCAGGTATTGATGACGGAATCGGCGCCGATATCGAGTTGGGCCAGCTTGTCGCACCCGTAGGGCTGCCATTCGAGCTGTCCGGGCGCGTGGGCATCGGTGTTGATGCAGAACTTGAGGTCCCACTGGCGGGCCAGGGTCACGAGGTCTTCGGGAGGGTCCTGGCGCTCGGGCCGGCAGTTGATCTCGATGGCGGTGTCGAATCGGGCGCATGCCGCGAACACGATCTCGGCGTCGAAGACCGACCCGTCGCGGCCCCCACCGGCGACCTTGCGGTTGGTGATGTGCCCGATCATGTCGACATGGGGGCTGGCAATGGCCATCACCAGGCGGCGCGTCATGTCCTCGCGGGGCATGCGGAACTTGCTGTGCACGCTGCCGACCACGATGTCGAGATCGGCCAACAGGTCGTCGGCGAGATCGAGTGACCCATCTTCGAGGATGTCGACCTCGAGACCGCTCAGCACGCGAAACGGCGCCATCTGTGCGTTGAGCGCCGCGACCTCGTCGAGCTGCTTGCGCACACGGGCCTCGTCGAGACCGTGCGCGATGGTCAAGCGCGCCGAGTGGTCGGTGAGCACCATGTAGTCGTGGCCCAGGGCTCGCGCCGCCTCGGCCATCGCGGCGACCGGCGCCGCACCGTCGCTCCACACCGAATGCAGGTGACAGTCGCCCCGGATCGCGTCGCGGATCTCTTCACCCGCGCCGATGGGTATGCGAGTGCGGGCCTCGAGCTTGGCCAGATACGAGGAGGGGCGATCCAGCACCGCATCGGCGATGACTTCGCCGGTGCTGGGGCCGATGCCCTCGAGTTCGGTGAGTGTCTGGCTGTTGGTGCGCTCGACCAGTTCGTCGTCGGACAGCGCGTCGACCGTGCCCAACGCGCGGATGAAGGCGCGGACCTTGGTGGGCGGCGCGAGTTCGCGATCGAGGTAATAAACGGCCTGCAGCAGTGCAGCATTGGCGCGCGCACGGGGGGTTTGCACGTAGTCCAGCGTAGCTCCCGGTAGCCTCGCTTCTTCGTGGAACGCTTCGGATTCGTCGGCCTGCCCAATGCAGGCAAGTCGTCGCTGTACAACGCGTTGTCGGGTGGCAGCGCGCTGGCGGCGCCCTACGCGTTTGCGACCGTCGATCCCAATGTGGGCGTGGCGCGGGTGCCCGATCACCGTCTCGACGAGCTCGCCGTGATGTCCAAGTCGCGCAATGTCGTGCCGGCCACGGTGCAGTTCACCGACATCGGTGGCCTGGTCGAGGGCGCGCACAAAGGCGAAGGTTTGGGCAACCGATTCCTCGCCGGTATCCGCGAAGTCGATGCGATCGTCTACGTGCTGCGGGCACACACCGATCCTGATGTGCCTGGACCGACCGACCCGCTCGATGCCCTCGCCGTGCTCGAGGTCGAGTTGTCGCTCGCGGATCTCGATTCGGCCGAACGGCAAGTCGACAAGCGGCGCAAGGCGGCCAAGGGCGACAAGTCGATCGCGGACGAGGTCGTCGCACTCGAGAGTGCGGTCAAACTGCTCGCCGCGGGCACTCCGATCTATCGCGGCGACCTCACCGACGACCAACGCACATTGCTCAAGCCGTACTTCTTCCTCACCAACAAACCGGTGATGGCGGTGGTCAACATCGGTGAAGGTCAACTCGCCGATGTCGAGTCAGTCATCGGGCCGGTGCGCCGTGAGCTCATGGGTGCGATCGGCGCCAAAGACGACGACGAGATCGTGGTCGGCATGTGCGTGCAACTCGAAGCAGAGTCCTCGCAACTCGACGAAGCCGACCGGGCAGAGATGCTCGACGCGCTCGGCTTGGGCGAAGGTGCGTTGCCGCGCTTCGTGCGCGCCGCCTACCGCGCGCTGGGGCTGCGCACGTACCTCACCACGGGTGAGAAAGAGTCGCGTGCGTGGACGTTCCGCGCGGGCATGCGAGCACCCGAGTGTGCCGGTGTGATTCACACCGACTTCCAACGCGGCTTCATCCGCGCCGAGACGATTCAGTGGGACGAATTACTTGCCATCGGTTCGTGGAACACCGCGCGCGAGCAAGGCAAGGTTCGCAGCGAAGGCAAGGACTACGTCGTCGCCGACGGCGACGTCATGGAGTTCCGCTTCAACGTGTAGCACTGGATATGTGACGTGCCCGGGTTATCGAAAAGCGCTAGCGAACTGGACCTTTACCTCTCACCGCTTGCCGTCATTACGCAACACTTCTCGGCCTTCTGTGTCCTCAGCGTGTCCTCCGTTGCGACGCCATCGGACGAGCGAAATCACGGCACGGCACCCAAACGGCGGGGAGCTGACCACGCCTGCTCCAGCAGCCAGCCGTTCACGCAGCTCGAGGTTGGCCGCGTTGAAATCCCCGCGCTGATTCGAAGATGGTTGCGGCTTGCCCGTCACCGTCGGGAACACCGGCCGATAATGCAGCTCCGGAGCGTCGATGCCTTGCAGACGAATCGGGCTCATCGGATTTGAGCGGGGTTGATGGTGGCGAGTAGGTCCCAGTTGGGTCGTCCGGCGTGGAGCAGGACGCGGATGCGGTAGTGGTCGAATTTTCGGAATCCGAAGCCGACGCGTTTGATCCGTTTGATCAAGTTGTTGACGGCTTCGGTCGGGCCGTTCGACACGAACGCTTGATGCCACGCGAGGATCTGTTCGCGCCAACGTCGTGCTGTGCGGCTCAACGACTGGACCTCGGTTGGCATCGAGGCGTCGGCCATGTCGGCGATCAGCTCGTCGAGGTACTCGGCGGCGACGGCGGGGTTGTCGATGTCGTAGAGACCGCGCAGCGTCTCTTTCGCGTGCCAGGTCGTGCGGACCTCACCGCGCGGGTCGCCGGCTTCGAGCAACCCCATCAGCTTCGTGTTGCCGTGTTCGTCGAGTCGTTCGTGTCCTTTGGTCAACAAGCGCCGGGCGCGATACAGCGGGTCGTCTTTGCGGCCACGATGCCCCATGGTCTCGTTCTGCACGCGGCGCCGACACTCGTCAAGCTTCGCGTTCGCGAGCTTGCAGACGTGGAACGGATCGGCGACCTGCACCGCGTCGGGCAGCGAGTCGTTGAAGGTCTTGCGATAAGGGCCGGAGAGATCGAACACGCCGTAGCGGATCGCGTCGCGCCATTGTCGTGGTCGGTCCTCGAGCCACGCCGAGGGACCAGCCGCGCTGCGGCCTGCGACGACATCGAGCAACTGCGCGCAACGACCGGCGCTGACATCGACGATCGACGTGCACCACTCGTGTCGATGCCGCGGGCCGCGCCGACAGAACAACGTCTCGTCCAAGCCCAGCGCATCCACATCGCCGACGCGATTCGGGTCCTCGACCAGCGCGCGGCCATACGCGATCACCGCGTCGTTGACCGTGTGCCAATCACAACCCAGCTCACGGGCCACCTCCGCGACCGTGCGACCCGACCGGCCGACCTGTTCGGTGCACCACCGTCCCGCCCGGTCCGTCATCGCTGCGCGCCGTGGCGCGATCCGGTCATCGATGATCGTCCACGAACCCGCCCCGCACCCGCGGCAACACCATCGATGCTTGTGCCACACCAACCGCGTCGGCCGACCGAACGCCGGCAAATCCACCAACTCGACTCGTGGACGGTCTTTCACCGCCGCCCGACCGCCACAGCCCCGACACCACGCCCGCTCGACCCGAGACTCGACATGCACCCGCAGCGGGCCATCACACTCATCGTCGACACCGAGCACGTTCACTTCGGGCAAGCCGACCAGCAACTCGCAGATACGCGTAGGGTTGCATTCCACAGGGCTCCCCGAATCGATTGGCGTCAGACACCACCGATTCTGTTGAGCCCCTGTGCCGCGTCCGCGGACCCTCAACCCACTACCGCACCCCGCTCAAATCCGAAGCGCCGCATGAGTACACCGCCGAGACGCTTAAGCGCACACACGAGGCCCAGAATCGGAGCACGATCGCACGAGGGCACACCACCAATGGCCCGAGCCATGGCGACGACGCTGGT
>JBDSMH010000178.1:0-40901 GCA_039915945.1 Acidimicrobiales bacterium | reverse complement strand
CGTAGTCACCACCGTGGGTCAACAATTTGGGGTCTTCGGTGCGGATGACGCGGGTGCCCATCAGGCTCATGAAACGCTCCTCTGGTTCGAGAGGAAGCTACTAGGACCCCGCGCTGCTTACCTGCGGTGAAGCCGCCCTCGCGTTGCGGCGCAGCCGCACAAGAACGCGCCGCACCAGAAAGCTACGCGATGCGAGTGGCGACGGGGCCGTTGCCGATGAGGGCGTGCAGATCGAGGGCCATGATGCTCTGGAACTGCTCGGCCGGGACGGCCTTGCCGGTCAGGTAGCCCTGCACGAGGTCGCAGCCCTGCTTGTGGAGGTACGCGAGTTGGGGCAACGTCTCCACGCCTTCCGCAACCACTTCGAGGCCGAGGCCGCGCGCCATCGCGATGACGGCGGTGACGATCGGTGACCCCTTCGAGGTGATGCCCCGTACGAAGGTGCGATCGATCTTGAGCACGTCGAAGCGGAACTTGTCGAGGTAGCCCATGCCGCTGTAGCCCATGCCGAAGTCGTCCATCGAGCAGCGGGCACCGAGCGCGCGGAAGTCGTCGAGTATGCGTTGCACTTGATCGGGGTCGCCGACCGCGAGGCTCTCGGTGAGTTCGAGCTCGAGCAGTTCGGGGGTGCACCGCGTGAAGCGCAGCACGCCGCGCACGAGTTCACTGATGGCTTGTTGCTGGAACTGGCGAGCGGACAGGTTTACCGCAACCGTGATGGGTGTGCCCGCTTCTTCCCACCGACGCGCCTGGGTGCATGCTTCGATGAGCACCCATTCGCCGATCTCGCAGATCATGCCGGTCTCTTCCGCGATCGGGATGAACTGGTCGGGCGTGACCAAGCCGACGCGGGGATGGTTCCACCGCACGAGGGCCTCGCAGCCGACGACGAGTCCTGTGTGCAAGCTGACCTTCGGTTGATAGAAGAGCCGGAGTTGATCGTCGACGATGGCGCGGTGCAGCGCCGATTCGAGATCGAGCTTGTCGAGCGCACGCAGTCGTGTCTCGGCGGTGTAGAGCTGGTAGTTGTTGCGGCCCCGCTCTTTCGCCCGGTACATCGCGGCGTCGGCGCGTTCGAGAAGACCGTGCGCATCCACGCCGTCCGCCGGATAGTGCGCGATGCCGATGCTGGGTGACACGTAGACCTTGCGCCGTGCGACTGCGATGGGTTCGGTGAACTTGTCGAGCAGCTTCTTGGCCACGGCGCGCGCATTCGCCGATCCGTTGACCCGCGGGATGAGCAGCGCGAACTCGTCGCCGGCCAACCGAGCGACGGTCATGTCGTCGTCGGAGCACAGCAGCAGGCGTTTGGCTACTGCGGCGAGCACCTGGTTGCCGGCCGCATGGCCGAGGCTGTCGTTGACCGCTTTGAACCGGTCGACGTCGAGGAACATCACCGCCGTACCCCACGAGCCTCGATCGGCCTGCTCGAGCGCCAGACCGAGACGTTCGAGGAACATCGTGCGGTTGGGCAGGCCCGTCAGCTCATCGTGGTACACCTCGTGTTCGAGAGTCCCCGATCGAACGAGTAGGCAGAACATGTAGATCGCGGCACCGGCCGAGAGGATCAGCGACGTGATCGTCGCGTAGGTGACGTCGACCGCGATCGTGGTGGCCGTGCCCACGACGAACAGGGCGGGGCCGACGAGAGTGGCCGAGATGGGCACCAGCGCCCGGATCACGATCCGTGACGTGCCGTTGCTCGTCGCCGCGTTGCGCAAGGGCTCGAACGAAGGACAGGCGGCCGCCGCGGCGGTAACCGTACCGACGACGAGAGCCAACCAACCGTCGTATGCGGCAGCGTTGGCCGAATTCGAGAAACCGAACCAGATCAACAATGGGCCGAGCGCGGCATGCGCGGCCAACGCCAACGTGAGGAAGAGGAACGACGGGCCGCGAACCAACGAGTCGAGCAGTCGTAGCCGCACCGATGCCAGCAACATCGCGCCAGTGAGCCCCAGCACCGTGGCGCCACAGACGGCGGTGGCGTTGGAGTGCTGCAGCTCGGGCAGCACCCACAATCCCCATGCGGCCAAGGTGATCGAGGCGGCGACGAGGAAGGCCTCACTGATGATCTCACCACCGAGACGGCGCAACCGATCGCGGACCATGCGCGCTGTCGCGCCGCCCACCAACACGGCGCCGAGCACCGCGCCGAGTGCTCGCTGTTGTATGTCGCTCGTCGCGGCAACAGACGCGAACACGGCCGCTGCAGCAGCGAAGAGCAGCCATCCCGGCGACGTCAGTTCGCGGAGCCGGCGCAACGGTAGGCGTGCGCTCAGCGCCGCGGTCAACTCGATGGCGCCGATCGCGGCGACGAAGACGCGATGGTTTCCCTGGAAGAAGGGGAAGAAACCGGCAGCCAGCAAACCGACGCACAGGATGATCGCGCTGGTGCGGTAGGTACTCGCCGTGCGCGCGCGCGTGGTTCGCCTGCCCGCGATTGTCGACAAGGAAGAGGATGCCATCAACTCAGAACCCGACTGTGCCGTCGAGAACGGCTCGACCTAAAGATCGGCGCCACAGCCGTGGGCTTGAGCAGGCAAATGGCCTAGGCCATTAGCCCGACGCGATGAAATCGAGGAAACCGTCGACCAGTACGTCAGCGGCGGGCAGCGACGACTCCACCATGACCGCGGCGCGGACCGAGATCTCGACCGGATCGGCGTCGGCCGCGGCGAATTCGTCGTCGCTGCGGTGGCGGCCGTCGAGCCAATCGCTCACGATTTCGCGGTCGACTTCGGGATGGAACTGGACGCCCAGCGAGCGCCCGTGGCGAAACGCCTGTGGCGCGACTGCCGATCGGGCAAGTTCGGTCGCGCCCACAGGCACCGTGAAGCGGTCGCTGTGCCACTGAAACCACGGGCCGGGACTGATCCACGGTGCGTCGGTCTCGATGTAGTGCCAGCCGATCTCGGGTCGGGGCGCACGCGCGACCGTGCCACCGAGCGCAGTGGCCAGGGCCTGCGCGCCGAAGCACACGCCGAGTATCGGGACGCCGGCCGCGTGCGCGTCGCGCAGCAAGGCCAATTCACGATCGATCCACGTGCCGATCGCATCCGTGTCGTACACCGACCAAGGTGCACCCATCGTCGCGATGAGGTCGTAGCCCCCATGCTCGGGAAAGGGAACGTGGGAAACGGGCGTCGCCGGATCGGACACGACGATGAACGGGTCGACCTCGTAGCCCCGCTCGTGCAAGCGTTGTCCTACCCGCCCGGCGCCTTCATGGACGCTGTGGCACATCACCAGTGCGCGTGCCGCGATCATTGCGCGGTCATGGCACGCCAGGCATCGCGAATTCGCTGCGCCTCGGATTGCGGATCGCGATACCACTGGGCGGACCACACGCGGTGCACATCCCACCCGAGACGCTGCAACGCCTCGGGCCGCAGCCGATCTCGATCGCGGGTCGTGCGGGCCTCGCTGTAGGTGTGCGCGTCGCATTCGACCGCCAGCCCGCGGGAGCCGTCGGTGGGATGGGCCAGCGCGAAGTCAAGCCGGTAGGTCGACTGCCCGACCATCGGCGTCACGGGGAGGCTGAGCGCAGCCATCCAGCCGCGGACGTGCTCGAGGAACGGATCGAGCGCGACGCCGCTCGCGCCGCGCGCTGCCGCGCCGCCGCTCGAATCGGCATAGACCATGTAGTCCCGCAGAAGTGCCACGCCCTTCGCATTGGTGCGGCTGAGGTCGATATCGGTTGTCACGAATGAACTCACCAGCGTCATGCGCCGCCGTGCCCGCGTGATCGCGACGTTGAGGCGCCGTTCGCCCCCACTTTGGTTGAGGGGCCCGAAGTTGTGTGAGAGCCGACCGTTGGCGCTCTTCGCATAGCCGATCGAAAACACGATCGCGTCGCGCTCGTCGCCTTGCACCCGTTCGAGGTTCTTGACGAAGAACCGCTCCTCGGCGTCGTCGTCGAAGAAGGGCTCGAGATCGTCGCCATCGGGAGCCTTGGCGCGGGCTTTGCGCAACGCCTCGGTGATGCGCTCGGCATGCACGACGCCCATCGCTATCACCCCGAGTGTCTCCTGCGGTCGGGTGCGCGCGTGTTCGAGCACGAGCTCGACCACCCGGCCGACTTCGTCGGTCGCACTCTCGGCTGCGTCGAGCTCGCTGTCGACCACGATGTGCACCAGGCACGGTGGAAGTGTCGTCGCGGCGCCCAGCACCATCGGGCTCGGGAACGTGGTCAACGTGTTCTCGTAGAAGCGGGCGTTCGAGAAGCCGACGAGGCGTTCGTCGAGGCTGCGGTAGTGCCAACGCAGGAAGCCCGGAGCCAGTAGCGCGCTGGCCACGTCGAGCACACTTTCGAGGCCGCTCGTCAGCGCGATGGCGTTGGCCATCTCGTCGGTTTCGATGTCGGCCTCGGTGTCCGTGGCGAAGAACGTCGTCGGGGGCAACTGCTCACTGTCGCCGGCGATGACGGCTTGTGGTGCACGCAACAAGGCCGGCACGGCGTCGGCCGGAAGGATCTGGCTGGCTTCGTCGAAGATGACGACGTCGAAGCATTGTGGCGGCAACAACTGCGCCACGAGCAGTGGGCTCATCGTCCAGCACGGCCGCGTACGAGTGACGACATCGGGCGCGCGTGCGATCAGCTCGCGCGACGGCAGGTGACCGCGTGTGCGGGCCGCTTGGGCCTCGACGAGTTGCACCTGTTCGGGGAACATCTGCCGCAGCGAAGCAATGTTGTGCTGCACGGCGCGCCGCACGCGCGCAGTGGCCCCGACCATGTGGCGCGCGTCGAGTTCGCAGTAGTCGGCGCGTCGCCGATCGTGCAGCGCACCGTCGAACGACGCGAGCTCGGGTGCCAGCATGCTGTAGACCGAACGCAACCACGTGAACCGGATGGTGTCGACGAGTTGGTCCGGGCTGAGCTGGTGCTCTCTGCCGAACTGCAGCACGGGAGCGAGCTGATACTCGTCGATCTGTCGCTCGAGCGTGCGCAATCTCGGTTGCCGGTAGACACCGATCGCGTCGCCCGCGAGCTCGGTCGCGGCCGCCCGCAACGGTGCGGTGTCCAACGAAGCGAGGCCTGACTGCGGCAGCATCGCGTCGAGGGCCAACAGCCGCACCAACAACGTCTGGTAGGCCGCGGTGAGCTGTTCGAAGCCCGCTACCGCTCGCGGCGGATGGCCCGGCTCGGCCATCGTGCGCCATTGCGCACGCGCGTCACGCGCGGTTGCGATGCCGCGGTAGAGCTGCACGTCGTCCAGTGCGACGCCTTCGCGCAGCATGCCGCGCGCGCGACGCCGGGTACCGCGGTATTTGCCGGACAGGCTGCGGGTGAACGACGCCATTGTTCCGCGTTGCTCTGATCGAGTGAGCACACCGCAAAGTGATTCGAGATCGGCGCTGTCGTCGAACACGGTGGGGTTGAACGCGGACAGCACCCGTTGCACTTCGTTGATCAGTGTGAGCACCGGCTGCCAGCCCGAGAAGGCGGCGGGAACGGTGATGCCGAGCGTCGCGGCGAGGTTGCGCAAGGCGGCGTCGACGGATGCGCATTGATCGTCGCACAGTGCGTGCGCATGGTCGAGCGCGACACTCGCTTCGTCGTTCGACGAGAGCGTGGCGCGGGCCCAAGGCGACTGTTCGCCACCGGCCATTGCGAGGGCCGCATACTCGCGGACACCGGTGGCGACGGTGTGGTAGTCCTCACGGCCGAAGCGTTGGGTCGTGCTACGCGGCAACACATGCGGGTTCTGTACCTCGGCCGGGAAGGCGAACATCTCGGCTTGCAGGTCGTAGAGGGTCAACCCGAACGGCTCGCGTATCGAATGCATCGTGTGCGCGTAGTCGTGCAGCGCCTTGCGGGTGTCGATCAATTGCTGACGGGCGGAAGGATCGGTGCCGTCGGCAACCGCCGCCGGCTGCAGTGGTTCAGCGAGCGCGCGGGCAAATGCGGCCTTCGTCCTCGGGACGCTATGGAGATCGAGCACGATGTCATCGAGGCCAACTTGGTGTAGGCGTTTGACGACTGCTTCGATTGCCGCCCGCTTTTCGGCGACGAACAGCACTCGCTTGCCTTGCGCGACCAACGACGTGATGAGATTCGCAATGGTCTGCGACTTGCCCGTGCCCGGCGGCCCCTGAATGGTGATGCTCTCGCCGTTGAGCACACGGTTGATCACGTGGCTTTGCGAGGCGTCTGCGGGCAACACGAGGTGTTCGTCGTCGGGGGCGATCACGTCGGGCAGGTCGTCGGGCACCGTCGACACGCGTGCGGCCAGCTGTTTGCGGGCACCGACGTCCCCGGCGATCGACGCGATGAGGTCGTGCTCGGCGCACTGGGCGCGATGGGCGTTGAGATCGTTGACCATGGGTAATTTCGCGAAGCTGAAATTGCCGATGACGTTGCGAGGCGCAATCGCGAACCCGGCGAGGGGCGCGCAGATGTGCGTCATCTCGTTGAAGATCAACATCGCGTCGGGTTCGATCGACCCGTCGGGTGTCGCGTGGTCGACGATGTCATCGGCGGCGATCGTGAGGCCATGACGGCTCTGCAACAACTGGATGAGTGTGGGATTGAGCTGCGCCTCACCAGCGACGGAGAACTCGAATTCTTCGCCCGCGGTTCCCTTGCGCGTGGCGCGCAGCGGGAAGAGCAGTACGGGTGCCGCCGGCGTTGCCGCGGTGCCTATCGGCGTCCACGTGGCCATTCCCCAGGCCAGGTAGAGCGTGCGCAGGCCCCGTTCTTCGAGGTTCTCGACGGCCTTTGCGTTGATTGCCCGCATCCGCCGGGCAGCGTCTGCCCGCAACTCGGCGGCGGGGAAGAGGTCGCTCAGGTTGACCCGTGAACCTTGCCGCAGCGCTTCGATCGCCGGCACGGTCGCGCGATCGAGGTCGAGCGTGCCGACGTTGAGCGTGCGGTAGTAGAGCAATCGGTTGGATGCGCCGAGGTCGACGAGCTGGCTCATCCACGCGGTCACTGCTGCTTCGACCGAACTGCGCCGACTGTTGTCGATAGGTGACGTCACGGGTTGCGGCTCAGATCCGCGTATCGGAGCGAACTCTCGATGCGCCCGGCCCGCTGTACGTGAGGCCGAACCCCGGAGTGTGGCGCCACTCGACCGACGGTAGCGCCGACAGCGCGCTCTTCCACGCACCGATCAGCTGATCCTCGGCGTCGTAGTCGAAGGGATCGTCGAGCACCATCTCCTCGACGCCCCCGGGCTCGGGCGGATGCTGTGCCAACCACCGAGCAGTGCGCGCGAGGGCGAGCCGCGCAGGCACGATGTCGCGATAGCCGAGTCGTTGGCGCAGTGACGAGGTATCGAGCACTCGATGTGTCGGTCGATGCTGCGCGACGAGGGGTCGAGCGGGGAGCGCGATCTCCCACGGCATCGAGACGACTTCGAGCTCGTGGTCGAGTTCGCGCGCCACGACCTCGATCACTTGCGTGAGCGTCAGGCACTCGTCATCGGCAACGTTGAAGCATTGGCCGGTCGCAGCCGGATGGCCGACGGCGAGCAGCACAGCATGCGCGAGGTTTTCGACGTAACCGCACGACAACAACGTCAGTCCTCCGTCAGCGACGACGATGTGCCGTCGTTGATCGAGGATGCGGCGCACGATCGACCACTCGCGTGGCGCAGGTTGGCGCGGGCCGTACACGATGGGATAGCGAAAGTGCGTGGCCTGCGGATGGAGCTCGAACATGATGCTCTCGGTGCGCGCCACGCGATAGCTCTTGCCGTCGGCACTGTCGTCGGCGAGCGGCGCATCTTCGCGTGTCGGCAGCGGTAGTCCCGGCGGGCTCCACAGATCGGGATCCATGTAGCCGCGATATGCAGGTACGCCACCGATCGAAATGAATTGTCCTGTCTTGTCGACCATGATCTCGGCGATCGCGCGAAGGCGGCCATACATCGCAAGTGTGACGTCGAACTCTCTCGAGCCGATCGCGGCGGCGAATGCTTCGGCGTCGTGGGGTGAGGCGTGGATGTGTTCGACATCGTCGGGGATCTCGTCGACCTCGTGGCGACCGGTGTGCAGGATCGTCGTCTCGTAGCCGAGCGCGCGCAGACCATTGACGATGAACGGCCCCGTGGGGCCGGTGCCGCCCACCACGAGGGCTGTTCGGGAGGTGGGGCCCGAGCGGCCCTGGGAGCGGGAGGTTGGTGTTGTCATAGGGAGTGCGAACGACGCTATACCCCGACCCTCGTGCGAGCGATCACACTACGACCCTGGCAACGCGATGCACTCGAAGCGTTCCGCGCCCGTACGTCGCCCGACTTCCTCGCCGTCGCGTGCCCGGGCGCGGGTAAGACGACGTTCGCGCTTGCCGCGGTGCGCCAGGACTTGCGCACCGAACGACGTCCCGTGGTCGTCGTCGTACCGACACAGCATCTCAAACACCAGTGGGCGCACGCCGCGGCGCGCTTCGGCTTGCATCTCGAAGCCGACTGGCAGTGGCGCATGGGACTGCCCGCAGACATGCACGGAGTGATCGTCACCTACAGCCAAGCATCGACGTCGGCGAAGTCGCTCGCTCGATTGGCACACGGCGGCATCGCCATCCTCGACGAGGTCCACCACGCGGCGAGCGACCGAAGTTGGGGCGACGGCGTCCGGTCCGCCGTCGGCGATGCCGAGTGCCGCTTGTTGTTGTCCGGAACACCATTTCGTACCGACGACAATCCGATCCCATTCGTGGCGTATTCATTCGGCGACTACGGCGATGCAGTGGCCGACTACTCCTATGGCTATGGCGACGCGCTGGCCGACGGCGGCGTCGTACGGCCGGTGTTCTTTCCTCGCTTCGACGGCCACATGGAGTGGCGTTCGAGCGACGGTGAAGAGATGGCGGCGTCGTTCGACGAAGACCTTCGCCGCGACCAATGGGGCGCTCGCTTACGCACCGCACTCAGCCCTGACGGCGACTGGCTGCCGGCGGTTCTGACAAAGGCCCACGAACGCCTCATCGACATCCGTCGCACTCATACCAACGCGGCCGGTTTGGTGATCGCGATCGATCAGGAGCATGCGCGCTCCGTCGTCAAGATCCTCAAACGCGACCACAAGATCACCGCGCGTGTTGCATTGTCGGACGATCCAAAGGCATCGGCGGTGATTGCGCAGTTCGCGCAGAGCGACGACCCGTGGATCGTCGCGGTGCGAATGATCAGTGAAGGGGTCGACATCCCACGCCTTCGTGTCGGTGTGTTGGCCACAACGACGGCGACCGCGATGTTCTTCCGCCAAGCGGTTGGTCGTATCGCGCGGTGGACGCCGGGCCTGCGTTCGCAGAAGGCCTATTTCTTCCTGCCGGACGATCCGCGTGTGCGCGGTCACGCGTTGACGCTCGCGCAAGAGCGCCGGCATTCGATCGAAGCCCGACGGCGCGTCGCCGAGGAAGAAGGGTTCGACACGGCGGGAGCACAGCCGCGCGCCGAGGAACAGCTGTCGTTGTTCCAAGCGCTGTCGTCGACGGTTGTCGGTGGCACGTCGAACGACGGGTCGGCTTCGGCACCGACCGATGGCATCGACCCGTCAGAAGATGTCGACATCGGCACCGACGCTTTTGCCGGCTTCGATGTGGTGTTGCCGCCGCCTCCGCCCCTCCCCGGTCGCCAACCCGATCCGCTCGATGCGCTGGCCGAGATGCGCACCCGTGAATCCGAGAAACGCGATCTACGCGATTTCAACACCGTGCGCGTGACCGAGCTCGCTCGGCTCACCGGCTGGGATCACGCGCGGATCAACGGCGAGTTGAACCGGCGCGCCGGCATCCGATCGATCGCCGAAGCCACGGTCGCGCAATTGGAGAAGCGCCTGAAAGAGGCCGATCGCTGGATCGCGACGGGTTGACAGCCGTATTCCCCGCTCTGGGCCGCTCGGGCCGCTCGGGCCGCTCGGGGGAGTGCGACCGGTAACCTCGGATAGTGCGAATTCTCGTCACCGGCGGTGCCGGTTTCATCGGTGCCAATCTCTGCCGCCGTCTGCTGACGACGCCCGAAGTGGCGCATGTCTCGGTCCTCGACGACCTCTCGACGGGGTCCAAGGCAAATCTGGACGGCCTCGACGTGGAGCTTGTCGTCGGCAGCATCCTCGACGCCGACTTGGTGCGAGGGCTGGTCGAAGGCACCGATTCGGTGGTGCACCTGGCCGCGCGTCCGTCCGTGCCCCGATCGATCCAAGATCCCATGGCGAGTCATCTGGCCAACGCGACTGGCACGATGACCGTGCTCGAGGCGGCGCGGTTGGGCGGCCAGCCGCAGGTGATCGTGGCCTCGTCTTCGAGCGTGTACGGGGCGAATCCCGTGCTGCCCAAGCGCGAAGACCTCGCGTCGCGACCGATCAGCCCCTATGCCGCGAGCAAGCTTGCGACCGAGGCCTACGCGCTGGCCTACGGTCACAGTTTCGGTTTGCCCACACTCGCGTTCCGCTTCTTCAACGTGTTCGGTCCGCTGCAATCGGCGAGCCATGCGTATGCCGCGGTCGTGCCCTCGTTCATCGACGCCGCGCTGCACGACCGGCCGATCACGGTGCACGGCGACGGCAAGCAATCGCGCGACTTCACGTTCGTGGATTCGGTGACGGCAGTTATCGAACGCGCCATAACGAGCCGAGTCGCGCATCCCGATCCGGTCAATCTCGCGTTCGGCTCGCGTACGACACTCCTCGAGCTCATTTCAGAGATCGAGTCGATCTTGGGACGCGAACTGCCGCGCGTGCACGTCGAAGTCCGCGCGGGAGATGTTGCGCATTCGCAAGCCGACGCGACCGTGCTCGAAGGCCTGTTTCCCGGCATGCAGCCTGTCGCGTTGTCAGAGGCGGTGCGGCGAACGGTGGACTGGTTCCGATCGCTCGCCGATTGCGCATGACTTGCCTGACGACCGCGCTGCACAACCGGCGGTAAGGTAGCCGTTTCATGTCGCGCCCGATCGCCATCGTTCTGCCGACTCTGTTGATGGGTGGCGCCGAAAAGGCGTCGGTCAATCTGGCCAACGCATTGTGCCGGCAGGGTCGCCCGGCCACGGTCGTCGTGCTCAGCCAGGAAGGGCCGCTCGCCGCGCTGCTCGATCCCGAAGTCGAGGTCCGCAACCTCGCAAAATCGCCGGCCGTCTTGTCGGTGCCGGCGCTGCGGCGCTACCTGCGGGCAGAGCGGCCCGACGCCATGTTCGCCAGCCTGAACGCCAACACATGGGCGGTGATCGCCGAGCAGCTCGATCGCAAGAAGACGTCGGTGGTTGCCGTGCATCACAACCGCATCATCACGACCGACCTCCACGATCGCTACAGCTTTCGCTCCCGTGCGTGGGTCACGGCCGCGCGCTTGACACTCGGCCGCGCGACCGCGCTGGCCACGGTGTCCGACGACGCGCGTGACGAACTCGCGCAAGCACTGCACTGGGACAAGAGTCGCATCACGGTGATCGACAATCCTCTCGACCTTCAACGGCTCGACTCCGCTGCCGAGCAGGGTGAACCGCACCCCTGGATGAAGCAACGCAAGTGCATCCTCGGCGTCGGTGGCTTGAAGAGCGTCAAGCATTTCGACCTCGCGGTGCGGTCGCTCACATGCCTGCCCGAGCACTCGTTGGTCATCTACGGCGAGGGCCCCGAACGCGGCCACCTGCTTGCACTCGCCGACGAATTGGGGGTCGGTGACCGTCTCGCGCTGCCCGGCATGACCGACAATCCGTTTCCGTCGATGCGGCTCGCGGCGGTCGTCGTCTCCACGTCGCTCACCGAAGCGCAACCCGTGGGTTTGATGGAAGCGATTGCGCTCGGAGCGCCCGTTGTTTCCACGGATTCCGGCAGCGGCACGAGAGATCTCGTAGATGGGTATTCGACGTCCACGATCGTCGAGGCCGATCCCTCCTCGCTCGCCCTCGCCGTCGTCGACTTCGGGTGCCGCATCGCCAATGCCGATGAAGTCGCGAGCAAACGGGCCAAGTGGGACTCGTTGGCGGTTGCCCGTGAGTATCTGCGCATCGCCGGCGTCGGCTAGCGCGCCGGATCACGGAAGTCGACCATGGCGATCGAGGAGCTGCCAACGAGAGAGGCCGTCGAGCACGGCTGGTTGAAGCGACGCTTCGGCGGCACGTTCGTCCTGTCGACGTTGCCCGTGATGATCGCAGCAGTCGGAGTGCGATTGCTGGTGAGCGTCTTCGGCTACGTGCTGCAGGTGCTCGTGTCTCGTTCGGCGACCACGGCCCAATACGGTCGCTACGCATTCGCCGCGTCAGTGGCACTGGCGCTGAGTGGGCTGGCCGGGCGCGGCTCGGACCAACTCGTCCTCCAGCAGGCACCCCGATTTGTGTCGGCCAGTCCCGTCTTCCTCTCGGGCCTGCGTCGCTTCGTCGTACGGCGCACGTTGCTCGGGTTGGTCATCGCCGTGCCCGCTTCGGTCCTCATACTGACGCTGGGCGAAGGATCGGCTTCGTGGCGCAGCCACGCGGTCTACGCGGCCTTGACCGCAGCGACCGTCATTGTCGGTTCGTTCGGCAGTGTCGAAAATGCGTGGTTGTCGGCACATGGCCGGCCGCTGCTCGCGGACACGCTCACCTTCCTCGCCACCGCCGCGCTGAGCTGTGTGATCTTCATCGCGATCGGCATCGGGCTCGACCGGCGCAGCGGAGAGGCGGCCCTGTTCTCGGTGCTGCTCGGCACCTCGATCGCAGTGCTCATCATCCACCTTTGCTGCCGCGGGATGACAACGGGCTTCCAGAGCGCCGACCCGGGCGAACTCTCCGAACGGCACTGGCGGCGAGTCGCAACCAAGTTCTTCATGGTCGCGTTGTGTCAGGCCGCGAGCGGCCGCACGATCGTTCTGGCGCTGGGCCTCGCGCTCGATCCCGTCGAATTCGCGCTGTTGTTCGCGGCGTGGAAGATGGCACAGCTGCTCGACATCCCGCACATGGCCGTCGGTAGCTGGGCCGTGCCGAGATTCGCCGGGGCCAAGGACCCGCGCACGCTCCAGCCGCTGCTGACGAACATCAGCCGGTTCATGGCGATCATCGGCGTGTTCCTCGGCGCGAGCCTGATCGCGTTGCGGGCCCCGCTGCTCGGCGTGTTCGGTGACGAGTATCGATCCGCGGCCAACGCGTTCTTGATCCTGCTGGTCGGTCAAGCGTTCGTACAGGTCTTCGGCCCGGTTGGCTACCTGGTCGGCGTGATGGGTAGCGAGCGTTCGATGCTGCGCATCGAGGCCGGTGTCGCCATGGTCGGGGTGCCGTTCGCGGCGCTGCTCGCGCTGCGCTTCGGGGTCAACGGAGCCGCACTCGGTATCGTGTTGTCGTTGGTGACCCGCACGATCGCGATGTGGTGGACCCTCGGCCGGCGCCACTCCGTCTGGGGGCTTCCTTTGGCCCTAGGCCGCCGCTGACCTGCGGATTTCCCACACTGCTGACCTGGGTTCACCTCTTAGGGGTTTTCGACCGCGGTCGCGGCCGAGTACGGTGCAACGTTCGCAACAAACGATAGGAGGTAGGTCTGCGTGGAGTCGGTATCGATCGCGATCGTGGGGGCAGGGCTCTCCGGGCTGAGCACCTCTTATCATCTCGGTCATCCCGAAGACGCGGTGATCTACGAGTCGAAGGCCCACTACGGGGGCCACATCCACTCCGAGCTGCGCGATGGCTTCACGTGGGATGACGGCCCGCACATCTCGTTCACGTCCAACGAGTATGTCAAGACGTTGTTCGCCGATTGTGTCGACGACGAGTACATCGACCTCTACATCACGGCCACCAACTGGTTCCGCGGCCACTGGATCGACCATCCTGCGCAGACCAGCCTTTGGCAGGTGCCCGAGCCGTTGCGCACGCAATGCGTCGAGAGCTTCCTCGAAGCGCACGACAAGCCGACCACGACGCCGGCCAACTACCAAGAGTGGCTCGATCAGGCGATGGGACCGGTGTTCGCGGCCAACTTCCCCGCGGCGTATACGCGCAAGTATTGGACACTCGAACCCAAACAACTCGATGTCGACTGGATCGGCGCCCGTATCTTGCGTCCCGAGCGAGACGACGTCATCCGCGGCGCGCAAGGGCCGTTGCCCGAGTCGATGTACTACGTCAACACGCGGTCGTCGCGCTACCCGACAAACGGTGGGTTCTGGGCCTACGCGCACAAGCTCGCCGACGGCGCGCACATCCAATACGGGCGGTACCTCCAAAAGGTCGATCTCAACAAGCGGGTGCTGTCCTTCAGCGATGGCTCCACCGTCAACTACGAACGGCTGGTGACGACCACCAACCTTCGTCACTTCATCGGCATGGTCGAGGACGTACCCGACGACGTCAAACAGGCGGCCGACCTGTTGCTGTCGAGCCAATTCTGGCGGATCGATGTCGCCGTCGCGCACGAGACCCGTCGGCCCGAGTTGTGGTTCTACATCTACGACGAAGACAAGGTCAGCGTGCGCATCAGTCGCACCGAGGCCTTTGCGCCGTCCAACGCCCCCGAGGGCAAGACCGGTATCCAGGTCGAGGTCTATGGCTCCGTCTACAAGCCACTGCCGACCAACGGCGCCCAGTTGTCGGCCACGGTTGTCGACGAGCTGCTCGAGTTCGGTCTCGTCGACTCGCCCGAAGCGGTCGAGTCGGTCGCGGTCAAGCGGGTGAACACCGGCCAGATCATCTACGACCTCAACCGTAAAGACGCGCTGCGGACGGTCAATGCCTTTCTCGAAAAGCACGGCGTCGAACGCGCGGGCCGCTACGCGGAGTGGAAGTACCTCATGACCGACGCCTGCACCCTCTCGGGTCGCCGCGTCGCCAGCCGCCTCAGCGGCAAAGATGACCGCATCGACTGGAGCGGCGTCGCCATCACCAAGGACGACGTCCCGGATGACTGAACCGAAAATCGTCTGGCTCGTCGACTGGACCGATACCGAACAGAGTGACTTCGAGGCCGCCTGCGCGGAGCTTGGCATCAAACCTCGCTTCATCCGCAGCCACCGCACCGGCATCACCTATGGACGGTGGTATCACCGGTTCAACACGTATCCGGCATATCTGTATCTGGCAGCCCGAGGATGGCTGTCGCGAGCAGACGTGCTCGTCGTCATCCAATCGATCGCTTGCATTCCGCTCGTCTTGATGCCGCGCCATCCCAAGCTCGTCGCGTGGGAGCCCGTGCTGCGCGAGAACGACAAGGGAAAGCTGCAGGCCATCTTCCGCTGGGCGCTGCGTCGCGTCGATCTGATCGTGCCGACCACCGAAGCCCAGGCCGAAAAGGTGCGCAGCCTCGGTTTCCGGCGCGAGCAGGTGGTGGGCGTGCGCATGGGCATCGTCCCCAAGACACCCCGCAATGGTCCCGGCGAGGCCTACATGCTCGGCGGTGGTCGTGAGCATCGCGACTGGAACACGCTGCGCGAAGCCGCCAAGGGCCTCGATATCCCGGTCAAGCTGGGCGCACCGAACCCGCCGTCGGTGACCGAGCCCCTCGAGATCCTGCCGACGCTGTCGCACGAGGACTACGTCACGGTGATGAAGAACGCGCGTGCGTTGATCGTGCCGCTGATCGACAGCACCCGCAATGCCGGTCCGCACGCCATCATTCAGGCCTATGCGTTCGGCGTGCCGGTCATCACGACACGCAATCCCGCAACCGAGGAATACATCGGTGGCGGGGCCGGCGTGTTGGTCGATGCCGGCGACGTCGGCCAACTCCACGAAGCGATGAAGCGACTGTCAGACCCTGTCGAAGCCGAACGCGCATCACGCGACGCGTATGCGTACGTCAGCAACGAATTGTCGCTCGCCCACTTCGTCGGCCGCGTCTACGAACTCGCCACCGAGGTCGCGCAAAGTAAATGACCATCAGCGTTCTGCACGTCGCGGAGTCGTTCAGCGCCGGTGTCGCCACGGCGATCGAGGGATACATCGATCACGGTCCGCTTGGACTACGCCACACCGTGTGCGGCTACCGCCGGCCGGGCGTACAGGTTGGCGACACCCTCGACGCGCGCGTGCCGTTCATTGCGCTGCCTTCGGGCAAAGCGGCGCAGTTCAAATCGATCTGGGCCGCGTTGCACGAGACCGATGCCGATGTCGTGCATCTCCACTCGTCGTGGGGCGGCATGCTCGGGCGCGTCGCGTTGCCGCTGCGCCGTCCGCGTGTCGTCTACACGCCGCACTGCTATGGCTTCGATCGCCAAGATCTGCCGCACCTGGCCCGCTCGACGATTCGCGTCGCGGAATCCATCCTCGGATGGCGTCTCGACGCGGTCGGTGCCTGCAGTCGCAACGAAGCTGCGCAGGCGCGTCGGCTGTGGCCGCATCGCACGGTGGTCGACCTTCCCTACGTGCTGCCGACCAAGCTGACCGAAGAATTGGTGCGCGTTCGCCGCGACGGTGGGCCCGATCTCGACGGGCCGCTCGAGATCGCGGCAGTCGGTCGGGTCGGTCCGCAAAAGGACCCGGCCTACTTCGCCGCGGTGGCGGATCACGTGTGTACCCAACCGGGTGAGCCGGTGCGCATGGTGTGGATCGGCGGCGGCGATGCCGACGGCGAGGATGCCTTGCGCCGGTCCGGCGTCGACGTCACCGGGTGGATCACCCGCGGTCAAGCCACCGCGCGCCTTTCACAGGCCCACGCGTACCTGCACACTGCCGCGTGGGAGGGCCTGCCGCTCACCCTTCTCGAGGCCGCCACGCTGCGGCTGCCCATGGTGCTGCGCCGCATTCCGGCGCTCGAAGAGGTCATGGTGCCGACGCGCGGATTCGGGCCGGCTTCGCTGGCGGCATCGATCGCCGATCTGCGCCATCGCGATCGCTACGAGGAAGCCGTCGATGCATCGCGCCGTTTCCTCGACGAACACACACCGGACCGCCAGCGAGTGGCCCTCGCAGATCTCTACGGCCTGTGATAGTCATTCGCCCGTGAAGACCTATCTGTGCGTCACTATCGACACCGAGTGCGACAAGGGCCCGCACTGGAAGACGCAGTATCCACTCGCTTTCGAAGCGGTGCGGCGCGGCGTGGGAGAGGTCCTTCAGCCTCTCTTCGATCGTTACGGCTGCGCGCCCACGTATCTGCTCTCACCCGAGGTCATCGCCGACCGCGCGTCGGCCGAGTTGTTCGCGACGCTCGGCACTCGCGCCGAGCTCGCCACGCATCTGCACGGCGAGTTCGCGGTCCCCAGTCCCGGTCACGTCGAAGCGACCCACGCGTATCAACGTGATTACCCGAAAGAAGTCGAAGCCGAGCGGCTCGAGTTCTTGACCGAGCAATTCCGCGCCGCGTTCGACAGCGCGCCGACATCGTTTCGCGCCGGCCGTTTCGGTATCGGTCCGAACACGCTGCCGATCCTCGAGTCATTGGGGTACGTCGTCGATTCGTCGGTCACGCCCGGCATCAACTGGTCGGTCTACGACGGACCGAACTTCATGGGTGCGCCGACACAGCCCTACCATCCCGACCCGACTGATTTCACGAAACGCGGCGCCAGCAATGTGCTCGAGGTGCCCATGACGATCCATTTCAAACCCTGGGGTAGGTTGCCGAAGGTTGGACCAAGGTGGGGCGAGATCTGGCTGCGACCGACGTCGGGCAGCCTGCGCCGTCTCGGGTGGGTCATCGACAAAGAACTCGAAGAGGCGCGTCACGCCTCCGCGCCACAGATCATGACGCTGATGTTCCACAACGTCGAGGTGCTGCCCGAGACCGGCCCCTACGCGACGACGCCCGCCGCGGTGGCGATGGTGCTGCGCCGGCTGGAGTTCGTGTTGCAGCGCTGCGCCGAACGAGGCGTGGAGTTCGTGACGCTGACCGACGTTGCTCGGCTCGTCGAGCCGCTCAGTGACTCTGCTGCCCAGTAACTCTGCTCAGTGAGTGAACAGCCTCAGTGATTCGGTCGGCACGCGTCGAGCCACAAGTCCGCGGTCTGCGCCAGGTTGTGACTCTTCCGTAGTCGGTCGCGCACGGCCAACCGTGCCCCTTCGTCATTGGCGGTCTCGACTTCGGCCATCGCTTTCGCGAGATCTTCGGGACTTCTCGATTCGACGTAGCGGATGGCTTCGCCGGTCGGATCGAACTCACGCGTGCCGCCCACGTTGGTGGCGACCGCGGGTCGTCCCATCGACGCCGCCTCGAGCAGCGCGTTGGGCGAACTCTCGGTTGTCGACGACAGCACAAATGCATCGCACGCCGCCAACAGGCGAGGTACGTCGCGACGAGCACCGAGCCAGCGCACGCTGTCGCTGATGCCGCGCTGCTCGGCGGCTGCGACGAGTTCGTCGCGCAACACGCCTTCGCCCACGACCAACAACGTGCGCCGCCGCGGGTGCTCGTGGCCGAGCAACTCCCATGCGGCGAGCAATGTCTGGTGATCTTTCTCGTGGACCAGCCGGCCGACGATCAGCCACACGAATTGGTCGTCCAGGCCGAGTTCGTCGCGGGTCGCGTCGCGTTGCGCGGCGCCGGCCTCGAGCGCGTCGACATCGATGGCGTTGGGAATGACGCGTACTTTCTTGGCCTTGGTTGCGTGGCGTGCCACGGTCGCGTCGGCGACGCGCTGACTGTCGAATGTGGAAACCGAGGTCAGCGGGTCGGTCAATCGGACGATCAGTTCGCGCTTGCTGTTCTTTTCGGTCTGCAGACGAAACGACGACACCACGCGGGGAACGCCGGCAAGGCGCCCCGCGATCCGCGCCAGCATGTTGGATTGGAAGACGAAACCGATGATTGCGTCGGGCTTCCACTGCCGCAGCAGCTTCGTGGCGTTCCACACGACTTTCGGTCCGGCGAATCGTGTGCCGTCGATGAGTTCGACGAGTTCGATCGAATGCGCCCGCAGTTCGTCCTCGAAGGCGGTGGACGGAAGGATCGAGAGGATGCGTACCTCGATACCCCGGCGGGCGAATTCGGTCGCGACCCGGACGGTTTGTGTTTCGGCGCCGCCGAGCGACAGCCCGTTGGTGACGAAGACGACGGATCGGGGTGTCGGGTCAGCGGCCTCGGGAGAGCCGGCAGCCATCAGTACGCGCCGGATCGTCCTGGCCGAACGAGAACCGGTGCCGTGCGCAGCATGATCGAGACGTCTTTCGTGAACGTGTGGTTCTTGGCGTAGTTGACATCGAGCGCCACGCGCTTGTCGTAGGCCAGATCGTTGCGCCCGGACACCTGCCAGATGCCGGTGAGACCGGGCCTGACCATCAACACCACCCAGAGTGCCGATCCGTACATGTTGGTCTCACGCAACGCGAGCGGACGGGGCCCGACCAGACTCATGTCGCCGCGCACCACGTTCCACAACTGCGGCAACTCGTCGATGCTCAACCGGCGCAACCAGCCGCCGAGGGGATAGACGCGGGGGTCGACCGTCAACTTGGCCTTGCGGGCGAACTCGTCGCGCAGCACAGGATCATTGGCGAGGACTGCGTGGAGTACCGCGTCGGCGTTGGGAACCATCGTGCGCAGCTTGTAGCAGCGGAAGACCCGCCCGCCGCGACCGGCCCGTTCGTGGGCGAAGATGGCGGGACCAGGGGACGCGAACTTGATGGCGACCACCAAGATGGCGAGCAGCGGCAGGCTCACGAGCAAGAGCAGGCCGGCGACGAGGATGTCGATCAGTCGCTTGACGCGGTCGTAGGAGCGGATGACGAGGATGCCTTCGTCGCGGATCTGCTCGAGGGAGGGCGCGCTGAACGCCCACTGAAGCCGTTCTTCGGCCAGCGCGGTGTGGGAGCCGACGGCCAAGCCGACGTGGTCGCCATGGAGGTCGACAATGGTGTCGGGGCCCTCGACGGTGGCTACTGAACCATCAGATTGTCCGGCGACCGGTGTTACAAGTCGACTGCTAGAGAACCCGTAGTCCTGGTGGGCGTCGAACTCCAGAGGCGTGCTCGCCAGAGGCTTCATGGAGCGGACTGTAGCTCACCAAGTGTGAGCAGAACTAGGACCTTGGGGCTGTTTCATTACATCTCAGTGTGGTCACGTCACCACTTTACGTGAGGGAAGATTCTAGATGTTTACCCGGCCGAGTGGATCGAACCCCTCAAGCCCCGCCAATATGCAGCCGATACTGTTACAAGATCGTGACAAATGTTGCGGAATGGAGACAGCATGCGCGCAGAACCCAGACTTCCTCGACAGTCAGTCGGCGAGGCCGACGACCGTCGTTCGGGGGGTTGGACGCGTGCCAAAGTGCTTCCTCTCGGCGTTGCCCTTGTAACCCTCGCCTTGCTGGTTGCCTTTGGCCTACCCGTCAACGCCAACAACAACGGGTGGGCCGGGTCCGGCAAACGGGTGGGCTATGGCTCCTCCAAGAGTGCCAAAGCCGTACGTCACCCGATCTCTGCGGGGCGCATCGCTTCTGCTGCTCCTGTTGTGGGTGCCGCCGACAACGCGACGACGGTCACCGCGAACATTCCTACGACCACCGTGGCGCCCGCGACGACGGCGGCCAAGCCGTCGACGACTGGGGTAACCACGACACGACCCGCAGTCGTGGCCGCGCCACCGGCAACGCCCGTGCCGACTGCTCCTCCCACGACGACACCAGCACCACCACCGGTTGCCGGGTCGGTTTGTAGCGCGCTCGGTTCGGCGGGAAGTCGACAAGCACTGCTCGATCAAGTGGACGGCTACGCGCGACTTGCCGGCACCACTGGTGCCGGACAAACCGGCGCGACATACACCGTCACGACTACGGCCGATCACGGCGCTGGATCGCTTCGTGAAGGACTGCAAGCGGGTAACCGCTGGATCGTGTTCAGCCCGGCCGCATTCCCCGTCGGCGAAGAACGAGTGATTCGCGTCGAATCGCCGATCATGGTCGGTGCGAACACAACGCTCGACGGCCGTTGCGCCAACGTGCGCCTCGACGGCAGCAGTGGAACCGACGGCATCTTGATGATCGGCAACTACGGCTACAGCGGCACGTCCAACGTGATGTTGTCGACGATGAAGATCGGACCCGTTCCCGGCAATGGCAGCGATCAATCGGGCGATGGCATCCGCGTCGTCTGGGGCTCGGATCGATTCTTCATCTCGCATGTCGAGGTCTTCTCTGCCGAAGACGAAGCGATAGAGATCACCCGAGGCGACCGCGGACCGATGCGCGGCACCGTTGCCAACAGCCTGATACGCGACACGCAAAAGGCCGTACTGGTCGGTGACGGCACCGTCAACAACGAGAAGCAGGGTGGCTGGGCAACCAACGCTCATCGCATCCAGGTGACGTTCCGCGACAACTGGTTCCTGCGCAACCAGACTCGCAACCCGCTCCTCTATGACACGACCGCGCATCTCTACAACAACTACGTGAGCTCGTATGGGCTCCCGAATACGCCGGAGAATGGCTCGGGGATCGAACTCGGGGGCAACGCGTGGGCGTGGGCCGAATCCAACGTGATCGAACAAGCCAACGCTGCCGGTGACTATTGCGGTCTCGACGCTGTCGACTACAGCTCGCTCGGCGTAACGGGAATCTCCTACCTGACGTCGACTGGCAACGCATTCCGCGGCATCGCCAAGACGTGCGCATTCGGGGGCCCTGCAGCGCCGGTGCCCGCGGCGCCTCCCTACGCCTACACCGCGCAGCCGACCACCGACGGCGGCGCGGCGCTCATCGCCCGACTCGCATCGGGCGATCCGAACCAGCTGGGTCGCGCCGGTTGGGTCGCGGTGCGCTGAATACTCGCTCGAGAGGGTTGGCGATGGACCAAATGGCCGTCGCCGGCCCTCGGGCCCACCCGATTACAATCACAGCGTGACAATGCCGCTGACGATCTTGCGATCGCGCGAGACCCGTGCGGCGGTGGGCGAGGGGCAACTTCGCGTCATCTCGACGTATGCGCTGGCGTTGCTCGCCGCGGTGTCGATGTTCGATTTCGGGTTACCCGATCAACGCCCGAGCCGGCCGATCGGGGTCGCCGCCGCCGGGGTCTGCCTGCTCGCCCTCGGGATCGAGGGCCGGCGCCGCCGCATGACGAGTGCGCACCTGCTCGCGACCGTGGTCGTCGGCATCGTGTGCCTGTCGAGCACGTGGAGCAAGGCGCCCGAGGCCAACACGGCCGCCTTCAGTGCCATTCAGCTCCTGGTGCTCTTCATGCTCGCCTTCGAGTTCCTCGACAACCGAGCGGCGTGGAACCGCATCGCGGGCGGCTTGGCGGTAGGTGGCGGAGCGCTCACTCTGCTCGTGCTGCGCCAGTTCCTGAGCGGCGTCACCGTCAATGGTGGTCGTTACACGGGATTCTCGAAAGGCGATCCCAATGACGTCGCATGGGGCATCGCGATCGGCACGACACTGCTCATCCACTTCGCATTCGAAACTCGTTCCGCCCGTCTTCGCTGGGGTTTAGGCGCACTCGCGGCGCTGGGTGTGCCGGCGACGGTTCTCACCGGGTCGCGGTCGGGCGTCCTCGTCTTGATCGTCGGGCTCGTCATCGTTCCGTGGCGGTTGGCATGGGCGGGACCGCGTTCGCGCGCCCGGTTCTCATTCCTCCTCATCGTCGGGCTGCTCGGGGTGGCCGCGATGATTCCGAGTGATGCCGACTTTCGGGGCGTCGATCGCGTGCTCGCGGGCAAGGGCGGCGAAGGCGAGGGTTCGGTCGTCGAGCGCACCGAGTTGCTGAAAGAGAGCTTCAACATCATCGGCGCCCACCCCATCAAAGGGGTCGGCGTCGCCGGTGGCGAGAACGCCATGCTCGAGCGGCTCGGCATCCCCCTCGCAGTGCACAACTCGTTCGCGTCAGTGGCGGTCCAGGCCGGTCTCATCGCCGCAGGGGCGTGGTTGTTGTTGTGGTTCGTGCTTGTGCGCACGTCGTGGCGCGCCCACGGCGCGCTGCGGCCCATCGCGACGGCGCTGACACTGCTCACGCTGGCCGAGCTCATGGTGCGCCACGCCGAGTACCAAAAGCCCCTCTGGTTGATCGCGGCGTTGGCGATGTCCACCAGTTTCGCCCCCGGGCCAGGTTCTTTGCCTCATGGCGAAATCCGTCGTGCGTCGTTAGCCTTACCCAATGAATGAGACGGCCGCATGAGTGACCAATCGCCGCGCCCTCGGCCGGTAGGCCTCTTCGGTGCCCTTGCCCGCTACGGCTGGATCGCCGTGCTGCTCGCTGTCTTTGGCGTGCTGCTGGGCAACGTCTATTCCGACCGCCAAGACGAGCTTTACGGCACCAATGGACAGGTGCGGCTGGCGGCGGGTCCCGCCCTCGATCCCATCGCCGGCGATCGCGAGAGCAGCGACCGCTACTTCGTCGCACAACTCGACCTCTTGGGCGCTCGATCGACCCGGGAAAAGGTCGAGCAAGATGCGGCGCTCGCCGGCGCTGACGCGTCGTTCACGACCGACGCGCGTTCGCGCGGCGACGACACGGCGACCATCAGGGCCGAGGCCAAGACAGCGCAGAGCGCCGTCGATACGTTCAACACCGCCGTCGGGGCCTATCGCACGTTACGACGCGAACAGGTGGCGGCCGAAGCGCAGTCCGTCGTCGCGGCCCTCGAGCGCCAGAGTACACAGTTCCGAGCATCGCTCGATGCTGTCGCGACGGCCATTCTCAAACGCGAGGGCGAGTTCGCGGCAGTCCAGCCGCCCACCGCGACGCCGGTCGATCGCACCAACGCCATCCTCGCGGCGCGCATAACCGACCCGGCACTGATCGACCTGCAGAACTCGCGTGACGGACTGTTGCGTTCGTTGCAGACCAACGCGACGCGTGTTGCCGATATCGGACTCGCGGCCGAAACCTACGAGCCGATCGCGGTGCTACAAACACCCAAGCTGCCGACCAATCCGGTCACGCCGGCGCGTGCCCGCAACGCCATCTTCGGTGCCGCCTTGTTGTTCTTGCTCGGTTGCGCGCTGGCGTGGCGAGCGAGCGAGTTGCGGTCCGAGTTGGCCGAGCGAAATGCCGTCCTCGCCGGCGGTGCTCCGGTGGTCGCGTCCATCTCGATGCACGATCTTTCCCATGTCGGGCAGATTCCCTTCGGGACTGCCGGGCAGGCGGCGTTCGCCGATGCCGCACTCGGCCTCGCCCGAGGCGACAAGTTGCGGCCACTCGCAGTTTCCGTGCACTCGGCCTCGGCGTCGACGCCCGCCGCGGTAGCGCTCAATCTCGCGGTTGCGCTCCACATGAAATGGCCCGAGACCGCGCTCGTCGACTGCGAGTTCGAAGCCCGGCCTCTGTCGAACGCACTACAACTGCCCAACGATCTCGGCATCACCGATTTGTTCTTGCCCCAAGTGACCTTTGACGACTGCGTGCGCAAGGTCGATCCAGGCGAAGGCCACTCGATCGAGTTCGTCCCGGCCGGACGCCGGTGGACCGCCGAGCGCGGCGACGAGTTCTATCTTTCCGATGGGATCGACCGCGCGGTGGCCGAGTTGAAGAAGAGCTACGAGTTCGTCGTGCTGAGTGGCACTTCGCTGGCAACCGCCGGCTCGTCGACCGCAGTCGCGGCGGCCGTCGATGGCGTCATCCTCGTCGTCGAGCCCGGCGATCGAGAGGGTCTCGACAACGCGCTCGAACGCCTGCGCCGAGCCGGTACCCCGGTGCTGGCCATGATCGCCGGTACGCCGCTCAAGGACACCGGGTTGAAGAGCTATCTCTACCCCGTTTGGCGAGCGCTGCGCCTCCGCGGCGCCTGACTCGCGCTCCAGCCTTTCAGGGCGCGAGCCCCACTGCGGTCAGGACTTCTTCGGCGCGCATGAATCGGTCGCGATAACTCTGTCGCCATAGATCGGCCGCATGCTCCTTGATCGATTGGGCCGCGGGGTTGCCGAGCCACTCGTCCAACACGGCGTTGAGGTCTGACGCATCCCAGCCGAAGGGGATGTAGGTCTCGAACGGCCGGTAGACGTCGGGCCACGTGTCGACATGGCTCATGTCGGGTTTCACGAGCAACGCGCCACCCAGGAACGCTTCGAAATCGCGGAAGCAAATCTCACCCCAGCCGAAGGGACTCACCACGATCTCGGATCGCTGCAATTCGGACCAGTACTGCCGCTGCTTCACGTGGCCGACCATGACATCGCTGCGTCCGGCTAGTTTCGAGAGGACCAGATCGCGCTGGAACTGGACAGTCGAGTGCAGCACCTGTCCGAAGCGCGCGTGAATCCCTGAGCGGTGCGCGGTGTGCACTGTCGGCGGGAGCGTCGAGTAAGGCCGCGATGCGAGCCGGGGAGCGCCGAGGCGAGCCACCATCGTCATGGCTTGGCCCAGTCGACGGCGCGGCGGAAACCGGCCGACCCCGAGGTTCCACCCCAGGTGGAGCTTGTCGAGGTCGCTCTGGCTCTTCGCCGGCGGTCGGTAAAAGGGCACGGCCGCTTCGACACCGTTGTGTTGTCGATAGAAATCGGTGACGAGTTCGCGGTCGTAGTAGTCGACCTTGTAGTGCGTCCGATCGCGATAGAGCTGGCGCCGCAAATAGTGATCGACGTAGGGCATGATGTCGAAGCGCACCGCCCCACAGCCGTCGCCGTCGTCGAAGTACACCACGTGAGCGAATCGATCACGCAAGCGTTGCATGATGCGCATGTCGAGCGCGTCGGGACCCAACTGCATCAGCGGGTCTGATCCCATCATGAGCAACGAGTGAGAATCAGAAGGCTCGAGGCACTCATCGATATCCGTGCAAATCTTGAACATCTTGTTCCACGGGCCGCGCAACAACGGCAGCATCGTGTAGCTGATACCTATCGTGTCGAGTCGACACAGTAGGGTGACTTTGCGCATATGCCGCCGCTTCTGTTGACTTCTGCCGCCGTCCTACGAAGGCGAGCGCACCTTGCGACCGTCGCGATTGCCGCCGTGATCGTTCTAGTTGTTCGAGTGGGCCATCTATTTCGCTGAGCCCGTGCACTGTGATTACCACAACGACAGTGCCGATGCCGGTTACTAGAACGACGAACCACCGGTCGAGGTGTGCCCATCGCTCGTGATCGTTTGTACTGCGCGCAATGCTCGACCAACGATGAAGCAATCGAGATTTCGCGTGGCGACCGCGGACCGATGCGCGGCACGGCGTCCTTTGCGCACATCGCCACGACTGCGAACGTCGTGTTGATCGGCGATCAGACACTTGATGGCGCACCTGTACAACAACTTCGTCAGTGCCTATGGCCAGTTGGGCAACGACGACGAGAGCGCAGGCCAGGAGTTCGGCGGTGATGCATGTTGCATCACCGCCGTCAACTACGGATCGATCGGCGAAGTTCTGCTCGTACCGCAGCAGCGATCCGCGCCGCCGACCCGATCCTGCATTCGTGCGTCCTGAATGCCCGGGCGCCGGCGGCATACGGCTCGATGATCACTCTCGAGCGGCGACCCGGCCCTGGTCCGGCGGGCGGGTGGCATCGCCTGCGATAGCACGTGGTCTCCGGCAAGCGGTTCGGAGCTATCAGACGACACGAAGTCGACCGATGTCCCTAATTCAACCCTTACGTAAGTGTAAGGTCGCTTCAGTCAGGCACCGGAGAGGCCAGCCGAAGATCGTGTGGTTGGTCGACTGGACCGCCGGGAACACGACGATTTCGTCAAGGCCGTCGCCGAGTTGGGCATCGACATCGAGGTCGTGCGGTCGCGCCCTACGGGACGCACCGGGGGCACCAAGTGGCATCGCCTGTTCTCGTACCCCGCACATGCGTCCCTCGCCGTGCGGGCCTTGTGGGCCCGGGCCGATGTCCTCGTGGCCTGGCAGCCGATCGTAGGTGCCGTGCTCGCCCATGTGCCCTTTCGCCCGCCCATCGTGGCGATCGAACCCGTGGTGGTCGACAACGATCGACGGATGGTGGGCCGATTTTCGATGCGGGCGTTCCAGCAGATCGAGTGCCTCGTCATGTGTTCCGACGGCGACGCCGACCGGCTGATCGACAAGGGATTTTCCCCCGAGCGCGTTGTGGCGGTCGTGCGCGGCATCGCGCCGCGGTGCGCTCGCAACGGCCCCGGGGACGCCTACTTCCTCGCCGGCGGGCGAGAGCACCGTGATTGGCTGTGCCTGCGCGAGGCCGCGGTCGACGCCGGTCTGCCGGTTCGGCTCGGTGCTCCGAATTCACCGTCCGAAGGCGGCGCGCTCGAATTGTTACCGGCGCTCGACCAAGCCGAATACGTCGAGCAACTGCGCCACGCCCGCGCCCTCGTCGTACCGCTCAAGGACAATTCGCGCGGCGCCGGACTTCTGATGGTCCTCGAGGCGTATTCGTATGGTGTGCCCGTCATCGTGTCGCGCAACGTCGCCACCGTCGACTATGTCGTCGATGGCGCGGGGGTGCTCGTCGCGCCGGGCGACGCCGACGCGCTGCGTCGCTCGATGTGGGAGATGTCGCACCCCGCCGCCGCGACCGCGGCGTCGGCCGCCGCGACCGACTTGGTGCGCGACAAGTTCTCGTTCGCGCGGTTCGTGCAATCCGTGCACGACCTCGCGCTGCGACTCACTTCAGAAGTCGACGCGCCACCGCGAAGCAACGACCGATGACCCGGCCCTTGAACGACGTCGGATACGGCGTGCCCACCGCCAGCAACAGTCGGTTCACGCGTCCCGGCACGCACACCTCCTGACCTCGGGCGGCTGCCGCCAGCGTCTCTCGCGCAACGAACTCGGCAGAGGTGGTGATGAAGCGGCGCGCCGGGATCTGTGGCCGCGCGGCGCGGCCGGCCACGACCGCGTGCGCATCGATCTCGGTAGGTGTGATGCCAGGCAGCACCGCCGTCGCTCTCACGCCGGAGCCTTGCAAACCAGCGTTGATCGCTTGCGTCAAGCTCGTGACGAATGCTTTGCTCGCCGCATAGGTGGGCGCAGTGGCATCGGGCTGACGGCTGGAGATCGACGAGATGTTGATCACTGCGCCATGGCCGGCCGCCACCATGCGCGCCAACGGCGCGTGACTCAAAGCAGTCACGGCCACGACATTGAGATTCGTGACGCGCTCGTGCTCAGACAACGCGATCTCGTGGAAATGCCCCGTCGATGCGATGCCGGCGTTGTTGACGACGAGGTCGATGGGCCGCGTCGAGGACTGCAGTCGGGCAATGACCGCAGCCCGATCGCCGGGCACCGTTAGATCGCAGACGAGCACCTCGACCTCGAGGTGGGCGAAGTCGGCGGCCAACGCTGCGAGTCGATCCTCGCGGCGGGCGACGACGACGAGGTGGGTGCCGTCGAGCGCGAGGCGACGGGCGATCTCGAGGCCAATGCCCGACGAGGCGCCGGTGACAAGTGCGCGCTGCCATCTGGGCACACGGGAGGATACCAACGCGGGGGCTCGACCTTGTTTGCGCGCTAACGCGGCGTGAGGCGCACCGGCACGCGCTTGGTCGTGTTGGTCAGATTCGACTCGAGCCGCTGCACCGGACCAATGATCTCGGCCGCAGCAAAGTGATCGAAGAGCTCTTCGAAGAAGATGCGGGTCTCGAGTCGCGCCAACCGGGCACCCAGGCAAAAATGCTCGCCCCACCCGAAGGAGAGTTGGGGATTGGGATCGCGGGTGACGTCGAAGCGGAACGGATCGTCGAACACGTCCTCGTCGAAGTTGGCGCTCGTGTAGTGCAACACCACGCGATCGCCTTCTCGTATCGTGCGGCCCCGCACGACGGCGTCGCGGGTGGCCGTGCGCCGGAAGTAGTGCACCGGCGTCACCCAGCGCAACATCTCTTCGACGGCCACCGGGATCTTGGAATAGTCGTTGGCGAGCGTGGCCCACGCGTCTGGGTTCTGGATCAACGCGATGAACGCACCCGCCAGTAACGACCGCGTTGTCTCGTTGGCCGCCACTGCGATCTGCACGAACAATCCCGCGAACTCGACCTCGTCGAGGGGATGACCCTGGTAGGTCGCCTTGAGCATGAGCGAGATGAGATCGGTGCCGTCCTTGCCCTTGCGCGCGCTCGCCATCTCATAGCCGAGCGCACCGAGCTGGGCACCGGGATCTTCCGCTGACGCGCGGT
The DNA here is from genome assembly GCA_039915945.1 of Acidimicrobiales bacterium. Lineage (GTDB taxonomy): Bacteria > Actinomycetota > Acidimicrobiia > Acidimicrobiales > WLNW01 > DATLFA01. Next base: position 12,048 of record JBDSMH010000178.1, on the reverse strand, counting down.
CGCGGCCGCCACCGCCGGCGATGACTTCGTCGGCGAGTGTCACGATGCGCTTGCGGTGTACCTCGGGCACATCCATCATCTGGTTGATCGTCTGCATCGGCAGCTCGCCGGCGACGTCCATCACGAAGTCACAGGTGCCCATGTCCGCGGCCTCTTGCATGATGGCTCGGCTGCGCTCGCGCAACCACGACGCCATCGCGTCGATGGTCTTTGGCGTGAACGCGGTGAGCACGAGGTTGCGTAGTTCACGATGCTCGGGTGGATCCATCGACAAGAGCTGCGTCTTGACCCGGGCCAGTGCCTCTGGGGTCTGATCCTCGATCACGATGCCACCGCGAGCCGCGGAGAACGTCGCCGGATCTTTGGACGCGGCGGCAACATCCGCGTGCTTGAGCAGGTACCAGCACCCGCCACCGTCGGGCAGTTCGTGCCATAGCACCGGGCTGTCTCGGCGCAATCGTGCGAGCTTCTCGTGGGGTACGCCGTCGCCGTACTGGTGATTGTCGTAGATGTCGGTCTCGGGCGTGCTGCCCCCGACGAGCGGTGTGGTTGCCGTCATGTCGCCTCGTTCGTTCCGGTCCGGCGCGCATCGTATCGTTGGAGTTTGCGTCGAACGGGCCCGAGCGGCCCTCTGAGCGGTGAGCAGGAGGACAGCGTGGCGGATGAGTCGAGGGGTGCGTTGGGGGGAATGCGGGTGCTCGACATCTCGACATTTCTGGCCGGACCACAGATCAGCGCCATCCTGGGCGACTTCGGCGCGGATGTCGTGAAAGTGGAACCGCCCGCCGGAGAGGTGTCACGCAAGATCGGCGCCCAGCGCAACGGAGAGTCGCTGATGTGGGCGCTGACTTCGCGTAACAAGCGAACCATCACGCTCGACCTCACGACCGAGCAGGGCCGTGACATTTTTCGTGAACTCGTTCGCCACGCCGACGTCATCGTCGAGAACTATCCCGCCGAGCAACTCGCGACATGGGGCCTTTCGTACGCGGATCTCTCTGCGATCAACCGCGCACTCGTCATGGTGAGCGTGTCGTGTTACGGCAACATCGGCCCGCTCGCCGGGCGGCCCGGCGCGGGAACACTGGCCGAAGCCTACGGCGGGCTCACGTACATGACCGGCGACGCGGACGGTCCGCCGATGCTGCCGTCGGTACCGCTCGGCGATTCGTTGAGCGCACTGTCGGGTGTCATCGGCGCGCTCGTCGCGTGTTATCACAACCAGGTCAACGGCGGCGGCGGGCAACACGTCGACGTCAGCTTCTACGAGCCGGTGTTGACGCTCTTGCAACCGACGATCATCGCCTATGACCCCGCCGCGGACGAGCCGCCGCCGATGCGTACCGGCTCACGCATCCCGACCGGTGTGCCTCGCAATGTCTACCGCGCCGGTGACGACCGGTGGCTGGTGTTGTCGGGCACGACGGATCGGCAAGTGGCCCGCATCCTCAAGATCGTCGAAGCCGATACGCCCGAGGGTCAGGCCAAGTTCGCCCGCAGCGTCGATCGCATCGCGAACGCCGATGAACTCGACGCGCTCGTCGCCCAGTGGATTGCCGCGCATCCACTCGACGAGGTTTTGGCGGTGATGGCCGACAATCGCGTGCCTGCCGCGCCGGTCAACGACGTGCCGTCATTGGTGAGCGATCCACACATCCGGGCGCGGGGGAGCATCGTGGCCGTCGACGATGCGGCGATGGGAGAATTGCACATGGTGCCCGCCTCCCCGCGTCTCGACGCCACACCGGCAACGATCCGCTTCCCCGGCGCCGCGATCGGTGCCTTCAACGAGCAGGTGTACGGCGAGTGGTTGGGCTATGACGCAGCGACACTCGACGCACTGCGTGATAGCAAGGTCATCTGAGCAGAAGGTAAGGGGGAATGATGCAGGGGCTGGCCGACGTACGTGTCATCGACTTCTCGACAGGATATTGCGGCGCCTATTGCACCAAGTTGTTGGCTGACGGCGGGGCCGATGTCATCAAAGTCGAGTCGGCGCACGGCGATCCGTTGCGGCGGTGGTCGGCGACGGGCGCTGACCTCGGTGGAGACGACAGCGCGGTCTTCCGCTACCTCCACACCTCCAAGCGTTCGATCGTGGGCCGCCTCAGCGATGACGCGGTGCGAGAACTCGTGGCCGATGCCGATCTCGTCGTCGAGGACTTCGGTGCGGTCGGTGACTTCGATCGAGCGTCGCTGCGAGAACGTCATCCACACCTCGTCGTGTTGTCGATCTCGCCGTTCGGTTTGACGGGGCCGCTGGCCGAACACCCGGCGACCGAGTTCACGATTCAAGCCGAGTCGGGCTCGATCCTGTATCGAGGGCGCCCCGACCAACCGCCGATCCAAGGTGGCGGACGCATCAGCGATTGGACTGCGGCCGCGTATGCCGCACCGGCCGCGCTCGGCGCGGTGTGGCGTGCCCGCCGCACGGGCGTGGGTGACGATCTCGACTTCTCCATCGCCGAAGTGAACGCCATCGCGGCGTCGACCTTCAGCGATCTCTCGCATCACATGGCGGGTCGTCCACCCATAGAGACGGTGTGTCGCAATCTCGAGACGCCGTCGATCGAGCCGGCGCGCGACGGATGGATCGGCTTCAACACCAACGCCGCGCACATGTTCCAAGGCTTGCTGCTGATGATCGAGCGCGCCGACCTGTTCGACGACGCCGAACTCGCATCGTTCGGTGGGCGCACCAAGCGGCGCGCCGAGTGGGAAGCCATCTTGCATGCGTGGACCACGCAGCACGACTGCGCCGAGATCATGGCGCTCGCGGCGGAGCTACGCGTGCCGTGTACACAGGTCTACGACGGGCAGTCGATCTTCAAGAACGAGCACCTACGCGAGCGCGGCGTGTTCGTCGACAACCCCGACGGCTTCGAGCAGCCCCGCCCTCCCTATCTCATCGACGGCGCGTCGCCGCGACCGTTTACCGCGGCGCCCAAACTCGGCGAACACACCGGCTCGATCAACGCCCGGCCGCGGCCGGCGGTCGCGCCGATGGTGCCGTCTTCCAAGATCAAGTTGCCGTTCGAGGGAATGCGCATCCTCGACATCACGTCGTGGTGGGCGGGTCCGTCATCCACCCACTTCTTCGCTCTGCTCGGCGCCGAGGTATGGCACGTCGAGTCCATCACGCACCTCGACGGGATGCGCATGACGGGGTACATGTTCGGGCGTCCCGATTGGTGGGAGTGGGGACACATGTTCACCGCGGCCAACACCAACAAGCTGGGCGTGACGATCAACATCGACGACCCCGCCGGCAAGCAGCTGATCGACGACCTCATCCGCGAGTGTGACGTCGTCGCCGAGAACTTCGTTCCGCGCGTCATCGAGAAGTGGGGATTGAGTTGGGACCACATCCACCAACTCAACCAACGCGCCATCTACCTGCGCATGCCTGCATTCGGTCTCTCGGGGCCGTGGCGCGAGCGCCCGGGGTTCGCCCAGACAATGGAACAGATGACCGGTATGGCGTGGATCACGGGGCATCTCGACGACCAGCCCCGCATCATGCGAGGACCGTGTGATCCGATTGCCGGTCTCCACGGCGCAACCGCGCTGATGGTCGCGTTGTGGGAGCGCGAACACACCGGCAAGGGTGTCTTCATCGAGTCGACCATGGTCGAGGCGGCACTCAACTGTGCGGCCGAACAGATCATCGAATACACGGCGTACGGCAACGTGATGATGCGGTCGGGCAATCGGTCGCCCCAGGCCGCGCCGCAAGGCGTCTACGCCTGCCCGGGGTTCGAACAGTGGCTGGCCATTTCGGTGGAGACCGACGACCAGTGGGACGGCCTGTTGCGCGCGCTCGGCAACCCCGCGTGGGCCGCCGACCCGGCGTTGTCGTCGCTCGCCGGCCGCCACGCAGATCACGACGCCATCGACGAGGCGCTCGCCGCGTGGGCGGCCTCGCACGATCTCGACGAGGCCGTCGCGCTGCTACTCGCCCACGGCGTACCGTCCGCGCGGTGCTGGGATCCCCGCGTGCAGAGCAGGCACCCGCAGATGGTGGCGCGAGGGTTCTACGAAGACCTCGTGCACCCATCCATCGGCGTGCATCCGGTACCGACGTTGCCCTTCAAGTACTCGGGCGTCGACCGGTGGACACAACGCGCGACCCCGACGCTGGGTCAGGACACGCGCGATGTGTTGACTCGGGTACTCGGCAAGACCGAGGCCGAGTGCGATCAACTCGAGTTGGATGGAGTGATCGGCACTCGCCCGAAGGGGGTGTAACGACCGAGCAACGCCGCGAACATGTAGAGGCCGAGCGCAATGAGCAGCAGCGCGCGGTAGCCGAGCAACAGCGCGAAGTACTCGAGGGTGCCGCCCGCCATGATGCCCAATAAGTTGCTACCGAACGCGATGTCGGCCGTCTCGCTGTCGCGGAACGAACGGGCGAACACGACGTTGGCGATGAACACCGGCGTGAAGGCCATCACTGCGGCAACGACATAGCGCAGTATCGGTGTGTCGAACAACAATCGTTCGGGGCGCACGATGAAGTTGACGATGAGTGTGATCGCCAACAGCGCGTAGAGGATGCCGGGTCTTCGTATCTGCAGGCGCGAGCTCACGAGAATCGCGACCAACACGCTGGTGAGGATGGCGAAGAAGACGAGCGAATTCACCATCCACGTGCTGCCGAACAACAAGCCGAACGCGACGATGCTCTTGGTTTCGAGCAAGATGAACGCGGCGCCGAGGAAGAACATGTGGAGGTCGAAGCGCCGCAACGCCTTGCGCGGCATGGCGATGAGCACACCGATCAACGCGATGCCGGCGAGCAGCAACAACGAGCCGACGTAGATCTTGGGGAACACGGGCGTCTTGAGATACAGGAACGGCCAGTTGTCGGTGGCGGGTCGTGGCGCGTCGACAGTCGGGTAGAAGCCTTCGCCGATGACGTCGACCCGTGTCTCGTCGCGGCCCGCGAGCTCGGCATACGGCTTGTTGAGTGCGGCGGGCAACTCGGCGACCTTTGGCCCGGCCATGAGAACGGCCGCTCGACCCCATCCGCCGTAAGTGCTGACGTAGGGATCTTGGCCGAAGACGTCCTTCATCATCGCCGCGATCTTGTCGACCAACCACGGCTCTCGGTAGTAGTTGTACAGCAGGACCATGCCGTCGTCGGTGAGATGATCGCGCGCATCCTCGATCGCTTCTTTGGTGAGCAAGAAGCTCTCGAGGCGCAGGTTGGAGAAGCCTGATGTGAGCGTGAGCGAATCGGGTAAAGCGAACGAAATGAGGTCGTAGCGTTTGTCGGTGTTGCGCATGAATGCCCGACCGTCGTTGACATAGGTCGTGACGCGCGGGTCTTGGTAGGGGTGCTCGGGGTTGAGGCGCTTGCCGAGGTCGAGGATCTTCGGGTCGATCTCGACGGCGTCGATGTGGGGAACGCCGTAGTCGAGTGCGACCGCGGTGTCGGAACCGCTGCCGGCGCCGAGGATCAACGTGTTCTCGAACTCTTGCGCGGGGAAGAGCTCGTAGACGCGGCGGTAGAAGGATTCTTTGTATTCGATCTCGGTCGCAGTCTGTTGGCCTGAGTTGTTGACGTTGATGATGACGCCGGTGCCTTCGGCCGCGGGCTCGACCGTGAGCTTGTAGTAGGGCGACCACTGCGTGTTGCTCTGGAGATGGACGACGATGATGAGTGTTGCGAGGATCGGCAACGCTCCGAGCATGATCGTGCGGGGCCCAGCCAGTGAGATCAGCAGCAAGGTGAGAGCGCCGAACCACACGATCGGCGGTGCGGAGAACCATGCAAACGCGAAGAACATCGCGGTGCCGGCCATGCTGCCGATGATGTCGATGGTGTACGCCTGCAAACGTGGGAGCGCGTTGAGTAGTGGCCCGAGCGGTCGGGCCAACGGAACCATCGTGATCGTCACGAGCAGGATCACGATCGGCAACACGAGGTAGTGCTCGCTCTTCGCGATGCTCTCGCCCGCGCCGTAGTACAAGACGTCGGTCGAATTGAGCCGCACTTCGATCTTGTTGCGCCAGACATAGATCACGAGGAACGCAAGCATCAACGGGAACGGCGGCAGACGCCACGATCGTCGGCTGATGAGGATGCCGAGACCGATGCCGAGGAACGCAGACAACAAGATGAAGTTGCTGAAGTAACCGATGTACCGGATGTAGGCCGGAATCCAGCGAATGCAGATGAGTTCGAAGAACAGCACCGTGAAGCTGGTGAGGAACAGCCGGGTTCGTACGTCGGTGATGAAATTGTGCGAGGGCACGACCGGCGGAGCTTCAATCGCGGTCGCTTCTGTGGTGAGCATCGTGGGAGTATGTCATGCGATTGCAGACGAACTGCGGCAAGCGAGCATCCTGGGGGACCGATGACGGGGCGATTGGGCGAACGTGTTGCGCTGATCTCCGGGGCGGCCCGCGGGCAAGGTGCGGTCGAGGCACGCATGTTCGTCGAAGAAGGCGCGAGGGTCGTGCTGGGTGATGTGATCGACGATGAAGTGCACGCCACCGCCGATGCGATCAATGCCACACATCCCGGTTCGGCGCGTGCGGTGGTTCTTGATGTCACGCGGCCCGATGACTGGGTGCACGCGGTCGCGCTGGCCGAGCGCGAGTTCGGTGGCCTCCACATTCTGGTCAACAACGCCGGTATCACCAATGAGCGCTACGGCGGATTGTGCGATATCGAAGACATGACGCTCGACGCGTGGAACGCGTTGATCAATGTGAACTTGACCGGTGTGTTCCTCGGGATGAAGTCCGCAATACCGCTGCTGCGTTCGTCGATCGCTCCCCACTACGCCCGCAACCCGCGTTCGACGGCGTCGATCGTCAACATCTCGTCCGCCCAGGCAATCCGCCCGTCGCCGGGACAGAGCAACTACGCCGCGTCCAAGTGGGCGGTCCGCGGGTTGACCAAAGTGGCCGCGTCCGAATTGGGTCCGTCGATCCGCGTCAATTCAGTGCATCCGGGTCCGATCGACACTCCGATGATCGCCGACATGTTGAAGACAAACCTCAGCGTGTTGCAGTCGCTCATTGCGGAGACGCCACTCGAGCGAGTGGGTACGGCCGAAGAGGTGGCATTGCTGGTGTTGTTTCTCGCCAGCGACGAATCGAGCTACTGCACCGGTAGCGAGTTCCTGGTCGAGGGCGGACGTACGGCGGCGACGGTCGCCAAGAAGTAGGCCGCACCGACGCACGATGTAAGGGCCCCTTGATCATTGCGAACTCTCTTCTCATCGGCGGAACTGCTGGTTAGATTGCCGCGATGGCACTCAAGCCCGGCATGGTTCACCAACACCGCAATCTGCAGGGCGGCTGGGTGCGGGCGGCGGTTTTCGGTGTGAGCGACGGGCTCGTCTCCAACGTCGCGTTGATCCTCGGGTTCGCCGGTGCATCGACCAACGCAGCCTTGGTTCGTGTCGCGGGTGTTGCCGGTCTGCTCGCCGGCGCCGTGTCGATGGCGGCCGGCGAGTACATCTCGATCAAGGCACAGAACGAGTTGGTTGTGCGAGAGATCGATCGTGAACGCCAGTCGCTCATCGACGAGCCGTTCCGCGAAACGATGGAGCTCGCCAACATCTACGAAAAGCGCGGGCTCGGTCCCGAGCAAGCGCGACGATTGGCCACGGCAGTGCACGCCGACCCCGATGTGGCGCTCGATGTGCATGCGCGAGAAGAACTCGGTATCGATCCGGGCGAGCTGGCCAAGCCGATCGTCGCTTCCGGAGCGTCGCTCGTCGCGTTCGCGGTCGGAGCGTTCCTGCCGCTGATTCCGTGGCTATTCGGGGGCGGCGCCTCCGCAGTGATCGCCTCGATCATCATCGGTGCCGTCGCGGCCGCCGTCGTCGGCGCCGTGCTCGCCACTTTCACCGAGCGGTCCAAGATCCGCACCGCGCTGCGCCAGGTGCTCGTCGCCGCGATCGCTTGCGCGTTCACCTCGTTCGTAGGCAGCTTGTTGGGCGCCAACGTGTCTACTTAGTGCGGCTCCGCCGCAACGGATGGCTGCGTCGCGGGAATGAACTGTTAGCGTCTAGCGCGCTGGGGAGCGCGCCAAATGCACCAACGACACGTCGACATTCCCGCGGCGAAGCCGCCCCAGCGTTGCGGCGCCGCCGCACTAGAAAGGGATTCATGGCAGTGCACGCACGAGCCGCGGTGACGCCGGGCGACGGAACGCTCCGTGTCGAAGACCTCGTGCTGCCCGACCCAGCGCCGTATCAGGTGGTGGTACGGCTGTTCGCCAGTGGGATCTGCCACAGCCAACTCACCGACATGAAGTTCGCGCAGTCGACCAACTCACCGATGACGCTCGGCCACGAAGCGACCGGCGAGATCGTCGCGGTGGGGTCGAGCGTGACGACAACGACGGTCGGTGATCGCGTCTTCGTGACGTGGCTGCCGCGCGACGGTGGTCCGTTGGTGCGCCGCCCCGACTCGCCGGTGCTCCCGCGCCGCGATGGTTCGACGGCGACATGTCACAACGTGTTCACGTGGGCCGATCACACGATCTGCGACGAACAATTCGTGGTGCCGCTCCCCGACGATCTGCCGGTCGATCTGGCGTCGATCATCGGCTGCGCAGTGATGACCGGCGCGGGCGCCGTGCTCAACACGGCGGACGTGCAGCGCGGCCAGAGCGTCGCGGTGTACGGCGTGGGCGGTGTCGGCATCTCGGCGATCGTGGCGGCGTCAGCGCGCGGGGCGAACCCGATCATCGCGGTCGACCTCGACGACGCGAAGCTCGAGTGGGCGCGGCGCCAGGGCGCGACGCACACGGTCAATGCCGCACGCGTCGACGCGGTGCAGGCCATCCACGAGCTGACGACAGATCCGACGCAGTCGAACATCATGGGACTGCCGGTGTCGGGCGTGCACTATGCCTTCGACTGCATCGGCGGCAACAAGGTGGTGACGCAACTGCTGCCGTCGTGCCGCAGCCAACCGATGGCCACCACCGAGCGGGGCACCGCGGTCATGGTCGGCATCGTCACGCTGCCCGCACTCGAAGTGAACCCGGCCGACCTGATCATGAACGAGAAGCGATTGATGGGCTGTATCGGTGGCTCGTCGGTGCCCGCCCGGGACTTCCCGATCTTCAGCGACTGGGTGCGCTCGGGCCGGCTCAAGCTCGACGAGATCGTCACGCAACGGGTCGCGCTCGACGACATCGCGGCCGCCGCCGCCGCACTCGACCGGGGCGAGATCACCGGCCGGGCCATTCTCACTTTCTGATTTCTCGGTTGGTAATCGCTGGGATTCCGGGGCATACTTGGCCCCCTTATGGCCCGACCGACGACCCTCGTAGTAGTACTCGGCTAGCACTCGGGACCTCACGCGCCCGGGTGCCACGACCTCCCAGACGGGGGGTCGTTCTCGTTTTTGCCCCTTGTCGCGTCCACCACAGCCACCAACGCACAGCCAACAACACACAGCCACCAAACAACACAGACCAAGCGAGTCGAACATGAAGCTCAACGGAGGACAAGCACTGATCAAGGCCCTCGAACTCGAGGGTGTCGAGGTCATCTTCGGACTACCGGGTGGTGCGATCCTCCCCGTCTACGACCCGATCCTCGACTCGCCGATTCGCCACATTCTCGTGCGCCACGAGCAGGGCGCCGGCCATATGGCCGAAGGCTTCGCTCACGCCACCGGGCGTCCCGGCGTCGCGATGGTCACGAGCGGCCCGGCGGCGACCAACATCGTCACGCCCCTGTGCGACGCCATGATGGACTCGGTCCCCATGGTCGTGATCACCGGTCAAGTGCCGACGTCGGCCATCGGCACCGATGCCTTCCAAGAGTGCGACACGACCGGCATCACCATGGCCGTCACCAAGCACAACTTCCTCGTGACCTCAGCGCAGGACATCCCGCAGACCATCCGCGAGGCGTTCTACATCGCGACCACGGGGCGGCCGGGCCCGGTGCTCGTCGACATCCCGAAGGACATCGTCGACCCGCGTAATCCCGCGTCCGCCATGGAGTGGTACGTGCCGACCGACGTCAACCTGCCGGGCTACAACCCGCAGACCGAACCCGATCTCGACAAGGTGCGCGCCGCGGCCGAACTCATCCTGCGCTCGACCCGCCCGGTCATTTACGCCGGTGGCGGCATCCTCAAGGCACGGGGAGCCGAGGCGCTGCGCGAGTTGGCCGAGTTGATCGACGTGCACGTGGTCACGACGCTGATGGCCCGTAGCGCATTCCCCGACGACCATCCGCTGGCGTTGGGCATGCCGGGTATGCACGGCAACTACACGGCGGTGACGTCGATGCAAGAGAGCGATCTGTTGATCGCACTCGGTTCGCGTTTCGACGATCGTGTCACGGGCAAGGTGCCCGCGTTCGCGCCCGACGCCAAGATCATCCACGTCGACATCGATCCCGCGGAGTTGGGCAAAGTGCGCCGCCCCGATGTCGGTATTCAAGGCGATTGTCGCATCGCGATCGAGCGGTTGATTCAAGCCATTCGTGAACTGGGCGGCCCGGCGCTGCAGCCCGACCGTAGCGACTGGAAGGCTCGCATCTCCGGTTGGCAGGAGAACTTCCCGCTCACCTACGAGCCGAGTCTGCCGGGCGATCAGCTCAAGCCGCAGTACGTCCTCGAAACGTTGCGGGACAACACCCCCGACGACACCATCGTCGTGTCGGGCGTCGGTCAGCACCAGATGTGGACCAGTCAGTACTGGAAGTTCAAGTACCCCTACACATGGGTCAACAGCGGGGGCCTGGGCACCATGGGCTTTGCCGTGCCGGCGGCGATCGGCGCCAAGGTCGGCCGGCCCGACCGCATGGTGTGGGCGGTCGACGGCGACGGTTGCTTCCAGATGACCGCGCAAGAGTTGGTGACCGCCGCGGCAGAGCGCATCCCGGTCAAGATCGCGATCTTGAACAACGCCTACCTCGGCATGGTTCGTCAATGGCAGGAGATGTTCTACGAAGAGCGTTACTCCGAGGTGTACCTGTCGCCCGATCTGCCCGACTACAAGATGTGGGCCGAGGCGATGGGATGCGTGGGTATGCGCGTCGAAGACCCCGAAGAAGTGCTGCCCGCCATCGAGAAGGCCAACTCGATCGATGATCGACCGGTCGTCATCGACTTCCGCACCGACTGGGCCGAAAAGGTCTTCCCGATGGTCCCCGCAGGCGCATCCAACACCGACATCGTCGTCGACCCCAGCCAGAAGCCGCAGTTCGACCGTGAGCGGGGCCGTCGATGAACGACGATATGGCTACGACAACGGCGATCGCCCGGCGCTTTCACACGCTAGTGGTGCTCGTCGAGAACAAGCCGGGCGTCCTGACCCGGGTCGCCGGTCTGTTCGCCCGACGCGGGTTCAACATCGACTCGCTGGCCGTGGCGCGCACCGACGACCCCCGGTTCTCGCGCATCACGATCATGGTCGACGCCGAGTCGGCGCCGCTCGAGCAGGTCGTCAAGCAGCTCGACAAGCTCATCAACGTCGTCGAGATCCGTGACCTCGACCCGTCGGAGTCCGTCGAGCGCGAGCTGATGATGGTGATCGTCAACGGCCAACCCAGCGAACGGGGCCAGATCATGGACCTCGTGCGCATTTTCGAGGCCCGCGTGCTCAACGTCGGCGGCGACAAGATGATGCTGTCCCTGTCGGGGGCACCGAGCCGGTTGGATGACTTCGAGGATCTTCTGCGACCCTATGGGATCGTGGAGCTCCAGCGCAGCGGGCGCATCGCGCTGCCTCGACTGTCCAAGACGTCCTAAGTCCAAACTTTCAACGATAAGGAGCCCACCGTGGCCACTGTGTACTACGAGAAGGATGCCGATCCTTCCCTCATCCGCCAGCGCAAGGTGGCGATCATCGGATACGGCTCGCAGGGTCACGCGCACGCGCTCAACCTCAAGGACTCGGGCATCGACGTGCGCGTCGGTATTCGTCGTGGTTCGCCGTCAATGGGCAAGGCCGAGGCGGCCGGCCTTCGCGTCGTGTCGGTGGAGCAGGCGGCCGAAGAGGCCGACGTCATCATGATCCTGTTGCCCGACACCGAACAAAAGCGCGTGTACGAGGCC
>JBDSMH010000174.1:0-35929 GCA_039915945.1 Acidimicrobiales bacterium | reverse complement strand
GGGAACGCCTCGCCCGAGCGGACGTGGTGGGCGAGCAGGTTCGCCAGCGCCGACTTCCCCGCCGCGCCCGCTCCGAACAGCAACGTCACGCCCTCGCCGCCCATGCGACCATACCAACGAAACTGAGGTGCAGCGGTCATTTGAACCCAATGATACCTCTGGTCTCGACCGTCGGCACAGCAATTTAAAGGACTTCCTGCCCAGAATTGTTATATGGAATCTCTATATCGATCGGCTGATCTCGTTTATCGAACCTGCGGTAAGTTTATGTAGACCGCAGATCTCGTTTACCGAAGCCTGATATGTTTATGTAGGGTCCTGGAAGCGGCACACCCCGTTGGAACTTCCAGGTCGATTTGGGGGACTCGCTGGTCGGCTCATGTGGCCGGGCCGAAGACTTGTCAAAGAACGGGGCAAGTGCACTTGAGCACAGAATCAGGGTCACCACGGGGAACAGCTGTGAGGTATCGGCGTCGCGCTCGACCATCGTTGACCCTTTCCCTTTCGTTGGCCAACCATCGCCCCACGGTGTGACACCACTGAGGACCTCCGCAGGAAAGAGCGGGAAAGAGCGGCCCCAAAAACGAGCGCAGGGATGTACCACACGACGATTTCACAGAATTCTTGATCCGGAAACCCGCAGCTCAGCGCAGCTAAATGCCGTACCATACCCGCCTCCTACGACCTCAGAGGTAGTGGCGGCGCGGTCGGTGCCGGCCGTACGGTGGCGTGTGCACCGTGTCGGCGTAGGTCCATTGGTACGAGATTGGCGTGTTCGTCGGCGCCGCAGTCAGCTCGACCTCGCGTACGCTGTTGGCGTCTCACCGCGGCACCTGAGCTTTGTCGAGACCGGGCGATCCAAGCCCAGCCCTGAGCTGTTGTTGGCCCTGGCCGACGGGCTCGACGTACCGCTGCGCGAGCGCAACGTATTGCTCGTCGCCGCCGGATACGCGCCGCGATATTCCGAGACATCGCTCGATGCCACCGCGATGACGCGGGCGCGCATCGCGTTGCAGCGGCTGCTCGACACGCACCATCCCTACCCCGGCGTGGTGATCGATCGGCAATGGAACGTCGTACTCGCCAACGAGGCCGCCTCGTTGTTGACGAGCGCGCTCCCCGACCATTTGCTGGGGCCGCCGCTCAACGTGTTCCGCGCTTGCCTGCACCCCGACGGCCTGGCGCGCGCCACCTTGAACTTCCCGGAATGGGCTACCTATCTCGTCGGTCAACTGCACAGAACCGCGTTGCTCACCGACGACCCCGCACTCAACCGCCTTGCCGAAGAAGTCGATGGCTATCCCAACGTCCAAGAGGTACGCAACCGCCGTCGCGAAGCCGCGTTCGACGAGCCAGAGTTGCTGGTGCCGCTGCGCCTCGACGTCGGCGGCGAAGAGCTTTCGTTGTTCACGACATTGACGACGTTCGGCACGCCACAGGACATCACACTGTCGGAGTTGGCGGTCGAGCTCTTCTTCCCCGCGGACGAAAAGAGCGACGAGTGGCTACGCTCCGCGAGTGCACTACCTGAGACGTAGAAGGAGGCCGCGCCACAACTCTGCTCCTGTCAGACGCCGATTGGACTCCACGGTCCGTCGCTGTACTGCAGTTGAAGAATGAACAGCACGATGAGCATGGCCAGGATCAGGCAGGCGGTCTTCCAGCCGATGAATCGAACGATGTCCCGCGCCGCCCGAGTCCAGAACCAGCGTCTCCGCATGAGGTGCATGTTTCCACTACCTGACAGGTAATCGCTTTCATTCAGCGATTCCTTCATTGTGAGTGGTGACAACACTCAATGAAGGAGATCACGACATGAACGATCTGACGACGACCGTCGATACCTACCTCGCCGCCTGGAACGAAACCGATCAGGATCAGCGCGCGGTGCTCATCGAAAAGGCGTGGGCCGCCGACGGGCGCCTGATCGATCCACCGCTCGCCGCCGCGGGTCACACCGGTATCGACGAGATGACGGCGACGATGCAAGAGCACTTCCCCGGTCACTACTTCCGCCGCACGAGTGGCATCGATACCCATCACGACCACCTGCGCTTCGCGTGGGAACTCGTGGGCCCCGACGGCACCGTCGCTATCGCGGGGATCGATGTCGGCGAACTCGCCGACGACGGACGGCTGCGCCACATCACCGGCTTCTTCGGTGACCTCCCCGCCGCCTAGGCCCTCCGTTTACCCCCTTCTGTTGGTGTTCTACAGGTGTCGACACCCGTAAAACACCAACAGAACGGCGGGGTGGGGTGCGTAGCATCGGGGGATGGTCGATCTGCACCGCGTGTTGGCGCTCGCCGCGACGGCGTTCGTGATCATTGTGATACCGGGGCCGAGCGTGTTGTTCGTGATCAGTCGCGGCGTCACCCTCGGTCGGCGAGCCGGGCTGGCGACGGTCATCGGCAATGAATTGGGCATTTCCGTGCAAGTCGCGGCAGTGGCGGCCGGCGTAGGCGCCATCGTGTCGAGGTCGATCGTCGTGTTCACCGTGATCAAGTTCGTCGGTGCCGCATATCTGATCTATCTCGGAGCGAAAGCGATACGACATCGGCAATCGGTGGCCACCGCGTTCGCCAACGGTGTCGAACCCAAACCCATCTCGCGGATCGTTCGTGAGGGGTTCGTGGTCGGTGCGAGCAACCCCAAGATGATCGTCTTCTTCACGGCGATCCTCCCCCAGTTCGTCGATCACGATCGTGGACACATCGGTGGACAGCTGTTCGTGCTCGGCATGGTGTGCGTCGCCGTCGCGCTGCTGTGCGATTCGGTGTGGGCACTGGCGGCGGGCTCGGCGCGCGACTGGCTCGTCAAGCGACCCGAGCGCATGGCGACGATCTCCGGGTTCGGCGGCGCGGCCATCATCGGCCTCGGCGTGCGCCTTGCGATCACCGGCCGCAAGGACTGAACGCCGTACCGCCGACCTACGGCTGCGTCAGGTCGATCGGGGCAAGCGCAACACATGCTCGCCGATGTAGTTGAGGATGATCTCGTTGTTCACCGGCGCGATCTTCAACAAGCGGGCGATACTCCAGAGCGTGGCGACGTCGATGTCGTTGTCGAACGCGTAGCCGCCGTGCGATTGGATCGCCGCATCGCACGCTTCGACTGCCGCGGTGGACGCCAGCAACTTGGCCGCGTTGGCCAGGTAACCGCCCGTGACTCCTTCGTCGAACGACCGCGACGCCGTGTACATCATCAGGCGTGCCGAATCGAGCTTGACCTTGGCCATCGCCAGCGGATGCTGTACGGCTTGGTACGCACCGATGGGCGTGCCGAACGGCGCCCGCTCGCGCACATAGGCAACGGCTTTCGCGAGTGCGAAATCGCCGACGCCGATCGCCCAGGCCGCAGCCAGTAGGCGCTCTGCGTTCAACGCGTCGAACAGCAGCCGGAACCCTTCTCCTTCGGCACCGATGAGTCGATCGGCGGGCACGCGCACGTCGGTGAAGAACACGCTGTACTGGCGATCGGGCATCACGATGCCGATGTCGAGTGGCTGGAGTTCGATGCCGGGGCTGGCGACGTCGACGACGAACAGTGAGAGGCCCTGCCGCCGATCGGCGACTTCGGACGCGCGTTTGGTCCGTGTCACCACCATCACCGTGTCGCTCACGTCGATGGCCGAGATGAAGATCTTCTGCCCGTTGAGCAAGTAGTCGCCGTCGGGTGTCTTCGTCGCGAGCGTTTCGATGGCGAATGTGTTGGTGCCGGCGTTGGGCTCGGTCACCGCGAAACACATGCGTTGTTCACCGGTCACCGTCGGCGTCACCAGTGCCCGGCATTGTTCGGGTGTGCCGTGACGCAAGATCGTCTCGCGCGCGAACACGGTGAGTATGTACAGCGCCAGCGGAGTGCCCGCGCTCGAGATCGCCTCCATCGCCGCGACCGTGTCGGTGACCCCGCCTCCCGACCCGCCGTACTGCTCCGCCACGCCGAGGCCCAGCAGACCCTGGTCGACCATGGCCTGCCACATCTCGTCGGGAAAGCGACCACTGCGAGCGCAGTCGACCCAATACGCACGATCGAAGCGCTCGGTCACTCCCTTGGCGGCCTCGTGCACCGCCACCCGGACGTCACCGAGATGTGGTGCGAGATGATCGGTATCACCGAGATCACTGGCCATCGGCGGTCCCTTCGTCGTGTCCCTGCCATCCTGTCACGGGCGCAGACGCCCCTGTTCGGGCACCGTCGCGTATAGTGCCAGGGTTCGAACAATCTTGTGGGGGTACAACATGCCACGTCTCGCGGTGCCAGCCGACCAGGACCCGATGATGTACGTGTGGGGCAACCTCGCTCCGGCCCTCACTGGTCCGGCCGCCGCCTTTTCGGGTGCGGTCTACGCGTCGTCATTGCTGTCGCTGCGCGAGTTCGAGGCCGCGCGCATCAGCATTGCCAGTGTCAACGATTGCAACATCTGTCTCAACTGGCGTTCGGCACGCGATGTTCCGGGCAAAGCAGACCGCCCCGACGAGGTGCCCGAAGAGTTCTACGACGCGGTGCTCGCCGGCGACACCAAGACCTTGACCGCTCGTGAGCGGCTGTCGGCGCGCTACGCGACATTGTTCGCCATCGATCACCTCGCGATCGACGACGCTATGTGGGTCGAACTGCACCGCGAGTTCTCCGACGAAGAACTCGTCGATCTCTCACTCTGTGTCGGCGCGTGGATCGCGTTCGGCCGTCTCAATCGCGTGTTCGACATCGACGGCGCCTGCCGCATCGGTGTGCCGCTGCCGGGCTGATCACGCTCAGGTGAATGGGGTCGTGTCCTGCACCAAGTGATGCGACATGTCCCCCGAAAACAGCACGGTGATGTAACGCCGCTTCCATCGCCATACACCGGCGACTCGTTCGAAGGTGTCCAGGTTGCGCCCGGCGTTGATCGGTTGTAGCGGCAACGTATCGGTCTGCTGGTACATCACGTAGTTGCTCATACACGTTGCCGCGCCCTCGACCTCATCGATGTCGAAGATGAGGTTGGTCGACAGGTGGTGCGTACGAGCACCGCCTTCGGGATACACACGCGTGACCGCGCGAAACTGATCAGCCGTGGCCCGCGCGCCTTCGCACACGACCTCGGCCATGCCTGCGATGCCGATGGTCGCGTGCGCGAAGAGTTGCCCGACACCGGCGAAGTCGCCATCGTCGTTGCGCATGTCGCAGGTGAAGATCAGTCGTTCGATTTCACTCCGAGGATCAACCACGTCGGGGCCTCTCTGTTGAATTGGTCAGTGGAAGCTCTCGCCGGCATTGGCGTAGAGCGCCTGACCGGTGATCGGTCGGGCCATGTCCGATGCGAGGAACACCACCGAGTCAGCGATGTCCTCGGGCGGTATCAGCGCGCGCATGGCGTTCTTGGAAGCGAATTCATCGTAGATGACCTGGGGCGCGACACCTCGCTCGGCGGCCTGCGAGTCGAGATAGCCCTGCAAGCTGTTGCCCCAGATCGGCCCCGGAAACACTGCGTTGACGCGTATGCCCTGCGGCCCCAACTCGGCGGCCAGCAACTTGGTCAGATGGGCCAGCGCCGCCTTGGAGCTCGTGTACGCGCCGAAGTTGGGTTGGATCACGTCGACCCCGTGCGTGCAGATCATCACCACCCGGCCCGAGCCTGACGCCGTGAGCGCCGGCAGCGCGGCTTGCGTCATGTTGAGCGTGCCGAAGACGTTGACGTCACTGGTCGCTCTCCAGACCGCGAGATCGGCGCGTTCGAACGTCGAGAAATCGCCGCCGTGATACGCATCGTTCACCAGCACGTCGAGCGCACCGAATTCGTCGAGCGCCGTACGCACCAACGCATCGCAGTCGGCGCGACTCGTGATGTCGGTGACGCGTCCGAAGGCCTGGCCCCCCACCGACAGCACGGCCGCGATGGAGTCGGTCACGGCCCGCTCGTCACGGTCGCCGATCATCACTCGAGCACCGTGGTTCGCGAGCCGCACGCAGATCGAACGACCGAGGCCGGGACCGGCCCCCGACACGACTGCGACCTTTCCGTCAAGCAGCACCGATGCCCCCACGGCAGACGACTTGGGGACGACGGTAGCAGCCGGAGGCGGATCGATCAGCGGCGAGCGGTGTCGTGGCGCAACCAGCGGACCGATCCGTCGCCGTTGCAACCCACGACAAAGCCGCCCTGCGGATGCGCCGCCACCGAACAGAACGAGAAGGGCACATAGCCGCCGTCGGGACGGCCGATCGGCGCGTCGTCGACAACTGTCGTCGCGGCCGCGGTAGCGGGGTCGATGGCAACGAGCCGACGGGCGCCCACATCGGCCACCAGCACCACACCATCGTTGGCCGCCAGGCCCTCGGCCTGGTCGACGGCGTCGCAGGTGCGGATACTGCCGTCGGCCGCGATGGACACCACCGGCGCGCCGCTTGCTTGGCTGACCCAGAGCGCGCCATCGGCATCGCGCGTCACCGCGACCGGTTGAGAGAGTGCGCTCGCCAGCACGCGCGTGGTGGCGTCGAGACCGATGCTGACGACCGTGCCGCCGCCGCTTTCGCAAACGAGGAACCGATCGCCGTCGCGGTCGGCGACGAGCCCGCTGGGGCCGTCGAGGTGGGGCCTCTCGTCGAGCACGCGCGGCTCGCCACCCGGCCGCCAAACGATGACGCCCTGCGGAAAGCACGACAGCACGAACCCGTCCCCCACCGGCGCGATACCGGATACGAGGCCGGGGAGGTCGACCAACGCGCGTGCGAGTCGCACCACCGCACCGTTGGGTTGCACCACAAGTACGCTCAAGCCGTCGGCGATGAACACGGTGCCGTCGGGCCGCACGGCGATGCCGAGCGGACCCAGCAACCCCGCTGGAGAAAGCACGCGCCGGCGCCCACCGACGATCTCGGTGACCAAGCCGGTATCGAAGTGCGACGCGTACAACGAGTTGCCGGGGCCGATCGACACGTTGTCGATGGCGGGGTCGATCTCGGCCAACGTGGTGCGCTGCCCGGTGGCGACGTCGATGGCGGTGATATGGCCGATCTTGGCTTGGGTGACGACGAGCCGGCCACCGAGATCGAACTTGACCGCCGTCGGGTTTTGCAGGTCGCTGGCGACCTTCCATCCGCGTTGGTCGTCGAGGTCGTAGCACCACACTTCGCCGGCGAAGACCTGCGGAAAATACAAACGCCCGTCGGGACCCATTGCGAGCGCGTTGGGCCCGTTGAGGCCATCGAGGAGTACCCGTGGTGGCTCCGTGCCGAAGGGGTCGAGCTCGAGCAGGCGTCCGCCCTCGCGGAACTCGTCGACGAAGAGTCGCCGGCGGCGATGGTCCATCGTGATGCCGTTGGCGCCGGGGATGTCGTCGCGCACGGTGCGCCACACGTCGTCGCGGTCGAGCCGGCGCACGGCGCCCGAGAACGGTTCGGTGGCGAAGAAGGTGCCGTCGTCGGCACAGATGCCGTCGTCGGGGCCCACCACGCCCATCGACGGCCGGGCCACTACGTCATGGTGGCCACTGGCGAGATCGATGGCGGTGACCTGCGAGCCGAAGACTTGGGTGACAAGGAGTCGATTGTGCGCATCGAGGGTCATGCCGTTCGCGCCGAATAGCCGGCTGGGCCCGACGAGTTCGGTCCACTGCCAGCCCCGGGCCAGCGTGGGCACACGGTCGGGGAAATAGCGCTCCCACCGTGAGACCGGCGCGTCCCCCTCGATCGTCATGGCTCCCCCGGTCATTGCTACTCCTCCGGTCAATGTGCGTGGCGGTGCTCGAAGCTCGGGGTCAGCCCGTCCATCGCGCAGGGGTCACGATCGTCGTCCATGCATGGCTCGCATTCGAGCTCGAGCGTGGCGTGGGCGATGCCGAAGCGGTTGGCGATCAATCGTTTGAGTCGGTCGCCGACGACCTGTGCTTCTTCGAGAGTGGGATGGCCGTTCATGACGACGTGTGCCGACAAGGCGTGCACGTCGCTCGAGAGGGCCCACGCATGCACGTCGTGCACATCGTCGACACTCGGGTCGGCCGTGACGGCGTCGACGAGCTTGGAGATCTCGAGGCCGGCCGGCGTCGCCTCTAGCAACACGTCTGCGGTGGCACGCAGCAATCGGATCGCCTCGGCTGCGATGAGGAGACCCAGCGCCAACGAGATCGCGGGGTCGACCCAGTAGTTGCCGCCCGACACGAAGATGACGAAGCCGGCCACTGCCACGCCCGCCGACGCCGCGACATCGCCAATCATGTGCAACAACGCTGAACGCATGTTGAGGTCGTGGTGCGAGTCGCGCAAGAGCAACACCGAGAAGGCATTGCCGGCCAGTGCCACCAGCGCGGCCACCATGACGACTCCGCCGCGAACATCGGACGAGTCGCCGAGGCGACGCAGTGCCTCGAACACGATGAGTGCGGTCACCGCAAGGATGGCGGCCGCATTGGCTTGCGCCGCGAGCACCGTCGAGCGATGCCAGCCGAACGAACGAGACGCAGTGGGCGGGCGACGACTGAGTCGCACTGCCCACCATGACAGCGCCACGGCGCCGACATCCGCAAGATTGTGTCCGGCATCGGCGAGCAACCCGAGCGAGCCGGCGATCACACCGGTCACTGCCTGTGCCACCACGATCGCCACGTTGAGGATGATCACGATCGCGAGCCGTCGCTCGCGCGAAAGCCGCTCGAACGGAGACGGCGAAGTGATCACTCGCTGAGTCTACCGCCGGGGTCTGACAGCCCGAGGCCGGAGCGGCGGAGCACCGATGCGACGCAGTCGTCGACAGTAGTGACCGGCGTCAAGCCGTCACGCTCGCGGAGCCACTCGAGGTTGGCGCGATGTACGTCGTTGCCGCCGTCGAAGCGGTTCAAGAACACCGTGATCGACGCCGGTGCCAACACATCGATGCAGAGGCGGACGGCGTTGATCGCACCGAGCCCGGCGTCGGCCACGAGCACCACCCGGTCGGCGTCGAGGGCACGGAGGAACGTCGCACTATCCGCGTCGTCGGCCAACGGTGACCGCACGCCACCGACGGTCTCGACCACCCCGACCTCGACATCGGTGGACCATTCGAGCTCACCGAGAAGGTCGCGCAACATGATCGGCGCGAGCCCCAGATGCGCGGCGGCGATCGGCGGCGCCACCGCCAACGGATACCAGCGGCGCGGCGGGCACACGCTCGTCGGGTCTTCACCGCTCGCACTGGCCAATCGGTGCGCGTCGGTGGTGAGCGTACCGGGCTCGTACGACTGCACCGGCTTGCGCGCCGCGACACGGCGGCCGGACGTCCGAAGTTGTTCGAGCAGCGCGGCCCCTACCCAGGTCTTGCCCACGTCGGTCGTCACGCCGGCGATCGCGACCAGCAGCTTGGGTCGCGCGGTCATGCGTGCTGCAGTGTCGTGTCGGGGTACTCGATCGACGCGAGAGCCGTGACGAGACGCTCGATCATTGCATCGGAGTGCGCGGCCGACAGTGCGACACGTAGCCGGCACGTGCCGGCGGGAACGGTCGGCGGCCTGATCGCAGGAACGAACAGTCCTTCCTGCAACAGCATCGACGCAGCGGCGAGTGCACTCGTCTCGTCACCCAACAAGACCGGCACGATGGGCGACGGATGGCCGTCGCGGACCCGCGCGATATGCCGGCGCAACCGAGCGCGGAGCGCATCTCCTTCGGCACTGCGACAGATTTCGACCGCGGCCAATGCCGCTGCCGTGTCGGCCGGTGTCGGCGCCGTCGTGAAGATGAATGGCCGCGATCGGTTGACGATGAGTTCGATGAGCGACGTCTGGCCGGCAACGAACCCGCCGAGCGATCCGAGTGTCTTCGACAATGTGCCGACGCGTAGCAGCGACAGACCATCGAGTCCGACCGGCATCTCGGGCCCGAGAACCGCGTGCGCCTCGTCGACCATCAACAGGGCATCGTGGGTCACACAGAGAGCGGCCAGTTCGTCGATGGGCGCCACGTCGCCGTCCATCGAAAAGACACTGTCGGTGACCACGATGCAGCGGCCACCAGCGGAGGCGAGTGCACTCGCACACGCCTCGAGATCTCCGTGCGGATACACCACCACGCGCGACCGGGACAAACGGCAGCCGTCGATGATCGACGCGTGGTTGAGCTCGTCGCTGACGACCGTGACGTCGGGGCCACCGAACACACTCAGGACACCGAGATTTGCGGCATATCCGGTGGGGAACAGCAGCGCTCGTTGGCAACTACGCCAATCGGCGAGTGCCTGCTCGAGTTCGTGATGGACGGGGCGGCTGCCCACGATGAGGCGGGCCGAGCCGGCGCCGCTTCCCCATCGATCGAGCGCATCGTGAGCCGCCGCGATGACGACCGGATGCGTTGTGAGCCCCAGATAGTCGTTGGATGCGAACGAGATGACAGCGCGGCCGTCGAGCGTCGCGTCAGGGCCGCGTGCGTCGAGTGCGCGCACCTCGCGCCAACGGCCCACCGCGCGTACCTTCGCCAACTCGCCGCCGACCCAGTCGGCCCACGTATTCATCGTCGTCCGTCTAGCAGACGGACCGATCAGTGTCCGAGCCGGATGGGTATACGGTGTTGCGCAATGAACGCAACCACATCGACGTCGCGCGCGGCGCGCCGTCGATGGCGTTGGGTGCTCCTGTCGACCGGGCTCGGCTCATGGCTCGTCACGGCCAGCCTCAGCACGATCAACGTCGCGTTCCCAGAGTTGCAGGAGCAGTTCTCGTCGTATTCGTTGCGGTCCCTTTCGTGGGTGGTCACGAGCTACACGATCGCATTCGGCGCGTTGCTCATCCCGTCGGGACGGATCGCGGATCGTTACGGTCGGCGCCTGGTGTTCAACTATGGCCTCGCCTTGTTCGCCGCGGGTGCGTTGATGTCCGCGGTGTCACCGACATTGGGTCTCCTGATCACCGGGCGAGTGCTGCAAGGCGTCGGCGGAGCGGTCATCGTGCCGGCGTCGCTGGGTCTTCTCCTCGAAGTGAGCGAGGATCGGGATCGTTTGCGCTCCGTCACGCTCTGGTCGGTCTCCAACACCGTCGGCGGCGCGTCCGGGCCGACACTCGGTGCACTCGTGGTCAATGCGGGTGGTTGGCGGGGCACGTTCTTCTTCGGCGCAGTCGCGGCCGCCGCGACCTGGCTGATCGGGCGCAAGCACTTGCCGAGGAGCGGCCCGGGCAGTGAAGACGCGACGATCGATGTCCTCGGTGTCGTGCTCGTTGCGTTCATCATGGCCGCGATCACACTCGCGGTCGCCGAAGGCAACAGTTGGGGGTGGACATCGAGCGCCGTCTTGGGACTGTTCGCCGCCGCCGCGATCGCATCGGCGGGTTTGGTCAGGCGCTCGCAAGGTCATCCCCAGCCCATCTTGCCGCTCGACCTCTTCCGTAGCCGCATGTTCTCGGTCTCGATCGTGGCGCTGACGGTGTTCGGCATCTCGGGCGGCGGCATGCAACTGCTCAACGTGTTGTTCCTGCGCAACACCTGGGGCTATTCGGCGCTTCAAGCCGGCATCGCCGTAACACCGGCCCCCGCGTTCGCAACGCTGTGCGCACCGTTCAGCGGTCGACTCGGCCAACGCTTCGGTCCCCGCGCGGTAGCGGTACCCGGTGCTGTCGTGCTGTCCATCGGGATCGGTTGGTACCTCACCGCGATCGACACGACACCGAACTACTGGATCGCGTTCTTCCCCGGCTCGGCTCTCACCGGTATCGGTGTCTCGATGATCTTCCCGATGCTGTCCGCGGCCGCGGTTCACGACGCCGACGCGCCGCGTCTCTCGTTGGCGAGTGGCACGGCCCGCACAGCCAACCAACTCGGGACTGCGATCGGCATATCTCTTCTGTTCGCAACCCTCGGGGATGCGCCTATTGCGATATCGCATTTCCGTGACGGTTGGCGTCTACTGGTGACCATGACCGTTTTGGCCGGCGTCATTGCCACCGGACTTTCACCGCGTCGCTCCAGTCGCGGCGCTCGGGCAGCTCCATGAAACTCTCGCGCCACCCCTCCGAACGTCTGCGGGTGATCGTCGCATCCCCCGTCGGCATCGTCATCGCGGGCCTGACTGCGTTCGTCGCTCCCTGGCAGCTCGCTGTGCTCACCGGATGGATCGCCACTGCGATCACCCTGCTGGCGTGGATCTGGTCGAGCATTGCGGGGCTCACTGCGCCCGAGACCCGCGCTGTCGCCACTCGCGAGGACAACAGCCGCGCGGCTGCGTTGTTGCTGTTGATCGTAGCGTCGAGCATCAGCCTCGTCGTGGTCATCCTTACGTTCATCGAGGCCGAGCGCAGCCACGGCGCACTACAAGTCGTGCTCAACGTGAGCGGTGTCGCCGGCGTGCTGCTCTCGTGGACCGTGGTTCACACCGTCTTCACACTGCGCTACGCCCATCTCTTCTATACCCACGCCAACAACCCGGGCGGTATCGACTTCCCCGGGGCGACCGCGCGTGATCCGCAGTCGTTACCCGACTACCGCGACTTCGCGTATGTCGCTTTCACGGTGGGAATGACCTTTCAGGTGTCGGACACGGATATCGGCAGCAAGCCCATGCGGCGCGTCATCCTGGCGCATGCCCTGTTGTCGTGGCTGTTCGGCGCCATCATCGTTGCTACGACCATCAATTTGATTGCGAATCTGCTGCGCTGAGCTGCGCTGTTCCCATTCGCGCATGGGAGCTCATCGACACGGCGATGAGCGCCGCCATCACACATCCGGTGATCAATACCGGCTCGCTGAGAACACTCGCAGCTAGGATCGCCGCTACGGCTACCGGCACTGCGACGACACGCACCACGCCTGGCTCTTTGTACCGCACGTGAAGTACCCAAACGCTGACGAGATAGACCGACACCGGGATGGTCACCGCCAGCGCCACGGCCTTCGATGTGAGATTCGCGTGACCGGCGGCGTGGTCCACCGCCGCGGCAAGCCCGGCACCGACTGCCGCCGCGCTCGCGAAGACGACGACATGCCCGTAGCCCCAGATGAACGCGCCGCGCTGGGCATGGCTGAAGTTGGTTCGGGCGCCGCCGACCACCCGCTCGGCGGGCAGGTCGAAGTAGATCCACCACATCGAAAATACGATCAGCATCCCCCCGCCCGCGATCGACGCGAGATCGGCCAACGATTGACCGCCATCGAGCGCAGACTGAATCGCCAGCAACCCCGCGAGCACCGACTCGCCGAGGACGATGATGGTGAAGAGCCCGTAACGCTCCACGATGTGACCCGGATGCCACGACGTCGCGCCGCGACGCTCGGCCCAGACCGGCACAAGCAACTCGAGGGGCACGAGCACGAGCCAACCCCACGCGCGATTTCGCGCGGGCAACAGCAGCAACGACAGCCAGCCGATCTGGCACGCACCGACCCCGATTGCGTACCGGATGGCGCAGTCGCGCCCTTCGCGATGCTCGATCGCGGCTCGTAGCCATAACGAGATCAACGCGACGCGCATCACCAAATAGCCGACGGTAGCCACCGCGAAGTCACGATTCTCGAACGCGCGCGGCACACCCGCTGCGAGGATCAGCGCACCGGCGATCTGCACCAGCACGGCCAACCGATAGGGAACGTCATCGTTGTCGTACGCAGAGGCGAACCAGGTGAAGTTCATCCACGCCCACCAAATGGCGAAGAACACCATCGGGAACGCACTGACCGCGTCGCCGGTGTGCCCCTCGATCAATGCGTGGTGCAGGCTGGATCCGGCTTGCGCGATCGCGACGACGAAGCAGAGATCGAAGAAGAGTTCGAGTGGCGTCGAGGCGCGGTGCGCTTCGAACGGGCTGCGCGGTCCCATTGGCCGCCAACCGATATGCCGACCGGGCGCTTCCACCGATTGGGTCAGCGGCGCTTGTCTCGCGACCATCAGCGAAACGCGCGGCAGAAGGCGCGAATGTCGTCGACGAGCGCATCGGGCTGTTCCATGGCGGCGAAGTGGCCCCCGTGTGGCATCGCCGTCCAGCGCCGCAGATCGTATTTGCGCTCGACGGCACTGCGAGGCACTTGCATGACTTCGCGCGGAAACATCGCCACTGCGGTTGGCGCGTCGACTCGCTCGGGGCGCATCGCCACCGGTGGGCGCGATCGATGCTCGTGGTAGTAGTGCATCGACGGGCGGATGGTCTGTGTGATCCAGTAGAGCATCACGTTGGTCAAGAGTTCGTCCTTCGTGAAACACGACTCGATGTCGCCGTGACAGTCGCTCCACGCGTACCACTTCTCGACGATCCACGCGAGCAACCCCACCGGTGAATCGTTGAGGCCGACACCAAGTGTCTGAGGTGCCGTGCCCTGAATGGCGATGTAGCCACCTTCGCGCGCCAGGAAGGCAATCTGTTCCCGTTGAAAGCGCAACTCGTCTTCGCTGATGTCCGCACCGGTGCCGACGATGCCGGTTGCCATGTTGAGATGGACGCCGGTGATCGAAGCACCATGGCGGTGTCCGAGACCGGCCGAGACGAACGCGCCGCGATCGCCGCCCTGCGTCACGAAGCCGTTGCGATAGCCGAGTACATCGGTCATGAGCGTGTGCATCACGTCGGCACACTCGTCCGCGCCGAAGCCGACTCGGTCGGGAGGTTCCGAGAACCCGTGGCCGGGCAGCGACGGCACGATCACGTCGAACGCGTCACGCGGGTCGCCTCCGTGGGCGCCCGGGTCCGCGAGAGCCGGCGCGATCTTGTACATCTCGAAGAACGAGCCGGGCCAACCATGGAGCAGCAACAACGGCATTGGGTCGGGGCCGCGCCCTGCGCAACGAGCGAAGTGCACTTGCTTGCCGTCGATGGTTGTCACGGATCCGGGGAGGCGGTCGTTGAGCATGCGCTCTTGGGCGCGCCAGTCGTAGCCATCGAGCCAGTACGCCACCAATGCGCGTACGTAGTCGAGGTCGGCGCCGACCGACCAACCGTCGCCGACAATCGCCGCGGGCAACCGCGTACGCCGGAGGCGCGCCTGCAGGTCGTCGATCACTGCATCGTCGACGCTGATGGAGAACGGGCGGATCACGAAGCAACGATAGATCGACCGCAGTGCGAGCGTGTTAGATCAGCCCGCCAACTTCTTCAACGAATCGCAGACGGGTGCAGCCCAGGTCAGCAGGGTTGTCGGATGGCGCGCTCGTAGGTAGGGCTGGCCCTACCAACAAGACACCGGCAGCCGGGATTCAACGAAAACGGAACCCGACGACAGCGTGAAATGGCTGCAGCAGCACCGCCTGTTGAAGTCCGGCCCGTTCGTCGACCTCAAAGCGCCGAAGGTGCCGCGTCCAGTGCCACGGCCGATAGACCGCGTGTCCATCGACGCCCTCGTCGCAGCCGCGCCGGAAGCGCGGGGCCGGCTCATCATCTTTTTGATGTTCTCCATGGGCCTGCGTTGCATCGGTGTTGCCAACTTGCGCGTCGAGGACATCGACTACGTGTCGAAGGTTCTCATCGTCAAAGAGAAATTCGGGAACGAACGCCGGCTCCCGATAACAGCGGTCGTGCAACGTGCCATCGAGAACTACCTCGCCGAATGCCCAGCGCGAACCGGGCCGCTCATCAGAGGCCAGCGCCGCCACCTTCAACACGAAGGCGTGCAAGCGGCCAGTATCGGGAAGATGGTGGCGGAGTGGATGCGTGCCGCCGGCATCAAGCGATACGGCGGGGACGGCCGCAACGCGCACGCCCTCAGGCACACCGCGTTGACCGAGCCCGCGGAAGCGACCGGCGACGCGTTCCTCGCACAGGAACTGGCGCGTTGGTCGTCTCCCGCTACTGCCGCGCACTATGTGCGGCGGGCGTCGACGGAACGGTTACGCGCGGCTCTCGCCAAGCGAGACGAGGTGCAGCAGTGAAGGAAGCCACATCTCGATGGCTCAAGCCGCTACAAGACGCTGTACGTGCGGCGGACCCATCGGGCGACACATACGAGCGGTTGTTCCGCGCAGCGCTCATGCCCGGCGTTGAGGCGGAACAGACGTTGGGTGTGCGCGAGGCCGAAGCGTGGGCGGTCGAAATACCGGAGGCAAAGCACTGGGCGATTGACTGGATTCGGTTCGGTCAAATACTGCGTGAAGAACTGGGTTGGGACGACTACCCCTTAGCGCCGCTCGACTTCGGTGAGGACAACTGACCCAAATTGACAAACACTTGTTGTCATTCAGCAGCAGCCCTCGTCTTTCAGGCGGGGCCGCTACGCGTCAAGGGTCCGTTCGGCACTATCGGGCATACCCGACCCATTGCACCCTTTGGGCTACGGCGGCCTCCCGTTTCCACTGACCGGGAGGCCGCTGCCAGCGCGTTAGCGGCATGCGGCCCTCACCACTCGGGATGTGAGGGCCGCATCGCGTCGACCACGGGCTAGGTCGTTAGCACCGAATCCGGTTCCACATGGTTTCCACAACTCGGCCACGGTTCATTGAGAACGGAGCCGACCGAAAGAGGACCTATGCAGGTCACGTATAGGGTCCGGTTCGACGACGAGCAACGCACGCGGCGACGCGTCTTCGAGCACCGCAAATCTGCGGCGTGGTGGGCGTGTCAAAATCGTCCTGGCTTCGATTACGTCATCGAGGCCCGCTACCAGAATGCCTTGCATGCCGCTATCGCCTACTTGCTGAGGCGAC
Source organism: Acidimicrobiales bacterium (assembly GCA_039915945.1). Taxonomy (GTDB): domain Bacteria; phylum Actinomycetota; class Acidimicrobiia; order Acidimicrobiales; family WLNW01; genus DATLFA01. The sequence continues at coordinate 19,362 of JBDSMH010000174.1, read as the reverse complement.
GAGAGCAAACAATCTCATCTCGGTAAGTACATACGTGAGCTAAGCCGCTTCCCGGTCTCCGCGTCCGCTCGTCGACACGACTTTGCGCATATGGCGGCGTTGACGTTCGGACGTTGCCGCCCACACGCCGTACTTCTCGCCGCGCTCAAGCGCGAAGTCGAGGCACTCGGCGCGCACGAGGCATGACGCGCACAACGACTTGGCGGGTTCGGTTCGCTCGCCCTGCGCGGGGAAGAAATTGATGTGCGGATCCTCGCGACAGAGTGCATCGGCATGCCACGCAGGCCGGCCCTCGAGCAGCGAAGCGAACGCCACGAAAATCGACTCAGGGTTGACGTTCGGCGAACAGTCGCTTAGGGCCATGAGACGAAAACACTAGTCCGACTGCGCGCACGGAAGGTTCATTCGACTATCTCTTCGCCGTAACGCGGCGCTTCACCCGCGCCGATTAAACGGGCATCGGGCGGATGCGGATTGCCCCTTGGCGCCAGTTGCTCTCTCCTCTGTGCGCCAGGGAGGCACCACACGTTGAACGGACGGTTAGAAGCACATGCGACGGGTTCCCTTGGTGATGCTGGTCGCCGTCACAGTCGCCGCCGCCCTGTTTGTCCGCTGGTTCATCAAGACCGCAAACAAAGGGAAGGGCTACACACGCGAGCCGTTGCCTCGGTCGGTCGACGACTATCGCCGCGGCGCCCGTCCGGTGCCCCGCTTCCACTGACATCAGTCAGGACGGGCAAACGTCGTTCGTCAACCATATCGGACCACGCGGTCCACTTCTTGAGGCGAAACCGGGGCGCCGACCTTGCCGCCTCAGCTTCGATTCGGGAACCTGGCCGCCGTTCGGCAACAGTTGTGAACGCTTCACCACGCCAAACAGATGTCGGTTCGCGTAGCCATTCGCGGCCTCCGTGGCACACAAGCGGCGCCGTAGTTCGTCGACCGTGCAATGCGCGACGAGGCTGATATGCGCACCGGTCGCGGTCAGTGGCGCCGAGCGGGTCAGCGTCGAGAGGCTGCCGGTGTCCCAGCTATCCCTCAACACAGCGCTGACAATCGAGCCGTTTCGCTCGGCCACCGCGAGCACGCGTGCAAATTCGGGCTCGACAATAAACAGCCGTTGTCTCGGTTGGGCTGTTCGGAGTCGTCCGCTACCGCAGAGATGACACCTTCGCCGGAGCCGACTCCGCTATTGACGCAGTCACGCGACCAAGTCTCAGCGACGCGTTCGAAGATGGGCCGCACGTTTGCGCGTACGGTCCCCTTGCGCGCTCGAGCCGATTCGCCTACGAGCACAACGAACAGCCGCGCCGGATGCTGCGCAGCGGCAGCGATCGCGTGAGGGCCGCCACCGACGACCGAGCCAAACGAGGCGAGGAAGTCGAGCGCGAGGCCGGCATGGTCCGCCTCGGTGTAAGGGCTCACCGCTTCGACAAAGTCACCGACGAGCCCGTAGAGCGCTGACTCGTCGAGCACCGGCCATGAGGTAGCGGAGTGCGACATAAGCGTTCTAGACGACGAAAGGTGTCCGCTGCCGAGGGATATGTCGCCTAGAACGCTTTGGTCGCTAACTGTTGTCGTCACGCAGACCACCGGCTGAGTCTGTGCTGGCGCGTCCCGAGCGCGGCCTGGCGTCGAATCCAGTTGCGCCAGGCATCCTCGAGCAACTCACGGTCGAGTCGTTCACGGTCGCCGAGAATGCAGCGCAACCTTTCGCGCGCTTCCTCCGCCGGGCTGACTTCGTTGACGGTTCGTGTCTCTGGGGTTGGGTACAATTCGAGTGCCCCTCGGCACTGACGAGGAGCTACGACTCACCAAGCAACTGACCACGCATCCGCACCTATGGCTCGACTGGGTCACAGGCGCGGCGCCGCCCACATTGTCCGGCGGTCACGCGAAGGGCATCGAAGCGTGGCACCGCAACGCCGAAACCATTTGGCTATTCCAAACGTTGCGCATTCGCCAAGACGACGTGCATAGCGCGACGAGCGAACGTAGTGGAGTCGATTCGGCGTTGCTTCGCTTAGCCGACCACCGACAACGGATGGAACGTGCCGGCCTTTCGTTGCCCGCGCTCCCCGACGACTGGTCGACTCGGATAACGGAGCTAGCGCGCCGCGAGAGGTCGAAACTCACCAACCGAAAGGGCAACTGACATGGCGAGCATCAGCGTGGTGGAACGCGACAACAGAGGCCGACCGACGAAGTACCGGGCGCGCTGGCGCACCCCCGCTGGCGAGTCGCGCTCGAAGACGTTCGACAAGAAAGTCGACGCTGAAATTGGCTCACGAACGCCGAGCATTCGAAGCCCACCGGTTCGTACGTCGACCCGAGCAGCGGCCGTGTCACGATCGCGGAGTACTGGCCGGTCTGGTCCGAGCGGCAGCCGTGGCGCGCGTCGTCGCGGATGGTCATAGCGAGCATGTTCAAGAAGCAGGTGTTACCCACGCTCGGGAAGCGTCCGCTCAACACGCTTCGTCGCGGCGACATCGAGGCATGGTCGGCGCGGCTCACCGTGAGCCCGCAAACCAAACGGCAGGCAGCGCAATATCTCTCGACCATGCTCGAGGCGGCCGTCGCGGATGGCCTAATCGCTGCGAACCCTGCTCGCGGTGCGAAACGGCCGCGCGTTGACACAACGCCCGTGGTGCCGTTCACAGCCGACCAAGTGTTAGCGCTCCGCAGCGCAGCGCCAGCGTGGTTCGCCGTGGCGCTCGACCTCGGTCTCGGCGCCGGCCTCCGTCAAAGCGAAGCAACGGGCCTCACTGTCGACCGGATTGACTGGTGACGGCGAACCAGCACGGTCGACCGTCAACTCGTCAGTCCGAAGGCAGGCAACTCGACGCTCGGCCCGCCGAAGACGAAACGCAGCTACCGCAAGGTGCCCCTCGCCGACGCTGTTGTCGAGGCGCTGGCGTGCCACGTCGAGGAGCACGGCACTGCCGACCACGGGCTGCTGCTGCATTGCACTGACGGACGTCCTGTGCGACGTCAGAGGTTCGGTGTCGTATGGCGCGACCTGCGCGCCGACGCGAAGTTGCCGAGGGTGCGGTTTCACGACACGCGCCATACGTTCACCTCGTTGTTGCTGTCCGGTGGCGTCTCGGTTCCCGCCGCGGCGGAGTACCTGGGTCACTCCGCCGCGATGCTTTTGGGCACTTACGCGCATCTACTGCCAGCCGACCACGACCGGGCTCGTTCGGTGGTGCAGGCAGCCTTCGACCTTGACGCCTCGTGTCACAATCGTGTCACGAGCGCCGCTGCGGAGCAGTAAACAGCGGCCTGACCAGCCCGAACTATCGCATCGACACTTCGAGGTGTTTCATGCCGTTGATGAAGTTCGAGCGCACGCGCTGCGGTGGTGCCGTCAACGTCATCGACGAGAGCAGGGGTCGCAGGGTTTCGAATGTGACCACGCTCTCGAGCCGCGCAAGGTGTGAGCCGAGGCAGTAGTGCGGTCCGCCGCCGCCGAGCGCCACGTGGTGGTTGGGGTTGCGACCGATGTCGAGTTCGTCGGCGCGCTCGAAGGCCGCCTCGTCGTGGTTGGCCGAAATCATCCAGAGTGTCAGGCGGTCGCCGGCGTTGATCGTCTTACCCGCCACCTCGACGGAGCGCGTGCACCAACGCGAGTGATGGAGCACCGGCGTCACCCAGCGCAAGAGCTCTTCGACCATCGTGGCGCAATCGACTTCGCCGTCGACGAATCGTTGCATTTGTTCGGGGTGCTCGAGCAATACGAGCAGAGCCTGCGCGATGAGATTGCGCGTGGTCTCGGTGCCACCCAGCAGATAGTTGACCGCGAACCCCCGCAGGTCGGCTTCGGGCAAGGGCTCGTCGCCCCGCCGCACCTCCAACAAGTGCGAGAGCAAGTCATCGGTCGGCTCTCGGCGGCGCACCTCGAATTGCTCGCCGAGGTAGTCGCCCAGCGCGTCGTTGGCTTCGCTGGCCGCGTTGGGATTGATGCGGTATTCGGGGTCAGAGTTCGGTGCAATCGCGTTGCCCCACCGCATGACCATGCGCTCGGCTGAGCGCGGCACACCGGTGAGATCAGCCATGACGCGATACGGGATCGCCGACGCGATGTCGATGACGAAGTCGCCGCCGCCGTTACTCGCGAAATCGTCGACGGCCTCTTGGGCGATTGCCCGGACATTGGCTTCGATCGCGGCAATGGACCGGGGCACGAACGACTTGATCACCATGCGCCGGTACTCGGTGTGCACAGGAGGGTCCATCGCCAACAACACCGAAGGGTTGATGTTGGCGCCGGCCGGCGGAACGATGCCGCCTTCACTCGAGTACGTCTCGAAGTCTCGATTCATCTTTTCGACGAGCTCATGCGTGGTGACGACCCAGCACGATCCCTCGGGCCACCACCACACCGGGTCGTGCTCTCGCAAATAGGCGAGCGCCTCGAAGGGAACACCTTGCTCGAAGCGGGTGTCGCTCAAGTCGATCGAAGTCGTCTGCATCCGGTTACTCCCCCGAGCCAGCGCCAGCGTCCTGTGGCGATCATTGTCGCGCGGCGAGCGCCGCTCGCGGGGGCTGGCCACATCTAAGATCGCGCGCCGTGACCGACGATCAGCTTCCGGCCAGCGCCGATGTCATCGAACCCGCCTGGCTGAGCGATGCGTTGGCGCCGCGATTCCCGGGAGTGCGCGTCTACGCGATCGAAGTGCTCGAACGTCACGAGGTCACGAACAGCCACGCCCGTCTCCGTATCCACTACGACGACGCGGCCGGCGCGCCCGAAGTCATGTTTGCGAAGGCGCCGCCGTCGGAACCGGCGCGACGCGAGACGATCGCGAAAACCAACATGGGCCAGCGCGAGGCGTTGTTCTACGCGACCCTCGCATCCAGCTTGAGCCTGCGCGTTCCTGAAGCGTACGTCGCACTCCACGACGACCGCGACGGGTCGTTCTTGCTGCTGCTCGAAGATCTCGTCACGACCGATTGTGCGGTGTCCGACGGAACGTGGGGTATCGCACCCGATGCTGCGGCGACGGCGCTCGACGAATTGGCCGAGTTGCACGTGCGCTTCGAAGACCCGGCGCGGCGCGCCGAGCAGGCGCCGTGGGTGCCGCGTGCTTCGCACGGCAGCAACTACGGCGCAACGATGTTGCGCTACGGGCTCGATCATCATCGTGATCGCCTCAGCGACAACTTCGCCGCCGTCGCGGAGATGTACATCGACCACAGCGACGTGCTGCACGCACTGTGGCAAAAGGGTCCGGCCACTGTGATCCATGGCGACCCGCATATCGGCAATCTGTTCGACGATCACGGTCGCGCCGGTTTCCTCGACTGGGGCATCATCAACGTGAGCACGCCGATGCGCGACGTGAGCTACTTCCTCAACATGTCGATGTCAATCGAAGACCGCCGCGCCAACGAGCGTGACTTGCTGCGCCACTATCTCGAACGGCGCACGGCGGTGGGCGGCAGCGAGATCAGCTTCGACGATGCGTGGCACGCGCATCGCATCCACGGTGCATATACCGTGCCGGCTTCGTGCCAAGTGGTGACGTTCCCCGACAACGCCACGCCACGGCGGCGCGTGTTCGCCAATGCGTTCTTGGCGCGTGCCGAAGCTGCGCTCGCTGATCTCGAGGTCAGGAGCGTGTTGCGCCAGACGGCAGGGCTGTGAGGCCGTAGAGCCGCGCCCAGTTGTCCCAGAGAATTTTCTTCTTCGACTCTTCGCTGATGGGCAACTTCAAGAAGTTGGCGACGGCCAGCGGATACTTCGAATCACCGTGCGGATAGTCGGTGGAGAAAACAAGGTTGTCGTCCCCGAACCAGTCGATGAAGTACTTGGCGGTGGTCTCATCGGATTCGACACTGAGATAGCAGTTGGTGCGGAAGTACTCCGACGGAGCGCGATCCAAGTCGGGTGCCTCTTGGCTGCCCAGCCATTCCCAATGCTCGTCGAGTCGCTGCAGCAACCATGGCGCCCAGCCACAGTTGCCTTCGAGCAGACCGACGCGAAGGTCGGGGAATCGCTGCAGCACACCGCCGCCCGCGAAGCTCACGGTCACCGCCATGATGCCCAGTGGTTGGCCGAACGTGTGCCACATCATCATCGTGTCGAAGATCTCGAGCGAGAAATCTGGCCGTAGGTAGTTCTGCCCTCCGCCGTGAAAGCTGATCGGCACACCGAGCCGTTCGCACTCACGCCACAGCGGGTCGTAGCACGGGTCGTGCCAAACGCGTCGATTGACACAGCCGGGGTAGAGCATCACCGTCTTGAAGCCGAGTTCCTCGACGCAACGGCACGTCTCGGTGATCGCAGCATCGATGTCGTGCGGTGCCAATAGCCCCGCACCCAGCAGACGGTTGGGGTCTTCGGCACAGAAGTCGTATAGCCAGTCGTTGTAGGCACGGGCGATCGCCGACGCGAACTCGGGCTCGAGGCCATCGGTCCCCATTTGTTCGGCGCTATCGAGCCCGAGGACGAACAGCCCGCGGCTGGGGAACAACACCGCGACGTCGAGGCCTTCGGCATCCATGGCCTCCAGCTGCGAGACCGAGTCCCACCCACGCGCTTCCGCCGGCGCGTACGCGGAGTTCTGCTGTGGCTTCCATCCCACGGTCGCGGTCACGGGGTTGGCCCGCACCCGCCCCGTGCGGGTCAAGTTGTGATTCTTGACGCGCACCCGCATGTCGCGTTGCAACTCGCTGAGGCCCATCGGCGCCGCGTGTCGCCACGCCGGATCTATGTAGCGCGTCCACAAGTCCGGCGGCTCCATCAAGTGCATGTCGCTATCGGCAACGCGCCAGCCGTTGACACCCATCGCGCGGCTCCTTCCCCCTGGTACTGCTCCGCGCAGTATCCCACGCAGGTTGGTCGACCGCCGGTTGGCTGGGGACCGCGTCGCCGAGACGACCTACCGCTCGGCCGCGGATGTTCTCGAAGCGTTTGGCGCGCTCGATGCGCGCCAAACGCACGCAGAACTATTGATTTCGGCGTCCCGGCGGCGCAGCCACCTCGCATTGCGGCGCAGCCGCACAACTACGTGTACATCAGCGAGCCAGGGGTCGTCAGCAGCTGCCCCGTCTCGAGCCACGTCTTGAGACCCGACAGGATCATTGGCCAGCCACCGTAGAGCTCGTCGTTGGCGCCTTCGCGCAGCTGGTCGTGCGTAACCACCAGCCGGCAGGAATCGCCGACGGGTTCGATCTCCCACGTCACGCGCGACGTACCTTCACGCTTCACATCGTCGCTCCACAGCGCGACCATGCTCTGTACGAGGCGACGGGGCGGATCGACTTCGAGGTTGATGCCCTCGCCGATCGCGTCGAAGCCATTCGGGCCCATCTCGAATCGCGAACCAGGCGTCCAGTCAGACCTGATGTGGCTGCCGAATTGGTACTTGCTGCGAATCTCGCTGTCGGTGATCGCCTCCCAGAGGCGCTCGGGCGTCGTGCGAATGTAGATCTCGAAGATCTTCTCCATGGTCGTCTCCAGTTCGTTCTTGAGGTCACTGAGCGCGGCGGCCCAGGGTTCGGCGTACTTGCTCACCCACCGGTCGTGGACGAGCCGGATCGGGACAGGGTTCGAGAAATGGAGCTTCTCGCGGCCCCGGCGTCGCGTGACGATGAGGCCCGCTTGTTCGAGTTGCTTGAGATGCTTCATCACGCCGAAGCGCGTCATCGAGATGCGCGCTTCGAGCGCGCTCAACGTCTGGCCGTCCTGGCGAAAGAGCTCGTCGAGCAAGCTCCGTCTCGTGGGGTCAGCGAGCGCCTTGAACACTTCATCCACGGCGACACCATACGTGACTATTTAGTCACATATCAACCGTTTGGCGTACTTTCGACGCCGTAGGTTTCGGCGGCCGCCTCGCGCGAGATCTTGCCGGCCCGCAGGTCTGCGGCAACGGCCACCGCCGATCGGCGCCGAGGATCGCCCACGCCTCCGCCTCCAGAGGTTTCCATGACGAAGGCGTCGCCGCGCTCGACGCGCACGTTCACCGCCTTCGAACCGATGTCGATACGGCGGCCGTCGGCGGTGACCCGATAGAACGCGCCGGCCCGCGCCGAATGACCGCCGTCGATGCCTTCGGGAGGCGAGCGAAAGCGGTCGGTGCGGACGCTGATCAAACAGTCGTCGAGCAATCGAAAGATCGTGCGCGCGCCGAGACCCCCGCGCCACTCCCCCGGTCCGCCTGAATCGACGATGAGCTCGACGGCTTCGACGCGCAACTTGCAACGGCGTTCGACGGGTTCCACTTGCGGGATGCCGTTGCGGCCCACCCCGAAATGCAGCCCCGTCGCATCGACGCCATCCTTACCGACACGGGCGCCGACGCCTCCGAAGTCATAGGAATTGTGTAGCCAATACGTCGCGCCGATACCGGCGATCGAGAACCCTTGCAAGATGCCCGAGCGGGCGATGCGGCGCTCTGGTATCGCAACGGAGAGCGCCTCGATGATTGCGTCGACTATCGCGTAGACCGCCATCATCCGCCCGCCACACGGGTTCGGAGGGTCAGGGTTGAGCAACGATCCGCGCGGGAATCTGGCCGTTACCGGCCGAAAGCTGCCGGAGTTGGTGGGGATGTCCTTGTCGAGGAAACAGCGCACCGCGAACATCGCCGCGTCGTATGCCTGTGAGGCGCTGGAGTTGATCGGCGCGCGCACCTGTGGGCTCGTGCCCTTGAAATCGAGTTCGATCGAATCGGCCGCCACTCGCACCTCGACGTGAATCTCGTAGGTGCGCCCGGGGTTGATGCCGTCGTCGTCGATGACGGCGCTGCCGCGATACACGCCGTCATCGATCGCCAGGATGTCGGCACGGGTACGCGCCTCGGTGGCATCGAGATACCGCTCGACGATCGTCGCGAACTCGTCTGCACCATGTTCACGGATCATCGACTCGACGCGGTGCGCAGCGACGAGCGTGCCGGCGGAGAGCGCGTCAATGTCGCCGATTGTCTCGGCCGGCGATCGGCTGTTGAGGCCGATCAACCGCACGAGGTCTTCGTTGCGCACGCCGCCTCGCTCCCAGTAGAGCGGCGGCAACTGCAAGCCTTCCTCGAATGTCTCCAATGCGGACGCGTTGATGCCGCCGTGCGCCGATCCGCCGAGGTCGAGCACATGGATCAGGCTGGAGGTGAAATACCGAACCATGCCGTCGACGAACACCGGTCGGCACACCATCACGTCGTTGGCATGCACGCCGCCGCGATACGGGTCGTTGGTGATGAACACATCACCGGGCTGCATCGTGTCGATCGGGATGTCGTCGAGCACGGCGACGAGCTGCTCGACGATGCCGCCACTGTGGAGGATCGACGTCGCCGCCGCTTGCGCGATGAGCTGGCCCTTGCGATCCAGGATGCCGATGCCCGCGTCGGACCCTTCGACGATGAACTGCGAATGCGCGGCACGCACCACCGCGATCGCCGCCTCTTCGGCGGCGACCAGCAATCCGTAGCGCACGACATCGTCCTCGACCGCGTCACTCATCGACGGCCTCCATGCTCATCACCACGGCGCCGCTCGAGGCGACGGACGCGGTCCACCCTGGCGGCACCAGCACGGTCGACTCGGGTGCTTCGAGCAGGGCCGGTCCCACGATGGCCTGATCCACGGGACAATCGTCGATTTGGTGCACGGGCGTCGCGACGAACCCTCCGCGCTCCGCGAACCACGCGTCGCGCGTCGTAGGGCCGCGACGATCAACTTGCGCGGCGTTCGCGGCCGGCCGCGAGAACCGTGCATGAGCCACGGCCTGGGTGGCGCGCACGCGAACATTCACGACCTCGATCGGACCGGACGACCCGACACCGAAGGCCTCGCGATGGCGCCGGTAGAAGTCGGCCCGAACTTGGGCAAGCGCCTCTGACGTGACGACGTCGCCCGCCAACACCACGTTGAGCTCGTGCGATTGGCCGCGATAGCGCACGTCGACCGACCGTCGGAACTGCACCACCCCGCCGGTCGTCGGCGACACCTCGGTCTCGGCCTCGCGTTCGAGCTCGACAAACCGCTCACCGAGACGATCCACGGACAGATCGGCGTCATCCATGTTGACCGTGCGCACACGATCGGTACGAAGGTCGGATGCGAGCAAACCGAGAGCCGACGCGACGCCGCACGCGGGCGGAACCACGATCGAAGTGATACCGAACCGTTCGGCGATACGCGGCGCGTGCAATGGGCCTGCCCCACCCGACGTCACCAACACGTAGCGCCGTGGATCGACGCCGCGCTGCACCGTCACGACATGGATCGCCCCCGCCATCGTGGCGTTGACGATCTCGTGCACTGCGGCTGCCGCGCGCGGCGACGAGATGCCGAGCGGCTTGGCCAAGCGAGCATGGATCGCAGCGCGGCTCCCCGCCGCGTCGAACGGCAACGAACCGGCAGCGAAACCGGCCGGGTCGAGGTAGCCCAATACCACACTGGCGTCGGTCACCGTCGGATCGACACCACCGCGTCCGTAACAGACCGGGCCGGGATCGGATCCCGCCGAGCGCGGCCCGACATGCAGCGCGCCTTGGTCGTCGACCCAGGCGATACTGCCGCCGCCCGCGCCCACCTCGGCCAGGTCGATGGTCGGTGCCTTGATCGGGATGCCGGTGCCCGAACGACGACTGCCGAAGCTGCCTTTGCCGCCCACTTGGAACTGGTGCGTGACATCTGGTTCGCCGTCGGTCACCAGCGCGGCCTTTGCCGTCGTGCCTCCCATGTCGAATGCGATCACGTTGTCGAAACCGTGATCGGCCCCCGCCACCTTGGCCGCTATGACACCGGCGGCCGGCCCCGACTCGATCGTCGATACCGCACGGCGGCGCGCCAACGACGCCGACATCACGCCCCCGGCCGACTCCATGACGAACAGCGGTGCACGGATGCCGATCGCCTGCAGGCGCGTCTCGAGATCGTTGAGGTAGCCCGACATGATGGGCCCGACGAACGCCGACATCACTGTGGTGGTCGCCCGTTCGTACTCGCGTACTTCGGGCCACACGTCGCACGACAAGACGACATCGACACCATCGCCGAGCGCGTCGCGCAAGATCTCACCGATGCGACGCTCGTGTTGCGCGTTCACATACGAGTGCAAGAGGCACACGGCCACCGACCGAACACCGAGCCCGCCGATGCGGTGCGCCAACTCGATCACGGTCTTGTCGTCGAGCGCGTCGATGATCTCGCCAGTGGCCGACATGCGCTCAGCGACTTCGAAGGTGAGGGCGGCGTCGACCGGCGCGGCCGGCGACTCGAACGCCATGTCATAGCGCTCGTCTTCGACGCGGGCATGCCGTCCCAGTTGCAAGAGACCGCCGAACCCACGCGTGGTGACGTACGCGACCGGCACGGCGCGCCGCTCGAGGATGGCGTTGGTGGCCAATGTCGTGCCGTGAACCACTCGCGTGACGAGATCGGGCGACACACCGGCCTGTGCCAGCGCGCGCTGGGCTCCGGCCACCGCCGCATCGGCCGGATGTTGCGGCGTGGTCAGTTGCTTGACGACCGAGACCACGCCGTCGGGCCCGGCTACGACGATGTCGGTGAACGTGCCGCCGATGTCGATGCCGAGGGCGAGCGCGCCCGGCATCTCACTCTCGCTCTGAAGGGCCGCTCGGGCCACTAGCCGACCGCGCCGCGTTCGTCGCGGAAGCGCTTGGGCTTCGGCGACGTCGCGAACTCGGTCAGATCGTCGATCTCGCCCGAACGCACCACCACCGCGGCGATCTTCAACCCGAGTTGTTGATGTAGTCGCCGCTCGATCTCGATTCGCAGTTCGTCGAACGTCGCCGGATCGCGGTCGCTGACAACCGAGATCACAAGTTCGTCTCGGTTGTTCTCGCGCACGGCCCGCACGAAATAGTCGGGCAGCGTTCCCTCGACCGAACACGCGATGTCGCCGACGGCCTCGGGCCAGATGTTGACGCCGCGCAACTTGACCATGTTGTCGCCGCGCCCGGCGAAGGGACCCATGCGCCGCAGCCAGCTGCCGCATTCACACTGACCGGGCGGATACAGGTAGGAAAGGTCCATGATGTTGTAGCGGAACTGCGGGCTGCCGGTCTTGCACACTTCGGTCGCACACACCGACCCCAGCTCGCCGTCGGGCATGGGCTCGCCGGTCTCCGGGTCGACGATCTGCACGATGAACGCGTCTTCGAAGATGTGCAATCCGTCGTGGACATGGCACTCGACCGCGATGTTGCCCACTTCGTGAAACCCGTACGTCTTGAAGTACTCGAGCCCGAACGTCTTGGTCAGCAGCTCGGCGTCGCCGATATTGGGGATGGCCCGCAGCTTGAGGTCTTTGATCGGGTCGAAGCCCATCTGCTTGGCCACGTCGACGAGGCGCAACAAGAAGTCGCCGGTCGTGAGCACGGCGCTCACGCCGTACTCGATCGCAAGCTGGACTTGCTTCTCACTGCTCGTCACGTTGCCGGTGCTCGTGGTGATCACGACGCAGTTGAGCCAGTCGTAGACCGCCTCGTCGAAACAGAACGCACCGTTGTGCAATCCGTAGGCCCACGAGTTGAGCACGACATCGCCCGGACGTATGCCCTGCATGTAGAGGAAGCGAGCGTTCATGACCGCCTGCACTTCGCGATCCCACGCCGTATAGAAGGTCGGCCGGGACTTACCGGTCGTACCGCCCGACATGTAGACACGCATCGGCTCGCGTCGGGCGAGCTCGGGCGTGACGCCTTGATAGTCGCCGTACGGGGGATGGTCGTCGATGCTCTGACGGATGTCGTCGACGGTGTAGAACGGCGCTTTCCACAAGTCGTCGAGCGTCGTGATGTGGCTCGGATGAAAGCCGGCCTCGTCCCACCGGCGCCGGAAGAACGGCACTTCGTAGGCCGTCAGTGCGCGCTCTTTGAGTCGCGCCAACTGTCGGCGTTGGATCACCTCGGGAGGGTCGAACCACGCGGTCTCGAAGTACTCGGGGGGCGGCGGGTACATCCGCTCGATCGCGGCATAGTCGACGGCCTCGTGCCGGCGTCGGATCGGTCCAGCCATGATGCGGACCGTAGCCGCGTCCTTCGCCGCGGGCGACTTCGATCAGACGCGGCGCACCGGCTTGGTCACCGAATTGGTGCCTCCGAAGCAGAACTGGCTGCGCCCCGCCGACGCGCCCACGACGAAGAACTCGAAGCAGTCGGGAGACGGATTGATGGTGACCATGGTTTCGGGCGCATCGAGCAACCACAACAACTCGGGATGCGATGTCTTGAACGCCTCGTATTCCTGGTTGAGCATGATCTCGCGGAACGGGAGCTTGGTGCGCCGGTGTATCGCCTGCTTGATGTCGTCGGGCGACCATCCCGCGTTGGCGAACACGTTGGCGTGATCGGGCGCCATCAACAAGAGGTTGGAGAACGTGCCATGGAATGGATAGCCCGCCTCGAGCGGTGCGTTGACCTTGATCAACCACGCGCCCGCGGCAGGAGTGCCGCATGCTTGTGACGTCAACGTCGACCAGGTTTCGATGAGCAACTCGGGGTCAGAGTTCTTGAAGTCGAAGAACTCGGTCATGCCGTAGGGCACGTTGACCGTCACCGTCGAATCGTCGAGGCCAAAGCCCTGCTGGACTCGCCAGGGTGCCCACGGGGTCTTGGCTTCGTTCTCGGCGACGCACGCAGAGAACTTCATCGGCGTGCCGATCGTGTCCATGTCGCTGATGCCGGGATAGGACAAGCCTACGTTCATCATGATGAGGCGCAGCGCGCGCCCGATCGACACGTTGACCTGTGAGATCGAGCCGGGGCCGAGCGCACAGATGCCACGGTTCATGCCGATCTCGTCGGCAATCGACCCGCTGACGAGAACGATCGGTGCTTGCGGGCCGGTCGACATCGCCCACGTGCGCAGACCGATGGACGGCTCGAGCACACAATCCATCATGGCCATGATGACGGGCATCGATTCGGGTTTGCATCCCGCCATCACGCAATTGGCGGCGATCTTGCGCACAGTGCCGATGCCGAAGCCCGGCGCGAACAGACCGACTACCTCGCTGCCGTCACAGCCCGAAGCAGCGATCATTGCTTCGACTTTGGCGTGCGTGGGCGGCACGAGAGGAAGGCCATCGCTCCATCCGTTGCCGACGAACGAGGTCTGCATGGCGTCGAACGCGTCCAACAGATCGTTTCCGCGAAAGATGAGTTCGGGCGCGCTCTCGAGGACCATCTGCGAGAACTGCGGCAGTTCGGTGAACAACGTGCGATCGCGCGTCAGGTAGTCGATGACGGTGGGCATGGCGTCGTCGACCATGTCCGCGATCTGGTCGGCCGTCTTGTTGGAGAAGCACTCGGGCACGATCACGGGACATGCTTCGGGCACACCGAACGTCTTGAGGCTGAAGCGGGCATCTTCGTCGAAGATCGCCGCGGTGTAGCCGACGGCGGGGATACCGCGCCGCTCTAGTTCGCAGAGATCGCGCATCAACCACGAGCAGCAGCTACCGCAATCGGCCGATGTGCACACCGCCACATCCACCTCGGCTTCGAGCATGTCGAGTTGGCCCGCCGACAGATAGCGGTTGGTGCCGCCGAGCTCACCCGTCAGCTCGACGAAGCGGATCTCGTTGAACAACTTGCTCAGGTGTTGCTTGGTGCGGTCGAGTGCATCGAGACCGTTTTGCTTGCCGTTCCAATACAACGCCACGGTCTTGCCCTCGAGCGTGGCCGGACGTTGTGCGGGCGCGTAGCGCTCGGCATCCTCGTCGTGTGCTTGCGGTTCGGCGACCGGGTTGACGATGGTCAACAGGGCCGGCTGCTGGCTGGATCCAACCATCAAGTCCCCCTAGTAGTCAGCTGACCAATTCGACCACTACGCGAACATCCTTCGCGCGGCGGGCCAAGGTCTCGGCCATGAGCTGCTGCAACTCGAGATGAGGCAGTACGCACGAGCCCTCGTCGCAGGTCGGATCGATGCCCGGCTTGTAGCCCACACGGATGACCGCGTCGTCGGCGCCGAGCAACGACAGCGTGCCGCCGTCGCGTTTGACCATGCGGTCGAACTGGCGCACCAGCGTCTCTGCAGTGTCTGCGATGTCCATAACGGTTCCTATCGTATAGCGAGGGTCCACCGTCACCGCTCAGGTGGTGCGGTAGACGGGCGGGCGGCCTTCGGCGCGGGCCTTCTTGAACTCGGCGAAGTCGTCGGATTTGTAGATGAGCATCTGGGCCGACAGCTCGTCGTGGAGCGACTTGGCCACGAGGGGCACCGACATGTCGAGGAGGTTCTGCCGCCAAGCACGTACGGCCAGCGGCGGTGCCGCGGCGATGGCCGTCGCGATCTCCATCGCTTCGGCATCGAGGCGGTCGCGCTCGACCAGTCGCGACACGATGCCGTGGCGTAGCGCTTCGTCGGCGTCGAGGGTTCTTCCGGTGAAGACGAGGTCGCTCACGAGACCATGCCCGCACATCTGGAACAAGCGAGCGGTCCCACCGGAGTCCGGCACCAAGCCATGCGCGAGCTCGGGAAGGCGGAACTTCGCGTCGGTCGATGCAATGCGTAGATCACAAAGAAGCGTGCGTTCGAAGACACCACCGATACACCACCCCTGGATCGCGCAGACGACTGGCACCTTTGTTGGAACGAGGAGGCGGTGCGTCGCCGCGTGCCCGCGTTGGATGTAGTGATAGTCGCTCTGACCCGGCGCGCGGTTGCCGAGGTCTTTCAGGTCGCGGCCAGACGAGAACGCGCGGCCTTCGGCGCGCCAGAGGATGCACCGCACATCGTCGCGCGCATCGATCTCGGTGAGCGCGGCGAAGAACTTGTCCTCCATCGCGTCGCTCATCGCGTTGAGCCGGTCGGGACGATCTACCGTCAGGACCGCGATGTGTCCTTCGTGGTCGACGCGGACCGATCCCTCCGTGGTTGTCATGCCACCCTTGCTTTCTGTAGACGGTTCAGACCGGTGCCGGCACGCCGGCCCCGAAGCGCAACAACTGTCCCGACGGCGCACCCGTCTCGGTGTCGTTCTCGATGGTCACAACGCCGTTGACGAGCACAAAGCGATAGCCCTGGGCTCGTTGCACGCGGCGCCAGTCGCCGCCGGGCAGATCGTGGACGACCTCGGTCTCGGTGATCGTGAGGTTGTCGTAGTCGTACACGATGATGTCCGCCGGTGCGCCGACGACCAGCGTGCCTCGATCGCGGAACCCGGCACACATCGCCGGCAGTGTCGACAGCCGCCAGTGTGCTTCTTCGAGCTCGCACAAACCATGGTCGCGAACGAGACGCGTGAGGAACTCTGTCGGGTAGCGACCCGACGTTGCGAACTTGGTGTGCGCTCCCCCGTCGGACACGCCCGGTATCGCCCACTGGTAACCGATTATGTCGCGGAGTGGTTCGATCTGGTGCGACATCGTGTCGACGTAGAACGTGGTCTTGAGGTGGTCGCCGGCGGCGATGTCGAGGAAGGCATCGATGTAGTGCTTGTCGAGAATGCGCCCGATGTCGGCAACCGTGTGATTCTCGAAGCGTTTGGCGTCGGGGGCGTGCGCCCGGATGACGACGATGCTGTCGAGTGCCGCAGTGCCCGCGTAGGGCAGCCGGTTCTTGAGCGCCTCACGGCGAGACTGATCGCCGACTTTCGCCAGCCGCTCTTCGACCGTACCGACGAGCATCTCGCGCCACGGGTCTGCGTCGTCGAACAGGTTGAAGTCTTCGAGCGTGAACGTGAAGCCGAAGTCGGACGTCGTGGCCTGCCCGTAGACGCGCAGTCCCTTCAGTCGACACCGCTCGAGCCACGCGATCGTGTCGAGGTGCGAGTCCGGCGCACGATCGACCGCGCCCAGCACGTTGAAGATGACCGGGCGTCCGCTGATCGCCGCCATTTCTTCGAAACGGTTGCGGTCGGCGTCGCGGTCGCCGGACGAGATCGTCATCTGGATGAAGCCTTCGCCTCGACGGGCAAGGACGCGCGCCAGCACGCGACACGTCTCGTCGTGCATGACGTCGGTCGGCATGGGAGTGCCGTCGTAGTCGCGCTGCAACGCCATCGTGCCGTTAGGCATGAGACGTTGTGCCGACCAACCACACGCGCCGGCATCCATGGCTTCGTCGAGCAAGCGTGCCATCTCATCATGTTCGGCATCGGTCGGTAGTGCACCGGCCTTTGCCCGCTCGAGTCCCATCACCCACACGAGCAGTGGCGTCAGGGGCACATACGGCAACAGGTTGACCGACTTTGCAGTGCGGTCGAGGCTGTCGAGAAAGTCGGGAAACGTGACCCAGTCCCACGGCATGCCCGCGCGCATCGCGTCGAGAGAGATGGCCTCGTTGCGCGTCATCGACAGCATCGAGCGCTCACGCAATTCGGGTTGGACCGGAGCGAATCCGAATCCGCAGTTGCCGATCACCACTGACGTCACGCCGTGCCAACCCGACAACGAGCAGTAGGGATCCCAGAAGACTTGCGCGTCATAGTGCGTGTGCAGGTCGACGAAGCCCGGCGCAACGACAAGGCCTTCGGCATCGATGACCCGGTGGGCCTCGGTGTCGGCCAGCCGTCCGAGCGCGGCGATGCGGCCATCGACGATGCCGACGTCGCCGCGATAGCGCGGCATGCGGGTGCCGTCGATGATCGTTCCCCCGCGGAGCACTACGTCGTACACGGTGCGACCCCCAAGTCGGTCCCCAATTCGGGCGCACTGTAGCGCAAAGAAATTAAACAAAGTGATAGCTTGTTATATTGCGCAGCCGATCAAAGGAGCCGTAAATGCCACGAGTCGCGATCATCACAGGAGCCTCACAGGGGCTGGGACTGGCGCTGGCGAAATCGTTGTACGCCGAGGGTTGGGGCATCGTGATCGACGCCCGCAACGCCACCCGTCTCGATGCCGCGGTTGTCGAGATCACCGGCCACGGCGGCCAGGGCCAAGGTCATACGGTCCAAGGTCGTACGAGCGCGGCGCTGGTCGCCCTGGCCGGCGACATCACCGACCGAGCCCACCGCGACGCGATCATCGAGCGGGCCCACGCACTCGGCCCGGTGCAGTTGATCGTGAACAACGCCAGCACGCTCGGAGCCTCACCATTGCCCGCCCTCGACGAGTTGCGCGACGAGACGTTGCGCAGGGTGCTCGAGGTCAACGTGATCGCACCGCTGGCGCTCGTGCAGATGTTGGCCTCTGACCTCCAACCGGGCGCCACGATCGTCAACATCACCTCCGACGCTGCCGTCGAGCCGTATCCCGGTTGGGGCGCGTACGGAGCAGCGAAGGCCGCGCTCGAACACGCCGGCCGCATCCTCGCCGCTGAGCATCCCGAGTGGCGGGTGTTGATCGTCGATCCGGGCGACATGCGCACCGAGATGCACCAAGACGCGTTCCCCGGTGAGGACATCTCCGACCGGCCGCCCCCCGAAGACAGCGTGCCCGGCCTGATGGCGTTGATCGCCGGAAACCAATCGAGCGGTCGCTATCACGCGCGGGAGGTGTCGCGATGAAGAGCCTCGTTCTCGACGCCGCTCATGGCGCCCACGAACCGCCCGAGGCGCGCGGCATCGAACGCGACAACGTTCGCATGATGGTGTCGCCCGGGCGTGATGCACCCGTCCACAACACCTTCCGCGCGCTGCCCGACTATTTGGAGCCGGGTGATCTCATCGTGGTCAACACGTCGGGCACGATCCCGGCCGCCATCGACGCGTTGCTGCCCAACCGGGAGCCGTTCGTGCTGCACGTGTCGACCGAACTGCCGGGAGGGTTGTGGATGGTCGAACCGCGCCAGTTGATCTCCGGAGGCGCCACCGAGCCACTCGCTCTCGCCCCACACGCGATCCGCATCCAAGTCGCCGGCGGCACCGAGCTCGATCTGTTGCGGCCCGCGCCAGGCTCCGCTCGACTGTGGATCGCGGCGGTCGTGGGTAGCGACGTACTGACGGCGCAACTGCATACCTACGGTCGAGCCATCCGCTACCGCTATGTCGATCGCGACTGGCCGATCGAGGCGTATCAAACAGTCTTCGCCAACGCGCCCGGCAGCGCCGAGATGCCGAGCGCCGCTCGACCATTCAGCGACGCGTTGGTGACGGCCCTGATTCGACGCGGCGTTGCGCTCGCGCCGATCACGTTGCACACGGGCGTGTCGTCGCTCGATAACGATCACCCGTAAACCCCTATAACCTGCTATGGTCGGTTCATGGCGAAGAACAAGACCGACGATGGCAGAAATGCAGTGATTTACTTGCGAATCTCGCAAGACCCATCCGGTGAGGCGGCCGGCGTCGGTCGCCAACGTGCCCTGCGCGGTCACGACGGGTAACCCTTGGTCGCATCGGTCGATCAAGTCCTCGAGATCGCGCGGCTGGCGGGTGATCCGGTCAAGGTCGTACGCGACGAGGGCATCAGCGGCACCGGAATCCAACAGGTCGAGCAC
>JBDSMH010000059.1:0-35773 GCA_039915945.1 Acidimicrobiales bacterium | reverse complement strand
CTTCTCGGCCGCGGTGTTCGGCTGTGGAACGGCCTGGAGGCGATGGAGCAGCAGTACGACGTGGAGGCAGTCTCGACGCCTTGCGGCGTCACCCACCTCACGTTCACCCGATGACGAGACGGCTGCGAAAACGCATCAGGCCCGGATCTTGCGATCCGGGCCTGAAAGTGCTTGTCACCTGAGTGGCGGGGGCGGGATTTGAACCCGCGACCTTCGGGTTATGAGCCCGACGAGCTACCAGACTGCTCCACCCCGCGGCGTGGAGATGCAACGATAGCTCCCGGCGGGCAAAGCGCCAACCGCGACCATCCACGAACACCCGATGATCGGCCAGTCACTCGAGGATGAGTACCGCGAACTCCCACGGTTGGTCGCCGAGCACGCGGGATACGTGACCCGTGCCGCTCGTGTCCTCGGCGAGGCGAACGCTGCCGGGGCCGAACCGCTGCCGCCGCCCGCCTTCGATCTCGACTTCCATCTCGCCGGTCAGCGTGACGATGAACATCGGCGAGTCAGCGTTGTGCCAATCCTGGACGGCCCCCGGTGGTCGGGTGGCGAAGAGGCAGCGCCTGGTTCCGGTGCTGACGCCGGCGAGGTCGAGTGGTTCCATCTGGGTCCGGCCGTCGGCATCTACGAAGACGCGATAGTGCATGGGTTCTCCAGTTCGTCGGTCAGGCGAAGATCGGATTGGTCAACAGTCGGCCACCGTCGCACACGATCATCTGGCCCGTCGAGTAGCCGGTGAGATCGGACGCGAAGCAGAGGATTGCGCCGGCCACATCCTCCGCTTTGGTGACGCGTCCCATCGGCACCACTTTCTTCGCGAGCGCGAGCTGCTGTTCCGGCGAGCCACCCCAGACCATGCCGGGTCGGGTGACGAATGCGGGCACGACCACGTTGGCGCGGATGCCGTACTCGGCCAACTCGACGGCGAGCGTCCACGTGAAGTTGATGATCGCCGCCTTCGCCGCGCCATAGGCCGCCATCGTCGGTGCGGCGCGCAACGCCGCGGGCGACGCGATGTTGATGATCGATCCGGCAATGTCGTGATCGATCATCGCCCGCGCGTACGCGCGAGAACAGCGGACCGTGCTGTACAGATTCAGCTCGATGACGTCGTCCCACACCGTGTCGGCCGTGTCGAGAATCAGCGCGCCGGTGCTGCCTCCGCCGACGATGTTGACCCCGATGTCGAGGCGGCCCCACGTGTCGAGTGCGATCTGCACCATGGCGTCGATGTCGGCGGCGCGTCGAGTGTCCACTGATACGGCAACGGCCTGACCGCCGAGCGATCGTGCCGCCTCGGCAGACGCGGCAGCGTTATCGCCGTCAACGTCGGCCACGACGACGCGCGCACCTGCTTGCGCAAGCATCCGTACGGTCGCGGCGCCGATGTTCCCGCCACCGCCGGCCACGATCGCCACCTTCTCGTCGACACCCAGCAAGGAATCGGACATCAGCCACCTCGTGGCGACAACGTACCTTGGTGATCCGACCCCGCTACGGTCGCGCTCGTGGCCCAGTCGAAGTCGCCCGCAGTGGAAGTTCAGGTCGGTGAACGTGTCGTCCGCGTCACCAACCCCGAGCGCGTGTACTTCCCGGCGACTGGTGCAACCAAGCGCGATCTCGTCGACTACTACCTCGCGGTGGGGCCGGGCATCGTCAACGCGGTTCGCGAGCGCCCGTGCATGCTGCACCGCTTTCCCACCGGGCTGAGTGGTGACAAGGTGCACCAGAAGCGGGTGCCCGCGGGCGCACCTCCCTGGCTCGGCACCGTGCGACTGCACTTTCCCCGCTATGGACTGCACGCCGACGAGTTGTGCGTCACCGAGTTGGCCGAAGTGATTTGGGCCGTGCAGATGTCGACCGTCGAGTTCCACCCGTGGAACTCACGGCGAGCCGACACGGAGAAACCCGATGAGTGGCGCATCGACCTCGACCCCATGCCCGACTGCCCATTCGACCGCGTGCGGCGCGTCGCCCACATCGCGCACGAGTTGCTCGACGAGATCGGCGCGGTCGGCTGGCCAAAGACAACCGGCGGCAAAGGCATGCACGTCTACGTGCGCATCGCACCGGAGCACGGGTTCAGCGACGTTCGCCGAGCCGCGCTGGCGTTCGCACGCGAGGTCGAACGTCGCGCTCCCGCCGACGTGACGACGACATGGTGGCGCAAGGACCGCGACCCGGCGAAGCTCTTCGTCGACTACAACCAGAACGCGCGCGACCACACGATCGCCGCGGCCTATTCGGTGCGCGGCGTTCCCGACGCACGGGTTTCGACGCCGATCCGCTGGGACGAAGTCGACGACGTCGATCCTGCCGACTTCACGATCGCCACCGTGCCCGCTCGCTTCACCGAACTCGGCGACCTCCACGCCGGCATCGACCAGGCCGTGTTCCGTATCGACGAGTTGCTCGAGTGGGCCACCCGTGACGAACACGCCGGCGAAGTCGACGGCGGCGACCCCGAAGATTGAAACTCTGTCCGCCACCCGAACAATCGAACGAGGAGCACCCGATGATCCGCCACTGCGTCATGTTTCGCTGGAAGGACGGCACATCGCCGGCTACGATCGGCGAGGTCGAAGTCGCGTTGGCGAAGCTGCCCGGCCAAATCTCCGCGATCGCCGCGTACACCTTCGGTCGCGACATCGCCGTCAATGATGGCAACTACGAGTTCGCGGTCGTGGCCGACTTCGCCACTCTCGACGACTACCTCGTCTATCGCGATCATCCCGACCACAAGCAGGTCATCGTGGAGTTGATCGTGCCCAACATCGCCGACCGCTCGGCGGTGCAGTTCGAAACGGCGAGCTGACGCGAGCGAACGTCAGCCCGGCTTCTTGGACGTATCGCCCTCACGCAGCGGCCGGTCTTCGTCCCACTGCAACTTGAGCGTGCGCGAATTCATGCGCCACCCGTCGCCGGTGCGCACGTACGAATCTTGATATCGGATTGCCATCACGTAGACGCGATCGATGCCGTCAGAGTCGTAGACGTGGCTTGCCATGCAGTACGTCTCACCGGTGGCGTGATCGTCGTCGACGAAGTCGACATAGTGGTTGCCGATCATGTGCATCGTCGCCTTGTAGCGACCGAGTTTGGGCGCCAGCGCGGCAATCGCGTCGGCCCCTGTTATCGGACCACGATTGGTGTGGAGCACCCCGTCTTTGGTGAACGCGCCGCCGAACAGTTCGGGTGAACGATTGTCGGCACCTTTCGCGTATTGCTCGACGAGCGCGCGCAGCGCCAGCCGATCGGCGACCTGTTGTATCTGGTTCATGCCATTCCCCTCTCGACTCTCTCGACTGTTGTCACTGACATACACCCGTTGCCACGAGCAACTCGATCTCTTCGCCGCTCAGATCCAACCACCGCCGCAACACCTTGTCGGTATCGGCGCCGAGACACGGCGCACTCAGGGCCGTGCGCTGCGTGAGGCCCATGCGCAGCGGATTGCCCACATGATGCTCGGTACCGACTTCGGGATGCTGCAAGGTCACGATCGCGCCGCGCTCGCTCAGGTGGGGATCCGCGTGGTGATCGAGCGGACCCATCACCGGCATCGCCGATACGCCCATGGCCTGCAAGATCGCCGCGGCCTCGGCCGCTGGATGCTGCGCGGTCCATGCCGTCAACTGTTCGTCGATCGTGTCGCGCGCCGCGAGCCGACCCGACAACGTCGCGCGCGACTCGTCGGCCGGCCAACCGACGGCCTGTGCGAGCGCGTGCCAACTCGCGTCGTCGGGTGCTGCGATCGCGATCCACTCGTCGTCTCCGACACTCGGATACACACCGTGGGGCACCGCGACATCGCTGCGGTTGCCACTCGCTCCGGGCTCGACACCGGTGAGCGCGGCGTCGAGATAGAACTCGCCGATCAGATACGCCGCGGCCTCGGTCTGCGCCATGTCGAGATGCTGTCCTTCGCCCGTGCGCCGACGATGTTCCCACGCGGCCAAGACCGCAACCGCCAGCAACTTGCCCGCGATGTGATCGGGATGGTTGAGCGACGTGCCGCACGGATACGGCGTCTCGGGGTCGCTCCACAGGTGATGCAGACCGGCGAAGCCCGCATTGAGCGGACCGAACGCCGGCATCTCACCGTAGGGGCCACCGCGCCCGTAGCCCTGCGACGACACGTAGACGACCGACGGATTCACGGCACGGATGTCGTCGTAGCCGAGACCGAGGCGATCGAGCACGCCGCCGCGATAGTTCTCCGCCACGATGTCCGCCGTAGCGCACAACTGCAGCGCGAGTTCACGGCCGCGCTCGGTGGAGAGATCGATCGCCACGCTCTCGCGTCCGCGGCTCTCTGCGTTGAAGGTGAAGTTCTTGTTGACACCCGTGCTGGCGAGGCGCAACACGTCGGGATGCGTGGTCGACTCGACCTTGACCACATCCGCGCCCAATTCGGACAGCACACCGCACGCCTCGGGCACGACGGCCGCCATGCCGAACTCGACGACTCGTACGCCGTCGAGCAACAGCGTGTCGGTCGTGTGTGGCGCGGCAGCGGCAACGGCAGGTGACGGCCGCGCCGGGAACTCGGCGGCATCGTTGTCATATGGGGTCGGTGCGGCGCGGCGCAGCGACACGGGCGTCGCCGACAACTTGCACAACGTGCTCGCGAACGGCGCGTCGTCCAGACCGACGAAGCCTGTCTCGGTGAAGAACGCGCGCGCCTTGGTCTGCGCGTGCGCCACGAACTCGGACGGGGTGTGCAGCACGCCCATCGTGGTGCCGAGAGCGCGCGCCGACGCGAACAGCTCTTCGCGCGTGCGATCGACGAGGCAGGTCTCCGCCACCAAGCGCACGACGTCGACGTTGGCAAGACGAAAGCCCGGATTTGCCCATTCGGGCTCGGTCAACAACTCAGGGCGGCCACACAATTCGACGAAGCCCTGCCACTGACGCGGCGTGCCGATGACCGTGCGCACCCAACCGTCCTTCGCCGGCAACACCCAGTAGGCACCGTCGGCGCTGCGCGTGCCTTTGGCGTTGAGTCGAGGATTGATGTCGAGGTAATCGGCGATGGCGACGGACCACGGCGTCGTGCCGGCGAGCGCGGCTTCTTGCGTGCTGACCTCCACGCTCTGGCCGCGGCCGTGCCGCGCCCGGTCGAGGAGGGCCGCCACCGCACCGATCGCTCCGTAGATCGACGCGCAGTCGTGGGCGAGGTATCCCGGCATCCAACACGGGGGTCGGTCGGGGAAACCGGTCGCCCACATCGTGCCCGCCGCCGCCAGCGCGGTGAGCGGCTCGAGATGCCACCGCCGTCGCGGCCCGGTCAGGCCGAAGTCGGTCAGCGAGACGTGCACGAGATGCGGATGACGGCGCGCCACGCTGTCGGACTCGAGGTCGTGCACGCGTTGCTGGTCGGGGCCGAGGTTTTCGATGAGGACATCGCAGTCGTCGAGCAGCGCGTCGAGTCGAACGCGATCGTCGCGGGCGTGCAGGTCGATGACGGCGCCGCGCTTGTTGGCGTTGCGGTAGCGATAGGCGGTCGACTCGTATTCGGCGCGCGGCAGTGTGGGCCGCAACACCTTGACGACATCGGCACCAAGATCGGCCAGGATGCGTCCGCACAACGCGCCGCGCAGGTCGGTGACTTCGACGACGCGCAAGTGTTGCAGCGGTCCGCGGTCGACCATTCGTCAGCCCTCGGGGATGGCGAAGTAGCTCGCCGTATTGCGGCTGACCGCGGTCTCGATGCGCTCGCGCATGCGCCAACCGTCGGAGGTGCGCCCATAACGCACGTGATAGACGCCCATGGTCGAGCTCAGCTCCGAGTACCGGTCGCGCGGGTCATGCGATCGGAATTCGAAGTGCACCCACGCTTCGGCCTCATCGCCGGTCACGTCGACGGCCGGCGTGTGCATGAGGTGCAGGCCCTTGACGGCCCGGTGGATGTCGCGACAGAACCGCGCGAGCGCCGCAGTTCCTTCGAAGCGGCGGTCCGGCCGACCGTTGATTCCAGTCATCTCGAAGACTCCGTCGGCGGTGAACAGCGCCGCCCAGCCATCGGCATCGCCCGTATCCCAAGTGTGCGCATAGTGGCCCTCGAGATTGCAGATGGCGCTGTAGTCGTCCATGGCACTGGCCTACCAGATACACGTAGGGTGCCGCTCGTGGAACTGCCCAACCGCGTCGCTCTGGTCACCGGCGCCGGCCAAGGCATGGGCAGGGGCATCGCACTCGCGCTCGGCGCCGCCGGCGCGCGGGTGGCGTTGGTGGGTCGCACCCGTTCCAAGCTTGATGCCGTCGCCGACGAGCTACGCGCCGACGGTGCCGAGGCGATCGCCATCGTGGCCGACGCGACCAATCGCATGCAGATCCGCGCCGCGCTCTCGACCGTCACCAGCACATGGGGCGGTCTCGATGTCCTCGTCAACTCCGCGTACGAACCGCGTGTCGGCGTGTTCGACGATCTCACCGCCGAAGACGCCCGCGCCGATTGGGCGAGCGGGTTCGCCGGGCCGTTGCGGTGTATGCAGGAGAGCTTCGAATTGCTGCGCGCCCGCAAGGGCTGCGTGATCAACATCGGCGCCGCGACCGGGCTCAAGCCCGACACGACCACGTTCAGCTTCTACGCCTCGACGAAGGAAGCATTGCGCAGCCTCACGCGCACCGCGGCGATGGAGTGGGGTCCGCTGGGCGTGCGCGTCAACATGGTCATCCCGCTGGCCAAGAGCCCCGCGTTCGACCTTTGGGGTGAGGAGAACCCTGAGGAGTATCGCCTCAACCTCGCGTCGATTCCGCTGAAGTATCTGGGCGATCCGCAACACGACGTCGGACCGGGCGTCGTGTTCCTGGCCAGTGACGATGCGCACTACCTCACCGGCACCACGCTGATGCTCGATGGCGGGCGCGGGTACTTGCGATGAACGCGCTCGAGGGCAAGGTGGCCATCGTGACCGGCGCCGGCCAAGGCGTGGGCCGCGGCATCGCGCTGGCGATGGCCGGCGCGGGCGCGACGATCGTCGTGGTCGACCAGTACGTCGATCGCGCGGTGAAAACCGCGTCGGACGTCAGCGCCCGCGGCGTCTCCGCTCTCGCCACCGTTGCCGATGTCGCGATACCCGACGATGCACACCGAACCGTCGAAGAATGCATCGCCAGCTTCGGACGGCTCGACATCGTCGTCAACAACGCGCACGAGGTCGTGCCGGGCACGGTTCTCGGTGCGACCGACGACGACATCGATACGTTGTGGTCGACCGGGCTGCTCGGTGTGTTCAACTTCATGAAGGCGGCGCGGCCACATCTGACGCGGGGCGCAAGCGTCATCAACATCGTGTCGTCGGTGATGCTCAAGACCGACACGTCCGGCTTCGCGCTGTACGCGGCGACCAAGAGCGCGATACGAAGTCTCACGCGCACCGTCGCCGTCGAATGGGGCGGCGACGGCATACGAGTCAACGCGTTGAGTCCGCAGACGACGTCGCCCGCGTGGCAACAATGGGCGGCTGCCAATCGCGGCGCCGCCGAAGCGATCGAGGCCGAGATCCCGCTCGGCTATCTCGGCGATGCCGAGCGCGATGTCGGCCCGGTGGCGGTCTTCTTGGCGAGCGACGCCGCCCGCTACATCACCGGCAGCGTGGTGCTCGCGGACGGCGGTCGCGGCCACTTGCGCTGAGGGCTTTTGGGTGAGGGTCACCTGACCAGCTACGTTGGCGCGCACCACAACAACGGGGAATCAGCATGCAGCAGGTCGTATTCGACGTTCCGTATACCGAAGAGAGAAATCGTCTCACCACCGCGTTTCGGTTCTTTCTCGCGATCCCCCACATGATCTTGTACGGCTTGTGGAACCGCGTTACGCAGTTGGCCGCCGTCATTCAGTGGCTCATCTGCGTGTTCACGGGCAAGCGCAACAAGGGAATATGGGATTTCACGGCGTCGGCCGAGGCGTACGGCAGTCGTACGGGATCATACGTAGGTCTGATGCACGACGTGTTCCCGCCTTTTCTCACCGAACAGGGCGCAGTGCCGTCGCGCTACAGCCTCGACTACGACGAGACGGTGAACCGCCTCACGGTTGGCTTGCGGATCATTTGGGGCATCCCGGCGATCGTCATCACTGCGGTGATCGGTATCGCCGCATTCTTCGTGTGGATCGCCTCGTGGTTCGCCATCTTGTTCACGGGCAAGCACCCGAGGGGCATGTTCGACTTCTTGTTGAAGTTCCAGCGCTACTCGTTGCAGACGTCCGCCTACATGCTGCTGTTGACCGACACGTACCCCCAGTACTGACCCATCGTGGCTGACGAGTGGCATCGCGTCGGGTCGCGTGCGGACTTGCTCGCGCGCGTCCCGTTCGCGACTCGGGTCGGGGGCTATCGGGTTGCGCTCTTCCACTATGGCGGCGCCTTCCGGGCCCTGGCGGATGCGTGCAATCACAAGGGCGGACCACTGTCCGAAGGTCGCTGCAACGGCGAGTACGTCACGTGTCCGTGGCACGGTTGGGAATACAGCGTTGTCACGGGCCAGGGCCCGGACGGGTTCGACGAAGAACAGGTCGCCGTCTTTGCCGTCGAGGAACGGGGCGATGATGTCTACGTGAGCGCCACGCCGGTGGTGCCACGTCGCCTGCTGAAGCACAAGCCCTCGCATCTCCTCGACGACCATCCGAGGGAGCCCGGCGCGCCGGTGCGAGTGCTCGGTATTTCGACCACCGCAATGGATGCCGGAAACCCGCGTTTTTCGACGTCGGATCACCTCCTCGAGCATGCACTCGCCGACGTGGCGAGCGCAAAGGGTGCGGATACACAGCTCATTCGACTGCGTGAACTCGATTTCTTGCCCTGCGAGGGCAACTATTCGAAACACGCACGCGCCTGTACGTGGCCGTGCGCGATCACCGAGCGACTCGGCGATCGCGATGGTTTGACGCCGGTCTACGAAGCTCTGGTGCATTGGGCCGACGTGGTCCTGGTGTCGACACCTATTCGTTGGGGCGCGCAGGCGGCGCTGTACTTCAAGATGGCCGAGCGCCTCAACTGCATCCAGAACCAGATCACGACGAGCAATCGAGTGCTCATCAGCAACAAAGTGGCGGCATTCATCATCACCGGCGGACAAGACAACGTGCAGGCGGTTGCCGGGAGCATGCTGACGTTTTGGAGCGAACTCGGCTATGTGTTCCCGCAGTTCCCGTTCATCGCGCACACCCGCGGTTGGGACGCGGAAGACATGCAGAACAACGTGCGCCTCGTGCGCAAGAGTGACGATCTCGCGAACGCCGCGTCCGAACTCGCCGAACGCGCCGTCGACTTCTGGTCGATCCTCGACCTGCACCGTGCGGCGACCGAGATGCACGTACCACGCGCCGGCCGCAAAGCGAGCGGCCTGCCCTTCATGGCGGCTGAGTGAGCTGAGCTCCCCGAGGTCAGGGGGCGAGCGACTGCGCCGTCAACGCGGGGTTGAAATATTCACGCACCCGGCAGATCTTGCCGTCGCGGAACCAATACACGCCCACGTACTTGTTGGCGTAGACCTTGCCGTTGGTGGTGACGGTGCCCTTGCTCGTGTACTCGAGGATGAGCATCGTCGGGTCGACGAGCTCGTGGACGTCGGTGATGTCGATCGCGAACTGGAAGACCTTGAAGGCGCCCGTCAGGTACCTGAGGATGCGCGGCTTGCTTTCGATCGTCACCGGCGGCTCGGCGTAGGGCATTTCGAGCACCAGGTCGTCGGTGTAGTGCTCGAGCATCTTTTCGGCGCTGAACTCGGCGATGCCGGCGAAGGCCCGCTCAATCGTGGCGAGATGGGCTTGCGCGGTTGGTGACAATGTGGAGGTCGAGAGTTCGCTCATGGGCCGAGGCTATGCCCCTACTGTGCGCGGTGTGAAGTACGGGCGGCGGCTGCGCAAGGGAGTGGTGGCGTGGGCCGTTGCCGCGGCCGGAGTGCGCGTCTTCATCGCGCAACCCGAGCACTGCGCCACGGTCACCGACGCGTCGCTGCGCCACGCCATCGACGAGACCATCGCCTGGGCAACCCGCACACAGGGCGACGACGGCCGCTGGATCTACAAATACGACACCGTGACCGATGGCGAGGTCGCGGGGTACGAGCTCGTGCGCCACGCCGGGCTCATCCTTGCGCTCAACCAGGCCGGCGCGGCCGGGTTCGACCGCGCGCTCGTGCCCGCCGAGCGCGCCAACGCCTACGCCCGCCGGTTTCTCGTGCACCGCGACGACTGGACCGCGCTCGGCAATATCGATGCCCCGACTACGCCCATCGACATCGGCGCCTCTGCACTGTGGCTCGCCGCGCTGAGCTACGAACGATCGCCCGATCTCGACACGATGCGCGGCCTGGCCCGGTTCCTCGCCGTCAATGTCTTCGCCAACGGCTCCGTCGCCGAAAAGTGGGACCCGGCCACCGGGCAACCGAAGCCCGGCGAGTTCTCACCGTTCTTCACGGGCGAGACGATGTGGGCGCTGGCCCGCATGCACCGCTTGGCGCCAACCGAAGGATGGGACCACGTCGTCGACCGCATCCTCCGCTACGTCGCGACCGAGCGCGACGAAGCCGAAGGGTGGTTTCCGCCGCTGCCCGATCACTGGGTCTCATATGCGTTCGGCGAGATCACCACGTGGCGAACACTCGATCGCGACGAAGCCGCATACGCCGTTCGCGTCGGCGAGCTCGAGTCCCTGCAGATCCGCTACGAGTCGCAGCGGACGAACTCGTGGTTTTCGAAGCTGACGCGGGGCAACCAGGCACTCGGTGCCGGCGTCGGTGCGATGACCGAAGCACTCGGTGCGCTCTGGCGCGCCAGCGGCCGTGACCCACGCCTGCGCGACACGCACGATGTGTTGGGCGAGCGGGCGCAATGCGCGGCGGCGCAACTCCTTGCCCGCCAGATCGACGAGCGCGAAGCGCAGCGCTACGTGCGCCCCGCCGCCGTGCAGGGCACCTGGTTGCATGACGGCAAGACGCAGATCGACGACCAACAACACGCCACCTCGGGCCTGCTCGCCGTACTGGAGATCATCAATGGGTGAACTTGCCCAGTTCGCACCGAACAGCAATCCCCCGCTCACCGCGTCGTTGTGGCTGTCGATCGCGTTGTTCGTCACCGTCGTCAACTCACCGCTGCGGCGCGAGGCCGTGCGCAAGGCCGGAGCATCGTCGACGATCACATGGATCGGTGTGATTGCCCTGGCGTGGTTCAGCGGGCCCTTGCTCGATCGGCTCGACGTCTCGGCCCCCAACTGGCGCATCGCCACCGGCTTCGTACTCGTCGCGGCCGCGGTCATCGATCTCACCGGCAAGCGGGTAGAGCCGTTGCTCTTTCGCCCCGAGATCGGCGCGCTCGCGCTACAGACCGGTCGAGATCATGGCGTGTTGCCGACCGCACTGGCCGCTGCCATCGGTTTGGCCACACTCGCTCTGTGGCGCCACCAGAGCAAACCGCTCGGTCGGGCAGTGGCGCTGGCGCAGATCGGCCTGGCGGTGCTGCTACTACTCGACGGCGTCTTCGCGCTGTAGCGGCGCGGAGCCCTCAGGGCTGGCGGCCGGTGAACGCGATCAGCTTGGTCTGCTCGTCCGCGTCGTCGGGCACGATGACGCGAGCGCCGTAGTGGCCGCTGTTGCGCATCGCTTCGTCCATCGAGTCGATGCCGTCGAGCATGCGGTGCACTTCGGTGGCGTCGAGCGACTCGTCGAGGCCGGTGGCGCGAGCGAGATCCCACGTGTGCACCAGGATGTCGCCCACGCAGAACGTCGCGATCGCGTCGTCGATGCGGTAGGTGCCCATACGCATCTCGAACTGGCGCGCTGCCACCTCAGGGTCGTCGACCGCGGCCTGTAGCGTGTCGTTCAACGCGTGCCACGCCGCGACCGGATCGTCATCAACCGACGGTGCTGCGGAAAACGTCAAGTCCGCGCAATCATGGAAGAAGCCGGGTACCCATTCGACCAAATGGCGCACGACATCGCGCGCGACCCAGCCATCGCACGGCGCCGGATTGTCCCAGGCCTCGGCGGGCACCGACTGCACGCGCTGCGTGAACTGCCCGGCGATCTTGCGGTAACGGTCGGAGATTTCGCTCATGATCTTCGTTCTAGCGCGCGCGAACCCATAGCGACTCAGTGCCCGCGATAGATCAGGCCGCGATATCCGCCGACGAAGCCCGCGGCGAGCAGCGCCGGATGATGCGCTGATTCGCGCGCCGGCACCGCGTCGATGCGGGTGATCTCGAGCGTGCGCAGCCGACCGTCTTTGACCAGCGTTGTCAACGCCTCGGCCCACCGCTGGTTTTCGGAAGGCTCGACCCACGTGAGGATGCTGCGCCCCCCGCGCTCGAGATAGGCCACGAGGTGGCCTTCGTCGACCACTACGAACGCGCCGGCCGCGCGTGCCGGTCGCCCGCTCGACTCGGGCCACGGCAACGACGCGCCGAACGGGTTGGCGGGGTCGGTGGCGGCGAGAACCAAAGGCTGATGCTCCGCCTCGCGCGGCGACCGCAGCCGATCGACAGCCCCGGGCAACGCGAACTGCGCCGCGCCGAGACCGGCCACGAAGTATCCCCGCCGCATCTGCCCCCGCTCTTCGAGCAGCTTGAGCATCGGATACAACCCGGCGAAGCCGCCTTCGGCGCCCTCCCCCAACGCAGCCTCACGCGTCAGCACGCCGTAGCGCTCGGCCATCTGCAGTGCGCGGGCATGCGTGGCAATGGTCGTGTCGGGCCGCGGATCGACCAGTGATTCGACGAGCGACCAGCGACCGGCACCTGCAGGAGGACCGATGCGGGCCAGGCGGCCGGGTCGCGGTCGGCCCCTCGACGCGGTGCGAGTCGAACGGCCCGACACGAACGCCCGCAACGCGGCAAACGAATCGTTGGTGACGAGACCGGCCCACACGAGATCCCACAGCGCGGCGAGGACTGACGTGTCGTCGTAGGGCTGACCCGCGTCGGACGCGGCGCGTACGAGCTCGGCCCAGAACGATGCGCCCCGGGCGCGCAAGTGCGCGAGCAATGCTTGATGCAACGCACCATCGACCGTAGCTTCATCGGTAGCGGCCGGCGCGAGCGCCGCCACTTGATCGCGGAAATAGACCCGCACGCGGCCGTCGGAGCCGCCGATGGACCCGCTGCCGATCCATACGACTTCGCCCGCGGTGCACAACGCATCGAGATCGGCGGCCCGGTAACCCAACAACCGCACGCGCAACACGTCGGCCTCGAAAACCGATGCGGGGATCGCCGCGCCCTGCAAAATGCCGATGACCTCGACGAGGCCGTCGAGACCACGCCGCGGTACGCCCACTCCCTGCCAATGCGGCAGGAATCGCACCAATGCCTCGGGCTCGACCGGCTCGATCTCGCGCCGCAGCGCAGCCAACGACCGCCGGCGCAGTTGGCGCAGCACATCGCTGTCGCACCATTCGCGCTCGGAGCCCTCCGGACGAAACTCACCGCGCACTACTCGACCCGCGGCCGCGAGTCGCTCGAGCACAGGGCGCACACGATCGATAGGCACCCCGAAGCGACGACCAACGTCCGCGGTCACGAATGGCCCGTGGGTGCGGGCAAATCGCGTGATCAGGTCACCGAGTGGATCTTCGACCGGATCGGTGAACACCGCCGGTAAACCGCGCGGCAACGCCGCGCCGAGAGCGTCGCGAACACGCGATGCGTCTTCGGCGGCCGCGAGGCGCATCTCACCGGCGATGGCCACCTCGATCACGCGCCGCTGGTCGAGCAGCGCGGCGATCAACGGTGTCGCATCGACCTCACATCGCGCGTCGAGCTCGAACCGGTTCAACGGGCCGAGTGACCGCAAGACATCGTGCAACTCGTCGCTGTCGCGGGCGCGACGGCCGTCGGCCAGGCGTTGCAACTCGAGCTCGAGATCGGCCAGCACCGCGGGATCGAGTAGCTCGCGCAGCTCGTCGGCACCGAGCAGATCGCGCAACAGATCGCGATCGAGCGCCAGCGCCGCGGCCCGCCGTTCGGCGAGCGGCGCGTCGCCTTCGTACATGTAGACAGCGATCCAGCCGAACAACAGCGATTGCGCAAAAGGCGACGCTCTCGGCGTATCGACCGCGACCATGCGCACGCGGCGGGCTTGCAGATCGCCGAGCAACTGTTTGAGTGCGGGCAGATCGAACACGTCGTTGACACACTCGCGCGTGGCTTCGAGAAGTATCGGGAACTGCGGATAGTTGGACGCCACCGCCAACAAGTCGGCGGACCGTTGCCGCTGTTGCCACAAGGGCGTGCGCTTGTCGGGCCGGCGACGGGGCAACAACAACGCACGCGCCGCGCACTCGCGGAATCGTGACGCGAACATTGCAGAGTTGGGTAGCCGCTCGAGGAGCACATCTTCGATCTCGTCAGGATCGAATTGAAGGTCGGCCAACGGCAGCTCGTCGATCGCCGCCGGTAGCCGGATGACGATGCCGTCGTCGCTCCACAGCAACTCGACGTCGACGTCCCACCGCTCGCCCAAACGCGCCTGCAGCGCCAACCCCCACGGTGCGTGCACCCTTGCACCGAAGGGCGACAAGATGCAGACGCGCCAATCGCCGATCTCATCACGGAATCGCTCGACGACGATCGTGCGATCGTCGGGCAACGAGCCCGTGGCCTCTGCTTGGTCGTCGAGGTATTGCACGAGGTTGCGCGCCGCCCACTCGTCGAGACCGAAGTCGTCCCGTAACCGGGCCGCGGCGTCGGCGCCCCGGATCGTGCGCACGAACTCACCGACCGCGCGACCGAGCTCGAGCGGGCGGCCAGGGCCATCG
The DNA here is from genome assembly GCA_039915945.1 of Acidimicrobiales bacterium. Lineage (GTDB taxonomy): Bacteria > Actinomycetota > Acidimicrobiia > Acidimicrobiales > WLNW01 > DATLFA01. The sequence continues at coordinate 21,006 of JBDSMH010000059.1, read as the reverse complement.
CCGCGCCAGAAGGGCATGCGACCGGGCTGGCCCGGCGCCGGGTGCACGACGACCCGATCGAAGGTGATCTCATCGATCTGCCACGTGGTTGCGCCGAGCAGGAACGTCTCACCGGGCCGGGTCTCGTAGACCATCTCTTCGTCGAGCTCGCCGACGCGGGTGCCATCGGGCAACACCACGGGGAACAAGCCGCGATCGGGGATGGTGCCGCCACTCGTGACCGCAAGTCGCTGCGCCCCCGAGCGGGCCCGGAGCGTGTCGTTGACGCGGTCCCACACGACGCGTGGGCGAAGTTCGCCGAACGCTTCTGATGGATAACGACCGGACAGCATGTCGAGCACGGATGCGAACAACTCGTCGGAGAGATCGTGGAAATTGGCGGACCGCCGCACCATCGCGCGCAGCTCGTCGACCGGCCAATCTTGCATGGCGCACATGGCGACGATCTGCTGGGCCAACACATCGAGGGGGTTGCGGGGATAGCGCGTGGCTTCGATCGCGCCGCGCCGCATGCGATCGACGACCACCGCGGCCTCGACGAGATCGCCCCGATGCTTGGGGAACACCTTGCCCACGCTCGGTTCGCCCACCTGATGCCCCGCGCGCCCGACACGTTGCAACCCGCGCGACACGGCGCCCGGCGACTCGACCTGGATGACGAGATCGACCGCGCCCATGTCGATGCCCAATTCGAGCGAACTCGTCGCGACCAACCCGCGCAATCGACCGGTCTTGAGTTCGTCTTCGATGAGGAGGCGCCGCTCACGCGACAGTGAACCGTGATGCGCCATGACGACCTCGGGCGCGGCGCGGCCGTCGTCGAGTGCCAAACCGGCACGCTCTGCCGCCAATTCGTTGAGCCGTGTCGCCAATCGTTCGGCGAGACGGCGCGCGTTGACGAAGATGATCGTCGAACGGTGCGCCATGACCAGATCGAGAATGCGCGGATGCACCGCAGGCCAGATCGACCGGCGTGCCTGACCGCCCGACGTCGGGCCACTCGGCGGTTCGTCGATGAACTCGCCGAGCGCCGACATGTCTTCGACGGGGACGATGACTTCGACGTCGAGCGGCTTGCGCACACCGGCGTCGACGATCGTCACCGGTCGCGCCCCGTCGCCCTGGTCGCCGCCGAGGGTCTGGAAGCCGCCCAAGAAACGCGCGATCTCGTCGAGCGGTCGCTGTGTCGCCGACAACCCGATGCGCTGCGCGGCGGTGGTACCCGGGGTCTCGGCGCGCAACGCGTCGAGACGCTCGAGTGACAGCGAGAGATGCGCGCCGCGCTTGGTGGCGGCGAGCGCGTGGATCTCGTCGATGATCACGTATTCGACGTTGCGCAATGTCTCACGCGCCGACGACGTCAACATGAGGTAGAGCGACTCTGGGGTCGTGATGAGAATGTCGGCCGGATGGCGTAACAACGCCCGCCGATCACGCGCCGGTGTGTCGCCGGTGCGCAGGCCGACGGTCGGGACATACACCGACGTGCCAAGACGCTCGGCGGCGAGCGCGATGCCTGCCAACGGCGAGCGCAGGTTTTTGTCGACGTCGACGGCCAGTGCCCGCAGCGGCGAGATGTAGAGGACCGTCGTACCCGGCTGCGCCGGTGCCGGGCCGCTCATCAATCGGTCGATGCTCCACAGGAATGCCGCGAGCGTCTTGCCGGAGCCTGTCGGAGCGAGGATCAGCGCATGCTGTCCCGCCGCGATCGCCGGCCAGCCCTCGGCCTGCGCCTGTGTCGGCTCGCCAAAGGTCGTGAGGAACCACTCACGTACCGGCTGCGAGAAATCGTCGAGGACCACGAGTCCTACCCTACCTAGGGACACTGACAGTCTCTTTGCGGGCTCCCCGTGCCGCCATCCCTGCATAAATAGACGGTTTCCCTAGCGCGACGCGCTCCCTAGACTGCACCCATGAGCTCCCGCACCGCCACCGACCACCACGGAGCCTTCGAGCAGTATTGCGAGGCCATCTTCGAGCTCCACGAAGACGACCTCGACGTGATCCAGGCGCGCATCGCCGACCGCCTCGACGTGTCCCGGCCCGCGGTGTCCGAGATGATCAAACGCATGGAGGCCGACGGCCTCGTGCAGCTCGGCAGCAATATCACGCTGACTTCCAAAGGCACCGAACTCGCCGAGCAGATCGTGCGCCGTCATCGTCTGGCCGAACGCTTCCTCACCGACGTTTTGAAGTTGTCGTGGGCCGACGCCCATCGTGAAGCCGGCAAATGGGAGCACGTGATCTCGCCACCGGTCGAAGACGCGATGGCTCGACTGCTGGGTGAGCCGACGACGTGCCCGCACGGCAATCCGATTCCGGGTTCCGACTATCAGCCGGACGCGACGATGCAGCTGAGCGCCGTGCCGGTGGGACATGCGTTCGTCGTGAGCCGCATTCCCGAGGAGCTCGAGTTCACGCCGGGGTTGCTCGACTTCCTCGAGCAGTCCTCCCTCGTGCCGGGACGCAACGGCACCGTGACGGCCGCGTCGCCCGATGGCACGACCACGGTCGAGATCGGTGGACGCGCCGTCGGCATCGGCACCTTCGCTTCCGAACGCATTCTCGTCAGCATCTCGCTCTAGATCTGAGTGCCACTGTCGGTGGGGTAGCTTCCGCCGCAGGCGAGTGTTCGCCGCTTTGCGTGAGTTTCTCTGGCTGGCGGTGACTGTCTCACCCCCTGTTTATGCTGCAAGCGCAAGCGCTTGTGAGCCAGCGTGATGGCCACTTCGAAACATGTCGAGTCCACCGGTTGGTGGGTCTGTCGGGGTTGTCGTCGTGGTCGTTGCGTTCAGTTCTCGTACTTGTACGTCGTCGTCGTCGTTGGGGTCGGCGGTGGTCGACGCTTCGCAACGCTTGTCGTTGGACATGTCGGCGTTGATCGGTTTGTTGGTCGAGTTCGATCTCGCCGGTGAGTGGGCCTTCGACAACGCGCCATCGTGCGCGCACTGGGTGGCGGACCGCGCCGATGTCGAGTTGGCGACGGTGCGCGAATGGCTGCGCATCGGCCATGCCCTTACCGCCGTCGACGAGGTGGCGCGCCGTTTCGCCGATGGCCGGTTGTCGTATACCAAGGTGCGATTCTTGACCCGCGTCGCGGATGGCGACAGTCAACACGAGCTGTGCGCATTGGCCGAACGTTTCCCTGCGTCGCAGTTGCCGGTGGAGCTGGCACGATGGCGCAACGAGCGCGAAAGCGACGACAACCGCCACAAACGACAGCGAGCGGCGACGACGCTCAAATGGCGCGTCGACGCCGACGGCATGATCGTCGGCTGGTTCCGCTACCCGCCCGAAACCGGCGCCGTGTTCACCAGTGCCGTCGACGCGCAGCTGTCCCGCACGCGGCGTGGCCAAAACGCGCCCGCGGGCTCCGGTTCCTCACGCCGCGTGGGCAAGTGGCCGTCGCTGGGTCAGCAACGAGCCGACGCGCTACTCGCGGTGCTCACCGGTGGCGGCGCTCGAGTTGTCACCGAGGTCGTGTTGCACGTCCGCGGTGATGGCTGCACCCTCGATGACGGCACCCCTATCGCGGGCAGCGTCGTCGAACGGCTCATCTCGACGGCGTTCCTGCGGGTGTTGATCCACGACGCCGAGCGGCGACCAATCAATGCGTCGGGCCGACACCGGCATCCGACCACACGACAAAAACGCGTCGTGCGTGAACGAGACCGCGCCTGCGTCGACTGCGGCACCACCGACTTGCTGCGCTACGACCATCGGCCCGACTACGAACAGAGCCGTCACACCATCGTCGACGAAGTCGAAATTCGCTGCGCACCGTGTCACCACAAACGCCACGCCAAACAAGCAGCGGCGGGAGCCGCCGGGTGAGCGCGCTATGTAGCGGGAGCGCGGCAGCCGATGGCGATACCGGTGACGCCATCGTCGATCGCGTTGACGCATACGCGGCGCGGAGCGATCGACGATGCCAACGTGATGATCGTGTCAAAGCCGTGCGACGCGCCGAGCGCCGGATCGAGTCGCCGCACATCGCTACGAAACTCGTCGGCCGTCAATGTCGCCACGATCTGATCGTCGACGACGACCTGCACGCGAACGGGCAACGAGTCGTCGCGGTCGGCCGCCCAACCGGACACCCGCAACTGCGACCCGCGCACTACCGCCGCATCGAGTGCTCCCGTCACCGGCAGGGTGCGCGCCGTTGCGCGCGATCGATCGATGACTGGCACCCGGCCGCCGAGGTCGATCGGATCGGCATGCAGCGCACGGGTGCGTCCGATCCACGCGTGGTAGGCGATCCACCAATTGCCGCCGCTGTCCTGCACCAGCGACGCGCCACCGGGCCCCGAGACTTCGCCATCGGACACCAGCACTTGGCGGCGGTTGCGACACGGGCCGACAGGCGTCGCGCAGTCGGTGACCGCGGTGCGGTAGCGATCGGTATCCCACCAACTCGCCGAATAGAAAAGCGAGTAGCGATCGCCGACCTTGATCATTTCGGGATTCTCGACGTCGCCTTCATCCCAGCTTTCGATCGGATCGAGCACCGGCATCGGGTCAGTTGCGACCTCGAGCCCGTCGGCGCGCAATTGCACGGCCCATATCCGCGTTTGGGACGTGCCGTTGGAGGGACGACTGCTGGTCTTGTAGTAGAGGTAGACGGCACCGTCGTGGTCGACGAACACCGACGGATCGATGGCCTCGTATTGATCGCCGACCGGGCATATGAGTGCGGAGGTCCACTTGTCGAGATAGGGCCCTGCCGGGGTCGGAGAAAAGGCCCTACCGATGCAGAGTTGACGCGGGTTGGAACGCATCGCGGTGTAGTACAGCACGAAGTTTTCGCCGATAGACCCTACGGACGGCGCCCACAACGGGCCCGACGTCGCCCAATAGCCGAGCGACCACAGCGCGTCGCCCATCTCGGTCCAGTTGGTGAGATCGGTCGACATCATCACCGGCACGTTGACGCGCACGCTGTTGCGCCGGCGGTTCGTGCTGAACGTGTAGAAGCGACCGTCTGGTGCACGGATCACTTCGGGATCGGCGTGGTCCTTGTCGTAGACGAGGCGCGAGCGCGTCGGTGCTTCGACCGCAGCAAGTGGTGTGCTGGCGCCGAGCAACGCCACCATGAGCACGCCGGCCGCGACGACAACCCGACCGGCACGACGCATCGGCCGATCTTCCTACTCGGCCAGTACTGCGGGCAGCGGCTCCGCGTAGACGACGGTGAGCCGCTTGGTTGCTCTGGTCAACGCGACGTACAGGGCACGCATGCCTTGTGCCTCTTCGCTCACGATGCGAGCCGGCTCGACCACGATCGCCGAGTCGACCTCGAGGCCCTTGACCATGCCCACCGCGACGACGGTCACTTGTTGATCGAACCCGCGGCGCGTCGCGCGCCCGTACGCGATGCCGGCCCCGCCGAGCGCGTCACAGACATCGTCAACCAAGCTCGCGGGACATACGAGCGCGACGTTGCCGTGTTCGACTTCGGCAAGTTCGTCGCGCACCACATCGATCAACCCATCGGTGATCGTGGCGACGCGCACGATGCGCGGCGGGGCACCGTCTTGTCGCACCGAGATCGGCGGCTTGAGCTGTGGAGCCGCCTCGCGCAGCACACGGGCGGCCAGCGTGACCAACGGTGCCGGTATGCGGTAGCCCACAGTGAGCTCGACGGTGCGCGGCGGGCGGCGGTCGGGCAGGTGCTCGAGGATCTCGTCCCAACTGGTGTGCGCCCAGGCTCCGGTCGACTGCGCGATGTCGCCGACGACGGTCATCGAGCCCGACAGCGAACGCCGCGACAGCACCCGCAAGTCCATCGGCGACAGGTCCTGCGCTTCGTCGACGACGATGTGACCGTAGGTGCGCACGGAGTCGATGTCTCGCTTGCCCGGACGCGGGCCCAACAGCTCGCGCGCTTCGTCGAGCAGCGCGACATCGGAGTCGGTCCATACCACGTGATCGGGATGGTCGATACGGGGCCGGTGCAAGAGACCGATCTCTCGTTCGCTCAACCGCTTGCGTCCCGCCGAGCGAATCAGTGCCTTGGACCCGAACAAGTCGTGCAGCAGCTGCGCCGGTGTCAGCACGGGCCACATGCGCTCGAGCGCGCGGCGCACGTCGAGATTGTCATGCAGCCGATCGCGCAATGTGTCGACGACGATTTCTTCGCGTGCACTTGCGGCGAGCGCGGCAAACAGCTCGGACTCGACGAACTTGCGCGCGCCGTTGTGCGTGCGGAAACGCCGCCGCGCGTCGCGGACCACCCGCTGGCTCTGTTCGACCGTGAACCACAACGATTGCACGCCGTAACCGACGCGCAGGTCTTCGAGCAGCGGTCGTTCACGGTCGCGCACGGCGCGTTCGATGAACGGCACCATGCGCAGGTCGCCTTTGACCCGTCCGACGTTTTCGGGAGCACGGCCGTCGACGCGGACGTTGGCTACGAGATCGGCGAGCACCGATTGCTCGACACCGGCCTCGCCGAGCGACGGCAATACCTGCTCGATGTACGCGAGGAAGAGGCGGTTGGGGCCGATCACGAGCACGCCTTGGCCTTCGAGCGGGAACCGGTGCGTATAGAGGAGGTAGGCGGCGCGGTGCAACGCGACGACGGTCTTGCCCGTGCCCGGCCCACCCTGGACCACGAGCACCCCGGGCATGGGGGCGCGGATGATGTCGTCCTGCTCGGCCTGGATCGTGGCGACGATGTCCGACAGGCGACCGGTGCGAGCAGTCTCGAGGGCGGCGATGAGCGCACCTTCGCCCTGCACGCGAGGGCGGCCGTCGACCGGCTCGTCGAGGAAGGAGAGGTCGCCGAAGAGCTCGTCCTCGATGGCGAGCAGGGTGCGGCCGCGAGTCGAGAAATGACGGCGGCGCTCGAGGCCGAGGGCTTCGCGGCCGGTGGCGCGGTAGAAGGCTTCGGCGACAGGGGCTCGCCAATCGACCACGACGATGTCCCGCTCACGGTTCCAGATGCCGAGGCGGCCGATGTAGAACCGTTCGCCCCCCTCGTAGTCGATGCGGCCGAAGACCAGCGATCGGCTACCCAGATCGAGCTGGGACAGCCGCCCGGCAACGGTCTCGTAGAGGACGTCGCGCTCGAAGCGGGCCTGGCTCGTGCCCCCGGGGCCGGCCTCGGAGATATCGGTCAGGCGGATTGCGGAGGCCCGCGCGGCCTCGAGGCACTCGTAGGCGTAATCGAGGTACGCCTGCTCTGCCTCGAGCTCGGGATGGTGTTGTGGCACCTCGTTCCCCTGCCGTTTGGTCCGTTCCGTGGTCCCCCGCTCTGTCAGCGACCACTGGGGCCACCTTCGCGAGGGGATTTAACAGCCTATCGGGATTGCTCCCGCGTGAGGCACGAGCAGGCACGCCGGGAGTATCCGCGAGCGCTCGCGGGAGCCGCCGACAAGCACCGGGGAGCGCTCGCGGGAGCCGCCGACAAGCACAGTGCGGCAAGGTCGTGCGAACATCGCGCCGTGGCTTCCCTTGCGCTCGTCCTGTCTGCCGGAGGTCCCACGGCGACCGCGTTTCACGGCGGGGTGCTGGCGGGGCTGTTGGACGAGACGGGCTGGGACGCCCGCAGTGCGACGCTCATCGTGGGCACGTCGGCTGGTTCGAGCTGTGCGGCGATCCTGCGGGGAGGCTTCTCGCCCGGCGACGAGTTCGCCCGGCTGACCGACGGCGACCTGTCGGCAGAGGGCCAACGTTTCGCCGATCGGGTGCGGGCCAGCGTCCCCCGCGACAGCGAGGCGCGGGGCAGCTCCAACGCATTTCGGCCGCTCGGGCTACGGATGGCCGTCAACGGCTTGTTGCCCCATCGCTTCCGCCCCGGTCTGGTGCTGTCCGGGTTGGCACCGCGGGGTTCCCAATCGCTGGGCCGGGTGGCTGCCACCGCCCGCGCCGCGCACGAGCAGTCGTGGCCAGAGGAATCGACGTGGGTCGTGGCGGTGCGCGTCTCCGATGGCGCCCGTGCCGTCTTCGGGCGCGACGACCTGCCACCGACCGACATCGGCACCGCGGTGCAGGCTTCGTCGGCGGTGCCCAACGTGTACCGACCGGTACGCATCGGGCGCCACGAGTTCGTCGATGGCGCGATTCACTCTTCGACCAACGCGGACCTGGTGGCGCCGCTCGGCTTCGACGCAGTCGTGATCATCTCGTCGATGACCGCAGTGCCACGGGAGGCGCGTTGCACAGAGCGCGACCCGACCCGCACGTATTTCAGCCGCAAGCTGTCGCGCGAAGTGGCGGCGATCCGTGCCAATGGCACACCGGTGTTGGTCGTGCAACCGACTGCAGCCGATCTGGCGCTGCGCGACGGCGAACTCGACGATGCCGCCATCAATGCGATCACGCGACAGGCGCGCGAGACGGCGCGGGCCAAGCTCGCTCGGTCCGAGGCGCAGCACGCTCGAGCTGTGCTCGAGACGACGCTCGTATGAGCGCGTTCCTCGACGCGTGCCACGGGGTCGCCGGCCCACGGCAGGTGCCGGTCTGGTTCATGCGTCAAGCCGGCCGTTCTCTGCCGGAATACCGTGCGATTCGCGGGGTCGGCAGCATTCTCGATGCGATCAAGCAGCCCGACCTGGCGACCGAGATCACGTTGCAACCGGTACACCGCTACGGGGTCGACGCGGCGATCGTGTATTCCGACATCGTGGTGCCGGTGCATGCGATCGGCTTTGGGGTGGACATTACTCCTGGTGTCGGTCCGGTGATCGATCAACCATTCGTCTCGCGCGCAGACCTCGACCGGCTGCGCCCACTCGATGCAGCCGCCGACGTGCCCTATGTGATCGAGACGGTGCGCAATCTCACGCGCGAGCTGAAGGTACCGCTCATCGGCTTCGCGGGCGCGCCGTTCACCGTGGCCAGTTACCTGATCGAAGGCCGGCCTTCGCGGACGTACGCGAAGACCAAGGCGTTGATGCACGGGGATCCCGCGTTGTGGTTCGACATGATGGACCGACTCGCCGATCTGGCGATCGCGTTCCTCGACGCGCAGATCGATGCGGGGGCCGCGGCGATCCAATTGTTCGACAGCTGGGCCGGCGCGCTGCATCCGACCGACTACCGGCGCTTCGTGATGCCGGCGAGCACACGGGTGTTGCTGCACGCGCGAGCAAAGGGTGTACCGACGATTCACTTCGGCGTGCACACCGGCGAACTACTCACGTTGATGCGCGACGCGGGGGCCGATGTGGTCGGCGTCGATTGGCGCACGCATCTCGACGATGCGCGCAAGACGCTCGGCGACGACGTCACGTTGCAGGGCAATCTCGATCCCGCGATCTTGCTCGCGCCGTGGGATGTCGTCGCCGCCGAAGTACGCGACATCCTGAGCCGCAACGACGGCAACCCGAGACACATCTTCAATCTCGGGCACGGTGTATTGCCCGAGACCGACCCGGCGATCCTCGAGCGCGTAGTCGAACTCGTGCACCGTGAAGGCACCGTTCGGGAGGGATGAACGTGACCCGCGTCGTAGTCGTCGGTGCGGGCATCGCCGGACTGTCTTGCGCGTTCGATCTCGTCACGCACGATCCGTCGCTCGACGTCGTGCTGGTCGAGGCCGACGGCCGTGCGGGCGGCAAGATCCACACGGCACCGTTCGCGGGTCTGGCGCTCGATGAGGCCGCCGATGCGTTCTTGGCCCGTGTTCCCTGGGCGCACGAGCTGTGTGCCGAGCTCGATCTCGCGTCGGAGCTCACGTCGCCCGCCAGTAATCGGGCATATCTGTACTCATACGGCGCGCTGAGGCGCATTCCCGCCGACAACGTACTCGGTGTGCCGCTCGACCTCGATGCCCTTGCCGCGTCGGGCATCGTGAGCGACCGCGCGGTGACGCGCGCACGAGAGGATCTCGTTCGCACGACCGACGACGTCACTGGTCGGCTGGCCGAGCGCGGTGAAGACGAATCGATCGGCGCGCTCATCCGCCGGCGCCTCGGTGACGAAATCAACGACCGCCTCGTCGATCCGTTGATCGGCGGCATCTACGCCGGTTCCACTGATCAACTCAGCCTGGAAAGTACTGCTCCGATCTTCGCCGGTGCCGCTGCTCTCGACGGCAGTCTCATTCGCGCATTGCGACGCACGCGCGTTGCGCCTACCGGTGTGAACACCACGCCGGTGTTCTACTCACATCCGCGCGGTGTCGGGTACATCACCGAAGAGTTGCAACGGCGCCTTGGTACGCGAGTGCAACTGTCCAACGCGGCACGCGAGATCGTGCGCGACGGTTCCGGTTATCTCGTGCACACCGACCAATGGGTTGTGCGCGCCGATGCCATCGTCGTCGCGACGCCGACATACGCGGCGGCAACGTTGCTCGCGACGATCGCACCTACTGCTGCGGACCTCTGCGCGCGCATCGACTACTCGTCAGTGGTGTTGATCGCGCTCGCGATTGCAAAACAGACAATCGATCATCCACTCGACGGCAGCGGCTTCCTCGTGCCGAAGTGCGAAAATCGGTTTATAACTGCGTGTTCTTGGAGCTCATCGAAGTGGGCACATCTCGCGTCGGATCATCACGCGATCTTTCGCGTGTCGACCGGGCACATCGACAATCAACATCCGCTCACACTCGACGACGATGTACTCGTCTCGTCGGCGTTGCAGGATTTACATGAAATGATGGGCTCGTTTGGCGCGCCCGAAGAGATTCGCATCAGTCGTTGGCCGCGATCCTTTCCGCAGTATCGACCGGGTCATCGTGCGCGCGTGTCCGCGATTCATGACGCGCTCGCCGCGCACGCACCGCGTGTGGTTGTCGCCGGTGCGGCATTCGGCGGCATCGGTATTCCGGCCACGATTCATTCGGCCCGTGAGAGCGCCGAACGGGTGAGAACCGCTCTATCGGCGTGATGGATGCCGCTGTATCGGCTGGCGCGATGCGCGGCCACTGAGAGCGTTCGGACCGTCGCAGAGATCGGTTTCGGTGACTGGTGCCACCGACTTTCTCGTCGCTCTGTATCTCGTCGCATCAAATCAGCCCCTACGTTCCCTGCCTACTAGCCACATACGTCAGAGCCAAGAGCTGGCGCTCGCTGAGCTGAACACGCGGCCAATAACCCGCCGCATTGCTCGCCGCCATTCCACTACACGCTCCGTAGACGACCACCACCGGTTCTCTCGTTGCGCGCGCCCTGACCAACACAGAAAGAGATCCAATGAAACGTTGGCTGCTCAGCATTGCGCTGATCGCAACGACCTTTGTAGTCAGCGGTTGCACTGCCGATGAGATCCTGTTCTTCGATCACGTCACCGCCCCCACGCGCGTTGCGTTGAACTACGACCAGCTGAATCGCCTTCGCATGTGCGAGTCGACCGACAACTACCAGGCGATCAGCTGGGGTGGCCTCTACCGAGGCGGCTATCAGTTCGACTACCGCACGTGGAACGACGTCGCATCGCGACACTTTCCCTGGCTCATCGGTATCGATCCCGCAGCAGCCCAGCCGTATTGGCAAGATGCGATGGCACGGGCGCTGTTCAGCGAACGCGGCCGTCAACCCTGGCCGGTCTGCGGTCGGCGCATCTGACCTCCTTATTCCCGTTCGTTGTTGCGGGAATGTGAAGTCTGTGTGCACAGCTCGCGAAGAGTCGGCAATTCGGATGGAGTCCGCTACGGCCCGTGCCAAAATCGGTCCATGGAGTTCACCGCGATGCCCGACCTTGCCGCCGAGCATCCTTCGTTGCTGCCAAAAGAGCAGCCATACCTGCGCATCGAGCGCACGTTCATCTTCGTCGACCTCTCGGGTTTCACCGCGTACACGCGGGCGCAGGGTGCCGATCGGGCCGCCGCGGTTCTCACGTACTTCCGTCATGAGACCCGGTCGGTTGCCGCACAGCGTGGTGTGCGCGTCGCAAAGTGGCTCGGCGACGGGGCCATGTTGGTCGGCGTCGAGGCCGGACCCAGCGTGGCTCTCGGCGCGCATCTCATCGCGCAGCTCGGTTCGGTCGGCAGCTCCGTACGGGTCGGCATCGCCACGGGTACTGCGCTGTTGTTCGAAGGCGACGACTACATCGGCGAGCCCGTCAACCTCGCGGCTCGACTGTGCGCCGCCGCCAACCCGGGCGAAGTGTTGGCGGCATGCGCTCGCGCCGACCTGCCGTATTGGATCAAGGTTGCGGGCACGCATTCGATCGAATTGAAAGGCATCGGCACGGTCACCGACGTGCTGCGCCTGCAACCTTCCGTGCAGTGATCGGTCCGCGAGCACGTCTCGCGCACTCGACGCTTTGACGCCGCGGTAGGCGCACCGCATGATGCAGTCATGCTGAATCGCCTGCGGGCTCGAACCGTCGCGCATGCGGCGTTCGCAGGACTCGCAATCGCGGCAGCTCTGCCTCCGTGGGGATGGTGGCCCCTCGCGTTCGTCGGGCTCGCGTTGTTCGACCGCCTCATCGCCGAGCGGCCCGCCCGGGCGCGCTTCAAACGGGGGTGGCTGGCGGCGGCCTGTTGGCTGTTTCCGGGGATGTTGTGGATGTGGGACCTCACGCCGCCCGGCTACGTGGTGGCGGTGGCGTTCTCCAGCGCGCTCTTCGGCGCGGCGGCGGCTGCGGCTCCCGCCGGTGCCGGCCGGCGCCTCGCGCTGCCCGGTGCGTTCGTGCTCGCGGAGCTGTTCCGGTGGCGCTGGCCCTTCGGCGGGGTCCCGCTGGCCACGCTGCCCATGACACAGGTCTCGAGCCCGCTCGCGCCGATCGTGCGCACGCTCGGCAGCCTCCTGCTCGTGGCCATCGTCGTGGCCATCGGCGGCGCACTGAGTGCGCTCAGCCAACGCCAGTGGCGTCCCGCGGCAATCGTCGCCGCACTGGTCGTCGTCTGCTCGCTGTGGGCGGCGGCGGCACCGAGTGGCTACGGGTTGCGCAACATCGACGTCGCACTGGTGCAAGGCGGCGGTCCGCAACGCACACGCGCGGACATCACGGAGAACCTCCTCGTACTACAACGCCATCTCGACGCGACGAAACTGATCGACGGTCACGTCGATCTGGTGGTGTGGCCGGAGAACGTCGTCAATCCCGAAGCGACGCCCGCAGCAGGGCAACTCCGCGACCCGGAACTGCTGTACGAAGACGACGCGCGCAGGATCATCGACAACCTTGCCCGCGAACTCGACACGGTCTTCTTGCCGGGATGGTTCACGCATCTCGACGATCGGCACAACGACAACTTCACCGAGGCCATCGACGCGACGGGCACGGTCGTCGACGTGTACCACAAGGTACGCATCGTGCCCTTCGGCGAATACGTGCCCCTGCGCGGCCTCGTCGAGCCGTTCGCCGGCGACGCGCTACCTCGCCGCGAAGTGTTGCGCGGTACGGGTCCCGCGGTACTCGACACGCCGCTCGGCCGTGTCGGCGTCAGCATTTCGTGGGAGATCTTCTTCAACGATCGGGCGCGTGATGCGATTCGCAACGGCGGGCAGATCCTCGTCAACCCGACCAACGGATCGTCCTACTGGCTGACGATCGTGCAGACGCAACAGATCGCGTCGTCGCGACTGCGGGCGCTCGAGACCGGTCGATGGGTGCTGCAGGCCGCGCCGACCGGGTTCAGCGCGATCGTCACGCCGAGCGGCCGGGTCATCGATCGCACGGCAGTGAGTGAACAACAAGTCGTACAGGGCACGGTCGAGTTACGCGGCGGCAAGACCATCGCGGTTCGCGTCGGCGACTGGCCGATGTTCGTCATAGGGGCCGCGCTCATCGCTGCCGCGCAATTGCTCAGACGTCGAGCAACACCGTCGCCGGACCGTCGTTGACCAACTCAACGCGCATGTGCGTGCGAAATCGCCCCGTCGCGACTTCGGCGCCGAGTTCGCGGAGGCGTTCGACGAGCGCATCGATGATCGGTTCGGCGTGTTTGGGTGGCGCGGCCGCGATCCACGACGGTCGGCGTCCGCCACGGGTGTCGCCGTAGAGGGTGAACTGGCTCACGACGAGGACGGCCCGGGTGGTGTCGGCCACCGAGCGATTCATGACGCCGTCGTCGTCGGCCATAACCCGTAGGTGCCACAACTTGTCGGCCATCTTGCGGGCGGTGTCCGCCGAGTCGTCGTGGGTGACCCCCACGAGCACGCACAGGCCCGGCCCGATCGCACCGATCGACTCGTCGGCGTCGGAACGCACCTCTGCCCGGGAGACCCGCTGCACCACCGCTCGCATCCCTCCAGTCTCGCAGCGCCTCTGAGCGGGGGCGGCGGCGGCCACCGCGGGATGAGAGCAGGGACCGGCGGGGTAGCCTGCCAGCTTCGATTCCCGGCCAGGAACGCGCCCCTCGGCCGAGATCATGGAAGGGACGCCGACACGTGAACCAGACCTCCGGGGTTGCGGCCGCGCCATCGCTGCGGGTCGCCCTGCTCACCTACCGGGGCAAGACGACCGTCGGCGGCCAAGGCGTCTACACCCGCCATCTCGCCAAGGCGCTCGTCGATCTCGGTCACCATGTCGAGGTCTTCGCCGGACAGCCCTACCCCGCGCTCGACGATCGCATCCCGCTTCACAAGTTGCCGAGCCTCGATACGTACAACGACCACTACCCGATGCGGAAACCGCGCATCTGGGAGTACAAGTCACTGCCCGACGTCGCCGAAGGTTTCTCGTTCGCAACCGGCAACTTTCCCGAACCGATGTCGTTCTCGTGGCGCGCGTTCGCGGCGTTGCGCCATCGCCGCGCCGAGTTCGATCTGGTGCACGACAACCAGACGCTCGGCTGGGGTCTACTCGCGCTCAAACACCAAGGCTGGCCGATCCTCTCGACGATCCATCATCCGATCAGCGTCGACCGGCGACTCGAACTCGAGCACATGACCTCGTGGCTGAAACGCATCGGCACGCGGCGTTGGTACTCATTCGTCCGCATGCAAAAAGTCGTCGCTCGTCAGATGGAATACGTCATGACGGTGAGCGAGTCGTCGAAGGTCGACATCAATCACGACTTCGGTGTACCGCTCGAACGCATGCACGTGGTGCCGGTCGGGGTCGACCCCGAGATGTTCAAGCCCATTCCGCAGGTGCAGCGGGTGCCCGGTCGCATCTTGTGTACGACATCGAGCGACATCACGATGAAGGGTCTCGCGTATCTCTTGGAGGCCGTCGCCAAGTTGCGCACCGAGCGGCCGGTCGAGGTCGTCATCATCGGCAAGCCGCGCGCCGAGAGCCGCACGCCGCAGATCATCGCTCAATACGGCCTCACCGATGTCGTGTCGTTCGTGCACGGCGTGTCGGACCAACGCATCGTCGAGCTCTATAGCGAATGTGATCTCGCAGTCGTGCCGTCGCTCTACGAAGGGTTCTCGCTGCCCGCGATCGAAGCCATGTCGTCGGGCGTCCCGCTACTGGCGACCACCGGCGGCGCGCTGCCCGAAGTCGCGGGCACGCACGGCGAGACGTGTTTCCTCGTGCCTCCGGGCGATAGCGAGGCGATGGCCGAGATGATGCGACGAGCGCTCGACGACGACGCGTGGCGGGCCCGCGTCGGCGCCGCGGGGCGTCAGCGCGTCATCGACAACTGGAGTTGGCAACACACCGCCCGGGCAACGGTCGAACAGTATCGGCGCGTACTCGCCGGCAGAGGCTGACGTGCTGACCGTCGACTACCGCCGCCTCGGCCTGCAGGCCGGCGAGCGCCTGCTCGACATCGGCTGCGGGTTCGGCCGCCATACCTACGAAGGAATCCGGCGCGGCGCGTCGGTCGTCTCGTGCGATCTCGGTGTGAGCGAACTCGAAGGCGTGCGGGCGATCGTCGCCGCGATGGCCCAGGACGACGAGATCCCCGACGGGGTCGGCTTCATGGCCGTCAACGGCGACGCCACCGCGTTGCCGTTTCCCGACGCGTCGTTCGAGCGCGTGATCGCCAGCGAAGTCGTCGAACACATTCCCGACGACGCGCAGGCCTTCGCCGAGTTGGCCCGCGTGCTCAAGCCGGGCGGCACGCTGGCGGTCACCGTGCCGGCATGGCTCGCCGAACGCATCTGCTGGGCGCTGTCCGACGACTATCCGGCACCCAACGCACCGGGCGGCCACGTGCGCATCTACTCGCGGGCGGCGCTGCGCGAACGCATGCTCGGCGCCCGGCTGCAACCATCGTCTGCCCATCACGCGCACGCGTTGCACTCGCCCTATTGGTGGTTGCGGTGCGCGGTCGGTCTGCGCCAACCGATCGAAGCCAACCGCCTCGTCGACGCGTATCACCGGTTGTTGTGCTGGGAAATCGAAAAACAACCGCGGTCGATCAAGTTGCTCGACCGCGCGCTCAACCCGATCATCGGCAAGAGCATCGTCGTCTACGCGCACAAGCCGGGCCATCTCGCCCGCAACCTTCTCGTCCCGCGTGCCCGCCCCACCGCTGCGCCGCTTCCCACAAAGGATGTCGCCGATGCCGTCGCTTGAGCTCCCGGGCCTTCTCAGCGCCACCGAACTCTCCCGCACCGTCGACACCATCGCGGAGTGGCAAGAGCCGTCGGGCATGATCCCGTGGTTTCCCGGCGGTCACGCCGATCCGTGGAATCACGTCGAGGCCGCCATGGCGTTGCTCGTCGGTGGACGCCGGGCCGAAGCAGAGCGCGCGTTCCAATGGCTCGTCGCGAACCAGCGCGACGACGGCTCGTGGCACAACTACTACATCGGCGATCGCGTCGAACAGGACAAGCTCGACGCCAACACCATCGCGTACGTCGCGACGGGTGTGTGGCACCACTGGCTGATCGAAGGCGACCGAGGCTTCGTCGAGACGATGTGGCCCGTCGTCGAGCGCGCCATCGACTTCGTGCTCGATCTGCAGACGCCGCGCGGCGAGATCATCTGGGCGCGCCATGCCGATGGCACGCCGTGGACATTCGCACTGCTGACGGGCTCGTCGAGCATCAGCCACTCGCTGCGCTGCGCGATTGCGATCGCGGAGTTACTCGGACACGAGCGTTTCGATTGGGAGCTGTCGCTCGGTCGGCTGGCCCACGTCATCCGCACTGCACCCGGTGAGGCGTTTGCGCCGAAAAACCGTTGGGCGATGGACTGGTACTACCCCGTGCTCGCCGGGGTCATCATCGGCGACGCCGGGCGCGAGCGGCTGGCCCGGCGCTACGACACGTTCGTCATGCCGGGCAAGGGCATCCGCTGCGTCGGCGACCGGCCGTGGGTGACCGCGGCGGAGACTTGCGAATGCGCCATGGCCCACCTCGCGGTCGGCGAGCGTTCGATTGCGCTCGAGTTGTTCATGTGGGCTCAACAACTACGGCGCGCCGACGGCCGCTACTACACCGGCATCGTCTATCCCGAACTGGTGCACTTCCCCGACGACGAACTCTCGACCTACACGGCGGCGGCGGTCGTACTCGCAGCCGACGCGCTGGTCGGCGCCACGCCCGCATCAACCCTCTTCACCGAGCACCAGCCGCTGCCCTCGATCGTGCTCGACGACGACGATCTCGATCTCGAAGGCTCACGGGACTGAGTGGCACGGCCTCAGTCGTAGATACGGATCTCGGTCGCGGTGTACGAACCGTCCCCGTTGGGTACGGCCGAGTACACCAGCACAGAGCCGGCGACGAGATCGGGATTCGCACACACCGTGTCGAGACGGTGATACCGAGTCGCCGAATCGAGCACGAGGCGAATGGGCATCGTGTCACCACCGCCGATCGGCGCGAGCACGACGAGCACACTGTCCACCGGCGCGGCGGTGAGCACGTCCTTGCCCCGCAGGACACCGTCATCGGGCGCAACGTTCGGCGAGTCGGCGGGAACGACTGCCGCTTTCTTGGCATCAGCGGCGGCACTGTCTTTCGCAGGATCGGTAGGCGGCGCGACGTCGACCCCGAGTTCGAGGTGGTCGAGATGATCGGTCCCATCGGTGCCGATCGATGCGGCGAAGACCACCGGTTGGCCCACTGGCACATCGGCGACGGCCGCGGCCAGACGTTTGTTCTCGAACGTCGTTGCCGAGTCGACGACCATCACGACCGAATCGGCCGGCGGCAGCAGTCCCGGCTCGCTGAAGGACCCGAGCGTCATCGTGCCGGCGCCCACCGCCGTAACGACCGCCATACGCTTGTAGCGAACGACGGTGTCGATCTCTTTCGGTTCTGGGGAACCCTTCGGCGCATCGACCGCCCCGGGTTCGGCGATCGAGGCGCAGTCGGGCATCGACGATTTCGCGGCGTTGAACTGCAGCGAGGACCTCGGCTCGCGCGGCACCATCGCCATACCGACTGCGGCGGCCACCGCTCCCGCCGACACGGCGGCGCCGGTCGCCATGCGCCGACGGCGCCGGCGCTCGACCCGCTGGCGGACTTGGCGCAGCCGGTCGGGATTCGACGACATCGTGGTCGCGAGTTCGGTCAGCGCATGCTGCAAGCTCGAGTCGGTCTTCATGGTGCTTGTCCTTCGGATTGACTGATCGAGAATTCGTCGTCGAGACGAGCGCGCAGCTTGGCGAGCGCCTTCGCCGCCTGTGACTTCACGGTGCCGACGCTGCAACCGAGAAGGCCCGCGACTTCGGCCTCACTGCGGTCGTCGTAGAAACGCAGGACGACCACCGCGCGCTGGCGCGCCGGCAATGTCGTCAACGCGGCCCGCAACCGTTCGCGGGTGTCGAGCGCGTTCGAGAAGTCCGACGCCGCGGTCGGTTCCGGCAGGTCGTCGGCCGGTGTCTCACCGTTCCAGCGGCGGCGCCGCCAACCGACGGCGGTGCGCACCATCACCGTACGGACATACGGCGCCGGGTCACCGTTGGCGATGACGCGATGCCAGTGCGGCAACACTTTCGACAGCGCGGTCTGCAACAGATCTTCGCCGAGTTGGCGATCGCCGGTGAGCAGGAACGCCAGTCGGGCCAGTGCGGGCGATGATTCACGCACGAACGCATCGAACGTATTGGCGTACGGCTCGTGCCGACCCACGCGCACGCTCGCTTCGATGAGCGACGGGTGGTCGAGAGTGTCACACCACTAACACGCGTCGGGCGGCGCGAAAGGTTGCCCGTGACTCAACAACTCTTGACCTTGGTCTTGCCGTACAGCGTGTCGGGGTTGACCGATCCGTAGTTGGCCGACGTTGCCGACGTGTAGTCCAACAGGTTCGTGTTGGTCTGTATCGAGAAATGCAGATGTGCCGCACTGGCGATACCCGTGTTCCCGATGATGCCCACCTTTTGGCCGGTCTTGATGCACGCGCCCTGTTTGACCGCCGGCGCGATCTCGGCCATGTGCGCGTAGAAGGAGAACAGTTTCGAGCCGTCGGTCAGCGTGTGCTCGAGGAAGACCCAGTTGCCGAGGCTGTTGCCACAACCCTGCCCGCCGCAACCAGTGTTCATCTTGACGACCACACCATCGGCAGTCGCAACGATGTTGGTGTCGGCCGACAAGTAGTCGACCGCGGGATGATGCATGTTGCGCAGGGTCGGCCAGTCGACACAGTCGTAACAGTCCCATTTGAGCGTGACGTTGACCGTGCCGTTCAATGGCTTGCGGAAGACCAGCGGGTCACTGCCGGCCGCGGTCGTCGCCGGCGCAGCAGTGGCCGCGACCGCGGGCACCGTGGTTGCGGCGACTCGTGTCGTGGTGGACGCGACGGTTGCGCCGACAGCGGCGCCCGAGACCGCCACCGTCGCCTCTCTCGCCGCTGTCGTCGAAGAAGACGCATCAGTGTCCCCGGGGCCGGCCACGCTCAACTTGCCGGTGCCGTCAGAACCCCCGGTGAACGCGAAGTAGGCGATGATCGCGATGGTGAGCACGAGCAACACCGCGCGCATGCGGCGGGCAGCGAAGTCGGGAGTCGGGTCCGGCATGGCAGGCCGATCTTACGCGAGCACCGCTCAATCGTTCCGCCGGAGCACGCGCAGCGACCCCACTGCGGTGACCTCATGGAATGCACCCGAATCGAGCGCACGGCAGTAGGTCTCGAACGGCGGGCGCCCGCCATCGGCCGGATCGGGGAAGACGTCGTGGATGACGAGGAAGCCGCCCGGGCGAACATGCGGAGACCACAAGGCGTAGTCGCGGTGCGCCGGCTCTTCACCGTGCCCACCATCGATGAAGACCAGCGCCAAGGGACTCGACCAGTGCGCCGCGATCTTTGGCGAATCCCCGACGATCGCAACGACGGTGCCTTCGAGACCCGCGTCGTGAATCGTGCGCCGGAAGAACGGCAACGTGTCGATCTTGCCCACCGCAGGATCGACGAGATCGGGTTCGTGCCAGACCCAACCCGACTGATTTTCTTCGCTGCCCCGATGATGGTCGACCGAGAACAACAGCGTGTTACGTTCACGGGCCGCCGCTCCGAGATAGAGCGCCGACTTGCCGCAGTAGCTGCCGATCTCGAGCAGCGCGCCCTCTACGGGCACGTCGCGACCGGCCCGATAGAGCGCGAGCCCTTCGTCGGCCGGCATGAACCCGCGCGCTGCTTCCGCCAACGCGCGGATGGCGTCGTCCACGATCAGGCCGGTTCGGTCGTCGCCACGGCCGGGGCGTGATGCGCTTGCTTCCACATCAACCGATCGAGTACGAAGAACTTCAAAACCCAGACGACGCCGAACGACGCGACGCTGGCTAGTTGCACAGGCAACGCGCCGTCGTACCGATCGTCGACGATGGCCACGGCCACCGTCGAGATGATGAGACCCAGAAGGGCCATCGACCAGAACGGCAGCACTTCGGACTTGAAGCTGTGGGACCCGCGCTGACCCCAGACCCAATGCCGGCTGAGTAGATACGCGGGAACCGCACTGATCATCACCGCGGTGACATTGGCGATCCACCCGGGCCAGTCGAGTATCGAGTGGAAGAAGAACAACAACGACTGCCCGAAGAGCAGGTTGAAGACCGACACGCCGCAGTACCGCAACAGCTTGCGGAAATACTGTTGGACGAGTCGTTCGACGAACTCAGGCGGCGCCGGCATCTCGCCAGGGTAGCGGCGGCCGGGCAGAATGGCCGGATGTCCCAAGCTGCCCTCGACGCGGTCGTGCGCCTACTCGACCTCGAAGCCATCGAAGTCAACATCTTCCGTGGCGTCAGCCCCGAC
>JBDSMH010000058.1:0-5690 GCA_039915945.1 Acidimicrobiales bacterium | reverse complement strand
TCGACACGGCGTCGTTACCGCCCCAGTTGACGATGGTTGCGGGCACGGACGCTACGTCGAGTAGGCGGGGCACCATGCGGATGATGTCGTCCTCGTGGATGGGGTTGTAGACCGACGGCTCGTCGGTGTGTACCGCGATCTTCTGCCCGGCCAGCACCTGCTCGAGATGCATCCACGGCCAGCCACCGTTGTCGCCGTAGGGGACGTTGAGCCGAGCGATGACGGTCGGCAGGTTCCACTGGCGCGCGCCGTAGCGGGCCATCGCCTCCGCCGCGATCTTGTTGATCGAATACGTCGGCATGAACGACATCACGCGGTGGTTGTCGCCCAACTCGTCGTCTTCCTTGAACGCACGGTGCCCGTTGGCTTGGTAGACCGCGGTCGACGAACAGTGCAGAAATGCCTTCGCCGCCCGGAAGTGACTCATCATCAAGCCGAGGCCTTCGACATTGGCGGCGAGGTCATCGTCGAACGACTTGGTCTTGGCGACCGCCATGTTGACGACATAGTCGACGTCACCGGGCACGCCCGAAAAGTCGCCGGCAGCGAGATCGACCGTGACGCAACGAACGCCGCCGGCCTCGAGATCAGCGCGCGCTGCCGCGTTGTTGAAACGGGCGATTGCCGTGACCTCGTTTTTCTTTGCCAAGGCCAACGCCAGCGGCTTGGCCACCTGCCCGGTCGGACCGGTAATCACGATCTTCTTGCCATCGAGCACTGCCATTTTGTTCCCCTCTTCTTCTTCTAGTGATTGAGGCCTCCGGCATCCACGGTCATCGACAGACCGGAGACACCGCGCGCCGAATCGGAGCACAACCAAACGGCCGCCTCCGCGATCTCGATCGGCTCGAGCAGTCGCTTGCCCGGCATCGTGTTGAGCACGGACCGGGCGAGTTCGGGATTGCTCACGAACCATCCTTGGATCATCGGTGTGTCGACCATGCCCGGCAGCACTGCATTCACCCGGATACCGGAGTTGTTGAACTCTTCGGCGGCAGCTTTGACCAACCCGAGCACGCCATGCTTTGCCGCGGTGTAGTGCGGCAGCCCCGGCGCCGCCACCAACCCCGCGCCCGACGACGTGTTGCAGATCGCACCGCCGCCCTGCTGCAGCATCTGCGTGATCTCGTGTTTCATGCACCAGTAGACCGACGACAGGTTGATCGCGATCATCCGATCCCACTCGGCTTTGGTGAACTCGTGGAACGCCTTTGACACGTCGTTGATGCCGGCGTTGTTCCACGCACAGTCGAGACGGCCTTGTTCTTCCACGATCCGCGCGACGGTGGCGGCAACGGCGTCTTCGTCGGTGACGTCGAGTGCGATGAACGTGGCGGCGGCGCCCCCCGCTTTCGCAATCTCGACTGTCTCGTTGCCGCCGGCGACGTTGACGTCGATGACGTAGACGTGTGCCGCGCCCTCGCGGGCGAACACGCGAGCCCCTTCGCGGCCCATGCCGCTCGCGGCACCGGTGACCAGCGCGATTTTCCCCTCGACCAGACCCATCGACGACCTCACTTGTTCCAATGGTCGGAATACTGCACGAACTCGTCGAGCACCGGCAGCACTTCGTCGCGCGGCGCCGACGGCACGCGCAGCACGACTTCGGTGCAGCCCGCCGCGGCGTAGTAGTCGAGCTTGCCTGCGTCGGGCATCACGCCGAACGGCACGATGTGCGCGCTCGAGAAGTCACGGCCGCGCGCTTCGTAGGCGGCGCGAAGATCGTTCAGCGCTGCGCGCAGACCCGCGCCGCCGATCGGGAGCCAACCGTCGCAATACTCCGCGATGTGCGCGAACATCTTTGGCCCCGGCGCGCCGCCGAGCAACGTGCGCACTCGCGGTTGCTGCACCGGCTTGGGCCACTGGAAGCTCGGTGTGAAGTCGACGAACTCGCCGTGGAACTCCCCAACGTCGTTGGACCACAGCTCGCCCATCGCCAACATCACTTCGCGGACGACGTCGCGACGGCGGGGAACATCGATGCCGTGGTTCTCCATCTCTTCGTGGTTCCAGCCGAAGCCGATGCCGAGCACGAATCGACCATTCGACGCACGATCCACGGTGGCGATCGTCTTCGCCAATGCGATGGGATGGTGCTGTGCCACCAGCGCGATGCCCGTGCCGAGCAAGATCTTGGACGTGACTGCCGCAGCCGCACCACACATCACGTAGGGGTCGGGCGTGCGGTAGTACTCCCGCCCGAGCTCGGGCGTCCCGCTGGGCGCCGGTGTGCGCCGCGACGTCGGGATGTGCGTGTGCTCGGGGATGTAGAGCGAGTAGAAGCCCCGTGCTTCGGCCTCGCGGGCGAAGTCGACGACATCCATCGAATCGTCCGTGCAGTGGAGGGTGACGCCGATCTTCATCGCGGCGGACCTTACCTGCTCAGATGTAGGGTGCGCGAATGGCTTCCGAGAACCCGCTCACGTCCTGGGACGACTACCCCATTCACCAATCGGCCGACTTCATCGCGCACACCGCGTCGAGCGATCGCAACTTCTACGACCGCTACTACTTCTTCATGCACCCGTCGACCGACGAAATGGCCGCCATCTTCGGCCTCGGGCAGTACCCCAACCTCGGCGTGACCGACGCGTTCATCGCGGTGCGCAAGGGCGACGGTCATCACGTGGTGCGGGCATCAAAGCCGTTGGTCGACCGCATGGATACGTCGGTCGGGCCGATCCGCGTCGAGATCATCGAGCCGTTGCGCCGCCTGCGCGTCGTCGTCGAACCCTCCGAGCATTCCGTGTCGATGGACGTCACGTGGACCGGTTCCGTGCCCGCGATCGCGGAGCCGAATCAGTTCATCCGCTCGAAGGGCAAGGTCGTCTTCGACACGCAGCGCTTGGCCCAGACCGGCTTCTGGGAAGGCTCGATCACCGTCAACGGTGAGACGACCGCGGTGACTCCAGACCCTTGGCGGGGATGTCGAGATCGTTCGTGGGGCGTGCGGCCGGTCGGCGAACCCGAGCCCGCCGGCATCCGTCAGGGCGTGCCCGCCATGAGCGGCATGTGGAACTACTTCCCCATGCAATTCAGTGACCACTCCATCTTCTTCATCAACAACGAACTCGCCGACGGCACCCGCGTGCTCGAGCAGGCAGAGCGGGTGTGGCCCGACGGCCGCATCGAGCAACTCGGGCCGTTCGAATGGCACCACGACATGCAAAAGGGCACGCGCCTGATGCAGCACTCGGTGCTCACCTTCCCGGATGCGCCGGGGGGCAAGATCGACCTCAAGTGCACCTCGCTGCTCCCCCACTTCCTGGCCGTCGGCAGCGGGTATGGGCTCGACGACGACTGGCGCCACGGCATGTACCAAGGGCCCGAGCTCGTGGTCCACGGCCGCGACTACAAGGTCGACGACATCGCGATGCGAGGCCAGTTCGCCGTCGTCGATCATGTCGCCCGCTTCGAATACAACGGCAACGTGGGCTACGGCCTGTACGAGCAGGCATTCATGGGAGCGTTCCCCCGCGTCGGCATCGCCGAGGCGCGGTCGATGGCCGAGTGAGCGTCGCATGGACCGCTGCGTGAGCTAGCGTGCGCAGCGCCGACAACAAATACCGTCGAGTCGGGAGAGTTCTCGGGTCCTAGATCCGAGGCGCCGAAGGAGCAACCGCCCCCGGAACCTCTCAGGCAAACGGACCGGCTCGACAGGCACCTCTGGAAAGCATCGGATTCACGTCCGGTCACCGACGGGGAAAGCGGTCCGCCGCGAAGCTCTCAGGTTCACGAGACAGAGGGGGGCGACCGATTCGCAACCCCGCGCTCGCCCTGGAGAACCGATGGCCCCCTCGTCGCTGCAACAACTCGAAGCTCATGACGCGTTCGTGTCGCGCCATATCGGCCCGACACCCGCCGAAGTGCAACACATGCTCGGGGCACTCGAGCTCTCGTCGCTCGACGAACTCATCGACCACGCGATCCCCGGGACGATCCGCTTGCACGACCCGCTGGCGCTGCCGGCGGCGCTGTCCGAAGTCGAGGCGCTGGCGGCCATACGGGCCAAGGCCGATCGCAACGTGGTGTTGACGTCGCTCATCGGTTGCGGCTATCACGACACCATCACACCGGGCGTCATCCTGCGCAACATCTTGGAGAGCCCCGCGTGGTACACGGCCTACACGCCGTACCAACCGGAGATCTCGCAGGGTCGGCTCGAGGCGCTGCTGAACTTCCAGACGATGTGCGCCGAACTGGCCGGCATGGATATTGCCAACGCATCGCTGCTCGACGAAGCGACCGCCGCTGCCGAAGCGATGGCGATGTTGCACCGCGTGCACAAGAAACCACCGAACATCTTTCTCGTCGACCCGCGCTGTCATCCGCAGACGATCGACGTCGTGCGCGTGCGGGCCGAACCGCTGGGCATCGATATCGTCATCGCGGACCCATCGACCGAACCGCTCGAAGGCGTCTACGGCCTGCTGGTGCAATATCCGGGTACCGACGGCACCGTCGCCCCACTCGAACCCGTCGTGCAACGCGCCCATGAGGCCGGTGCGCTCGTCGCGGTCGCGGCCGACGTGCTCGCGCTCGTGTTGTTGCAGTCGCCCGGCGCCGCCGGTGCCGATTGTGTAATTGGTTCGACGCAGCGCTTCGGCGTACCCATGGGCTTCGGTGGCCCACACGCCGCGTTCATGGCCACGCGCGACTCGTTCAAACGATCGCTGCCCGGTCGGCTCGTCGGTGTCTCGGTCGACACCAAGGGACGCACCGCCTATCGATTGGCACTGCAGACGCGCGAGCAACACATCCGTCGCGAGAAGGCGACCTCCAACATCTGCACCGCGCAGGTCCTACTGTCGGTGATCGCGTCGATGTACGCCGTGTATCACGGGCCCGATGGGTTGCGGCGCATCGCCGAGCGGGTGCACCGGTTGGCTTCGATCATGGTCGGCGGGCTGCGCGCCGGTGGTGTCGAGGTGATCACGGGTTCGTTCTTCGACACCGTGTGGCTGCGGGTCGCCGACGCTCACGCCGTGGGTGCCGCGGCGCGCGAACGCGGTTGCAACTTCCGCATTGTCGACGCGACGACGGTGGGTATCGCGCTCGACGAGACAACGACTCGGTCCACCGTCGAAGCCGTGTGGTCGGCGCTCGGTGTGCAGGCATCGGTAAGCGATCTCGACGAGACCGTCGCACTCGGCTTGCCGATGGCGCTGCGGCGCGCCGACGAGATCCTCACGCACGATGTGTTCCACCGCTATCACAGCGAACACGAGATGTTGCGCTACCTGCGCCGCCTCGCAGACAAGGATCTCGCGCTCGATCGCACGATGATCCCGCTCGGTTCGTGCACGATGAAGCTCAACGCGACCAGCGAGATGATTCCGGTGACTTGGCCGGAGTTCGGTCATATCCATCCGCTGGCTCCCGCCGAGCAGACCCGCGGTTATGTGGCAATGATCGAAAGCCTCGAAGCGATGCTGGTCGAATGCACCGGTTATGACGCGGTCAGCCTGCAGCCGAATTCCGGCGCGCAGGGCGAATTCGCCGGCCTGCTGGCGATCCGCGCCTATCACCGCTCACGCAATGAAGGCCATCGCAACATCTGCCTGATCCCGGAATCAGCGCATGGCACCAATCCGGCCTCGGCACAGATGTGCGGGATGCGCGTAGTCGTCACCAAGTGTGACGCCAACGGCAACGTGGACGTGGAAGACATCCGCAGGCAGGCCGAGAAA
>JBDSMH010000057.1:0-48320 GCA_039915945.1 Acidimicrobiales bacterium | reverse complement strand
CAGCGAACGATGCGCGCTGCTGCATCGCAAGGTTCGGCTCGACCTTTTACCGAAGGGAGAGACCCGCGGACGCGTCAGCGGAGTGGACCGATCGGCGCGGCTTCAGATCGAGTCGAGTACGGGAATGGTGGAGCGAATCGGCATCCATTCGCTACGCAAACTCGAAGTTCGCGATAGCTGACCCGCACCGTGCGCCTCAGATCGTGCGAACCTTGGTCAGCGCGTAGTCCACCAGCGTTTCGTTGAGATCGACGCCATGGACGCTCTTTGCATGTGCGGCCACCTTCGCCAGCAATTCTTCCTTCGTCGCGGCGTCGGTGACCGCTTTGCACTCGACTCCCACATCAGCGCAGCGGAATTGAAGGCCCATCGGCTGTCTACACCTTCGCCGTTTCCATCGGAGCCTGGGCGACGAGCCCCTCGAGGGCGTCCGCCACCGCAGTGAGGTTCGCGTTGATGTTCGCGACAACTGGGCCGACCGGGGCGGTGCGGTGCGCGATCGCGCGTACCCCGAAGGTGACTTTCCCCAGTGTGTCGAGGACGTGATGCAAGATGCGGATGACTGCAATCAGATACGCGGCGAGCGCCGCGACCAATAGTCCAGTCAGCACGAGCGTGACGATTGCGACGACGGACATGTGCGACTCCTCACACCAGCGGCCGAAGGGCAGTGACGTATCTCACCGCATGGCCGGTCGCGGTCTCGACCAACTTCTCGGTGTCCAATAGGGCCGGCACCGGATCCAAGTTGGTGCTCACCGCGACCCCGTGCTCGAGGATGTCGTCGCTGTAGCGGCTGATCTCGGTGGCCGGGCGGATGATGCGGTTCGCGAGGAGTATCACCACGGGAACAACAACTACCAGAGCGACGATATTGGCGATCCACCACAAGATCATGGTTGCCCCCGGTGCTCGAGATCGCAGACCTCCGTGCAGTCTGCCACGGGCGATGCGATACTGCTCGCAGATTGCGACCGAATCGGGGCATCATGAAGCTGGGCATCGTCGGCAAGGGCGGAGTCGGCAAGACGACCATTGCGGCGCTACTTGCTGACACCTATGCGGGCAAGGGTCGCCGTGTCGTGGCCATCGACACGGACTCGAATCCGAACCTCGGGTTCTCGCTCGGCCTCACCGCGGAGCAGACGGAAGCGGTTCGGCCGCTGCCGCGCTCGGTCATCGTTGGTGCCCGCGGCGATCTCACCGTCGGCGACGTATTCGACGACTACGGCCGGACGACGCCCGCGGGGGTCACATTGCTGTCTGCCATCAAGGTCACCCATGCCGCCGCTGGCTGCACCTGTGGGGGGCACGCGACCGTACGCAGCCTGCTCGCGGAGGTGCTGGACGATCATGCCGACGTCACCCTCATCGACATGGAAGCCGGGCTCGAGCACCTCAGCCGGTCGGGCGGCACGTTGGCCCACGCCGACATCCTGCTGGTGATCATGGAGCCGAGTCGCAAGGCGATTCTCACTGCGGTCCGAACGGCCGAGTTGGCCGCGGAATTGGGAATCCCCTCGGTTCTCGGCCTCGGCAACAAAGCCGCCGATCCGCGCGATGCCGACTTCTTTCGCCAGCTCTGCGCGGAGCAGGGCGTCCGCCTTGCGGGGATCATTCCCTACGACTCGGACATCGCGAACGCGAACCGTGCGGGCGCCCGTGTCGACCTACAGCTGGCTCACCCCGTTCGCGCGGAGTTGGATCGGGTAGTGGCATTACTCGACGACGTGCTCGCAGCCAATAGCAGACTCGCCTAGACCAGTTGGTCAGCGAGAGCGATGAGCGCGCTCACCGAGGGCGCGCCGGGAAACAGATCGAGCGGCGCCGCGCCGATGCGGTCGGCCTCGACGATCGCGAGGTCGTGGGGCACAACCGCTATGTCACCGTCGGGGAAGGCGGCTCGAATAGCGGCCAGATCGTCGGCATCGCGCACCCGGTTCGCGACAATCACCACACGGCCGATGTTCTTCTCGGTGCACGCGGCGACGGCTCGGCTACCGACCTCGATCGACTTCGGAACCGGCTCGACGACAACAAGCACAACGTCCACAGCACCTTCGCTCAGGCGCATCAGCGTGCCGATGCCGGCCTCCAAGTCGGCCACCACGACGACCGGGTCAGGTTCAACAGTGCCGAGCAACTGCTCGGGCGATAGACCGCATCAAGGTCAACCCGGATCGGGATGATCTATTTCAGAGACGACCGCGAAGCGGACGCCGTCCGGTGCGTCGGAGCCGAACTGTCTGAGCAGGCTCTCCCAATCCGTTGCGTGCTCGGCCTCGCCCGCATCGACCGCCTGTCGGAGTCCGACAAGTCGCTGCGTTTCATCGACACCGACGCCGAGAGATAGCCCCAGGTTTGGGTTCGTGTCGCCGTCGAGCGCCACCACGGCGAGGCCCCGACGCGCGAGGCTCCGAGCGATCACGGCTGCCGTGGTCGTTTTACCGGATCCACCCTTGCCCACAACGGCGATCTTCATGAGCGTCCTCCCAAGTGCAGGCGTTCCACCAGCGAGGCTACTGCTTGTACTGCAAGGCATTCGGGCGCAGCATCGAACGGCGCGAACCCGCGTCGTTCGGCGTCGGCAAACTCGTCATCCCACGGAACTGTTGCGACCACAGCCAACCCGGTACGGCTCTGCACCAACTCCGCGTCACCTGGACCACGCGCTTTGTTGACCACGGCGAGGATTTGATCTGGGGCAGGATCAGCGTCTGCGAGATGTGCAAGCCGCCGCGCTGCGAGAAGTCCCTTTTCGTTTGGCTCGACCACTATGAGCAGCGTACTGGCGAACCGGGCCCACCCGAAGAACGGTTGTCGGGTTCCGCCGGGCAGGTCGCCGACGAGGTGCCAGTCGTCGGGAGGCAATTCTTCGCGGATCTGATGAAAGGCATGCTGCGAACGAACGAGCGCCCCCAGATGCCCGTGAGCCTTGCCGAATTGAAGGACCCGTATCCCGCCGGGGCCACGCAGCGCGTAGCGTTCCACCGCATCGGAGGCGCTCAAGCCCGCACGAAGTCGAAAGCGGGGACCTGCCTCACCTTCAGCTTTCTCTACCATCGCTTCGTCCGGGATACCGGCGTCCGTTGGCGGCATGCCTATCGACAACGCGAGGCCGGGCATGGGATCCGAATCGATCACCAACACACGCTCGCCGCGCTGCGCAAGCAACCGGGCGAAGGTACCCGCGAGTGCAGACTTGCCGGCGCCCCCCTTCCCGATGAAGGCCACTCGCACGGTTCCTCCGTTTCGGTGAGGCTGGCTTGCACAGCAGATCATCGCACCTTCACCACCAGCAAGGCGCTCGGCGCCACGACGCGGCGTACGCTGACGAGCAATCGATGACGGGAAGGCTGATGGTTGTGGGGCAGCCGGCAAGCGAGCAGACGAACTTTCCGCCTGAGCTCGGCTCGCGGATAGCAGCTGCGGCGATGATGTGCGCGAGCCGCTTCGAAGCCGGCGCGACATTGTGGTGCCTCGCTCCGGCCTGGCCTGAGCACGCGCGTCACGTAGCGGTCGAATTTGTGCACCCGGTCATCCTCGGCAAACGGGCCCTGCCATCGGTCGCGATCAATGTGCAGGATCCGGTCGCCTCGTTGCGGAGCATCGTTCGATCGGGTGACCTCGTCCTCGTGATCGGCACTGCAGATGATGAATCGATCATCGACGCGCTCCGTCGTGCTCCGGCATGGGGCGTGCGCACCATCTGGCTCGGCTACGGAGCGCCACCCGACGAGCACCTGGCCGACTTCTCATTGTGGCTCCCGTCAGCCGACGCAACCGCTCCTTACGACGGCAGTCTCGTCTTGCTGTACCACCTCCTTTGGGAGCTGACCCACGTGTGCATCGAACACCAAAACGAACTCGACGAACTCGCGCACTCGATTGATGATCGATGCATCACCTGTTCGGACGAAGGACGAGTGGCGGAGGTCGTCAGTGTCTCGGGCACCGAAGCCGCCGTTCGAACGGCCCGCGGTATAGAACGCATCGACATCGGGTTGGTCGCACCTGTCGAAGTGAACGACCTGGTTTTGGTCCACGCGGGAATTGCGCTGACCTCGATCCGAGCGCCACGGTGAGCGACCCGCTCGACTCCCTGTACCCCTTCCTGGCGGGAACCGCGATGGACACGGACACGTTGCTCGATGATCTCGCCGCCTCGGCACGCAGCAAGGCAGTGGCGAGCATGCTTCTCCGACGCGACGCGCTGACGGCGCTCGATAGCGAGATCAGGGTGGTCGCGACAGAGATGGCGAAACGGCTGAGGCGTCAGGCACACTTCTTCAGCTTCGGCAATGGCGGAAGCTCGAGCGATGCCGTCAATCTCGCCGCGCTCTTCAACCGACCCCCGTGGGGCGTGCCCTTGCCGGCGCGTTGTCTCGTCGATGACGTTGCCGTGTTGACCGCGGTCAGCAACGACGTCGGATTCGAGTTGGCCTTCGCTCGACAGATCATTGCGCACGGCAAGCCGGGTGACATCGCACTCGCCGTATCCACCAGTGGTGACTCGCGCAACCTTCTGACCGCGCTCCGCGAAGCAGCAACCCGACAGATGCTGACGATCGGACTCGTCGGCTATCAAGGTGGAGCACTAGCGGCTGCTTCCATCGACCATTGTCTGATCGTGCGGTCGCATAGCGTGCACCGGATACAGGAAACGCAGGCTGCGGTGGGATTCAAGTTGTGGTCGGCGGTGCAGGACGAACTCGCGTCAGGTGACAGTGGTGCGTGACAAGTCGATCTCTGATCGCGAGTCAGGTGTGCTCCAACGCATCGAGTTGATCCGACTGCGACGCCCTCGCTTCACCGACGAGTTCATCACATTGGCCCACGGCGCAGGCGGGAAGGCCTCCGCCGCTCTGATCGACTCAATTTTCCTCGACTCGTTCGCGCCTGGTTCGAGCGAGCCGCTATCCGACGCGGCAACGCTGCATTTGGATTCTGCCAATCGCCTCGCATTTTCGACAGACTCCTACGTCGTGAAGCCGTATCGATTTCCGGGTGGCTCGATCGGCGACCTCGCCGTCAATGGAACAGTGAACGACCTTGCGGTGAGCGGCGCTCGCCCCCTGTGGCTCGCTGCCGCCTTTGTGATCGAAGAAGGCTTTCCGATAACCGAGCTCCGGTCGATTGTTGCAGACATGGCGTCAGCGGCGGCCGCGGCTGGAGTGCGGATCGTTACGGGCGACACGAAGGTCGTCGAGCGAGGCGCCGCTGATGGCATCTACATCACCACAACAGGAGTGGGATCCATACCTGCCGAACGCGTGCTCGGTTCGTCGACCGTTGAAGCGGGCGATGTCGTGCTGATATCGGGAACCATCGGTGATCACGGCACCGCCGTGATGCTCGCACGAGGCGATTACGGACTCGAAGCGGACATCCGATCGGACACAGCCGCGCTCAATGGTCTCGTCGACTCGCTGCTGATTTCGGCGCCCGGTACGCGTTGGATGCGCGACCCGACACGCGGAGGGGTGGGCACAGTGGTCAACGAATTGGCCCGAGACACCGGCTTGGCGGTCGTCCTCGATGAATCGTCCCTCCCGGTCAAAGCACCGGTCTCGGCCGCATGTGAACTGCTCGGTTTAGATCCGCTCTATATCGCGAATGAGGGCAAGCTCCTTGCGGTCGTACCGGCGGCCGAAGCAGAGGCCGCGTTGACCGCGCTCCGATCACATCCGCTCGGCGTCGACGCCTCACGAATCGGCGAGATCGCGGCTGAACCAAAGTCCATCGTGGTCTTGCGCACACCGTTCGGGGGCACCCGCATCATCGACATGTTGGTCGGCGATCCGTTACCTCGGATTTGTTGAGCGTGACGACACGTACGCGCATATGCGTCGCCGGCACCGTGCAGGGGGTGGGCTTCCGCCCGTTCGTGTACCGGCACGCGGTCGCTCTCGGGCTCGTTGGTTTCGTTTGCAACGATTCGACCGGACTGACCATAGAAGTCGAGGGGTCGCCCGGGGCCATAGCCGAACTCGTTCGTCTGCTGACTGACGCACCACCTCCTCTCGCCATCGTCACGAACGTCACGAGTGAGCGTTTACCCCCTACCGGCACCGCGCATTTCACCATCGAGTCAAGTGAAGCAACGGTGCTACCCACTGTGCCCGTCAGCGTCGACACCGCCACGTGCGAAGACTGCCTCGCCGAGATGAATGATGCGTCGGATCGTCGCTTTCAATACGCGTTCATCAACTGCACCAGCTGCGGACCGCGCTACACGATCGTTCGTTCGCTGCCGTACGACCGGCCCACGACGACGATGTCCCACTTCGTCATGTGCGCCAATTGTCAACGTGAGTATGACGATCCAAATGATCGCCGCTTCCACGCGCAGCCCAACGCGTGCCCCGCTTGCGGTCCAAGACTCTCTTGGTGGACCAAGGTCAATGAAGTGTCCGCACAGGGTACTGCTGCGCTGGACGCAGCGGTGCACGCACTGCGCAACGGCGGTGTCGTCGCGATCAAGGGAGTCGGCGGCTATCACTTTGCGGCTGATGCCACAGACGAATCAGCCGTCACGGAGTTGCGCCGTCGCAAAGCGCGCGATGAGAAGCCGTTCGCGGTCATGGTGGCGGACCTCCAGACCGCGAGCGGCTTTTGTCATCTCGACGAGGTCGCCATGGCCGCACTCGAGTCGTTTCGTCGGCCCATCGTCATCGCGCCCCGATGCGAAGGCGCGGCGGTAGCACCAAGCGTGGCGCCGGGTCTCAGCGAACTCGGAGTGATGTTGCCGTATAGCCCGCTGCACGACCTGCTACTGACGGCAATGGGACGTCCGCTCGTCATGACCAGCGGTAACTACAGAGACGAACCGATCGCGCACGAGGATGCCGACGCAATGCGTCGCCTCGGCCCGATCGTGGACGGAATGCTCACGCACGATCGGCCCATCCACATTCGTTGCGACGACTCGGTGGCGCGACTATCGCCGAACGGTCGACTCCAGCTCCTACGACGCTCGCGAGGTTACGCGCCCGAGCCACTCGCACTCCCCCTGCGAGCTTGTCGGTCGGTTCTGGCACTAGGCGCCGAGCTCAAGAACACGGTCGCCGTCGCCCGCGACGGGTTCGTGGTCGCCAGCCATCACATTGGCGATCTCGAGCACCTCGCGACATACGAGTCCTTCGAGCAAGCAATCAATCACCTACGGCGCCTGTATGACATCAATCCCCAAGTCGTCGCCCACGACATGCATCCAGAATACTTGTCGACCAAGTTCGCAATGGAACTCGACCTCCCGACGCTCGCGGTACAGCACCATCACGCACATGTCGCCGCGTGCATGACCGAGCATCGACGGGTCGAGCCGGTACTGGGCCTCGCGTTCGACGGGCTCGGGTACGGCCCCGACGGCAGTCTTTGGGGCGGTGAATTCTTGATCGCCGATCTGCAGCGCTACAAACGCGTGGGGCATCTGCGCCCGGTCACGCTGCCCGGGGGTACCGCCTCGATACGTGAGCCGTGGCGTATGGCCCTTGTCTGGGCGCTGGAAGCAGGCACGGATTTCGACGGACACTCCGGCGGCAACGACCAGGCGATGGTTCGCGGTGTCCGCCACATGATCGAACGTGGACAAGGCCCGCGAACGACCAGTGTCGGTCGCCTCTTCGATGCGGTCGGGGTGCTACTCGGCGCGGCACCGAGGGCGGGATACGAGGCACAGGCGGCCATCACGCTCGAGGCGATGGCACGCAAGGTGCCGAGCAAGATCGCGCCGGTGTACTCGGACACCGTCGAGGTTCAATGGCAAGGTGGCCTTGCCATCCTCGACCCCTCCTCCCTCGTAGCTACAGTCATACGTGAGCGCGATCGAGCCTCGACTCTGGAGGCAATCGCCGCGGGCTTTCACGAGACATTGGGACGGGCCGTCGCACGGCTGGCTGTCGAGCTCGCAGGTCGTAGCGCAGTCGACACCGTCGCGCTCACCGGAGGTGTATTCCAGAACGTGCGGCTCACCGAGGTAGTCGAGAGGGAGCTGGTTGCCGCGGGCATGAGCGTCTTGATCCACCAACGGGTACCCGCCAATGACGGTGGCATCAGCATCGGACAGGCGGCCATCGCCGCCATCAGCGCGACATAGCCTGAGATGCACCGCCGTCAACGAGGCGTACCGGAAGCGTTGCTCGCGGCAATGTTGTTCGGAGGGGCGACTCCCTTTGTCAGCCGGCTCATCGGCGACGCCTCACCACAGGTACTCGCGGGTCTGCTCTATCTCGGGAGCGGGTTCGTGTTGGGCAGCTCGCTGATCGTGCGACCGGCGCGCCGCGAAGCGCCGCTCACCCGTCGCGAGTTTCCTTCACTCGCCGGCGCCATCACCTTTGGTGGCTGTCTCGCGCCGTTGCTGTTGTTGATCGGGTTGCGGACAACGCCCGCCGCGACTGCGTCGCTGTTGTTGAACCTCGAAGTGGTGTTCACGGCGCTGGTGGCCTGGCTGGTGTTCCACGAGGGATTCGACCGACGAGTGGGCATCGGCCTGGCGCTGATCCTCGCTGGCGGTGTCGTGGCGTCGTGGTCCGCTGAGGGCGGCGTCGGTGTCACCGTGGGTGCGATCGCGGTCATCGGCGCCTGCGCTTGTTGGGCGATCGACAACAACCTCACCCAGCGCGTGTCGGCGAAGGATCCGCGCCAGATCGCGGCCGCAAAGGGCATCGTCGCGGGCGGCGTGAACCTCGCGATCGGATTGTCCGTCGGTGGCGACCTACCGAATGCCGGACCGATGGTCGGTGCGATCGGCATTGGCGTCGTTGGCTACGGGCTGAGCCTCATGTTGTTCGTCCACGCGCTGCGTTCTCTCGGTTCGGCGCGCACCGGTACCTACTTTGCGGTCGCGCCGTTCGTGGGTGTCGTGGTGGCCATCGTTGTGTTCGGCGAACCGTTGACCGGTCGCGTGCTTCCCGCCGCCGCGCTCATGGTGGCCGGCATTTGGCTGTCGATTTCGGAGCGCCACGAGCACCTCCACGAGCACGAAACAATCGAGCATGTACACCAGCATGTGCACGACGACGAACACGCGCACCCGCACCCGGTCGAAGTCGCCTCGTCGGAGCCACACGTCCACGCGCACCTTCACGAGGCCCTCGAGCACGCCCACTCGCATCATCCCGACATACACCACCGCCATACCCACCGGCCGCCGCGGTGATCCACCTTCACAGTCGGGCGAGTCGAGCAAGGTCCACGAACTCCGAGCTTGCTGGATTTCTTTTGTCAGTTTAGGTTGACACGCTCTGCCACTGTCAGTTTAAACTGACACGATGCAGCAGATGAAGGAACTGACCAAGGCAGTCGACAGTCGGGACCCGACGGTCGGACTCGCCGCCGTCGCCGCCTTGCGGACGCTCGTCGATGAACTCGAGGCGCTGCACGTCGACAACGCGCGTCGCCGTGGCTGGACCTGGCAGTCCATCGCCGACCTCCTGGGCGTGAAGCGACAATCGGTGCACAAGAAGCACGCACGACGGAAGGATTGACCGCGTGTTCGAAAAATTCGACGACCGGGCGAGCGCTGGCGTGGAAGCGGCGCAACGCGAGGCCCACGCTCTTGGCCACGACTACATCGGCACCGAGCACCTCCTCCTCGGTTTGCTCAACGATGCTGCAGGCGTTCCGACGCGTCTGTTGGCCTCCCGAGGAGTCGACGCAGGCATGGTGCGCGATGACATCATCGATCTCATCGGCATTAACGCCGAATCCAAATCCGACGCGACCGCACTGCTCGCCGCGATCGGGATCGATGTCGACGAGATTCGGCGCCACGCCGAGACCACCTTCGGTTCCGACGCCGTGCAGCGCGCCGCGCTACGCACGGCGAAGCGGCGGCGCTGGCACCGAGTTCGCACGTCCCGCGTGCTGTCCCCATTCTTGGGCTGCCACGGTCCGACGCCACCGTGCGCGAGCCCGCTCACGAGTGGCCGCTGGCTCAAGATCACTCCCCGCAGCAAGCATACGATGCAACTCGCCGTGAAAGAAGTGGAGCGGCGCCATCAGGCGCACGTCACGCCCACCCACCTCCTGCTCGGGATTCTCGTCGAAGGCAACGGCCTTGCGTGCCAGATCCTGACAGGTAGGGGCGTGCAGCACGACGATCTCATTGCCGCAACGCAGGTCTCGCTCGACGACCAGGTCGAGGATTGACGACTACGGCATTGCCTTCGCGCCGACTCGACGCCTGCCCCCGCATTTCCATGCACGGCACGGACGCCACCCAGGTCGTGGATGACCGTTATCTCACGTTGCGGCACAGCTTTCCGCGTTGGCCGCCTCGGATCGAGAAACGTCGCGGAGCGCGACGATCTTGCGAATCTCGCCGAGGCGCGACCGACGAACGGTAATAGCTGGCGTCAAGCCACTCGGTGATGCGGCCCGTGGTTGCGGGCGGGCCCGCTCTACGACACGGGTTCGAGCGGGTGTCCGCAAGCGCACGTGTAGGTGTTGCCGTGCGGACAGGGCTTGTTGATCTGTAGCTCACATCCGCAATCGGGATTGCTGCACGTAAGGCGAGTACCTGAGGTGTTGCTGGCATCATCCATGCGCGTCGGGTTTCCCCTCCGACGAACATTACAAACATTCAGCCGAAGCGGATGTTCGCGCCAGATCTCGGCTCAGTTCGGCACTGGAAGAACCTTCGGCTTCGCCGGTGGCAGCGACAACAGTGCGCAACACGCGAGCGCTGCGATACCAACTCCGATCAAGGACGCTGCGCGGGCGCGATCGCTGACATCGAGAAGGCCACCCAGAGCGGCCGCGCCCCCAATAGCGAATAAGACTCGACGCACCCACGGTGAGGCATTCACCAGCCGACCCGAACCCGTACCCACTGCGATCACCACTACGGCGACGACCTCGGCGACAGCGACCCCGAACGAGAGCAGCGCTGCGGATGAGACGACTCCGGCGAACAAGAGCATTGGCACCGCGCAACACACTGCGCATGCGCCGCCGACACCGGCCTTGCCTCGACCACCCAACTCTGTTCGTGTGCCCATTTGCATCTCCTCGCGGACAACCGCACACTCTCCATCGACACAATCGACCACACGCTTGACCTCGGCGAGACAACGGACGGCTTTCGTCGACGCGGCGACACGAGTTAGGTCATCACCAGTGATCATCCGCCATGGGGCGTTACACCGAGGAGGTGAAGGGCGCCGACGAGCACGAGGAACGCAAGTACGCCGAGCACGACGAGCACGGTGGAACGTTTTTCGACTGCCAAGTGGTCGCGTCGCGAGTAGTCCTGCTCGTCTGGTCGCTGCATCGGAACCTTCGATCGCTCGGGGTCAGGGTTTTGGGGCGATAGCTAGTGCGATGGCGTCGAGCTTGCGCTGGAGCTGGCGCCTGGTCGGCCTAGGCCAGGCGTCGCCGGACATGATGAGGTTGTGGATGGCGCCCGCGAGGACGAAGCCGAAAGCCTTCTCGTCGATGTCGGAAGCAACGCGGCCCGCCTGTTGTTCCGCAGCCAGGTAGTTCGCGAAGACGGTTTCGAAAGCGCCAGGCCCGACTCCGCTTTGGTGGACCCGAGCAGTAACGACCTTGGCAAGGGATTGGTCCGCCAATACCTCGTGCGCGAGTGAGACTGCGGGTGAGCCGAGCAATTGCTCCGCGAACCACGCGAGGTTGGCGCCTACGGTCCGCGTGCCGGCCCTTGTGACGAGCTCCCCGCTCGCGTCAGCAAGACGGTTGAACTCCGCGTGGCAGATCTCGGCGACGAGGTCGCTGCGGTCGGTGAAAACCTTGTACGGCAAACCGACTGCACACCCGGCCTCGGCCGCGAGTGCCCGCATGGTGAGTGCCGACGCGCCGTCGCGGGCGATGAGTCGCCGGGCGTGGCCGACGAGCGACGCCCGCAGCGCTGTCGTGGACTCCGATGCTCGCTTAGGCGGTGACATCGTCGCGCTCCACAAACCAGAGGCCCGCGGTGAGAAACAGCGCCGTGAAACTGACCAACACCGCAGCTGCGGGGCCAATTGACAACAGGTCGTGGGAAGGTTGACGGCGCAAAGCAAATGACGCCATTCCGGGAAGCCACTTGAAGATCGACGGAGAGGCGGCAAACAGCGCTGGCTCCGCGAGCACGTGCCAGGCCAACGCCCCGACGATGCCGGCAACCTGGTTACGGGCGACGGCGCCGATTGCCACACCGAGCAGACCGAAAAGCACCGCGACGGCGAGACAGCCGACGAGCGTGAGCCACACCGCTGAGCGTGCGAGGGGCAACGCAAGGTCGTTGGTGCGGTACCAACCCCACGCAGTGGCGGCGGCTGCGACGCCGGCAACGATCCCGTAGACGGCGCCGACAAGCATGTAAACAACACTCTTGGCGGTCACAACACGCCACCGCTGCGGGGTGCTGAGGAACGTCTGGGTAGCCTGGCCAAAGCGCCATTCGCCGGCCATGCCGATGATTCCGGCAATGATGACGAGGGTTGCGCCGGCGGCCGCACCGTGCATCGCCTCTTGCAGCTTGCGATCAGTCAGCAGATCGGCGGCGTCGCCGCCAGCGGCAATAAGGGGAGCGAGCGTCCCGACGACGCCGATAGCGGCAGTCCCGACAAGCAGCCACCAGATAGTGGGTGTCGCCCTCACCTTGCGCAGCTCGGCGCGCAAGATGGCGCTCATGAGGCGTTCGAATCATTCGTCGCCGTTGTCGACGGTGGAGTGAGGGTCGCCAGCTCGAAGTACGCGTCTTCGAAACTCTTTGCGCGCTCGCTGAGCTGGTAGATAGGGCCGGCGCCAATCGTCGCCGCGACCTCACCGACCTCGCGAGCCGAGCTCCCTTCGATCACGAGCAGGTCGCCTTCGACGCTCGTTCGGGCTCCCCTATCGCGCATGGCGTCGGCTATCGCTGCGGGATCAGCGCAGCGTAATTCGACGACGCGGGACCGCCCGTCCAGCAATTCAGCGAGAGTCGAGTCAGCGATGAGACGGCCGTCATCGATGATCACGACCCGGTCCGCGACCTCGGCAAGTTCACCGAGGAGATGGCTTGAAATCAGCACGGCCCGACCCTCGCCAGCCAGGCCGCGCAGGAAGTCGCGCATCCAGATGATGCCGGGCGGGTCGAGCCCGTTCGCGGGCTCGTCGAGGATGAGTACCGGCGGATCGCCGAGCATCGCGCCGGCCAAGGCCAGCCGTTGACGCATCCCTAGAGAGAACGTGCCAATACGCCGACCGGCATACTCGGTCAACTCGACGAGGCTGAGCACCTCCGGCACCCGCGTGAGCGGCAGGCAGCCCGCGGTCGCCGTGACTTCCAGATGGGCGCGGGCGGTGTGACCCGGGTGCGCGCCGGGGCCTTCGAGAACTGCGCCGACCTCGCGTCTGGGATGCGCAAGGGCCAGGTAATGCTGACCGCATACCAGAGCCTCCCCCGCCGTAGGCGCAATCAGCCCAAGGATCATGCGCATCGTCGTCGACTTGCCGGAGCCATTGGCGCCCACAAAACCGGTGATCGACCCCGCCGCCACCTCGAATGAAAGCTGGTCGACGACCGGCGTCGCACCGAAGCACTTAACCAGCGAGCGACAGACAATCGGGAGATATCGTGAACTCATGTTCACGAGCATACCGTGAACGCTCGTTCATAACAAGGTTCATCCACGCGAAAGCACGCGATGTCGCCGCCGGTGACCGAGTAACGAGCATGTTCTGCGATGAATTCGCACCCTAAGCGACTATCCGATATGTCGTTCGGAAGTGCCAAAACTTGAGCCGCGCTCAGCCGAACTTCGGATCGGTGCATCCCTCGAATCCGCCACCACCGGAGCGCGTTTCGAACCCCCGGTCATTCGGTACTTTGAAACCCGAACCCGGGTCGGCCGTCGTCAAGTAACGGCGCACTGCGCTGGCCACCGCTTGTGCTTCGTTCTGTCGGTAGTCAGCGCGCTCCATCAACGCGGCTTCCTGCGGGTTGGTCATATAGCCCGCCTCGATGAGCACTGAGGGGATCGTGGGATACGTACGCCGCAGCACCCCGAAAAAATCCGTTCTGCCGTCTTTGTCCGGGCGGAAGATCGCGCCCGCGTCTGACCCGCCCCACCACGTCACTTTGTAGTTCTTCGTGAATGACCTGCTGGTCTGCTCTTGACGCGCAGCGGATTTTTGCGGGCTCTTTGGTCTTCTTGCCGCCGAAGTTGGTCACCACTGCCAACAGCAGTTCAGGATCAGCATGCGGTCGTGGCGACGATCGTGGGCGGCGGCGTTGTGTCTGTCGGTCTGGACGGATCTTTCCATCACCACCAACAATCTACGGACCTTTTTGGCATCAATGCCGACGCTGCTCGTGCTGTTGCCCGTCGCTCTGCACGTGATTGTTCGTACCCAT
This sequence comes from Acidimicrobiales bacterium, assembly GCA_039915945.1. Taxonomy (GTDB): domain Bacteria; phylum Actinomycetota; class Acidimicrobiia; order Acidimicrobiales; family WLNW01; genus DATLFA01. The sequence goes on along the minus strand of JBDSMH010000057.1, from coordinate 33,979 downwards.
CAATCGCAAGCTGGCGATCATCATCACCGGACTCGCCAACGACAACAAGATCGTCGGGACTGATTTCACGAGTTCGCTCTCACACTTGACGCTCGGCCGGGCTACTACATTTCGTCGTAGCTGTGGACGCGTCATTCAGGCGCGGGTTGCCAGGTTCCCGCCCGGTCGCGGCTCACGAAGACCTTCGCGGTAGGGCTCACCACGTAGATCGCGTCGCCGCTGATCGCCAACGCCTCGGTCGGCCCGGGAGCCCGACCGATCTCTGTCCAACTCAACCCGTCGGCGCTCCGCCACACGGTGCCGTCGGCCGTGATGCCGAGAGCCTCGAGCAAGGTCCAGTCGATCTCGACGAGCGGGGGCCCGTCGAACTCTTGCCATGTCCGGCCGCCGTCACGGCTCGCCTCGAGACGCTGCTCGAACCGCTCGGTCAAACCGACGCCAACCATCCGGCTCACGTCGCGTGAGTCGACCGCGATGTCGATCAGGTCAACGGCGCCCCTCGACTCCCAACTCCGACCCCCATCGCCACTGACCGACAGGCGCCCCGAGGTGCTGTCCGCCGCGTAAAGATATGAACCCACCACGACCAGGGCATGAAAGTCGGCCTCTCCGAGCAATGACACATTGCTCCAACTGCGACCCCGATCGTTGCTGACCACCAGCCCCAGCAGTGGTGGCTTGCCCGGCGACCGAAAGCGCCCGACAATCGAGAGGTCGGGATGGCCACCGATGAAGTACCGGCCGGCGGGCGAGATCGTCAACGCGGTGACGTCGTCAGATGCATCGATAACGGACGCCCTCTTGTGGTCGCGGCCGATGCGGAAGAGGCCCGAGTGCGTCGCTAAAAAGATTTCACCGTTCGCGGAATCGACGGCGAGGTCGTGGATGTGTAGTTCTTCGTCGTCTACTTGCTGGCTTTGATCCTCGCGTCCTGGCCAGACTGCGAGTGCGATGGCGCCGGCCAAGAGCGCCGGCGCTAACGCAACGATGTAAAGGGAGCGCCGCGTCATTGCGGCATGCCTTTCGAGGGTCGTTGGGGCTCCCGGCGCAGCCAAGTCACGAGCATCAGGCTTCCGATGATCAACGTCGCGGCTGCGGCAAAGCGCGGTGCTCCTACCTCGTCGACCAGCTGGACGAACTCGAGGCGGAAGCGCTCGCCGAAATCGATGATTGCGTCGCTCCCTAGTCTCCCCTGGTACACGCCGAGCTCCCATCGTGCGTACCAAATTGCGTAGAGACCGCCGAGCACCATGAATGCTCCGCCTACTCGGCCAGCGTGTCGCGAGAGTCGCTTGAGGCTCAGCGTCGGTCCGCGGATCGACATCGCCGCGGTTGTCGCGATCAGCAGGATGATGATGCCCATGCCGAACGCGTATGCGAAATAGGTGGCGAGGCCCGCGACGATCGATCGGTCCGTCGCGGTCGCGGTAATGGCGAGGAAGGGCCCGATCGTGCACGACAGCGAGGCGGTGGCGTAGACCGCTCCGTATCCGATCATGGCGCGGATACCGGTTCCCTTGACCGCGCGTTTCTTGCTCGGTAACAGCAGGCTCACGTTGCGACCGGCAATGGCCGCGCCACCGGCGACGACGAGCAGAACACCAACCACGATGGTGATCCACGGCAGTTGTTCCCGGACGCGGTCAGCGAACTGCTCCAAGACCGTCCCGACCGAGATAAAGACCGCGACGAATCCCGCTGTCATCGCCATCGCGGATCCGACCGCTCGGCTCATGCGACGCTCGAATGAGGCATTGCGGTCGTCGCCACTCACGAAGGAAGCCACGTACGCGGGGAGAAGCGAGAAGCCGCACGGATTGACCGCCGCCACCATCCCGGCGGCGAGCGCGAGGGCCAACGGCGCGCCGTTCATCGTCGCACTTCCACCGCAACGCGCAGCGACCTTCTCCGGGACAAGCGAACAAGCTCCATCACGCCCAGCGCGACAGTCGCGGCTGATGCGATGGCGATGCTGGTGCGGTGTTGACGAGTGAGTCCGTCGCCCAGATACGGCAGCCAGAACGATGCGACAGCGCGGAACCCAGCGACAGAACCGACCGCGCCGAGCAGCAGCGCTGGCGGCGAGACCCGAAACGCGACGCGTCGCAGCACAGAAGCGGCGACGACGACGGAAGCCCCCACGAGAATGCCAATGGGAAGCATTCGAGTCGTGATGCCTTCCGGATACAGCCCGATCGGGCTTTCAGGGCCGAAGCAGCCATCTCGCCACACGCAGCTGGCTTCGTAGGTTGCGTAGCCCACCATGGCCAACGGCGCGAGCTCGGCAAGTCGCACCGAAGGTCGAACACCGTCGCGACGTGCGTTCCACGCGGCCAATCCTGCTGCCGCGGCGAGCGCAGGCCAGAACTCGACACCACTGCGAATGACCAACACATCCGACAGCCGAAGCAGCGCTCGACGGTCGTCGATCATCAACGTAATCCCTCGTCCGGCGACCAGACCGAGCGCCGCCGGACCTATCACCACATCGAGAAATCGGATGTGGGACTCCACACTGTGCAACGTCCACCAACCGCGGGCGAGCAGCGCCGGCGCGCCGAAAGCGACGATGACGCTGGCGAGCAATGCGTAGTCTCTCATCGTGATGCGTCCGTCAGCAGAGCGGCAAGACGCTGCTCGCTGATCCCTCCGGTGACCCGCGCCCGCAGCGTGCCGGCGGCGTCGAAGACATAGGTCGTTGGATAAGCGGTCAGGCCCAGCCGCACGCGAATCTCGCCGGTGACATCGAAAATGTTGGGATACGTGATGTCGAAGTCCTCCAGGAAGGCCTGCGCCGCTTCGGCCGCGTCCTTCGAAGCGATCCCTAGCACCACCGCGCGGCCGGAGTACGTGTCGGCTGCGCGCTGTAACAGCGGCATCTCGGTCCGGCACGGCGCGCACCACGACGCCCAAATGTTGACCACCACCGGTTGGCCTCGTGCGCCGACGAGGATGCCTTCGAACTCATCCGCCGTGCGTGACGGGAAGGTGCCGGGGGCGGGCAACGACAACGGGCTGCCTGACGCCGAGAACACCGGCACGCGGGGAGGGCGCAGCACGACGACCAGTAGCACCACGCCGATCAGTGCTGCGCTCACGACCACCGCCGAGCGCACGGAACGCCTCAACAGTCTCACTTACCAAAGTCTACGACACTTTGTCGTAGACGACGGATCGAGCACCTCAGCCGGGACAGATCGCAGCGAGGACCAGAGCCAAGTGATGCAGTTGTACGGTGGCCGCGGCGAATGCGATGACCACCGCCGTTGCGGCGACGGCTGCCCAAATCGCTGCTTGACCGGGAGCGACGGGCGGACGAAGCAATGCTTCGACTCGCGCCGGAACATTCGCACCCAATGCACCCAGTGCCACCACTGGCCGGTTGTGGGACGCGAGCGCCGCCCGTGCGACAGCGCGAGCGACCACTACACGGTCACCGACCGTTCGGGCGGCTTCTTCATCGGCCCAACGCTCCAGGAAGTGTCGCAGCCGGGTCACGAGCGGCGTCAACGGAGGTAGCCCGGCTGCCAGCTGACCAACGAGCAAGTAGCGGTCGTGGCGATGACGAAGGTGCGCATTTTCGTGGGCCAGCAGCGCTCGGCGCTCGGCCGGCTCCAACACGGCCAGCATGCCAGTGGAAATCACGACGCCACCGTGTCGGCCGGTCTGCGCAAACGCTACCGGTTCCTCTGTATCGATGATCTGGATGTCGGCCTGACACGAACCTCGTTGCAGACGCCACGAGCGCACGACACGGACCCCACGAGCGGTCGACCACACCGCGACTCCGAGGGCCGACAAACCAATCCACGGCGACAAACGGTGGTGTACCCCAAACGTCCCACTACACCAGGCAAAAAATCGGCCGGTGAGTGGCTCGTGGGCCAAGAACCCAAGGCCCACTGCCCACACGCTGATCAAGCCGGCGAGGAATACCGACACCAGCGACGCGGTGGTCAATACAACACCGTCTCGTGGCCGTAATCGGCGGCCGACCACTGTCACCAAGACGGCAGCGCCGGCGGCAAGCAGCAAAGGAAGAAAGAGATGGGTCACGGGCTCAGTCGCGCTCGCCCAGTAAACGACGCAGCTGTCGGACGTCGCGGCGTGACAACGAGCCGACGAAACGGGCGAGTACTGAGGCGCGGTCGGTGGAGGATTCGAGTGCTTGGGTCATCTTCTTCGTGGTGAGCTCGCTCTCCGAGAGCACCGCCGTGTAGGCGTACCCCCGACCTTGCGGCACCCGCTCGGCAAGGCCCTTCTTCCACAGGCGGGCCAAGATCGTCATGATGGTTGTGTAGGCGAGCTCGCCGCCGAGTTCTTCATTCACCTCGCCGGGGGTGACGGGCTCGTCCGCGGCCCAAAGAACACCCAGCACTTCGGCTTCCAACTCGCCATCGGCTCGCCGAGCACTCACCTCTTCCTCCCATTCACGGATACTCGTTGTTGACGCTACCTCAGCGATCGGGTCGCAACAGGTCATTGTCCGCAAGCGCGGCGAGCGCCGCGCTTGGACTTGAGTGCTTCGATCTTGATGCCACCCTACTACAGTACGTCGTTGCTAGAGTCGGAGGGTCATGCGGATCCCCCTCCCCCGCTGGCGCTCGTTGATCGTCGCCACCGTCGCGGTGGTGGTACTCCTCGCAGCGCTTGCCCCCCCGGCCTCGGCACACAACAGCTTGGAGAGCACTGAGCCGACGAGCGGGTCAGTGCTCTCCTCGCCCCTCGCGACGCTCCGGCTGCGATTCGCGAGTGCGGCACCTCTGGACACCGTCCAAGTCGAGTTGATCGACAGCTCGAATGCACGCTCGAACGTGACCGGCCTCGCCCATGGCGCCACGGATCGTGAAGTCGTCGTTGGTATTGCACCTGAGCTGACCGGCGAAGTTACCTACCGTTGGCGCTTGGTCGGAAGCGACGGCCACGTCGTCACAGACCGGGTCCAATTGATACTCGTAGCGGCGGCGCCAGGCGCGGGCGCGGCGCCGCCACCGGCGACGTCGGCTGTCTCCAGCAGTGCCGATCCTTCGGTCAGCGCCGATCCTCCGACCAACTTCGTTGGCCCGTTCTCGACTCCGCAATGGGCCCGTTGGTGGCTCCGCGTACTGGCCTTCATCTCGATCGTGCTCCTCGCCGGAGCCACTGCGACTGCGCTCTACGTCTGGCCTGACGGAGCAACTGTGACACGACTGCGGGCGATGACGAGCGCCGGAGTAGTCATCATGGAACTCACGGCATTCTTGCAGCTCGCGATCCTAGCCGGCGACATTTCCGGCGACCGCCCACTGACCTCCATGGGCGGCATTGACACCGCGCTTGGTACCGACGCGGGCAAAGCGCTGATGACGCGAATCGCCATTTGTGCAGGGATTGCCGCAGTTTTACTAACACGACGATTCACCTTCGAGCGAGATCGGTGGCTCGTCGTGGCCGCCACGTTGGTTCTCGCGGTTGCCACCTTTTCGGTCGCGGGCCACGCCCGGTCGATGCGCTGGTCATGGATCGGCGTACCACTCGACGTGGGCCACATGGTCGCGGCATCCGTATGGCTTGGAGGGCTGGTAGCGATGGCCGTCGTGGTCATGCCTTCCGCCGGCGATGGTCTGGTGCCGGCGGTCCGTCGCTTCGCGGTGCTCGCTCTCGCTTCGGTCGCCGTGGTCGGGGCGTCCGGCGTGCTGCAAAGTTTTCGGCTCCTTGGCAGCCCGCTGGCGCTAGCGAGCACCGGTCACGGGCGCCTTCTGCTCGGCAAGCTCATCGTTCTCGCCGGCATGTTGCTCGTGGCCGACGTCAATCGGCGTCGTGTTGAACGCCGATTTCGTCGCGCCGCCGCGCCGGGACCAGGTATTCGTTCGGCGCTCTCGCGCGCCATGCTCACCGAATTCGCGTTCGGGGCGGTCGTGCTCGCCGTCACCGCGGCGCTCGTGGTCAGCCCACCCGGCGTTAGCCGTTCGCGATCGACCGCAGCTGCCGCTTCTACCGCCGCACCCGCAGTGGTCGATCGTGTGCTGAGCTCCCCTACGGGTCAGATCCGACTCCAGATCGATCGCTCGAATGAATCGGATTCGACCGGTTCGCTCATCACCGTCATGCCGCTCGACGCAACGAATCCTCAGCACGTCACCGTTCGAACCCGCGGGCTCTTGAGCGACAACCAAATTTATGAACAGACACTCGAGGCGACGCCGAACGGCTTCAAAGGCAACATCGAGCTGCCCATGAACACCGCGTTGCGGCTGCAGGTGGTACTCGACAACGACGAAGCGTCGAGTTTCATTGCAACCCTGCCACCGCTCAGCTGACGGCGCCTACTACAGTAAGTAGTCGTACCCTTTCGGAGGCAGATCACCTATGCGTCGTTTCAAAATCATCTTGGGCATTGCACTCGCCGCGGTTGTATTTGCGGCGTGCGGTGACGACGGTGGGAGCAGCACGGCGAGTGCCGCCGGCGGGTTCAACGATGCGGATGTCACCTTCACTCAGGGCATGATTCCGCATCACGAACAGGCCATCGAAATGTCTGAACTCGCCCTCGACCCCAAAGCAGGTGCGAGTGCAAAGACCAAGGACGTCGCCACAAGAATCAAGCAGGCGCAAGACCCCGAAATCAAGACGATGCGAGGGTGGTTGCAGGCCTGGGCCAAGAGCGAAATGGCTGCCGACATGGCGGGCCACAGCATGACCGGCATGATGTCGGCAACAGAGATGACCGCATTGGCGAAGCTCACCGGGACGCAATTCGACCGTTCATGGGCTGAAATGATGATCAAGCATCACCAGGGCGCGATCGAAATGGCCAACACGGTAAAGAAGAGCGGCAAGAACGCTGACGTCCGAAAGGTCGCCGAGCAGATCGCTGCCACACAAACTGCTGAAATCACTGAACTTCAGGCGCTGATCAAGTAGCGACCGGGCGCTGGCGTTCGAGTGCGTATGGTTCATTTCACATAGCTCAGCTCGGTCGCCATACCCGCCTCGAGATGGTAGGTGTTGTGGCAATGCAACATCCACTGTCCCGGATTGTCCGCGACAATATCAACGGACACCGACTGTGACGGCTGGATCAACACTGTGTCCTTGCGAATCCCGCGTTCGCTCGCCAGTGCGAACGTGTGGCCGTGCAGATGCATTGGATGCACCATCGTCGTGTCGTTGCGCAACACGAGACGCAGACGCTCGCCCTCTCGGACATCTATCGGTCGGTGCTCCCCGAAGGTTCGGCCATCGATGCCCCAGCTGTAGCTCGTCATCCCTCCGGTGAGCGCGAGTGTCATCTTGCGATCCGGTTCAGCGCGAGGCAACGCGACGGCCTCGGTCGCTCGAGCCTCGGGATAGCTGAACACTCGCCGGTCATGTTCCACTAGTCGATCGCCAACTGTCGGCGCCCGTGTCGCCTCCGCGTCGGTGGTGCGAACGAACGCGAGCGCAGCACCGTCTTTTCCTTCGGGCACGGCAATGATGGGCCACACCCCCGACGTCGGCTGCAAGAGCACATCCACCCGCTCGCCCATCCCGAGCACAACAGCGTCAGTGACAACCGGCTCGACCGGGAAACCATCCAAATGCGTGACCGTCATCGACTGACCCCCGATCGCGACGCGATACAACGTGTCGGACCCGGCGTTGATGAATCGCACACGCATGCGTCCTCGCGGCCCCACGCGCAATGTCGGCGGATCGGCAGACGGCCGGCCGTTGAGCAGATGCAGCGGATAGTCGACATCACCTTGGTCGCTCATCGAACCCATCCCGCCACCCGTCATCGAGCCCATGTTGCCCATGTCGTGGCTCATCCCACCCGCTGCGCGCAGCGCGGCGTACGTCTTCTCGGGTGATCCACCCTCGATGCCATCGAGCCAATCGTCGAGTACGACAACCGCGTCGACGTCGTAGCGCGCCGCCTCGGCGGGATCCTCCACGATGATCGGCGCGTACAACCCGCGATCGAGATCCAAACCCATATGAGGATGGAACCAATACGTACCCGGGTCGGGCACTACGAAGCGATAGGTGTACGACTCCCCCGCTTTGATCGGCGCCTGCGTCATCGTCGGGACACCATCCATGTCGTTGCGAATTGCCAGCCCGTGCCAGTGAATGGTCGTCGCCGTCTTCAGGTCGTTGCGCAATCGGACCTCCAACTCATCGCCGGCGCGGACCCTGACTTCGGGCCCCGGCACCGCCGCGCCGTACGCGTAGGTCTGCACCACTCGACCAGCGAGATCCAAGGCATGGGGCCCCGCAACGAGATCGATGGCCACACGGCCAGCGCCCGCTTTGCGACGCCGTTCCTCGCGCGCCGCGACCGACGGATCCGACGCGGTGACCGGCCGACTTTCACTGCCCGACCCACACCCGGGTAGCCAGACGACCAACGCTCCGGCGCCCGCGACGCCCAAGAAGCGGCGACGACTCCACGAACTCTCGAATGACATGTGCTCCACGTCCCTACCGCCTGACTCGCAATGTGCGACTAACTACAAATCGTAGTAGTAACCGCTCAGGTGACGAGCCCACCTAGCGAAGTCGCTCGACGTGCAGCGCTGGTTGACTTCCAGCACGGCCATTGCGACGAGGACGGCAATGCCTCTACTGACAACGCAAGCACGCGTGACAGCGCGACGAAACTTGACTCCAGATGAGATTGGTGACCGCCGCGGACGAGCCGGAGGCGATCAGCTACCCAAGCGTTCGGTCGTTAGCAGGTCATTTACCGATGTGATCTGCGCATGTACCCCGATCGTCTCAATGGCCTGCGCTATCTCCGGCATGTAGACCGGGTTCATCACGATCAACTGTAGGGACGGGTAATTGCGAAGTTGCTCGGGCCCGACGACGGCGTGCCCGGTGCCGACGAGGAACTTGCCCTGCTTGTTGGGATTGACGTCGACCGTGAACTTGACCAGATGGCCGACGTCAAGCGTTGTCAGCAGACCGACAGCCTTCGAGCCACCACCCCAGAGCGCCACGGTCTTGCCGTCGCGAACGAAGCGTTCGAGGTTTGCCCGACACGCAGCCGTGATCGATCGATAACGATCGACGAAACGCTCTGCAGGCGCGATCGATGGAACGTGATGGGACTGGGCGATGGATTGGGCAGTCGTCTCGGCGATACGTGGACGCGCTTCGAGGACGAGGTACTGGCCGTCGTACACGCGGCGAATATCGAGAACCTCAAAACCCGCCCGCTCGAATGCGAACCGAAGGGTGCCGGAGGTGAAGTAAGAGCAGTGCTCGTAGAACACATCCCAGAATGCGACTTCGTCGAGGATTCGTTCGACGTCGGGCACCTCGAAGAGCACGATCGGAGGCTCGCTGCGCTGTACGGCCCATCGGTGCAACATCGACAAGAACTTATGCACGTCGGGTATGTGTTCGAGGGTGTGCCGGCAGACCAGGGCATCGGCGTCGAGCCCCATCTGTTCGTCACCGAACAACTCAGTGACCAGCGTGAGCCGGGACGCGACCCCCGCGTCGATTCGCTTGACATGGACAGCCGGGTCGAAGCCGATGCCCTTGTTGTCACCGATCTCGCACATCAGAGACAGGAACTCCGCCTTGCCGCAGCCAACCTCGACGATCGTCTCGCCGCGGATGCCGTGGCGGTCGATCCACTCGCCGGCGAGCGACTTGGCATACCGAACGAAATGGGGAGAGAACGCCTGTGTCTCCTCGATGCGACCCGAATACTCGACGAGCAGGGGGTTGAAGTCAGCATTGAACACGAATCCACAGCTGCGACAGAGCATGAGCCGAAGCGACCCAACCGGCCAATCGATCGCGGCCGACGGGTCGTCACACAAGATGGCATGGTTGGTCGGTATCGACGACAGATGAAGCAGTTCGATGGTGTCCGTTCCAGCACAGACGGGACAAGCAGTGGCGGTAACAGCCACTCGTTCGACGGCGACCGGCGGCCTTTCGATGCGAGCTGGGCCATACCGAGCGGTCACACCGAGGCTCCAGTGCGCGGGGCCCAACACTGCTCATGTAAGCCGAGCCGATCACACCACGAACACTCCAACGAATCCGCAAGCGCAACGGCGTCACCGACTACCACCCAGGCCGCCTGCACGTCACCGGCCTCGACGTGTTCGATCACACGATCGACCAGCATCGTCCGATACAGGGCGCCGTAAGACACGCTCGGCAATCGCATCACCACGTCGACGCCATCGCTCACTTCGAAGTGGCTGTTCACGAGATACCCGGCGAGCTGGGTTCAATAGCGAAGGCTCGAAGCTGCCTCCGCTTGTAGTCGCCAGAGCAATCGGCGGCCGTTGCGACAGCCGCTTCTGTAAAGGCGGCACCTATTTGAATGCGCACACGGTCCTGAGACGCTTCCACGCAACTACTATAGAGTGTCGTAGTTCAGGCTCGTGTAGGTCAGTCGGCCCTACGATCGACGCGGCGGGGCACCGAACCGACCGACCGCCCTCGAGTTCCAATCACCTCTCTGCAACCTCGTTCCCGCTGGTCGATCTCATCTGACGATCAACCACGCGATTCCTTGAACAATTGTCGTGATCTCGCAAGACCTCGTCCGACTGATCCACCACCGAGACCGGGGAAGCCTCGGCAATTCCGCTGGCTTGACGATCGACCTGCCCGGGATCAGCAGCGGACGGCAGTCGCGTGCTGCGGAGACCGGAAGGCAATGGAGGTCCGCTGCTGCGGTCGCGCGGCAGTCTCTAAACGGCTTCGCTCCCGCCCGGGCAACACAGTCGTGCAGCTCACACCAGTGCCGACAAGTTCTTCTGACAACGACCTGCCAAAGCTCGTGACGAAGATCTTTGTCGCGACATACACCGCGCTGTACGGTCCGGGCCAAAGGGACGCACCAGATGAGCCTTGCAGGACGCATCTCCGATCGGCGGAAATCATACGGTTGAACCAATTACCCCACCGACGATCGCCTGCGCCAGTGGCAACGCCGGCGCGACCGTATCGAGCAACGACGCCAGGGCCCCCACACCGCGAGCGACCCGATAGCCCCCGGCGCAACGCCCCGGCGGTCCCAGCGACGTTACCCCAACGAGACTGCCGCCATCACCCCGAGACCGATCATCAACCCGTAGGCGCGAGGCTGTAGCGCTCCGATGTGAAGAGACTCGAACGGCGGACTGGAAATCGCAGCAACTGCAGTCATGTCGGCATTGCCTCGACCAACGTGATGTGCTTGACGCAGCGAACCAAGCGTTCAGCGGGCAACGATGGTCCTGCCGCTGGCTTGCCACGCCTGCATGCCGCCTGTGAGCTCGGTGACATTGGTGTAGCCGGCGTTGGTGAGTGCCGCCGCCGCAATCGAAGACATATTGCCCGTCTCGCAGTACAGCAGGATCGGCGTCGCTTTGCCGCGAGGCAACCCTGGGTCCGACGCGATCGTGTCGAACGCGATGAATCGTGTCGTCCCAGCGATCTCGCCTTCGTAGGGAACGTGCACGTTGATGAGCACCGCGGCGGGATTCGACAACAGAGTCTCGAACGACGTCGGACCAGCCTGCGTCATCGCGCGATGATTCATTCCTGACATCGACCCGGCATCCGATTCGCCGTGGTCCATTCCCGGCATGCCGAGCGCGAAGTACCCGACCACAATCGCAGTCAGAAGTACTCCACAGGCAACGGCCAGACGACCGCTAGTACCGCCAGCTGGCGTCTCATGGGAGGAAGTCACGTTTGTAGACATGGTACGACATAGTGTAGTTGTCGTGTTTGCGATAGAGGCGTCGGAGGCGCCTGATCCGAAGCAACAAGGTGTCGGTTGAACCCGCGATGTCGCCGCCCAAAGGGTGACGCCTATCGAGGCGAGCCAACCACACCGAAAGAAATGGTAACCCGAGGCATCAGCATCAGCATCAGCATCAGCATCCGGCGAGTGTTGTGCTCGCCCCGTTGTTGATGAAGTATTCGTCGCGAGGTCGGAGGTCCCTATTCTCATCGACACTCCGAACGCCCGTGAGCACGCGGCCGTTGGCGTAACAAAAGGGCTGCGCGCTACGCACAAACTCCTCGAGACGGCCACGCTGCTCGGAGGTGAAAGCGTCTGCCGGAACGTCGTTCATTCGTCGTAGCATTTCGGCGCGATCGAGCCCTAGCGGCGAACGACTTGCGAGATAGAACACCGACCCGTTGTTGTAGTCCTCGACCACGAATGCTACGACATAGGGGAAGACTTGGGTGATGGTGTTGGCTATTCGGGGCGACGCTACCCACTGCGCGACGATGCCGGTGTCGGCGAGCCGGGAGTTGACCAGCTCATAGAATTCTCGGGAATAGAGGCTCCCGCTGTTGGCTGACGTCGTGCGTAGCGTGTCGACGGTGATCAAGTCGTAGTTGGCCTCACCCTTCAGTAGATGCTTTCGTCCGTCTCCGACTCGCGCCACATATCGGGGGTCGTTCAGCATGGTCACGAACTCGCGTCTGCCCATGGCCCCCAATTGGCGTAGGAGGTCGTACTCGCCACCACACAGCTCGACTGTTTCGACACGTTCGAGGCGAGGGTCTTGCAACATGCCGTACGTCGTCGAACCCATGCCAAGACCGATCGCGAGGGCCTGCCTGGGCCGGGGGTGCACGAGGGATGGCAACAGTCCGATCAGCACGTGGAAGTCGTCGAATGGATGGCCGTTCTGAATCGACGCGTTGATGAAGAGGATCGCTTCGCTCTCGTCGAAGCGAACCGTCGCCGCACACGCGTGATCTTCCGCGAGGAGAATGTTGTTCTCGCTCGTGCCGTGCATGAACGCCCATAGCCGTTTGTTCGACGGCGACGCGAGGAGCGTGGCGGCCAGAAGGGCGAAGACTGCTGTGATGGCGTAGATCCGCCGCGCACCGCCAACGAAAAGTGTCGCTGCGAGCCCTGCGATGCCGAGCAGAGCGCCGAGCAGGCGGTACGTGCCCGCGGTGCCCAGCTGATCGATCAAGAAGAACCCGGTGACCAAGGTTCCCGCAACGTTGCCGGCAATGTTCGCGAACAGCAATGTGCCCGTTCGCCGGCCGAGGGTCTCGAGTCGATCCGAAACCAAAGCCTGGGCGAATGGGAACGCCATACCCATCAGCATCACCGGTGCGGCCATGAGCCCAATCGGCACCGCTCCGTAGACGGCAAGGATCTTGGCCCACTCCCGCACCGTGTCGACGTCGCCGAAGCCCCCATTGAATCCTTCGCCCGCGAAATACTTCCGCAGCGAGGCGTCGAATCCGATCGCCGGCAAGACGCGCACGAGCCCTATCATTGTGAGCAGCGCGCTGATCCCGACGGCGAACTGAAGCCACAGGAACCATTTGCGAGGATCGCGCGCACGTGGCAACAGCCGCGCCCCCAACGCCGAGCCTCCGCCGAAGAGCAGCAGATACAGGGTGAGCACGTGCGCGAAGCTGTACGAGTTGGATCGCATCTCCGCGTCGATGACCCGGAAGAAGACTTGCTCCAAGCCCAGCGCCACCGCTCCTGTCAGTCCGTAGATCGCAAACCATGGCCACACGCGTCGCGTCGCTGCACTCGCAGTCTGCGTGTTCGCTTCGTCAGTCTCCGGCGCGCTGCGCTCCATGTACTGGTACACACCGAGGGTCAACAAGGCAGCGCCCACGTTCAGCGTGCCCGCCAAGCGCACCGTGTTGGTGAAACCGAGGCCACCGAGAAAAAACCAGCCCGTGACGGCCGCGCCAATCCCGGCGCCGATCGTGTTGATGCCGTACATCCGCCCGATCAACGAACCTGCATCGCCGATCGTCGCGGTGATGGCGCGAGCGACCAGAGGCATGGACAGTCCCATCAGCGTCGTGGGCACCAGCAACACCGCTGCATTGAACGCGAACGTCGCGAACGTGCTCTGCAGATGAGGGGCCAGTTCGCGATAGGAGTCGTAGAAAATGCGCAGACTGAACCAAGCGGACGCAGCGATCCCAAGGTTCGCCAGTGCGAACAGCCAAAGCGATCGCCGAGGCCCGACTCGATCTGCGAGCCGGCCGCCAACAATGTTGCCCAGGCCAAGCCCCGCAAGGAACGCGGCAACTACCGTCGTCGTAGACGCGAGGTCAACACCAGAGTGCAACGAGATCACCCGCTGCCACACCACTTGGAGGGTCAACGCGGAGAACCCCGTCAGCGCGAAGATTGGGGCGAGCAGGATGACGAGGTGATTGTGCGTGCGTTGGCGCGAGAGACGAGAGCCCATAGTCCGACCACGGTGTCGATATGCGAGCGCAATACCTCAGCGCGCGAGGCCCGTGGGCATGTCTAAACTACACCACGTCGTAGCTCAACGACGGACCAGACGCAGAACCATCTTGCAATTCCCAGCCAAGCAGCAATTTGCCCCCATCCGCCTGCGCAACGTCGTCGTAGTGGTCGTCTTGTTCGTCGCGGGATGCGCAGGCGGCAACGGTGCGGCCGTTGGCGGCATGTCACTAAAGGTCGCGAGTTTCGACCTCGTCGCCGCGAAACAGCAGCGCTTCAATATTGGCCTCGTCGATAACACTGACCAGCTCGTGCTCGTCGGAGGGAGCGTTGATTTGTCGTTTCGCCAGCTGGCCGCCGAAGGACAAGCGGCCCGACAGGACAGCGCATCGTTCAATGCGGCCGCAAGGTTCGTCCCACTCGCCGGTCAGCCGGAAATATCCGCCAACGAGAAGCCATCATTCACACCCGGCACCGCAGGCGTCTACCGAACCGAGCCGATCAGCTTTCCGGCTGCCGGCTTTTGGCAAGTCGACGTCAGGGCCCGCACGAGCCACGGGCTGCGGCGGGCGACGGCGAGCTTCGAGGTCGCCGTCTCTTCGCTACTTCCCCGACCCGGTGATCGCGCCCCGAACACGCGCAACCCGCTGCCTAGCGCGCGTGACGTGTCGATGAGGGCAATCGATTCGCGCGCTGCGGACGAGGACCCCACCGTGCCGGATCCTGAGCTCCATGCCGTGTCCGTCGCCGACGCACTCGCCGCGAATCGGCCTGTCATCGTGGTGGTCTCGACCCCAACATTTTGCGAGAGTCGATTCTGTGGTCCCATCACAGACAGCGTGGCGATACTCGCGCGTACGACCGGCAACAAAGTGGCGTTCGTCCATCTCGAAGTATGGCGAAACTTCGAAGCGAATGAGCTCAATCCGGCGGCACAAGAGTGGATCGACCCGTCGGGAACTCATGAGGGCAACGAACCCTGGGTCTTCGTCGTCGACCGCAACGGGATGATCGTCGAGCGATTCGACAACGTCGCGAGCGACGCCGACTTGCGTGCAGCCGTCAATCGAATCGCCGACTGATCAACTGTGACGCTGCCGCAGTCGGTGCTTCTGGTTCAGCCGCTGAAGAAAGCCGGCAATACCGTGCCGTGTCCAAGGACGAACAGCGTGCCGATGGCGACGCTGAACGCCGCGGTCACCGCAGAGACCGCGACGTAGAGGCCGAAATTGTCGCACCTTCGTGGACCTCGCCCGGCGTCGCCGGCTCGGACGCGTTCCACAGATAGCGCAGAACATCCGCCTCGAGCGAACCCATCGGCCTGCGCTCGTTCACGGTCATCCTTTCGACGGTGCTTCAACGGCCACAGTACCGGTCATCGCCGCGCCGCCCGGTTCCGGAAGACGGAGACGTTTCAGGAGAAGCGCGTTGACGGCCACCAGAAAGCTCGAGCCGGACATCGACAGCGCCGCAATCTCGGGGCGCAGCATAAGATCGAATGCGGGGACGAAGACGCCGGCCGCGATCGGGAGCGCGATCGCGTTGTAGCCGACGGCCCAGCCAAGGTTCTGACGCATCTTGCGCACCGTGGCCCGCCCGACGGTCAACGCAGTGACGATGTCGAGGGGATCCGAGCGCATGAGCACGACGTCGGCGGTTTCGATCGCGACGTCCGTGCCCGCGCCGATGGCGATGCCGAGATCGGCCTGTGCCAATGCCGGCGCGTCGTTCACGCCGTCGCCGACCATGGCGACCTTCTTCCCCGACGCTTGAAGCTCGGCGACCTTGGCGGCCTTGTCGCCTGGGAGTACGTCCGCGATCACGTCATCGATGCCCATGCCCGCAGCAATTCGCTGAGCGGTCGCAATGTTGTCACCGGTGAGCATGACGACCGCGATGCCGAGGTCGCGCAGTTCGCGCACCATTGCGACCGAGGTCGGTCGGGGTGCGTCGGCCATACCGATGACTGCGACCGCGGCACCATCTATCGCAACGAAGATCGCGGTGCGACCGCCCTCTGCGAGCTCAGCTCGACGAGGCTCCAACGCGTCAGTGTCGATCGCGCGCTCGGTCAACAGACGCCTACTCCCGATCACCACCTGCCGTCCGGCGACAATCGCGATTGCCCCTTGCCCGCGTACGTTCTCGAATCCCTCGGCCGACAACACCTCCGCGTGCTCCGCGTCGGCCGCAGTCACTACCGCTCGAGCAAGCGGATGTTCGGATTCGCGCTCGAGCGCCGCCGCAAACGCCAACACCTCGCCGCGGGAAAGGCCGTTCGTTACCACGTCGGTCACTTCGGGCTCGCCCTTGGTGAGGGTGCCGGTCTTATCGCACACCACGACGTCGACATGCGCGGCGGTCTCCAACGCGGCCGCGTTTTTGAACAGCACGCCCCGCTTCGCGCCAAGTCCGGTGCCAACCATGATCGCAGTCGGCGTCGCGAGCCCCAGCGCGTCGGGACACGTGACAACCACAACGGTGATCGCGAACAGCAACGCTTCACGCAGAGGCCGGTCGCTGAAGATCGACCACGCCGCGAACGTGGCGGCTCCACCGAGAAGCGCGACGAACACCAACCAGAAGGCCGCACGATCCGCCAGGCGCTGCCCCGGTGCCTTTGAGTTCTGCGCGTCCTGCACCAACTGCACGATCTGCGCCAGCGCGGTGTCGGACCCAACCTTTGTGGCCCGCACTCGCAGCACTCCGTCGGTGTTGATCGTCGCGCCGATCACCGCCGAACCCCGCTCCTTGTGAACGGGAAGGCTCTCTCCGGTCACCATCGACTCGTCGACATCGCTCGCGCCGTCCTCGACAACGCCGTCGACCGCGACCTTGGCCCCCGGGCGCACCAACAAGAGATCGCCGACCACGACCTGCGCGGTAGGCACCTCGACCGGATCACCATCGCGAACGACCAGCGCCATCGGCGGCGCGAGATCCAGCAACGTTCGGATGGCTTCGTTCGCGCCGCCGCGGGCGCGCATCTCGAACCAGTGGCCCAACAACACAAACGCGGCGAGCACCGATGCCGCTTCGTAGAACACCTCTCCCCCGCCAGTGAGCGTTACCCCCAGCGAGTAGACCCAACCGGCCCCGATTGCCACGGCGACGAGCACCATCATGTCGAGCGTCCGCGCACGTAGCGCCCGGAAGGCGCCGTCGAAGAAGATCGACGACGCCCACAAAACGACCGGCAAACTCAACAGCAGCGACCACACGTCATCACGCAACCCGAACGGCGCGTCGACATCGAAGCCGAGCACGTCCCGACCGATCGGTGACCACAACAAGATCGGTACCGAGAAGACAGCGGCAACGATGAACCGGCGGCGCATGTCCGCCACCATCGACTCCATCGTCATCGAGCCATGACCGCCGTGACCCATCGCGTCGTGCGCCGACATCACATGCTCGTGATCCGAACCGTGGTCTGCCGCAAGGGCCGGCGCCTGATCGTGCGGGTGCTCACGCCCGTCGTGCTCGAGGGCGCCACGGCTCTTGACGTGGCCGTCGGGCAACGCCAGTGGATCGCAGACATGCGAGGGAACCGAGCGACCCGCACAGTGATAGCCGCACTCACGAACCCACCGCTGCAGATCGACGATCGAGGTGGCACTTGGATCAAACCGGACCGTCGCGGTCTGTGCAACAGGGTTCGCCACGACCGAATAGACACCGGGTCGCGCCCCCAGAATCGACTCGACTGTGTGCTTCTGCGTCTCCCACTGCACGCCGGACACTTCGATCACTGCGTCGACCAAGTCGGTTTCGCTCATCGTCACCTCTGGCGGGACCTTCGACCCTGACGGGTTTGTCAGCGTCAGCCTACGTTTGTACTACTGACTGTCGGAGATCCCTTGCGGCACCGACCCTTCAATCGGAGGTTTCATGCGTTTCCACGACATGGACGGCTCGGACTGGATCTGGATGACGTCGATGATGGTCATCTTCTGGGGAGTGGTCGCCGGGTTGGTCATTGCTCTGATCCGCCGTAACGGTCCAAAAACGTCGCCACCTCGGGACACGCCAGAGGAGACTCTGCGTCAGCGTCTCGCCAGCGGCGAGATCGACATCGAGGAATACCAACAACGCCTCGATGCCCTCGGGAGCCCAACCAAGCGCTGAGAAGCAGAAAGCTTGCAGGCTCGGGACCTTCTACCCTGCTACGACAGTATGTAGGAGCCGATACTGAACTTGCGACAAGGAGGCTCATCATGTGCCACGGAAACCGTAAGTCAACCTTTGTGATGCTCGGAATCGCGGGACTGGCGCTTGCGTCGGCTTTCGCGCTCGGGTTCAACCCTGCCTACGTACTCATACTGGCCGTTTGCCCGCTCATGATGTTCTTCATGATGCGATCCATGGGCGGCATGGGTGGCGGCGAAGACCATACCGGTCACGGCTGCGAGCACGACCCCACCCGGCAAGACCATCACGCCGAACCTCGGTCATGAGTGAACGAACGCTTACGATTGCCTGGTTCTCCAACCTTCCACTCGCGCGACGCAACGTTCGCCGATCCCTTGTGTAGATGGCGCGTCGGAGGATCCGCCGCTGTGTGCTGTCGCCGGGAAGGATCAGATCTATGTCAAATGCAGCAGCGTTTCGAGGAGTCTGGTGGGGGTTGCCGGCGACGCGTTGCGTCGAGGCGCATCGACCTGAAAGTTTACCGGGCTGCCGTGCGAGGTCGGGGTTGCGGGACTGACGCGTTGCTCTCGAGGCCGGCGGTTCGGCGAAGTCCGTGCATGCCGGTGGCGGCGAAGACGACGGCGAAAAGCGTGGCGCCGACGAGGACGATGGTGGGGCCTGATTGCACATCGAGGTGGTAGCTGAGATTCATGCCGACGAAGCCAGTAGTCGCGCCGATGGCGCAGGCGAAAAAGAGCATGCGGCTGAATGAGTTGGTCAGCATGCGGGCGACGGTGGCCGGTATGACGAGGGTGGCGGCAATAAGGGTGACGCCGAGTACTCGCATGGTGGCGAGGATCGTGACGGCCAAGACGAGCATCAAGACTGCGTCGACGCGGGCGGTGCGCACGCCGGAGGCTTCGGCGACTTCGGGATCGAACGTGGTGAACAGCAGTTTGCGGTAGCCGAAGAAGATGACGAGCGCGACGAGCACGGTGACCGCGATGACGGCCCAGACGTCTTGTTGGGAGACGCCGAGGATGCTGCCAAACAGCGCTGCGTCGAAGCTGCGGCCGCGTCGGCCGAAGACGGCGAACAGCGCGAGGCCCAGCGCGAATGACGCGGTGGTGATGACGCCGATGGCGGCGTCGGCGCCTATGACGCGGCGGCGGGTGACGCCGTTGATCATCATCGCGGAGGCGACGCCCCAAACGCCAGCACCCAGCGCGAAGTTGATGCCGAGCAGCGCGCTGGCGGCGTAGCCACCGAAGATGGCGTGGGAGAGCCCGTGGCCGATATAGCTCATGCCTTTGAGGACGACGTAGACGCCGACGAGTCCACACAGAGCACCGGCGAAGGTGGCCACGATGAGTCCGTTGCGGAAGAACTCGAAGTCGTAGGGCCGCAGCAGATCGTGCATCGACTACGCGCCTTGCTTCCGAAGCCTGATCACATTGTCGGCAGGGTGGTAGTGGTCGAGCACGATCGGCATTCCGGCGTGTTCGAGGATCTCCATGCGGGCGCCGTAGGTACGTTCCAGCACATCGGCGGTGAGCACCTCGCGGGGAGGGCCTTGGCCGAGGATCTCGGTGTTGAGACACACCAGGTGCGGCAAATGCGAGGCGATGCCGTTGAGGTCGTGAGTGGTGAGCACGATGGTCAGGCCGTCGTCGTGGAGGTCGTCGAGGAGGTGGAGCACCTCGTGCCGGGTCCGCACGTCGACACCAGAGGTGGGTTCGTCCATGAGCAACAGATCTGGTCGGCCGAGCAGCGCTCGGGCGATGAAGACGCGTTGTTGCTGGCCGCCGGAGAGCTCGCGGATGTGCCGGCCGGAGAGGTGCCCGATGTCGAGGCGGTCGAGAATTGCGCCAACGTCTGACTGTTCGGCGCGACTGCGCCACGGCAAGATCCGGCCGTGCGTGCGGGCCATGAGCACGCATTCGCTGACGGTGACCGGGAAGCTCCAATTGACGGTCTCGACTTGCGGTACGTAACCGACGCGCAGCCCGTGGCGGCGCTGCACCGTCCCCGCGACCGGATTAACGGAGCCGAGCAGGACACGCAAGAGCGTGGTCTTACCCGACCCAGAGGGTCCGACGATGCCGCTGAACTGCCCAGCGGTAATGGCGAAGTCGATGTCGATGAGGACCGGGGCTGCGCCATAAGTACAGGTGACCTGCTCGAGGCGGACGAGGTCGGGCAAGGACGACGGGCTCATTGTGGGTACTTCGCGTTGTCCGGTGCGACGTTGCGCAACTCGATCTTCTCGAGCGCCGACGCGTCGCCGCCCAAGGCTTCGGTCATGGTGATGTAGTCGAAGCGCATCAACCCGAGCCACGAATGCTCCTTCGCGCCCGGTTTGCCGGGCAGGTCGTCGTCGCGCAACTCATCGACATACTTGACGCCGGCTTCCTTGCCGATCTGTTTCAGCACCGGACTGGGGAACACCTCCGAGCCGAAGATGGCCGGCAGGCCTTGCGCCTTGACCTGGTCGATGAGGTCGGCGACCTCCGCCGGTGTGGGATCTTCGAAGTCCGAGACCTGGATGGCGCCGATGACTTTCCAGTCATAGGTCTTGGCGAAGTAGGCGTAGGCGTCGTGGTAGGTCAGCAGCTCCCGCTTGGGGATCGTGGCGAACGCCACCCGCATCGCTTTGTCGAACTCATCGATCAGCGAAGAAAACGCCCCATAGTTGGCGGCGTAGTAGCCGGCGTTTGCCGGGTCGCGCAAGGAAATGTCGTCTTTCACGATCTCCGCATACCGGCGGGCAAGAGTCGGGTCGGTCCACAGATGCGGATTGGGTTTGCCGTCCTCCCTCGGGAAGGAGAAGTCGTAGATGTAGTCGCTCTCCGGGATCGTCTGAGTGCCCAACTCGACGATTGCGGCACCCTTCTTCAAGTTCTGCTCCGCGAGCTTCCTGGTCGGCTCCTCGAGCGCCAACCCGTTGACATAGACGACGTCGGCCGTCGACAGCAGCTCGGCCATGCTCGGCTTGGGCTCGAAGGTGTGCGAGTTCGTCCCCTCCGGCACGATGCCCACGACATCGGCGCGGTCGCCGACGATGTTGGCCACGATGCTGGTGATCGGGGCCACCGTCGTCGCGATCTTCAAGCGGCCACTACCGACAGCTTCGGTACCGTCCGCACTGTCACCGCACCCGGCGGCGACAACGCTGACCAACAAGGCGATCCCCAATACTGCAGTCCTCTTTCGCATGCCCGCTAATACGGAGCCAATCGGCAACACGGATGTAGATGCGAACAGGTTGCGGTCACGGCCCGGTAATCTGCAGGCATGCCAGCGCGCCGACTCGACGACGTCATCGACACCCTCAGAGCCAAAGGTCGACGCGTCACGACACCGCGACGCGAGATCCTCCGCGCCCTGATCGAACACCCCGAGCACCCCACCGCCGAGCAACTCACCGCCGAAGTGCAAGCCCGCCAACCCGACGTCAACGCCTCAACCGTCTACCGCTTCCTCGACGACCTCGAACGCCAAGGCATAGTCGACCACGTCCACCTCGGCCACGGCCCCGCCGTCTACCACTTCACCGACGACACCCACCACCACCTCATCTGCGAAACCTGCGGCCGAGTCACCCAAGTGCCTCAGCAAACCTTTGACACGCTTCGCGAACAACTCCGCGACGACTACCACTTCGAAATGGAACCCCACCACTTCGCCCTCCCCGGACGCTGCCAAACCTGCGCCCAGTCCAGTTCACCGCGACCAAGCTGAAACGCAGCGCTGAGCTGGGCGCAACGAGCAGAGGTCGCTGGCGAGGCATACTTCACCCTGACGCTTGGTCCCCTGCCGCCAGCGTCCTGGAATGCGAGTACGAGCGTCGAAGCCGAGGAGCCACACGCGGGTCGCTTCTCGATATGCCAGCGGTGCCGTAGCCAAAGAGGCTCTTTGCCGCGTTCACCGAGCGTTGGCGCGAGAAGTATCCGGCGATGATTCACAGCTGGGAGAAACGACGGCCGAAGCGCCACGGTCAACATTGCGCACCCCGCCGACGAGGCGCTCGTGCGTACAGCGATGGGATTGCTCGCCGCGGCATGCAAGGAACTCGCCATCGAACTACGCGACCGTTTCCCGGGCGACACGAAGGTGGCGTACAGCGTCGTGTTGGACTCGTCCGAACATGACGAGCCGTACTTCGACCTGAAAGTGATGTCGCCTCCGCCGGCGCCGCCACCGAAGGCACGTGTCGTGTTAACCCGAGAAGTCGAACGCGACCCGGTGACTGGCCGCATCGAACGACTCGTCGACATCGCAACCCCGGTGGTCTAACTGTCGCTGCTTTTGCTGCTCCGCAACCACAAGTCGAGCGGCGAAGCTCCCCCTGAGCCGCCACTGGGCGTGTCCTCACACCAAGTGCGCCCTATCGCCCGCAACGTGCGCATCACCCTCGAGGCCGACCTCGGAAGCATCGTGGCCGCCATCGATACACGCCTCGAGTTCGGCGACGAAAAGAGCTCATCGGAGCCCTCGGCCGCTCATGGTGGCAGCTAGGCGAGACATACGTCGACATCGGAGCCCTCGACGACTGCCTGCACCCAGAAGCCGTGCTCTTCTCGATTCACGTCCAGCGCTACGACAGGTGGCAGTGGCTCCTCTGGTACGTCACCCCGAGCGCTTGGCTCAACGGGTGAACGTGTCGGGCCCCCGTTTACCAATCGACGAGGAGGGCATCGACGCCGGGAACCATCTGCGAGCCTTCCAACCCCGGCGGCTCGGGCCGAGTGGAGGTGCATCAGGTGGATTCGACACGACGCGTGCCGGAGTCGCCGCGGTTCACGAGATGGGAGCGGTTCACGAGATGGGTCGACGAAACACTCGACAGGTTGCTCCACAGCGGGCGAATGCGGACATGGCGTGGCGAGGTGTCCCGCATCGCCACTTCCTGCGCGACCATTACCCCTCTTGACGCGGCCCGCAAGAAACAAGGTCGGTGCTCGAGGGTCAGCGACGCAGCTTCGCGGAACGCAACGTGACCCGTGTCAACGCGGCGGTGATCGCTTCGAACGATCATCTCGTGCTGGTTGAGCTGCACTGGACCGACCCAACTCGCGATGCTGATGGTCCCGAACGGTTGTGGCAGTTGCTCACCGTTCGGGGTGGCTCGATTGCGGCGATGCAGGACTTCGGCGATCGGTCGCGCGCTCTCAAGGCAAGCGCGCCGCGAGGAGCGAAGGCGAGCGGGTGGCCATGCAAGTGGGATCTCAGAAACTCGGATCGGGCGACGAGCTTCGTTTGAGCCGTTTCTACGGCGCAATGACCTCACTCGATGCGATCGTCGGTGCGTTGTCAATTGAGGGCATCGACGTCGGAGCAGCCACTTCTGTCGACCTGTATTCGCGCGGTCTCGATTGCCACAACCTCGGCGGTTACCGCGTGCCGATGACGCGGTTCTCGACGTGGGTTGCGGCCTGGGTGGGCCGAGTCGTTTCATCGCTGATCATTTCGGCTGTCGGGTAAACGGCGGCGACTTGCTACCTGTACGCATCGACGCGGCGCGAGCGTTGGGCGAGATCACCGATCCACCGACCGAGTCGACTGTCGAGTGGCGGACGCGTTGGCTCTTCCATTCGGGGACGGGGAATTCGCGCAGGTGTGGATGATGGACACCAGCATTCATGTTCGCGACAAGGCCGCTCTCTACGGTGAGATCGCTCGGTCTTGCGTCCGGGTGGGTTGTTGGTGCTGCACGATCAGATGGGTCCGCTGCCGCGCCCGATGCTGCCGGCGAAACGCGCCGCACCATATGTTGCTCCGTCGCTGCCGCAGCTGATCCGGATCGTCGAGAGCTCTGGCTTTCGCCTCGAGTTGTGGCGCGACACCACGGCGGCCGTGCTCGAGTTCTTTCACGACCGGCGCCAGCTCGCAGCTTCATTCAATCTGTCTTCGATCAGTGGCCCCGACGAGCAGCAGGCCCGACAAGGGCTCGCAATACTCGCGGGGTACATCGAAACACTGGAAAGTCCGGCTGGACGTACCGGCATCTCATCGCTCGCCGGCGATAGTCGTCAGAAGCTGATTACGCGATCGTATTCGGCGTGTGCGGTGGCGGCGTCGACCGGCGTGCCGAAGCTGCTGTTCTTGCCTTCAAAATCGTTTTCCGTGACCCCACGGGCCCGGCCGCAAAGGCCTCAAACCGATATTCGCACTTGCTGGGCGTAGAGGAACTCCGTGAGCTCTTTGAGCGGTGGCATCCCCACGCCGTGGACCTGCGCGGCAATGCTGTCTTTGATGAGCGTGGCGGCTTCGCCCATCAAGATGATGCCGGCTTCGTGGCCGGCGTCGATCGCTCCTTTCGCCATGATGAACGGGAAAGTGGCCCGGGTCGGGTCGTCGGTGCCGGCCGTGCCGATGTAGAGAAGCTTTGCCATCAGTTGCCTCCTATGGGTTTATCGCTCGATTTGTGCCGTCTGGTTTGCGGGCGAGGAACGCGCAGCCGAAGCAGTCTCACACGGACTGCGCTGCGCAACACTTCGGAATCAACGAGCAACTCGGGTACGGGCGGCCTCCGTGATCTTGCGACTCACCGGCAGTCCAGCTCGGTGCCATTCGGGATAGCCGTCCTCGAGCCGTCGTGCTCGGTATCCGCGACGGGTCAGCTCGCGCACGGCATCGTCGGCGTAGACACAATATGGGCCGCGGCAGTAGGCGACGACGTCTTTGTCCTTGGGGATCCCGCGTAGATGGCGTTGCAGTTCTCGAACCGGGATCGATCGCGCACCCGCGATATGGCCTGCGTCGTACTCGGTCACGGGCCGCACATCGAGCACCACCACATCACCGCGACGCAGCCGCCTCGCAAGTTCCGCTCGGGTGATCGCTTCCAACTTGGATCGATCACCGAGGTATGCCGCGGCGAGCCGTTCGAATCCGGCGACGCGGTCGGCCGCGACGTCGCGCAGCGCCTCCCAGAACGCGGTGACCTGTTCGCTCGCCACCCGGTAGAAAATCCGCGTTCCCTCTCGGCGACTCGTCAACAACCCCGCACGCGTCAGCGCGCGCAGATGATGCGACGTATTCGCGACACTCTGGCCGATCTCGTCCGCGAGATCCTCGACCGAGCGTTCTCCCTGCGCGAGCACATCGACAATCTCCGCACGCCGACCACTTGCGAGCGCGCGAGCCACCTCGGCAAACGCGTCGAACAGTGCCTCCTTGGCGACTCGATCACCCACGGTGCCTCCATCCACGAGGTCCAACGCCCGCAGTCAGTGTCAGTACAAACCAATCACTGACACTTGTCAAGTACTCGTTTGAACACTTAAATAGCGCGAGCTGAAGGATGGAGGCCGGCCTTGGGTCTTGAGATCGTTGCGCTGACCGACGAGGGCCTTGGCCACAGCGCGCATCTGATCGCAGTCGACGGCGACGTGTTGGTGATCGACCCCTTGCGCGTCGTGAGTCGCTATCTCGACACCATCCAACAAAACAGCTGGCGCCTGCGATGGACCGCCGACACCCACCTTCACGCCGACTATGTGTCCGGCGGCCCCGAACTGTCCGCTCGCGGCGCGGCATTCTTCGCGCCCGCCGGGGCCGCACTCGAGATTCCGCATCGACGCCTCGACGGCGGCGACGAAGTCGACATCGCCGGGCTCACACTGCGGGCACTGCCGACTCCCGGTCACACACCCGACCACCTCAGTTTTCTCTTGCTCGACGCGGGCCGTCCGCTCGCATTGTTCTCTGGTGGATCGCTGATGGTCGGTACCGTCGGGCGCCCCGATCTGTTCGGACCCGATCACACCGACGAACTGGCCCGCGCCATGTACCGCTCGCTACGGGACCAACTGCTCGTGTTGTCCGATGATCTCGTCGTCTATCCGACCCACGGTGCGGGTTCGTTCTGCTCCGCTCCCGGAACCGAGGCGCGGAGCACCACCATCGGGCAGGAGCGCGCGACCAACCCGGTGCTGCAAGTCGGCAACGAGGACGAGTTCGTGCGCCGCCTGGTTGCACCGCTCGGCACCTTCCCTACGTACTATCTGTCGCTGCCCGAGCTCAACCGGCATCAACTCGGCCCGATACCACACACTCCGCTGCGCCAACTCAGCGTTGGCGACGTACATCGACTGATCGACGCCGGCGCCGAACTCGTCGACGTACGCGACGTCGCGTCGTACGCCTTGGCGCACATCCCCGGATCACTCTCCAACGCGCTTCGACCGGCGTTCGCGAGTTGGCTCGGCTGGCTCACAACCCGAGACCAACCGTTGGTGTTCGTCGGCGACGCGGACGCCGATCGAGCCGAGCTGGTGCGCCAATGCGCCAACATCGGCTACGACAACATCGCTGGCGAGCTCGCAGGAGGAATCGACGCATGGCGCGCCGCTGACCAACCAGTTGCTACGACGCGATTGATGGAGGCCGCGTCAGCGCGACAACCGATCATCGATGTCCGCCAACGCAACGAATACCTTGACGGGCACATACCCGGCGCGGTCAACATCGAGCTCGCCGCAATCGAAGACGCCACGCTGGCTTCGGCGGATTCGATCATCGTCATGTGCGGGCACGGTGAACGCGCTGCCAGTGCGGCGAGCCTCCTCGAACGACGCGGCATCGACGCGAGCATCGCCATGGGCGGACCGACCGACTGGTCCGCTGCCACCGGTAATCCGCTCGAGGCGAGATCTTGACCACCTCTGCGCGCAGCCCCGCACTCGGGATGCGGGCCAATCTCCCGCAGTTCTTGCTACTCGTCGGAGTCAACGCGCTCGTCGGCGGCATGGTCGGCCAAGAGCGCACGGTGCTGCCGCTGCTCGCCGTTCGCGAGTTCGACCTCGACGCCTACACCGCGAGCGTCACCTTCATCGTCGCGTTCGGCATCGTCAAAGCGGCAACGAACTTCTTTGCCGGCACGCTCGCCGACCGCTACGGGCGCAAGCCAGTACTCGTCGCCGGCTGGCTCATCGGCATACCCGTGCCGATCATCGTCATCTGGGCACCGACATGGACCTGGATCGTGTTCGCCAATGTGCTGCTCGGAATGAACCAAGGTCTCACGTGGTCCACCACCGTCATCATGAAGATCGATCTCGCCGGACCCGAACGACGCGGTCTCGCCATGGGCTTCAACGAAGCCGCCGGCTACGGCGCCGTCGCCATCACCGCCTACATGACCGGTCTCATCGCACAACGCTGGGGCCTGCGACCCGAACCGTTCTTTCTCGGCATCGCCTACGCCGGACTCGGTCTCGGTCTGTCGGTGCTCGCCGTGCGCGAAACCCGCGACCACGCAAGAACCGAAGCGGACCGCCATGATCTCGGCGCAACAACAACCGATTCACTGAGCACGCGCGACGTGTTCGTGCTCACGAGTCTGCACGACCGTGCCTTGTCAGCCGCGTGCCAAGCGGGCCTCGTCAACAACCTCAACGACGGCCTCGCATGGGGACTGTTCCCCCTCTGGTTCGCTCGAGACGGGCTGTCGGTCGCCCGCATCGGCGTGCTCGCCGCGCTCTACCCCGCCGTGTGGGGCGTCACTCAACTCATCACCGGCGCGCTCTCCGACCGCGTCGGCCGCAAACCACTCATCGCCGGCGGCATGCTCACGCAAGCAGTCGCCATCGCACTCGTCGCCGAAACAACCGGCTTCGGGCGATGGGCGCTCGCCGCCACGCTCCTCGGCGTCGGCACCGCCATGGTCTATCCGACGCTACTCGCCGCGGTCAGCGACGTCGCCCATCCCCGATGGCGCGCTCGCTCTGTCGGTGTCTATCGCCTCTGGCGCGACGCCGGCTTCGCCATCGGCGCACTCCTCGCCGGGATCACTGCCGACGCATTCGGCCTCCGCGCTGCCATCTGGACCGTCGCGGCACTTACCGCCGCGAGCGGACTCGTCGTATTGATCCGCATGTACGAGACGCTGCACCACACAACAACGATGCCAGTGCTCGAAGACGTAACCGGCCCTCGTTCGAACGCGTAGCCTTACGTGATGCTCAACATTGGTGACCTCGCCCCCGACTTCGCGCTCGCCGACCAAGACGACAACATCGTTCGCCGAGACGACCTGCGCGGATCATGGGTCGTGCTGTGGTGGTACCCCAAAGCCTCGACCGGCGGTTGAACACGCGAAGGCCAGGGCTTCCGTGACCGAAGCCCAGAATTCGAAACACTCAACGCCAAAATCATCGGCGCGTCGTTCGACACCTCCGCCGACAACCAGACATTCGCCACGAACGAACAATTCGGTTTTCGACTGTTGTCCGACATCAATCGCGATATAGGTCGCGCCTACGGCGTCGCACGCGAACCAGACGAGCAATATCCCGATTTCCCCAGGCGCATGACCTTTCTGATCAACCCCGAAGGGCGAATCGCGAAGATCTATGAGGTCGCCGACGCCGGTGGACACCCCGAGGTCGTGCTCGAGGAATTGCGCCAGATCGCCACGTCCGCATAACGAGCGCGGCACCCGCCTGCGCTCACCAGCCCCGAGCTCGGCCCACAAGTCGCCCGCATGCGGGTTGACGTCGGGTCTCGGTAACTCCATACTTATGGTTAGTGGCCACTTACCAAGATGAGACGGGATTGGGCGCCCTCAGTGACCCGATGCGGCGGACGATCGTGCTGAGCTTGGCCGCACGACCGCAAGCCGTCGGCGAGCTCGCTGCCGAGCTGCCCGTCAGCCGGCCCGCGGTGTCCCAGCATCTCAAGGTGTTGAAAGAAGCCGGACTGGTCACCGAGCGCGCGGCCGGTAACCGCCGGATCTACCAGGTCAATGAGGCCGGACTCGCAGCACTTCGGGACCAACTCGACACCTTCTGGAACCGGGCGATGGCCGGTTATCACGACGTCGTTGCACAACAGAAAGAGGAAAACCCATGAACGAGGCCGATGCCGCGATCGTCCGCCGTCAGATCGTCGTCGACGCACCAATCGCACGCGCCTTCGCGGTGTTCACAGAACGGTTCGGCGACTTCAAGCCGCCGGACCACAATCTGCTCGGCGCGGCGATCGCCGAGACCGTGTTCGAACCACGCGTCGGCGGACACATCTACGATCGCGCCGTCAACGGCAGCGAGTGCCACTGGGCCCGCGTTCTCGCCTTCGAACCGCCCGACCGCGTCGTTTTCAGCTGGGACATCAGCCCGTATTGGCAGATCGAATCCGACCTAACCCACACCAGCGAAGTCGAAGTCCGGTTCGTCGCCGAAAGCCCACAGCGCACCCGCCTCGAACTCGAACATCGAAACCTCGAACGACACGGACAAGGCTGGGAGGGCGTCCGCGACGGTGTCGACAACGACCAGGGATGGCCGCTCTACCTCGCCCGATACGCGCACCTCTTCGCCGAGGAGAGCTGACTGCCGGCAATCGCTATCACCGTGAAGAGTTGTGGTCGGGCTGACAGGATTTGAACCTGCGGCCCCTTGACCCCCAGTAATGAATGAACCGTGACCGCTGATCTCCCATGGTGTGCTCCGATGCCGCTCAACAGGCACTTTCCGTGCGTTCGTCTCGTGTAGTACCAGCTCGTGTTTAGCTTTCCGCGTCCGCTTGTGACCACGCTGTGACCACGAGCGCGCCTCAGCACTAACTGTCGAAGCAGAGCTTCAGTAATTGGCGCGGCCATCAAATCACCCAAACGCGAGCGGTCCTATCCCGCGATACCGATACCGCCCGAGGTCGCTTTGGTGTTGAAGACGTGGCGCAAGGCGCAGTACGAGGAACGCCTCGTGGCGGGCGAAGCATGGGCAACCGAATGGGACGGCTTGGTGTTCCGCTCGGAAGCCGGGCATCCAGTCCGCGTCGACGTGTACCGCACCGCCCTACGCCGTCGGCTCGCCAAGGCGGCACTCCCCCACGTCTCGCCCCCATCGTCCACGACTCGGCCGCCGATGCCGCGAGCGCGAGGCCGACGACTCCACCGAGAAATGCGATCGTGCCTTGGACAACTCGTTGATCGATGTTGTCGCCGCCGCGCCTCGAGGTTCGCTCCAACAACGCGAGCGCCCCGACGACGCCGCACACACCCACCCGGCCCAGCCCCGCCATGGACGCGAGTGGTGCGAGCGCCGCGGTGAATGCGGCCGCCTGGAGTGGCGCGGTCGCCCAGCGGAACCAGCGCCGTTGGTATTCGAAGACCATCACCAGTGCGAGCGCCGCGACCGTCAAGGGCCACTCGGCCCAACCATCGAGCGCGGCGGCCACCACGACGAGTACCGATGCGACGCCGGCACCAGGAAGCAGCTCCGGTTCGGCGGCGACCGCAATGATTCGTGGACCAAAACGCCTCATGATCGGGGCGGTGGCCGCGATCGCGACGAGGACGATCGTCCACTGCCATAGCACTGGCACAGCTATGTAATCGGGCGAAGGCACATCATCCGCGGCAACCAGCGCGAGTGCGGCCACGGTGAGCCAGCCGAGCGGCACGACGAAGAAACGCCATGGCGAAATAGGACGTCGTCGGGAGTACCAGGCGTACGCGAGCGTGAGCGCCGCGCCCGTCGCAGTGAGGACCGCGACACGCTGACCGTCGCCGGGATCGGGCGGGACAGCGGCACCATCGACCCAGCTCACCAACAACGCAATGGGCAACACGGTGGCTGCCAGGACTTCGAGGGCCGTCGCCACGACGGTCGAATGCCTCCGCCGAAGGAACCACGCAGCGAACAAGAGCGACGCCGGCACCGTCAACTCGGCGACCGGCCTGAGTCCGCGACGGACATCGCCGGTGGAGAACACGGTCAGGCCGGTGACCCCGGCGAACAACAACAGCACACCGAGGTAGGCCAGCCGGTGCACGGCCAACTCGGCGGAGATCGCTGAGCGGGCCCGGCGCAGCCGCAACGGTCGCCGTGGCTCGGAGATCGAGACCGCGGCCGGGGCTGGTGCTGGTGGCGCCACCCGCGCTGGCGGTGGGGTCGCTGTCGGTTGCGGTGGCAAGTTTGCGCTGACTCTGGCTGGTGCCCGTGTCGGCGTGGCCGTCTCTGGGGAAGCGACGGGCGGTGGTATCAGTGGGCGGGACCACAGGTTCCTCATCAAGAAGAGCAGCGCGTCGCGTTGCGACTGGTCGATGATGTTGCGTTCGACCGCGTTCTCTAGGACCGGTTTGACACCGGCGTGGATGATGTGCGGGCGAGCGGATCGATCGACGATGCCGCGAACGGCGAGACAGTCCTGTCGAATGTGGCCCGTGGCGAGATCCGCACGTGGCTCGACCACAACTGGCCATCCCACCAACGCAGATGCGCCGGGTGATATGGGTCGGATACCAGCCTTCGTCGCTCACGACTTGCAGCGTAGAAATCGCCGGGGTCGGGTACATCCCCCGACCGGGTGAGGGGAGGCTCGTCGTCCGGGTGACAGAGCGACGAGCCCGTCGTCAGCCGGCGTGGCGGATTACGAGCGATGTCAACTCGGCGCGCGAGTCGATGCCGAGCTTCGTATAGATGTGCGCCAGATGTGTTTTCACCGTGTTGACGCTCATGATGAGCTGGCGCGCAATCTCTGGGTTGGTGGCGC
This sequence comes from Acidimicrobiales bacterium, assembly GCA_039915945.1. Taxonomy (GTDB): domain Bacteria; phylum Actinomycetota; class Acidimicrobiia; order Acidimicrobiales; family WLNW01; genus DATLFA01. The sequence continues at coordinate 2,169 of JBDSMH010000057.1, read as the reverse complement.
CCTCGGCGACGAGACCGGCGACGTCGTGTTCGGTGGGCGTGAGACTGTCCCAACCGAACGTCGGACGCCGACGCTCTCCCCGCGCGCGCTGCGCATACGCGCACGCCGCCGCGAGCGACATCGCACGGCCCTCGCCGAGGGCCTGCTCGAACTCCGCGCCGCCGAGCGCGTTCGCGATGATTGCGTGTGCGTCGTCGTGGCGCTGCCGTTCGAGGGTGAACCTCAGCCGGTAGGCCGTCGCGTCGCGCCCAGTCTGCGCGGCACCGAGGAGTCGGGCCGCCGGCATGAGCGAAACCGGCGCCGCGATCGAGGCGAGCGCCTCCAAGGCATCGATCGCCAACGGGCGCGCCCCTTGCTCGATCGCGAGAGTCAGCAGATCGCGCCATTCGTGATCGGCGCGGTCGTTGTCGCCCTCGGCTTGAGCAATCGACGCGCGCAGCGCCGTGCAGAACAACCGATGGTACGGCGTATGGGCCAGAGCGGATTCGGCGAGGCCATCGCGGAGGACCTGCACCGGCGCTAGAGCGCCGCGGTCGAGGAGCTCCCGCGCGTCAATGAATAGCCGACGCGCCACGCCGTCGGCGGAATCGGCGCTGTCGCAACGGCAACGAGTTGATCGACGTCGAGCGGCTCCCCACGAAGGCGATGCGCCGCGATCGCAATCGTTTGCTGCCAGACACCAGCCCAGAAGACAGCAACCCCGCGCAGGGAACGAATTCGACACAGATGCAAGATCTTGTCGAGATCCGACACGTCGTTGCGACCCATCGCCTCGGCGGCGCCCGTCGCGATCACCCATAGCAGCACCGTGGGCTCACCTGGTGCCGCGCCTGCTCGCATCGTCATCGCGTTGCGAAAGCAGCGGTGCGCGTGTTCGTACTCGCCGAGGATCAACAAGGTGTTGGCCCAACTGCTCAAGAGATACGGCAGGGCAGCCGAGTCGCGGGGCTCGTGCTCGACGAGGGCCCGCAACGCGTCGTGACTGGTACGAACGTCCTCCGGGACACACGAATGATACGCCATCTCACCGAGGGAGCGCTGTTGCTCGAGCCCCGCACGGGCCCCGTAGTCGGCGAGTAGCCGCCATCGTTGGGCCGACTGGTCGAGGAACGCCAGGCCGTGCAAGCACGCGGTCGCCGTCGCGAAGTCGCCCGCGCTTTCGGCGTCGACGAACGCTTCGTTCACTGGACCCAACAAGAAGCCGAGTTCGCCTACCGCGATCGCAGGTAGCGAAAGACTGCCAACGGTGGTCGTCCACGCCGGGTGACGCATCTGGTAGAGGTCAAGAGCGACAGGAATCGCCAGCAGTCGAATGTCCTCGACGTAGCCGCGCAACACCATCCACGGCCCGAGCGATTGCACGAGCGGGGCCGCGCGCACGGGATCGGACCTCAGCCATTCGAGCGCTGCACGCAGATTCGGGTAGGACTGATCGAACTCTGCGATCTGTGCCGGATTGGGGATGGCAATGATCGGATGCTCGCCGGCCCAGTCGCTCCACCACGCCGCGTGAGCTTCACGCAGCGTCTGCATTTCGCCTGCCTCTTTCGCGCGGGCGAGCGCGTAGAAGCGGATTGTCTCGAGCTGCGGTAGTGCGGCTCATCAACACCGGCGTCGTCGTCGATGACGAGGAGGCTCTTGTCCACGAGTCGCCCGATCATATCGAGCACTGCCACTCGATCGAGGTCCGCCAGCGCCGCCACCACACCCTCCGCGGCCTCGAGCGGGAACCAACTCGTCAAGACGCCCACGCGGCGGAATGCGATCTTCTCGTCCGCGTCGAGCAGCTCATGGCTCCACTCGACGGAGGCCTCGAGCGTGCGCTGGCGGGCCATCCTTTCGCGGCCGCCGCCGACCAGGCGGTAATGCTCTTCGAGATCTCGCGCGATCCGCTCGGCGGAGAACTGACGACACCGCGCCGCCGCGATCTCGATCGCCAGTGGTATCCCATCGAGACGACGGCAGATCTTGACACTGGCTTCTACCCGTTCGTCGGTGATCGTGATCTGTGGCGACGCTCTGCGAGCGCGCTCCCAGAACAACGACAGCGCGTCGAAGCGCTCGTAGTCCGCGACCCCGACAGGATCGTCCGCCTTGGGTAGCGACAGTGACGCCACGCGCCCCGTGACCTCGCCCCGCACGCCAAGGGGTTCGCGGCTCGTCGCCAAG
>JBDSMH010000114.1:0-10314 GCA_039915945.1 Acidimicrobiales bacterium | reverse complement strand
TACACCGTCAGCACGATCTTGCCGAAGAAGTCGTCGCTCGCCATCAACGCATGCGCATCGCCAATCTGACTGAGTGCAAACGTCGCCGCGATGCGCGGCTCGACATCGCCCGAGGCGACCAGTGAGAGCAGGCCTTCGAGCGTGCGGCGAATCTGCGCGTTCGACGGCCGCCCGACGCCGGTGATGGTGAGGCCTTTGACGAAGACCTGACCGAGGTGCAGATCGACGCGATGGCCGCCCGTGACTCCGGTCGTCACGTACCGTCCCCATGGCCGCAGCGTGCGAATCACCGAATCCCACAGCGGTGTGCCGACGTGATCGAGCACGACATCGACGCCCTGGCCGTTGGTCGCGTCGATGACTGCCCCGTAGAGGTCGTCGCGCCGTGAATCGAGCGCGATGCTCGCGCCGATTTCGCGCGCGCAAGCGAGCTTGTCGACGTTGGCACCGGCGCGCACACTGGTGGTCGCGATGACCGTGCACCCTGACGCTCGCGCGATTTGTACGCCGAAGCTGCCGACCCCACTACCGGCGGCGGTGACGAGAACGGTCTCGCCCTCTGCGATGTGTACGCGCTCGACGAGCGCCTGGTACGCACTGCGACCGGCCGTCGGTATCGCGGCGGCCCGCTCGTAGGAACAGTTCGGGGGGAGCGCAAGCGTCAACTCTGCGGGAGCGAGCGCGAGTTCGGCGTGTGCGCGCGCACCGGATGCCACCACGGCTTGACCGACGTGCACGTTGGCGACCTCGTTGCCGACCGCAATGACATCGCCGGCGATGTCGCGACCACCGATGTAGGGCTGCTCGCGGATCGTCATGCCGTGCGAGCCCTCGCGGAAGTAGAGGTCGACGCGATCGAGTGACGATGCCCGGACGCGTATCAGGACTTCGGCGGGGCCGGGTGGGGGTGGGTCATCGACCTCGCCGTAGCGCAGCACGTCCAAACCACCGGTCGTCGAGTGATGCGCCGCGTGCATAGCGATCTCGTCCTACCGCGTGACGCGGGCGACGAACGCTGCCATTTGATCGAAGGCTTGCGCGGCCTCGGGGAACGCGGGGTAGTCGGTCATCCACACGTGGGGCATGTCGGGGTAGATGAACAACTCGTTGGCGACACCGGCGTCCGAGGCGCGCGCCGCGAGCGCGCGCGAGTCGTCGAGCAACACCTCGGCGTCGCCGACGAGGATCAGCAGCGGCGGCAGGCCGGCGAGGTCGGCGAATACCGGCGAGACGAGCGGCAACTTGGGATCTTGGCCCTGGAGATACAGTCCTGATGCTTCGGTTGCCGATGCCAACGAGAACATCTTGTCGGCGCTCGAACGGGTTGTGTAGGTCTCGTTCGTGTTCGTGAGATCGACCCAGGGTGACAGACAGATCGCGCCGGCGGGGGTGTCGAGCCCTCGATCGCGAATGGCGAGCAACGCGGCGGCAGTCAGCCCTCCGCCCGCGGAGTCGCCGGCGATCACGATGCGCGACGCGGGAGTGCCGTTGGCGAGTGCCCACCGGTACGCGCTGATCGCGTCCTCGACCGCGGCCGGGAAGGGATTCTCGGGCGCGAGGCGATAGTCGACGTTCAGCACCCGCACCCCGGCGCGCGCGGCGAAATTCGAGCAATACGCGCGATACGCGAGCGCTGACGCGATGCGATAGCCCCCACCGTGGAAGTAGATCACCAACGGATCGTCGTCGCCGCCAGCGCGCGTCTGGAGAAAGGCGGGGACACCATTTGCATCGACCTCGACCGCCGAGGTGCCTTCGGCCAACGCCAGTTGACCCATGAAGCCGTCGATGCGAGCGCGCAGTTCGACGATGTCCTTGGCCGGTGGCGGCACCGGGTTTGCCGCCTTCTTCTGTTGGAAGGCGACGAATTGTTCACTTGCCATGGGGTTTTTTTACTTTCCGCTCTGAAGGCCGCTCGGGCCTATCCGATTTTCAACACGCGGGCGGCGTTGTCGTGGAGGAACTTGGGCCACACTTCGTCCTTGAACCCGACACCCGGCATGTCGCGGAAGATGCGCTCGAGCGAGAGGCCCATGGGGAAGTAGCCCGCGTAGATGATCTTGTCGGCGCCCCGGGTGTTCGCGTACTTGATGATCGCGGGCGGATAGTGCTTGGGTGCGAACGCACTCGTCGAAAAGTGCAAGCCGGGCCACTTGAGCATCAGCTTGACGGCGAGGTCGGCCCACGGTTCGCAACCGTGGCGGGTCACGAACGTGAGCTCGGGGAAGTCGTACATCACTTCATCGATGAGCTCGACGTGCTGGCACGCCATCTTGATGCGCGGACCGGGCACGCCCGAACACACGAAGATGGGGATGTCGAGCTCACAGCACTTGGCGTAGATCGGGTAGAACTTCTTGTCGTTGATCGGCACCTGCGGGAAGCAGCCCGCCGGGAACGCCGTCACCGCGCGAATGCCGTAGGTCTCGTAGTTGCGCACCATGCGCCGGACTTCGTCCATGCCCTTGTTGGGATCAACGCCCATCGACGGGATGAACCGGTCGGGATAACGCTCGAGGGCCAGCTTGGACAACTTGTCATCGCTGCCGATCATGCCGATGGCGACGCCGTACTTGTCCATCTCGCCGACCGTGACACCGATGGGGTCTTCGCTACCGTAGAGATCCTTCGGCACACCTTTGAAGATGTATTCGACGGGGAACTGGAACCCCTCTTTTGTCTGCGTGTCCTTGGCTTGCTTGCGGATGAAGTCGTAGTGCTCGAAGTTGGTCGGGAAGCCGATCATGGTGTCGATGATCGGTATGCCGCTGGGGATCGCCATGGGTGGAGGCCTTTGTTCGATTTCGCTCGGACATTAGCCACCGCAGGGCCCTAGCGGCCCTTCAGAGCGGGAACGCGCGACGATGGTGGGATGAAGATCTCTACTGCTCTCCAGTACGCGGGCGATTTCCGGGCGTCGGCGGCGCGGGCCCGCGAGCTCGAATCCGCGGGCGTCGACATGATCTGGGTCGCCGAGGCGTACGGGTTCGATGCGGTCAGCCTGTGTGGGTACCTCGCGGCAGTCACCGAGCGGGTCGAGTTGGCGACGGGCATCTTGCCGGTGTTCTCCCGCACGCCGGCGTTGCTGGCCCAGACCGCGGCCGGTCTCGATGCTCTGAGCGACGGTCGTTTCGTCCTCGGGCTCGGGGCCTCCGGGCCGCAGGTCGTCGAAGGCTGGCACGGGGTGGTCTACGACAAGCCCGTGGCGCGCATCCGTGAGGTCATCGAGATCTGTCGCTTGGCGTGGAAGCGAGAACGGCTCGAGTACCACGGCCGTGTCTTCGACTTGCCGCTGCCCGCGGGTCGAGGCACCGGTTTGGGCAAGCCGATCAAGATGATCAACACGCCGGCGCGAGAGAACATCCCGATCTATGTGGCGTCGTTGGGCGAGAAGTCGGTCGAGATGTGCGCCGAGGTCGCCGACGGATGGTTGCCCTACCTGTTCATCCCTGAACGTGCCGATGCGGTGTGGGGCGCGGCATTGCGCAAAGGATTGGCCAAACGCGATCCTGCGCTCGGGCCACTCGAAGTCGTCGCGGGCGGGCTATTGGCGATCGGCGACGATGCGCATGTCCACCGCGAGCGGGCGCGTGCGGGTGTGTCGTTGTACGTCGGCGGTATGGGCGCACGCGAAAAGAACTTTTACAACGACGTGGTGTGTTCCTACGGCTACGGCGACGCGGCGCGTCGCATCCAAGATCTCTACCTGTCGGGCAAGAAGGACGAAGCCGCGGCCGCCGTGCCTGACGAACTGCTCGAGAAACTCACGTTGTGCGGCGATGCCGGCTATGTCCGCGAACGCGTGGCCGCTTGGCGGGCCGCGGGCGTCACCAACCTCAATGTCGCGCCCGTCGGCCCCGACTCCGCCACGAGCATCGCGCGGCTGCGCGAGATCGTCGGCTAGCGGCTCGAACGGGTCGATCAGTGGCCGGGGCCGCGGCGGAGGTCGGTGTCTCGGGGATACCAACGGGCGGTGACCGCGGCACCGATCAGTGCGAATATGGCGGCGACGAGCATGCCCACGTTCATGCCTTTGGTGAAGGCGCTGCGCACGCTGTCGAGCAATGACTCGACCTGACCCTGCGGCGCGGAATCTTTGATGATCTGGATCGCAGATCCGGCGTTGTCGCGGGCGCGTTCTCTTGCCTCGGCGGGCAGGACGTCGAGCGCCGAGCCGAGGGAGTGGCGGTAGAGCGATGCGACGATCGAACCGATGGCCGCGATGCCGACGGCGCCTCCGACCTCTCGTGTCGTGTCGTTGACCGCAGAACCGACGCCCGCTTTGTTCATCGGCAGCGACGTCATGATCGAGGCGGTCGCCGACGGCATCACAAGGCCGGACCCGCACGCGATCACCGCCAGCAGCACTCCACTGAATACGTACGGTGTGCCCGGTCGGATGAAGAAGAGCCCCGCCGCACCCGCCGCGATGAGGAGTTGACCGAACGCGATGGTGCGGCGAACGGTGATGCGCGCCGCAATGGCGGGCCCGCGGGGAGCGACGATGAGCATGGTCGCCGGCGACGGCAAGATGGCGACACCGGCGGCAAGCGGTGTGTAGTTCTTGGCGAACTGGAAGTACTGCGTGAGCACGAAGAACATGGCGAACATCAGGAAGAACAGGTTGGTAATCGTCGCCGTTGCAACCGCGAATCGGGGGATGCGGAAGAGGCGCGGATCGAGCATCGGGAACCGCGACCGCAACTCCCACATGACGAATAACGTCAGCAGCACGGCGGCCGCCACGAAGCCGCCGACGACGACGGGGCTTGACCAGCCGCGCACCGGTCCTTCGATGAGGGAGTAGATGAGTGCGAACAATCCGAGCATCGAGAGCCCCGAGCCCAGGGGGTCGAGCGGGCGGCGGTCGCTGTCCGACGAGTTGGGCACGAACGGGATGATCAGTACGAGCGCGATCACGATGATGGGCACGGTCACGAAGAAGACCGACCCCCACCAGAACCAGCGCAGCAGCAGCCCACTCGACACCACGCCGAAGGCGCCGCCTGCGCCGGCGAAGGCGGCCCACAGTGCGATTGCCTTGGGCCGCTCGTGAGGCGGGAACACTGACGTCAACAGCGAGAGCGTCGACGGCATGATGAGGGCCGCCGCGATGCCCATGATCGCCCGGCCGGCAATGACCTGATCGGCACTCGTCGAGCGCGACGCCAGGATGGCCGCACTGGCATAGAGCACGAGGCCGGTCAGCAACGTCCACTTGCGTCCGTAGCGGTCGCCGAGCGCGCCCATCGGCAACAGGAGCCCCGCGAACACGAGGGCATACGCGTCGATGATCCACTGCAGTTGGCTCTGCGATGCGTCGAGCGCCCGCTGGATGCTGGGGATCGCCACGTTGAGCGATGAGATGCTGGCGACGACGAGTACCAGGCACAGGCAGAGGATGCCGAGGATCAGCCATCGCCGGGGATGGCCGGTGATCTCGATCGGTTCTGTCGTCTTGGTCGCGGCGCTCATGCCCAGCCTCGGCTTTCGGTGTCGGGAACTCTATGGTCATCCCCTACGATCCGACCTATGAGCGCCGAGGATCTGACGCTGGCGGGCGCGTTCGCCACCCCCACCCACGAGCAGTGGCTCGAACTCGTCGAAGGCGTGCTCAAAGGCGCATCGTTCGACCAGAAGTTGGTGACGCAGACCTACGACGGAGTGGCCGTTCAGCCGCTCTACACGGCGGACACACTGGTCCCCGACGGTCTACCCGGTGTCGCTCCGTTCGTGCGCGGATCTCGTGCCGCGGGGCAGTTGGGCGGCTGGGACGTGCGGCAGTATCACGCCGACCCCGACCCTGTCGCGACCAACGCCGCCATCCTCGCCGACCTCGAGCGCGGCGTGACGTCGATCTGGCTGCGCGTCGGTGACGGCGGTGTGCCGGTCGACGATCTCGGTCGTGCCCTCGACGGTGTGTACCTCGACCTCGCGCCGATCGTGTTCGAGATCGGGTCCGACACGACCAGCGCCGTCGATGCGCTCTGCTCGCTCTGGTCGTCACGCGACGTGCCACCCTCGGCGGCCTTGGGCAACTTCGGTCTCGACCCGGCGGGCGGGCGGGTCTCGATCGACGACGCCGTTGCTATCGCCGTCCGATGCTCGCGCACGTACCCGCGCGTCCGCGCCCTCGTCGTCGATGGCAGCGCCGTCAACGCGCGCGGTGGTTCCGACGTCGACGAGTTGGGCTGCCTGCTCGCCATCGGTGCGGCGTACCTGCGGGCGTTGACCGCGGGCGATTCGCTCGACATCGACGCCGCGTTCGCGCAGATCGAATTTCGTGTCACGGCGACCAACGATCAGTTCTCGACCATCGCCAAGATGCGGGCGGCGCGGCGACTGTGGGCACGCGTCGCCGAGGCATGCGGCGCTTCCGTCGCCACGGCGCCGATGCAGCAACACGCTGTCACCTCGCGCGCCATGCTCACCCAGCGCGACCCGTGGGTCAACATCTTGCGCTCCACTGTGGCGTGTTTCGCGGCCGGCCTGGGCGGCGCCGATGCCATCACCGTGTTGCCGTTCGACGATGCCATCGGTTTGCCCGACGGGTTTGCCCGTCGAGTCGCGCGCAATACGCAAGCGGTGCTCATCAACGAAGCGAACATTGCCCGCGTCGTCGACCCCGGCGGCGGTTCGTGGTACATCGAATCGCTCACCGACGACTTTGCCCGCGCCGCGTGGAGTTGGTTCCAACAGATCGAAGCGGCCGGTGGGTGGGACGCCGCGACGACGTCGGATGTGATCTCGCAACAAATCGAGCGCACGCGTGACAAGCGAGCCGTAAACGTCGCCAAGCGGCGGCAGCTCATCACCGGCGTCACCGAGTTCCCCGACATCGACGAGACGCGGGTGACGCGCGATCGTCCGTCGTCGACAACCGTCGAGCGTTACGCGGCGCCGTTCGAAGCGCTCCGCGACCGCTGTGATGCCGCCGCCGATGCGGGCACGCGACCGGCGATCTTCCTCGCCAACATCGGCCCGGTTGCGGCGCACTCGGCACGTGCGGGTTTCGCGAGGACGTTCTTCGAGATCGGCGGCATCAGTGCGCCGGGCAGCGACGCCCTCGACGACGCAGCCTCCGCGGCCGCCGCGTTTCGCGCCAGCGGTCTGACGCACGTCGTGATCTGTTCGTCCGACAAGCTCTATGACACGCTCGCGGTGCCCGTGGCCGAAGCACTGCGCGCCGCGGGTGCGCGCATCTATCTGGCCGGCAACCCGGGCGACAATCGTGAGCGGTTCGTCGCGGCGGGTGTCGACGAATTCATCTACGTCGGGTGCGACGCGCTCGACGCACTCGGTCGCGCGATCGCGACATTGGGGGTGGCGTGATGGCCGATATCCCGAACTTTGCCGATGTCGAGTTGGAGGGCGCACACGCTGCCGCGGGTTCGGTCGCCGATTGGCAGGACGCGGTCGAGGGCGAGACCGGCAAGGCGGTCGATGCGCTGTTGTGGGACACGCCCGAGGGCATCGGTGTGAAACCCCTTTACACGGCGGCCGATCTCGACGGTCTCGACTTCCTCCAGACGTACCCCGGCATCGCGCCCTACCTGCGCGGCCCGTACCCGACGATGTACGTCAACCAACCGTGGACGATCCGCCAATACGCGGGCTTCTCCACGCCCGAAGAGTCCAATGCGTTCTACCGGCGCAACCTCGCGGCGGGGCAAAAGGGCCTGTCGATCGCGTTCGACCTCGCGACGCACCGCGGCTACGACAGCGATCATCCGCGCGTCGGCGGCGATGTCGGCATGGCTGGTGTGGCGATCGACTCGATCCTCGACATGCGGCAACTCTTCGACGGCATCCCCCTCGACGAGATGACCGTGTCGATGACGATGAACGGCGCAGTGTTGCCGGTCATGGCGCTTTACATCGTGGCCGCCGAAGAGCAAGGCGTCAGCACCGAGAAACTCGGTGGCACGATCCAGAACGACATCCTCAAAGAATTCATGGTGCGCAACACCTACATCTATCCGCCCGGCCCGAGCATGCGCATCATCAGCGACATCTTCGCTTACACGGCGCAGCACATGCCGAAGTTCAATTCGATCTCCATCTCCGGCTATCACATGCAAGAAGCGGGCGCGACTGCCGACCTCGAAATGGCCTACACGTTGGCCGACGGCGTCGAGTACATCCGCGCCGGCTTGGCGGCGGGCATGCCGATCGACCGGTTCGCTCCGCGACTCAGCTTCTTTTGGGCCATCGGCATGAACTTCTTCATGGAGGTGGCCAAGCTGCGCGCGGCGCGATTGGTGTGGGCCAAGTTGGTCAAGCAGTTCGATCCGACGAGCGACAAGTCGCTGTCGCTGCGCACGCACAGCCAAACGTCGGGATGGTCGCTCACTGCGCAAGACGTCTACAACAACGTGGTCCGCACGTGCGTCGAGGCGATGGCGGCCACGCAGGGACACACGCAGTCGCTGCACACCAACGCCTTCGACGAGGCCTTGGCGTTGCCCAGTGAGTTCAGCGCCCGCATTGCTCGCAACACGCAGCTGTTCCTCCAACAAGAGTCGGGCACTTGCCGCGTCATCGATCCGTGGGGCGGCAGCTATTACGTCGAGCGCCTCACCTACGAATTGGCCCGGCGCGCGTGGAGCCACATCGAAGAGGTCGAGTCGATGGGCGGCATGGCCCGCGCCATCGAGAACGGCCTGCCGAAGCTGCGCATCGAGGAAGCGGCGGCCCGCACGCAGGCCCGCATCGATTCGGGCCGTCAGCCGGTGGTCGGCGTCAACATGTATCGCCTCGACGAGAACGAGAACATCCCGGTGTTGCGGGTCGACAACTCGGTGGTGCGGGCCAGCCAGATCGAAAAGCTGCGGCGGTTGCGTGCCGAACGTGACAACGATGCCTGCAGCGCCGCGCTCGACGCGCTCACAAAGGGGGCAGCATCCGCATCGAATCCCGAGACCAATCTGTTGAAGCTCGCGGTCGACGCCGCTCGCGCAAAGGCGACCGTCGGCGAGATCTCCGACGCGATGGAGCGGGTATTCGGCCGCCACGTCGCAGAGATCCGTACGATCTCCGGTGTGTATCGACACGAGGTCGGCGACCAGTCCAACGTCGAGCAGTTGCGCGCGCTCGTCGAGCGCTTCGCCGAGAACGACGGTCGACGCCCGCGCATCCTCGTCGCCAAGATCGGCCAGGACGGCCATGATCGCGGCCAGAAGGTGATCGCTACGGCCTTCGCCGATCTCGGCTTCGACGTCGACGTCGGTCCACTGTTCCAGACGCCGGCAGAGGTCGCCCGCCAGGCGATCGAAGCCGACGTCCACATCGTCGGCGTGTCGTCGCTCGCGGCCGGACACCTCACGCTCGTGCCCGAGCTCAAGCGCGAGTTGGCCGCACTCGATCGATCCGACATCCTCGTCGTGGTGGGCGGTGTGATCCCGCAGCAAGACTTCGAGGCGTTGCGCGAAGCCGGCGCCGCGGCCATCTTTCCGCCAGGCACGGTGATCGCCGACGCGGCCATCGACCTGATGCGCAAGCTCAACGCACAGCTGGGCTACGAGTGAGCCGACGCACCGTCGACGTCGACGCCTATGTCGACGGCGTCCGTGCTGGCAACCGCACCTACCTGGGCCGTGCCATCACCCTGGTCGAGTCCACCAACCGTGAGCATCAGGAGCTCGCGCAACAGATGCTGCTGCAGCTGTTGCCTCATGCCGGCAACTCACACCGCGTAGGCATCACGGGGGTTCCCGGTTCGGGCAAGTCGACGTTCATCGATTCGCTCGGCACCAAGTTGACCGGTGAAGGGCATCGCGTGGCGGTGCTCGCCATCGATCCGACGTCGTCGCGCACCGGCGGCAGCATTCTGGGCGACAAGACGCGCATGCAGCGGCTGTCAGTCGACGCGTCCGCGTTCATCCGGCCTTCGCCAACCGCGGGCACCCTCGGCGGCGTCACGCGCGCGACGAGAGAGAGCATCGTGGTGTGTGAAGCCGCGGGATTCGATGTGGTACTCGTCGAGACCGTCGGCGTCGGCCAGAACGAAACGCTGGTCGCGAAGATGGTCGACTTCTTTCTCGTGCTCATGATCCCGGGAGCGGGCGACGAGTTGCAGGGCATCAAGAAGGGCGTGCTCGAACTGGCCGACATGATCGCGGTGAACAAGGCCGACGGTGACAACGAAGGTCGTGCGCGCGTCGCGGCCAACGACTATTCGAGCGCGTTGCGACTGATGCAGCCGTCGAGCCCTTCGTGGAGCCCACCCGTGGTGACGTGTTCGGCGCTCCACGAGATCGGGCTCGACTCGCTGTGGGCTCAAGTCGAATTGCACCGCGCCAAGCTGTCGGCGTC